>NZ_JBICLV010000005.1:0-294923 GCF_043105735.1 Leclercia sp. GLN_9
ACCCCGTACCGCAAGGTACGGGGTTTTTCGCATTTCTCCATCCCGGGCAAACTCAACAATCTCTGGCTAAAATAACAAGATATACATCGTCATCGAGGTTATTTTGCCGAATCCCCCATTTAACTACCAACAAGATTTTGCCAACACAAACTTTCGTGATCATCCTGAGCTTTACCAGGTAGGGCGGGGAGAGCAGGGTGTCTTGCTGGTTGAACCTTATAAAAGTGAAATCCTGCCCTACTGGCGTTACAAAAATGCTGAAGTCGCGACAAAATCTGCACAGGAAATTTACGCGCTCTTTGAGCAATATCGTGAGAAAAATGATTTTGTTGGTATGGATATGGCCAGGAAATTTATTCAGATGGGGTATACCCGCGCCAGGCGCTATGCCAACCACAAAGGCGGCAAAAAGTATGATGATGAACGCAATGTGCGTCCGTTAGATCACGATCCAGTCAAAGCCGAAGCGGCGAAAGTCTTTAAGGGATGGTGGGATAAAATTCGTGCCGATGAAGATTATTTACAGAGAAAACAAGCGCATCAAAAAAAGTGGGGTTGATGATACCCCTCGCCTCAGGCCGCATTTTATGACTTATCTCACAAAATTAAATGAAACATAATAGAAACAATTTTTTTACCTAACGTTAAATTTTAAATCTGGTTTTACTGGAACGGGTGCAATGGCCCGCAATGTAAGACAGGGGATTTAAAATGACAGAAACCGTAGCAAGTACAGATACGGAAAGTAAAAAAGAGGCAGACGGCGATACCCGCCGCAGGATCTGGGCTATCGTCGGCGCATCTTCTGGCAATCTGGTGGAATGGTTCGACTTCTATGTTTACTCATTTTGTTCACTCTATTTTGCTCATATCTTCTTCCCATCCGGCAACACCACGACACAACTTCTGCAAACCGCAGGCGTCTTTGCCGCTGGCTTTTTGATGCGCCCAATCGGCGGCTGGCTGTTTGGTCGCATCGCCGATCGAAGAGGGCGAAAAACGTCCATGCTGATCTCAGTCTGTATGATGTGTTTCGGCTCTTTGGTTATTGCCTGTCTACCCGGCTATGATGCGATTGGCACATGGGCACCGGCCTTACTCTTGCTGGCGCGTTTGTTCCAGGGGCTATCCGTTGGGGGGGAATATGGTACAAGTGCGACCTATATGAGTGAAGTCGCAGTGGAAGGGCGTAAAGGCTTTTATGCTTCTTTTCAGTACGTCACGCTGATCGGCGGTCAGCTGTTGGCTATCCTGGCCGTGGTAATACTGCAACAAGTATTGAGTGATGAAGATCTCCGTACCTGGGGATGGCGTATTCCTTTTGCGCTGGGTGCAGTCCTGGCCGTGGTGGCACTGTGGTTACGGCGCCAACTGGATGAAACGTCGCGAAAAGAGGTGAGAACGTTAAAAGAGGCGGGTTCATTTAAAGGTTTATGGCGTAACCGCAAGGCATTTTTGATGGTGCTCGGCTTCACGGCAGGCGGCTCACTCACCTTCTATACCTTTACAACCTACATGCAAAAGTATCTGGTCAACACCACGGGTATGCACGCTAACGTGGCGAGTATGGTCATGACAGTGGCGCTGTTTGTTTTTATGCTTATTCAGCCCATTATCGGTGCGCTGTCAGATAAAATCGGTCGTCGTAGTTCCATGCTCATTTTTGGCGGATTATCGACGTTATGCACGGTGCCTATTCTCACAGCGCTTCAGCATGTTTCATCCCCTTATGCCGCTTTTGCTCTGGTGATGGTGGCACTGGTCATTGCCAGTTTTTACACCTCTATCAGCGGCATTCTTAAGGCAGAGATGTTTCCGGCTCAGGTACGTGCGCTGGGGGTGGGGTTATCTTATGCGGTAGCTAACGCACTCTTTGGGGGGTCGGCAGAATATGTTGCGCTGTCATTAAAATCGATCGGCAATGAGACCGTCTTTTTCTGGTACGTTACGCTGATGGGGGCGCTGGCATTTATTGTCTCGCTGATGCTGCACCGAAAAGGGAAAGGGGTCCGTCTTTAGTGCTCCGCCAGTTGCCACAGGCTATAGCCGGTTGTTGCCCCGGCGATATCCCAGGCAAAATCTTTCCAGCTCCAGCCGCTCCCCGCCGGGCGGCTGTCCCACAGCTCCTTCGATGCCCCAAGACTCACTGAAAACATCAAGCCGTACGCCGCGCTACGATCGCGACTATACCCCTGTCGTTGGGCATACTCATTACCCGCAGCTGACAGCATCGCCGAGGCGAGAAAGTGTTGTGCTTTATCCTGACCCGACCAGCTATCCTGAGCCATATGGCTACAACCACACAGAAGCAGACAGCCCATTAACAGAAAGTAACGCACAACGATCTCCATAAAAAAGCCCCGTCAATGACAGGGCTGAAAATTACAAAATGCGGCTAATCAAGCGATCAATGCGGATCCTGCGCAGACGGCGGATCAGTTTTCTGACCTTAACTGGATAATCAGCAATGCTCTGCAGATCGCGGTAATGGTTTACCACAGTGGTATGGGTGCGGATCAACTCCAGCTCGCGATCGCGCTGGGCTGCCAGCTCATGACGCGGGTCGTGGATCAGAATGGCATTCTCAAGATCCAGTCGCCATGCACGCGGGTTGAGGTTATTTCCCGTTAGCAGCATCCACTCATCATCGACCCACATCCCTTTCAGATGATAGCTGTTGTCTTCATCTTTCCAGAGACGCACCACCAGCTGATCGGTATTGACATAATACTGCAGGCGGCTGAGGAAGCGGCGCAGGTTAATCTCATACAGATAAGGCAGGGCACCGATGATCTTAAACGGCTGATCTTCTGGGATAAAGAAATCGTTCGCTGTTTTATCGCCAACGATTATTTCTACCTTTTTGCCGTCGCGTAAAAGCTGGATGATATTACGCACCAGGACTGCCGGCAGGTTGAAATAGGGGGTACAGATGGTCAGCTTATGCTGAGTGCACGGCATAAGATGGAAGATAGTTTTATTGAGCAGGCTGGATTTACCAAGGCCTACGAGCGGGGTCACTGCAAGCTGTTCGTTATCCGCATCACCCTGGAAATGGAACATGGCATCGCGCAATTCCTGACGGAAAAGACGAATGTCATTTTTGATCTCCGGGCTTTTTGGACGATGGGGATCGTCAAGGCGATTCACGCCGCGACCGCGCACCAGGTTCTGATCCACCCACTCGAACATGACGTCAGCCATGCGGGCATTACGCACCAGGTGATAGCGATCGTAACGGTATTTATCAAGCTGATGCAGGTAGACGTCATTCAGACTTGCGCCGCTGTAGAGCACGCTATCATCAATGATGAAGCCTTTGAAGTGGAGTACGCCGAGCGCTTCGCGGGTGTTAACCGGGACACCATAAACCGCCACATCTACGCCAGGGTTCTCCTGCGCCATGCGGCAATACCAGTCGGCATTAGTGTTAGATGCGGCTGCACCAATACGGCCGCGCTGAGCGCGATGCCAGTCCACCAGGATGCGAACATCCAGTTCAGGGCGCTGACGTTTGGCCTCGTATACCGCGCGTAAAATCGCGCTGCCGCCTTCATCCTGTTCAAGATAAAGCGCGATAATGCAAATACGATGCGTTGCGCTGGCAATTTTTGCCAGTAGCGTCTCCCGAAAATCAGCGGGAGCATAAAAGAACTCTACATCATCAACTGACTGAGAAATCTTCGGTAGTTGAGCAAGGTGTTGTTGATGTTTATTACGCTTAAATTTGGACAACATCACAGTGCGTTTCTTCTCTGTTCATTGAAGGATTATATGGGCTATGCAGCCAACAGAAGCGGGCAATCATACCACCAGTGCCGTTTAAAGTGGTCAACATTTCCAGTACCTTACTCTTGTTTACCAGTCGACATCAGCGCCAGCGTCAGCCCCACAATGCCATCTTCCAGCTGAACATCAACAGTAAAGCCTAATTTTCGCGCCAGGGCGATCATGCCACGATTATTAGGCATAGTAATGCCATTGAGACGGATAAGTCCGTGATCGCGCGTATAACCGATCAGCTTTTCCAGCAACCGTCTGCCTAGCCCGAGGCCTTTTAGATCGGAGCGAACAAGTACTGCAAATTCCGCATCGACGTTATCAGGATCGGAAATAGCACGCGTGACGCCAAGGATCTCATCACCCTCATCAGTGCGGCGGACGGCAACAAAAGCCATTTCCCGATCGTAGTCGATCTGCGTCATATTGGCTAAATCTTCGTGGGTAAATTCGTTGATTTCACTAAAGTAGCGATAGTAAAGATCTTCTTTTGTTACCTGGGCGATGAAGCGCTGTAGCTGGGGTTCATCTTCAGGAAGGATGGGACGAAACAGCGACTGCTCGCCATTCTTCATCTCCACCCATTCTTCAAGCTGATGAGGGTAAGGACGGATCGCGAGTCGGCTTTCACGATCGCCAGTAAAGGCTGCCACGTCCATCGTCACGTCCAGGGCCGTCAGTTCGCTGCCGGAGGCCAGTAAAGGATGAATGTCCAGACGCTGTATTTCCGGGCTGTCGATGATCAGGTTAGATACCTGTACCAGGAACTGGCTCAGAGCAGCGATATCCAGCGATCGCAAGGCACTACGCCCGCGGATCTTCTTGCTCTTGATCCCCTGGATCACCAGGTAGCGCGCCAGGTTCATGTTCAGCGGAGGCAGGGCAACCACCGCCTGCTCTTCAGGACGCCACTCAACGCCCCCTTCGCCCAGCATGATCAGTGGACCAAAGACCGGATCGTGTTCAACCACCACCCGTAACTCCTGTGCCCCCGCGCGGTTGGCCATGCTTTGCACCAGCAGGCCGTGGATCCGCGCCTGGGGCCAGGTCATTTTGACACGATCGATGATGGCATCTGCCGCCTGTTGAACTTCCGCCGCGGTGCGCAGATACAGCATCACCCCCTGAACTTCTGACTTATGGGGGATATCGGGGGAGCGGAGTTTTAGCGCGACCGGATAACCAATCTGCTCGGCAATATGCACCGCTTCCGCACTGTCACTGGCGATCCAGGTCGGCAGGGTATGCATGCCGAAAGCATTCAGTATCGGCTGTACCTCGTGGGTATCCAGTGTACGCGCGCCATCATCAATGGCGCGTTGCAGCAGGGCACGAGCATTACCGGTATTGGCCGTCAGATTTCCGGGGAGCGCAGGGGTTTCCCGCAGCTGTTTCTGGTTACGTCGGTACTCCACCATGTGCATAAAGGCGGTGATGGTGCCTTCCGGTGTGCGGTATGTCGGCAGCCCTGCCTCGCTGAACAGGCGGCGTGCCTCCTGAGAGGAAAACTCACCGCACCAGTTGGTCAGAAGCGAAACGTATTTACCGCGCGGATGCTTTTTCACAGTTTCAATCAGCGAACGGGCACTTTCACTCCCTGGCGCGACGGCGCTCGGAGAGTGAATAACCATCAGGGCATCAAAATCCTGGCTCTCCAGCAGAATGTTCAGGGCGCTGATATAGCGATCGCTGCTGGCATCGTCACGCAAATCGAGTGGATTACCCGGCTCTACGCCAGGAGGCAGCGCCTCACGCAGGCGCTGGAGCGTCTCTTCACTGAGCGCGGCCAGCTTGCCGTTACGCAGCCAGAGTTCATCCAGCGCCAGCGCGGCGGGGGCGGCTCCGTTGCTGATGATCATCAGCCGTTCACCCCGGAGCGGACGCATATGGCTGAGCGTTTCGACAGCCGAAAAGAGTTCATGGGTATCCTGAACGCGCAGTAAACCGGCACGCTGGATGGCGGCATCCCAGGCGGGGTCCATCCCGGAATGCGAGTGCAAAAGACGCTGAGCGGCCGGGCTACGACCGCTTTTGATCACCAGGATCGGTTTATTGCGCGAGGCACTACGGGCCGCGGAGACAAAGCGTCGGGCATCGCTCAGATGCTCAAGATAGAGCAGGATGGCACTGGTTTTGGTATCGCGTGCCAGAAAATCCAGCAGCTCGTCGACATCGATGTCCAGCCCATCGCCCAGGGCGATAAAGTAGGAGAACCCCATCTCACGCTGCTGTGCCCAGTCGAGAATCGTATTGGAGACCGCCGCCGACTGCGAGATAAAGGCCAGCTTGCCTTTACGTATTGGAACAGGCGAGAAACTGGCGTTCAGCCCCTGCCAGGGCGCCAGCAGGCCAAGGCTGTTTGGCCCCAGCAGTCGCATCTGGAATCGCGCCGCGCAGGCCAGAAGCGCCGTCTGTTGTTCAGGAGGTGAGGAGAGAATGATGCAGGTTTTACAGCCCTTTTTACCCAGCGCCTCAAGCAGCGTGATATTGCGTCGGGCATGAGTACAAAGCACCGCGAGATCGGGGATAAAGGGCAGGCTGTCCACGTCTGGCCAGGCCAGGACGCCCAGCACGGCTTTATAAGCAGGCGTTACCGGCAGAATTGGGCCGTTGAAACCGCCTGCGAGCAGGTTCCGCATCATCAGGTAACCGGCGCGTTCGGGTTTCATCGACGCGCCGATGACGGCGATGGATTTAGGGCGGAGTAATGCTTCTAACCCGCGCTGGCTCATACAAGTCTCCTGAAAAGGCGAGTGACCTGATGATATTAAACGCTTTCCGGCTCTGTTGCTGTGATGCTTCCCTTATGAGTGGTTTTTCCTGCGAGATAGCGTTCGCGAAAACAGGAAAAATGGCCACCAAGCGCACTGGCTGCCAGGGTATCGCCCGCCAGATCCAGTAGCGCAATCGCCACTTCGGCTGTGCAGTATTGGCCGTCAGCGTGGGCTTCACGCAGGCGATAAGAAGAAACACGTGACAGATCGACCGAGATTACCGGCAGGGCATCCAGATAAGGACTCTTACGGAACATCTTACGCGCTTCGGTCCAGGTGCCATCCAGCATAATAAACAGCGGGGGCTTGCCGGAAGGGGGAACGGTAAGCACTTCACGCGTTTCTCCGGCATAAGACGCCGGGAACACCACCATCGGCTGATAATCCGGGCTGGCGACCAAATCCAGGAGTGCCTGCGGCGGTTCGGTGCGAGACCACTGGAAAGCAGCGGTATCCGGTAAAATATCGGCGATGAGTCGGCCAGTATTGCTGGGCTTCATCGGTTCCGTATCAAACATTACCAGACAGAAACGGCTTTTAGCCTCGCTGGGTGTCAGCGTAGCGCACAGGCACTGCTTAAGCGGCAGCAGGCAGCGCTGACAGCGACGAATGCGGTTACCACGGGCAAGAAAAGGGCGAGTCGCACGCGCCAGGCGTTCGGCGCGCAATTGCAGTACGGCGTTATCAGTCATGGGGGGAGAGCGTAGAAAAAACGCCATTCTCGCAGAGGCGAGAGCGGGGCACAAGTTACGTGCCCCGGAATATCAGAGGGATTCGTTCAGCCAGCTGTCAAACGGGGCTTTTGGCACTGCGCCGTTCAACATATCGACCACCTCACCATTCTTGAAAATCATGATGGTTGGAATACTGCGAATGCGGAAGCGTGCGCTCAGCTCACGTTCAGCTTCGGTGTTCACTTTCACAAAACGCATTTTGCCGTTACGCTCTTCTGCGACATCTTCAAAGATCGGTGCAAAATTGCGGCACGGGCCGCACCAGGGCGCCCAGAAATCGACCACTACCGGCAGATCGTCCTTCAGCAGTTTATCCAGAGTTGCACCGGTAGCATTAATGACATCACCATCGAACAATTCATGACCGCAGCGTCCGCATTTTGCTCCATCATCAATTCGATCCTCTGGAATGCGGTTAAGAGCCTGGCAGTTGGCACATACGGTATTCATAACTAACCTCAGGTAGAGCAGGGGGACAAATCGGCAACATGCCGGTTATGTTTCCAATATGTTACATATTATCAGCGACCCTGTTTGAAACAACAATGCGTTTTATTCAATGAGAACAATAGTCACAGGCTTTTATACGAAGTAATGGCTATGCGCGGGTACATCGGGTAATCTGCGCGCTTCGCGCAGCGCTGGTGGAGAAAAGCATGAACGACGAACTGAAAAACAAAAGCGGCAAGGTCAAAGTGATGTATGTCCGCAGTGATGATGACTCTGATAAACGCACCGAAAATCCGCGTACCGGAAAAGGTGGCGGGCGTCCAGGGCCATCTCGTGCAGACGGTGGCCGTCGCCCCGCCCGCGATGAGAGAAACAGCCGCGGTGATGACCGCAAACGCGACGATCGTAAACGTGACGACCGTAAGCGTGATGATTTCAAACGCGACGACTTTAACCGCGACGCTTCCCCGTGGCGTACCGTTTCCCGCGCGCCGGGCGATGAGTCGAAGGCCCCTGTCGATCACGGCAGCATGGCCGGTAAAACGGTGATTGATCCAGAAGTCATCCGCCGTCAACGCGCGGAAGAGACGCGTGTCTACGGTGAGAACGCCTGTCAGGCCCTGTTCCAGAGCCGTCCTGACAGCATCGTGCGCGCCTGGTTTATCCAGAGCGTCACGCCGCGTTTCAAAGAGGCGCTGCGCTGGATGGCCGCCAATCGCAAAGCCTACCACGTGGTAGATGATGCAGAGATTACCAAAGCGTCTGGCACCGAACACCACGGTGGCGTTTGCTTCCTGATTAAGAAACGTAACGGGATGACCGTTAAGCAGTGGGTTAGCCAGGCAGCGGAAGATGACTGCGTACTGGCGATGGAAGACGTGGGCAACCCGCACAACCTCGGCGCGATGATGCGCAGCTGCGCCCATTTCGGCGTGAAAGGGGTACTGTTGCAGGATGCGGCTTTGCTGGAATCCGGTGCGGCAATCCGTACCGCGGAAGGCGGCGCGGAACACGTTCAGCCGATCACTGGCGACAGCGTGTTGGACGCGATTGAACAGTTCCGTAAAGCGGGCTATTCCATTGTGACTACCTCCAGCCACAAAGGCACCACCCCGCTGTTTAAGGCGACGCTGCCGCGTAAAATGGTGCTGTTGCTGGGTCAGGAGCGTGATGGTCTGTCTGATGCGGCACTGTCCAGCGCCGATCTGAGCGTCTCTATCGATGGCACCGGCAATGTCGAAAGCCTTAACGTATCCGTTGCGACCGGCGTTCTGCTGGCGGAGTGGTGGCGTCAGAACAAAGCGTAATCCCGCTCTGTTTTTGTAGGCCGGGTAAGGCGAAGCCGCCACCCGGCAATAGGCCCGGTGGCGCTATGTTTACCGGGCCTGCATATCTGCTCTGTTTATCCAGTCTATTCGCTTTCAGCCGGTAACTCTGGCATCCAGTTAATTGGCGTTTCGCCCTGTTTCTCCAGCCATTCATTTGCCAGCACGAAATGATTGCAGCCAAAAAAGCCGCGGTGTGCTGACAGCGGCGACGGGTGCGGTGCTTTCAGCACATGATGGCGCTGGGTATCAATGATCGCCCCTTTCTTCTGCGCGTGCGACCCCCACAGTAAAAACACAACCCCTTCCCGATGTTGGTTAATCAGGCTGATAACTTTATCCGTAAACGTCTCCCAGCCCAGGCTGGCATGGGAGTGTGCCTGCCCGGCGCGTACCGTCAGCACCGTGTTCAGCAGCAGCACGCCCTGGCGTGCCCAGCTTTCCAGATAGCCGTGTGCAGGGCGGGTAAATCCTGGCACCGAGGCTTCCAGCTCCTTATACATATTCAGGAGGGAAGGGGGAGTTGCAACGCCCGGACGTACGGAAAAGGCCAGACCGTGCGCCTGGCCCGGCCCGTGATAGGGATCCTGGCCAAGAATTACCACTTTGACATCGGCCAGTTCGGTAAAACGAAAGGCGTTAAATACGTCTTTCTGTGGCGGATAGATGGTGATGCCGTCCTGACGTTCGGCGGCAACCGTGTTCAGCGTATTGACGAAGTAAGGTTGTTTTTTCTCATCGGCCAGTACGTCATGCCAGGTTAAAGGTGTTGTCATCTCGCTCTCCTGCGAATTTTATCTGCTCCTAGCTTAACTGGTTATGACGAGGGAGCAAAATTGCCGGGGTAAAAGGGCAGCTTGATGAAAAATATTTAAAAAATTACGAATTCTTTTGAAGGCTGGCTTCGTAGAAAATTGATATAAAACAATAATCTTCCCTGATAGCCCTTGTGTCGATATGGTTTTTATTGATTTACGTCAATGAATGACGAGGGTTTGACTGATATATATACACTCAAGCAACAATGGTTTTACCAATTGCCCTAAACAATGGGCAACACCCAATAGTGTAGTTTAAGGGAGACATTACATGATTACTGGTATCCAGATTACTAAAGCTGCAAACGACGACCTGCTGAACTCTTTCTGGCTGCTGGACAGCGAAAAAGGCGAAGCGCGCTGCGTATGTGCAAAAGCAGGCTTTGCAGAAGATGAAGTTGTTCCGGTTAATAAACTGGGTGAGATTGAGTACCGCGAAATCCCAATGGAAATCAAACCGGAAGTGCGCGTTGAAGGCGGTCAGCATCTGAACGTTAACGTGCTGCGTCGCGAAACACTGGAAGATGCCGTTAAGCATCCTGAAAAATATCCACAGCTGACCATTCGCGTATCCGGCTATGCCGTTCGCTTTAACTCACTGACTGCAGAACAGCAGCGTGACGTCATTGCCCGTACCTTTACCGCCAGCCTGTAATTGCTGCCAGCGAATAGATACAAAAACGCCGGGTTAACCCCGGCGTTTTTTTACGCTTATTTCTGTGAAGCAGGTTCACTGCCACTTGGCTTGCGACGTTTACCAATGTTTTTGGCATCACGGTGGCGTTGCTTCACACGCGGTTTCTCTTTTTCTTTCTCTTTTTTCTCTGCGCGCTTGGCGAGAACTTTCTTCGACGGTTTACCCGTCATTTTTTCGCTTGGTGGGCGCGTAGTAGGGCGCAGTTCGTCAATCACGCGCGCTTTCACCGGCTCTTCGATGTAGCGACCCACTTTCTGCAGCAGCAGATAGTCATGCGCCTCAACCAGAGAAATCGCGGTGCCTTTAAGGCCTGCACGCCCGGTACGACCGATACGGTGAAGGTAAACATCTCCGCTGCGCGGCATGTCGAAGTTAATCACATGGCTCACTTCAGGAATGTCGATACCACGCGCTGCCACGTCCGTGGCAATCAAGACATTCACGCGACCTTCGGTCAGGCGTTTAATCCCTTCGGTACGTTTAATCTGCGCCATCTCACCTTCGAGATAACAGTTGTTAATGCCCGCGGCGCGAAGTTGTTCAGCCAGTTCGTGCACACGTTCGCGTTTACGTACAAAGACGATGGTACGGGTCGTGTCATCTTGTTTTAACAGATGTTTAAGCAACTCGAGCTTATGCTCGTAGTTATCAGCACGGTAATACCACTGGTGAATTTTTTTGCGCTCGCGCGTGGACGGCGTGGCAGAAACTTCTGCCGGATCGTTAAGCAGACGCTCAGCAAAGTCTTTAATCGCATCGCCTTCAAGCGTGGCAGAAAACAGCATGGTCTGTTTGCGCCAGCGGGTTTCGCCTGCGATGTGTTCAATATCCTGCGCGAAGCCCAGCTCCAGCATGCGATCCGCTTCATCCAGAATCAGCGTTTCAACAGCACGGCAATCAAAGTTTTCTTCTTTGATGTACTGCATCAAACGCCCGGTGGTGGCGACCACGATATCCTGGTTCTCACTGAACACTTCGGCGTGGTTCATGTAGGCTACGCCACCGGTGATGGTCGCAATATCCAGATGGGTATTGGCGGCCAGTTCACGCGCATGCTCCGCAACCTGAACGGCTAACTCACGTGTTGGGGTCAGAATAAGGATACGCGGTGGACCGGATTTCTTGCGGGGGAAATCAATCAGATGCTGCAAGACAGGCAGCAGGTACGCCGCCGTTTTACCGGTGCCTGTCGGCGCTGAACCGAGTACGTCGCGGCCTTCTAACGCAGGCGGAATGGCTGCCGCCTGGATGGCAGTCGGGCGTGTGAAGCCTTTATTCTGGAGGGCTTCCAGAAGGCTTTCGTCGAGTTCAAGTTCGGAAAAAGTCGTTACAGTCATGTTCTACCTCTGTGTGGGGCGCTGATTATAGACGTTATGGCTGCAATCTTCATCTGTTTGTGTGGATATCCCTTTTCCGTCGTTACGCTTTCCCCTATGCTACTCCCGTTTCATTTTGAAGGTTGCTCTGACATGTCTCAACTCAAAGCGCAGCTGCGCCGCGATGGTTTTACCTTTAAGCAGTTCTTTGTCGCTCACGACCGCTGTGCAATGAAAGTCGGCACCGATGGCATTTTACTGGGGGCATGGGCACCGGTTGCAGGCGTTAAACGTATCCTTGATATTGGCAGCGGCAGCGGGTTATTAGCCCTTATGCTGGCGCAGCGCACCGAGCCGTCAACCACGCTTGATGCGGTAGAGCTGGATCCTCGTGCGGCCGAACAGGCAGCAGAAAACGTGGCTGAATCCCCCTGGGCCTCTCGCATTGCACTCCATTGTGCGGATGTTCTTACCTGGGCACCAGAGCAAACGGCTCGCTATGACTTAATTGTCAGTAATCCTCCTTATTATGAACCCGGCGTCGGGTGCGCAACGCCCGAGCGCGACCAGGCTCGTTCAACCGGCTCGCTCGATCACGGTGCGCTATTAGCCTGTGCGGCGGCGTTGATCACCGAAGAGGGTTTTTTCTGCGTGGTATTACCGGAAAGCGCGGGCAGTGCGCTAATCAATAACGCACTGGAAATGGGCTGGTATTTACGTCTGCGCACCGACATTGCTGACACGGACGGCAGGTTACCGCACCGGGTTCTGGTGGCGCTGTCGCCGAAAGAAGGAGAGTGCTTCAGCGACAGGCTGGTGATCCGCGGGCCAGATCAGCGTTATTCCGAGGATTATACGGCGCTGACCCACCCGTTCTATCTGTTTATGTGAGCCAGCGGCGAGAGCACGGACGGCCCGGAGTGCTCAAGTTGTTCCGGGTAGTCGAGCGTATAATGCAGCCCGCGGCTCTCTTTACGCATCATTGCGCAACGCACAATCAGCTCCGCCACCTGGACCAGATTACGCAGCTCCAGCAGATTGTTTGACACGCGGAAGTGAGCGTAATACTCGTCAATCTCCTGCTGTAACATGGTAATGCGACGCAGGGCGCGCTCCAGCCGCTTGGTGGTGCGTACAATCCCCACGTAATCCCACATAAAGAGGCGCAGTTCGTGCCAGTTATGCTGGATCACCACCAGTTCATCCGGGTTTTCCACGCGGCTTTCATCCCAGGCGGGCAGATTTTCTGCCTGACGGGCGTAAGGCATGCGCTTGGTAATATCTTCTGCCGCCGACCAGCCATAGACCACACACTCCAGCAGCGAGTTAGAGGCCATACGGTTGGCACCATGCAGGCCGGTATAACTCACTTCGCCGATCGCATACAGGCCGTCGACGTCGGTGCGGCCATGATCGTCCACCATCACTCCACCGCAGGTATAGTGGGCCGCGGGCACCACAGGCATCGGCTCTTTGGTGATGTCGATGCCTAACCCCAGCAATTTTTCATAGATGGTCGGGAAGTGCTGACGCACAAATTCTGCGGGTTTGTGGCTGATATCCAGATACATGCAATCCACGCCCAGGCGTTTCATTTCATGATCGATAGCGCGGGCCACGACATCACGCGGGGCCAATTCGCCCCGCTCGTCGAAGTCCGGCATAAAGCGTGTGCCATCCGGGCGCTTCAGATGCGCGCCTTCACCGCGCAGGGCTTCAGTCAGCAGGAAATTGCGGGCCTGCGGGTGGAATAATGCGGTGGGGTGGAACTGATTAAATTCCAGATTGGCCACGCGACAGCCTGCACGCCAGGCCATGGCAATCCCGTCGCCTGAAGAGATATCGGGGTTAGTGGTGTACTGGTACACCTTGGAAGCACCGCCTGTCGCCAGTACCACCGATTTGGCCCGGCAGGTTTCTACCGTCTCTTTATTACGGTTCCAGACCCAGGCACCCACGACGCGGCGCGTACCTGGCAGACCAATCTTGTCGGAAATGATCAAGTCTACCGCATTGCTGCGTTCCAGCACCTGGATGTTCGGATGACTCAACGCCTGGCTGACCAGGGTCGTTTCCACCTCTTTACCGGTGGCATCCGCAGCGTGCAGGATACGGCGATGGCTATGGCCGCCTTCCCGCGTCAGGTGATAACTCTCTTCACCGTTGGGCTGGACGTGGGTATCAAACAACACACCCTGATCGATAAGCCACTGAACGCAATGTCGGGCATTACTGGCGACAAACTCAGCGGCGTGCTTATCCACGATACCGCCACCGGCAATCAGGGTATCTTCTACGTGGGAGTCGATACTGTCCGTTTCATCAAACACAGCGGCAATCCCGCCCTGTGCATAGAAGGTGGAGCCTTCATTGATGGGACCCTTGCTGAGAACAATCACTTTCTGGTGTGAGGCGAGTCGCAGCGCCAGTGAAAGGCCAGCGGCACCGCTGCCGATAATCAGTACGTCACAGGAGAGGTCAGTCATTGCGTTCATGATGTGTGTTTAATTTACTAAACAGTGTTTGGCCAGCATAGCACCCGAATGCGAGGAATCGCACGTTTTTTTTAAGGTTAGTTGCAATGACTAAACAACACGCCAGGAACAAGCAGGCACAAAAAGAGCAGAAATATTTTGCGAAGCAGATCGTTAGCTTCAGATTTTGTGGTGAAATAAAGCCAGTCTTGCGGTACCCTGCAAGCGGTAAATGCCAATTCTTATCAGAAACTGGGTGCGTTTCGGTATCAGACTTATAATGAGAGAAAATGAACAGTCTGCGACACGATTAACAAAAACAAAGGCGTGACGGAACTTTTTGAAAAAAAGACCCTCAAAGCAACTGCTTGCTCACAGTGCAGTGTTTGGAGTGGCGTTTCGATAACGCGTGGATTTTAGGTTTGGGGAGACATTACCTCGGATGAGCGAGCAGTTAACGGACCAGATTCTGGTTGAACGGGTCCAGAAGGGAGATCAGAAAGCCTTTAACTTACTGGTGGTGCGCTACCAGCATAAAGTGGCGAGTCTGGTGTCCCGTTATGTACCGTCAGGCGATGTCCCTGATGTCGTACAAGAATCTTTTATCAAGGCCTATCGCGCGCTGGAATCTTTCCGGGGAGATAGTGCTTTTTATACCTGGCTGTATCGTATTGCTGTCAATACCGCCAAGAACTACCTCGTCGCTCAGGGCCGCCGTCCGCCTTCAAGCGATGTTGACGCCATTGACGCAGAAAACTTTGAAAGCGGCGGTGCGTTAAAAGAAATTTCGAACCCTGAGAACTTAATGTTGTCAGAAGAACTGAGACAAATAGTTTTTCGCACCATCGAGTCGCTTCCGGAAGATTTACGCATGGCAATTACGTTGCGGGAGTTAGATGGCCTGAGCTATGAAGAGATAGCCGCTATCATGGATTGCCCGGTCGGTACGGTTCGCTCACGAATTTTTCGTGCGCGAGAAGCTATTGATAATAAAGTTCAACCGCTAATCAGGCGTTGACGATAGCGGGATACTGGAAAAGGTATTAGGCATGCAGAAAGAACAACTTTCCGCTTTAATGGATGGTGAAACGCTGGACAGTGAGATGCTTAATGAGCTTTCTCGCTCTCCTGAGATGCAAAAAACCTGGGAGAGTTATCATCTCATCCGCGATACCCTGCGCGGTGATACCAGTGACGTTCTCCATTTCGATATCTCAGCTCGCGTAATGGCTGCCATCGAGAATGAACCTGTTTCTCAAGCCACTCCGCTGATTCCTGAAGCCCAACCGGCACCGCACCAGTGGCAGAAGATGCCTTTCTGGAACAAAGTGCGTCCCTGGGCAAGTCAACTGACGCAAATGGGCGTCGCTGCGTGCGTATCGCTTGCAGTTATTGTTGGCGTCCAGCAGTATAACAATCAATCTGAAGTCAACCAGCAACCAGAAGCGCCAGTGTTTAACACGCTGCCGATGATGGGCAAAGCCAGCCCGGTAAGCCTGGGTATTCCTTCTGATGCATCGGCAGGCGCCGGTCAGCAGCAGCAGGTACAAGAGCAACGCCGTCGCATCAATGCGATGTTGCAGGACTACGAATTGCAGCGCCGTCTGCATTCCGAACAACTTCAGTTTGAGCAAGCACAAACCCAGCAGGCTGCTGTGCAAGTGCCTGGAAACCAAACTTTAGGAACGCAATCGCAGTAATGAAGCAACTTTGGTGCGCCATGTCTCTGATGGCGGGTAGCCTGTTCTTCACTGTCAACGCCTCGGCTGATGTATCGTCCGGGGCGTTGTTACAGCAAATGAACCAGGCCAGCCAGTCACTCAACTACGAGCTGTCTTTTATCAGCATTAATAAGCAAGGTGTAGAGTCGTTACGCTATCGCCATGCCCGTCTTGATAAACAGCCGCTTGCCCAGCTATTGCAGATGGATGGTCCGCGCCGCGAAGTTGTGCAGCGTGGCAACGAAATCAGCTATTTTGAGCCGGGTCTTGAACCCTTTACGCTGAACGGCGATTACATCGTTGATTCGCTGCCTTCGCTCATCTATACCGATTTCAAACGGCTTGCTCCTTACTACGACTTTATCTCCGTAGGGCGTACCCGCATTGCTGACCGGCTCTGTGAAGTGCTGCGCGTGGTCGCCAGAGACGGAACGCGTTACAGCTATATCGTGTGGATGGATGCTGAGACCAGGCTGCCTATGCGTGTCGATCTGCTGGATCGGGATGGCGAGACGCTGGAACAGTTCCGGGTGATCGCCTTCACCATTAACGATCAGGTTGGCAACAGCATGCAGAATCTGGCAAAAGCCAACCTGCCGCCGCTGCTTTCTGTACCGGCAGGCGACCCTGTCAGCTTCAACTGGGCACCAAACTGGATCCCTCAGGGCTTTAGTGAAGTCTCCAGCAGTCGACGTCAGCTACCGACGATTGATACTGCGGTTGAATCCCGTCTTTACTCCGACGGTCTGTTCAGCTTCTCGGTTAACGTCAACCGGGCAACAGCGGTCAGCGCCGATCAGATGCTGCGCACCGGACGCCGAACTGTGAGTACCACCGTGCGTGATAACGCCGAGATCACCGTCGTGGGTGAGCTACCGCCACAAACGGCTAAACGCATCGCCGACAGCATTAAATTCAGGGCCGCACCATGATCAAAGAGTGGGCAACTGTCGTTTCATGGCAGGATGGCATCGCGCTGGTTAGCTGTGACGTCAAAGCATCCTGTAACAGCTGCGCCTCCCGCGCCGGCTGCGGAAGCCGGGTGCTGAATAAACTCGGGCCGCAAACGTCACACACCATTAGTGTACCCAGCGAAGAGCCGCTGGTTGCAGGACAAAAAGTCGAGTTAGGGATCGCTGAAGGCAGCCTGCTTGGTTCTGCCATGCTGGTCTACCTCTCGCCGCTGGTGGGGCTGTTTACCCTGGGGGGCGTCTTCCAGGTTATGTTCAGTACCGATCTTGCCGCAATGTGCGGGGCAGCTCTGGGTGGCGTGGGGGGATTTTTACTTGCCCGCGGCTTTTCATCCAGGCTTGCCGTCCGTGAAGAGTGGCAGCCTGTGATCCTCAGTGTTGGATTGCCCCCCGATCAGCTTCGTGTCGAAATGCTCTCTTCTGAAGCCCGGTGATGTCACCGGGCTTTGCTTTATTTACATCTCATAAAAGAAAACGCTGAATCTTCACGCTAAGCTTGCTGGAAGAGCATTTCCCGGTGAAGGAGATGTAGTGTAGAATGCTGCGTTTTCGCACTGAAAAACGTCAGGCTAAGAACAGCGGCCTCCAGGAATTCGTAAGGCATAATTATTTAACTATATGAAGAACATACGTAACTTTTCGATCATTGCTCACATTGACCACGGTAAGTCGACGCTGTCTGACCGTATTATCCAGATTTGCGGTGGCCTGTCTGATCGTGAAATGGCAGCCCAGGTACTGGACTCCATGGACCTGGAACGCGAACGCGGCATTACTATTAAAGCGCAGAGCGTCACGCTCGACTACAAAGCGTCTGATGGTGAAACCTATCAGCTGAACTTTATCGATACCCCAGGCCACGTTGACTTCTCTTATGAAGTTTCCCGTTCGCTGGCGGCCTGCGAAGGCGCGCTGCTGGTGGTTGATGCCGGGCAGGGCGTAGAAGCCCAGACGCTGGCCAACTGCTATACCGCGATGGAAATGGATCTCGAAGTGGTGCCGGTACTGAACAAAATCGACCTGCCAGCCGCCGATCCTGAACGCGTAGCGGAAGAGATTGAAGATATCGTCGGTATCGATGCGACGGACGCAGTACGCTGCTCGGCGAAAACCGGCGTGGGTGTAACCGACGTGCTGGAACGTCTGGTGCGTGATATCCCGGCCCCGGAAGGTGATGCCGATGCGCCACTGCAGGCGCTGATTATCGACTCCTGGTTCGATAACTACCTTGGCGTTGTCTCGCTGGTGCGTATTAAAAACGGCACCATGCGCAAAGGCGACAAAATTAAAGTGATGAGTACCGGCCAGGTCTATAACGCTGACCGTCTGGGGATCTTCACGCCAAAACAGGTTGACCGTACCGAGTTGAAATGCGGCGAGGTAGGCTGGCTGGTTTGTGCCATCAAAGACATTCTTGGCGCGCCAGTGGGCGATACCCTGACCCAGGCACGTAACCCGGCAGATAAAGCGCTGCCAGGCTTCAAAAAGGTGAAGCCACAGGTTTACGCAGGTCTGTTCCCGGTCAGCTCTGATGATTACGAGAACTTCCGTGACGCGCTCGGCAAACTGAGCCTGAACGATGCTTCCCTGTTCTATGAGCCAGAAAGCTCCACGGCGCTGGGCTTCGGCTTCCGCTGCGGCTTCCTCGGCCTGCTGCACATGGAGATCATCCAGGAGCGTCTGGAGCGTGAGTACGATCTGGATCTGATTACCACTGCGCCGACGGTAGTTTACGAAGTGGAGACCACCTCGAAAGAGGTTATCTACGTCGACAGCCCATCCAAGCTGCCGCCGCTGAACAATATTCATGAGCTGCGCGAGCCGATTGCAGAGTGTCATATGCTGCTGCCGCAGGAATTCCTGGGTAACGTCATCACGCTCTGTATCGAAAAACGCGGCGTGCAGACCAACATGGTTTACCACGGTAACCAGGTTGCGCTGACCTACGAAATCCCGATGGCAGAAGTGGTGCTCGACTTCTTCGACCGCCTGAAGTCTACCTCCCGCGGTTATGCGTCGCTGGATTACAACTTCAAACGCTTCCAGGCCTCTAACATGGTGCGTGTGGACGTGCTGATCAACAGCGAGCGCGTCGATGCGCTGGCACTGATTACCCACAACGACAATGCTCCGTATCGCGGTCGTGAACTGGTCGAGAAGATGAAAGAGCTCATTCCGCGCCAGCAGTTCGACATTGCGATTCAGGCAGCCATTGGCAACCACATCATCGCCCGTTCGACGGTGAAACAGTTGCGTAAAAACGTTCTGGCAAAATGCTATGGCGGTGACGTCAGCCGTAAGAAAAAGCTGCTCCAGAAGCAGAAAGAAGGTAAGAAGCGTATGAAGCAGGTCGGTAACGTCGAACTGCCGCAGGAAGCGTTCCTCGCCAT
This sequence comes from Leclercia sp. GLN_9, assembly GCF_043105735.1. Taxonomy (NCBI): domain Bacteria; kingdom Pseudomonadati; phylum Pseudomonadota; class Gammaproteobacteria; order Enterobacterales; family Enterobacteriaceae; genus Leclercia; species Leclercia sp. GLN_9. Next base: position 19,451 of record NZ_JBICLV010000005.1, read on the forward strand.
TCTGCACGTGGGTAAAGACGGAAAATAATCCTTTAAGGAGTTGGCATGGCGAACATGTTTGCCCTGATCCTGGTGGTTGCCACCCTGGTGACAGGGCTGTTGTGGTGTCTGGATAAGTTTATCTTTGCCCCGAAACGTCACGAACGCCAGGCCGCCGCGCAGGCGGCCACGGGCGACCAGTTGGATGCGAAAACCCTGAAAAAAGTCAGCCCGAAGCCGGGTTGGCTGGAAACGGGCGCTTCTGTCTTTCCGGTGCTGGCCATTGTGCTGGTGGTACGTTCGTTTATCTATGAACCTTTCCAGATCCCATCCGGTTCGATGATGCCAACGTTGCTGATCGGTGATTTTATTCTGGTGGAGAAGTTTGCCTACGGCATTAAAGATCCGATCTACCAGAAAACGCTGATCGAAACCGGTCATCCGAAACGTGGCGACATCGTGGTGTTTAAATACCCGGACGATCCGCGTCTGGATTACATCAAACGCACCGTTGGCGTGCCGGGCGACAAGGTGACCTATAATCCGGTCTCCAAAGAGGTAACGGTTCAGCCTGGATGCAGTTCCGGTACGGCCTGTGGAAGCGCGCTGGCAGTAACCTATTCCGGCGTTGAGCCCAGCGACTTTGTACAGACGTTTGCCCGCCGTAACGGTGGCGAAGCGACCAGCGGTTTCTTCCAGCTGCCGAAAGGCGAGACCAAAGAGAACGGTATTCGTCTGAACGAGCGTAAAGAGACGTTGGGCGATGTGACGCACCGTATCCTGACCGTCTCCATCGCTCAGGATCAGCTGGGGATGTACTATCATCAGCAGGGGCAGCAGCTGGCGACCTGGATTGTGCCGCCGGGACACTACTTCATGATGGGTGATAACCGCGACAACAGCGCGGACAGCCGTTACTGGGGCTTTGTGCCGGAAGCGAATCTGGTCGGCAAAGCGACCACTATCTGGATGAGCTTTGAGAAACAGGAAGGCGAATGGCCGACCGGCGTACGGTTAAATCGTATCGGCGGCATCCACTAATTCCTGATAAATACGCACGTAGTCTCTTTAATCAGAGGCTACGTGAATTATTTCAGTGATAAATCTCTTCTGACTAACGACAACCCCTGTCGTTGCGTATAGAATATTCCCCCGAAGTTTAAGGTTGGCGCTGATTCAGTGCCACGGCACACGAAACCGCGTTGGCTTTTTCAGGACGGTTTCGTGTGCTGCATTTTTGACGCATTTATTCTATTGGTATCGCATGAACCCCATCGTAATTAATCGGCTTCAACGGAAGCTGGGCTACACTTTTCAGCATCAGGAGTTGTTGCAACAGGCATTAACCCATCGCAGTGCCAGCAGCAAACATAATGAGAGACTCGAATTCCTGGGCGACTCCATTTTAAGTTTTGTTATTGCGAATGCGCTTTATCATCGCTTCCCGCGCGTGGACGAAGGTGATATGAGTCGCATGCGCGCAACGCTGGTACGTGGCAATACGCTTGCCGAAATTGCCCGTGAATTTGAACTGGGTGAGTGCCTGCGACTCGGGCCTGGCGAACTGAAAAGCGGCGGCTTCCGTCGTGAATCTATTCTCGCGGATACCGTCGAAGCGTTAATCGGTGGCGTTTTCCTCGACAGCGATATCCAGACGGTTGAGCAGCTGATCCTGAACTGGTATCAGTCGCGTCTGGATGAAATCAGCCCGGGTGATAAACAGAAAGATCCAAAGACTCGTTTGCAGGAGTATTTGCAGGGTCGCCATCTGCCGTTGCCATCTTATCTGGTGGTGCAGGTTCGTGGCGAAGCACACGATCAGGAATTTACCATCCATTGCCAGGTCAGTGGCCTGAGTGAACCGGTGGTTGGCACAGGTTCAAGCCGTCGCAAGGCGGAACAGGCTGCCGCCGAACAGGCGTTAAAAATGCTGGAGCTGGAATGAGCGAAGAAAAGAGTTACTGCGGTTTTGTTGCTATCGTCGGCCGTCCGAACGTAGGCAAGTCAACCCTGCTGAATAATCTGCTGGGACAGAAGATTTCCATCACTTCCCGCAAGGCGCAGACCACCCGTCACCGTATTGTCGGTATCCATACCGAAGGGGCGTATCAGGCTATTTATGTCGATACCCCGGGTCTGCACATGGAAGAAAAACGCGCCATTAACCGTCTGATGAACAAGGCGGCGAGCAGCTCTATCGGTGACGTTGAGCTGGTCATTTTCGTGGTCGAAGGCACCCGCTGGACGCCGGACGACGAGATGGTGCTGAACAAGCTGCGCGACGGTAAAACGCCGGTGATCCTCGCGGTCAACAAAGTTGATAACGTGCAGGAAAAAGCCGATCTGCTGCCGCATCTGCAGTGGCTGGGTAGCCAGATGAACTTCCTCGATATCGTTCCGCTCTCTGCCGAGACCGGTCTGAACGTCGATACCATCGCGGGCATCGTGCGTAAGCATCTGCCAGAAGCGATTCATCACTTCCCGGAAGATTACATCACTGACCGTTCTCAGCGCTTTATGGCGTCTGAAATCATCCGTGAAAAGCTGATGCGTTTCCTCGGCGCTGAACTGCCGTACTCTGTGACCGTGGAAATCGAACGTTTCCAGAGCAACGAGCGCGGCGGCTATGACATCAACGGGCTGATCCTCGTTGAGCGCGAAGGGCAGAAGAAGATGGTGATTGGCAACAAAGGTGCCAAAATCAAAACCATCGGTATTGAAGCCCGTAAGGACATGCAAGAGATGTTTGAAGCCCCGGTTCACCTGGAACTGTGGGTAAAAGTGAAATCTGGCTGGGCCGATGACGAGCGCGCACTGCGCAGTCTTGGTTACGGCGACGACGTATAGCGTTTCACACTCTATGGCTTTCGAGGTGCAGGACAAAACACAACGTGTTTTGAACAGCGCTTACACTGGCTCCGAAGGAGCGAGGCCGGAGGCTGAGTCACGCGGCATGGCCGCGAATCCCCGGGAGCTTAATCCACTCACTGGCTGGGGTGAACGGACGCAGCCAACGCGCCTGCAACCTGAAAGACGACGAGTATGATGGAAGGCTGGCAGCGTGCATTTGTACTGCATAGTCGTCCCTGGAGCGAAACCAGCCTGATGCTGGACGTCTTCACGGAAGAATCAGGCCGCGTGCGCCTTGTTGCTAAAGGCGCACGTTCCAAACGTTCTAACCTGAAGGGTACGCTACAACCCTTCACCCCACTGCTGGTGCGCTTCAGTGGGCGCGGGGAAGTCAAAACCCTGCGCAGTGCCGAAGCCGTTTCTCTGGCGCTCCCCCTCTCTGGTATTACGCTGTACAGCGGTCTGTATGTGAACGAGCTGATTACGCGCGTTCTTGAACATGAGACCCGCTTCTCTGAACTCTTTTTCGATTATCTGCACTGTATCCAGGCGCTGGCGGGTGTTACCGGCTCGCCCGAACCTGTGCTGCGTCGCTTCGAGCTGGCGTTGCTTGGGCATCTGGGGTATGGCGTCGATTTTATGCACTGTGCAGGCAGCGGCGATCCGGTCGAAGACACCATGACCTACCGCTATCGCGAAGAGAAGGGCTTTATTGCCAGCGTCGTCATTGATAACAGCACCTTCACCGGACGGGATCTACGGGCGCTGGCAGAACGCGAGTTTCCCGACGCCAGCACCCTGCGGGCGGCAAAACGCTTTACCCGTATTGCGCTCAAGCCGTATCTTGGTGGCAAGCCCCTTAAGAGCCGCGAATTATTTCGGCAGTTTATACCGAAGCGTTAACGTATTGAGTACACCCCGGCTCCAGCCTTCACCCAGTGAGAGAGGGCCAGGGCGAGGGGAAACGAACCAAAATAAAACCGAGGATTGTCATGGCTGAATTACTGTTAGGCATCAACATTGATCACATTGCCACCCTGCGCAACGCGCGCGGTACGGCCTATCCTGATCCGGTTCAGGCGGCATTCATTGCTGAGCAGGCAGGTGCCGATGGCATTACCGTGCATCTGCGCGAAGACCGTCGCCATATTACCGATCGTGACGTACGTGTTCTGCGCCAGACGCTGGACACCCGCATGAATCTGGAGATGGCCGTCACCGAAGAGATGCTGGCCATCGCCGTTGAGACCAAACCGCACTTCTGCTGCCTGGTGCCGGAAAAGCGCCAGGAAGTGACCACTGAAGGCGGGCTGGACGTGGCCGGTCAGCTGGACAAGATGCGTGATGCCTGCAAACGCCTGGCCGATGCCGGGATCCTGGTATCGCTTTTTATCGATGCTGATGAAGCGCAGATCAAAGCCGCCGCAGACGTGGGTGCGCCGTACATTGAAATCCATACCGGCTGCTATGCCGATGCCGAAGACGAAGCGACCCAGGCAAAAGAGCTGGATCGCATTGCCAGAGCCGCTGCCTATGCTGCGGGTCTTGGCCTCAAGGTCAATGCCGGTCACGGCCTGACGTACCATAACGTCAAAGCCATTGCCGCGATCCCGGAGATGCACGAGCTGAACATTGGTCATGCCATTATTGGACGTGCAGTGATGAGCGGCCTGAAAGAGGCGGTGGCCGAGATGAAACGTCTGATGCAGGAAGCCCGCAAGTAATGGCCATCCTCGGCTTAGGCACGGATATCGTTGAAATCGCCCGTATCGAAGCGGTGATTACCCGTAGCGGCGATCGCCTTGCCCGCCGGGTGCTCAGCGATAACGAGTGGGCCATCTGGGAAACGCACCAGCAGCCGGTGCGTTTTCTGGCCAAGCGTTTTGCGGTGAAGGAGGCGGCGGCGAAAGCTTTCGGCACCGGGATCCGCAATGGCCTGGCGTTTAATCAGTTCGAAGTGTTTAACGATGAGTTGGGCAAACCGCGCCTTAGGCTGTGGGGCGAGGCATTAGCGCTGGCAGAAAAGCTCGGTGTGGCGCATATGCACGTCACGCTGGCGGATGAACGTCATTACGCCTGCGCCACGGTGATTATCGAAAGTTAAATCTTATCCGCGTGGTGCATCAGGACGAACTTGTCCCATAACTGCTCTTCGGATTCAGAATGTGCCGGATCTTTCAGGATGGTATTGGGGATTGGGCACACCTTCTGGCAGGTTGGCGTCTCGTAATGGCCAATGCATTCGGTGCAGCGGTCGCTGTTAATCTCATAAATGGTGTCCCCCATCGAAATGGCCTGGTTCGGGCATTCAGGTTCGCACATATCGCAATTGATGCATTTTTTGGTGATTAACAGCGCCATCAGGAAATTCTCAGAAACAACACAAACAGGGCGGGCATTATACGCTCATTCCCTGCTCAAACCAGTTTTTTTACCAGCGCTTCGCTGTGACGTATGCGTTCCGGGGCGCGCTCCAGATCCTGCTGGACCAGGGCCATAAACAGCAGGTCGGTGAGCATCATCTGCGCGCTGGTAGAGGAGATCGCCGCGCTGCGGGTGGCCTGCTCTTCGGCAATAGTGTACAGACAACGCGTAGCCCGCTGCTGCAGTGCATTAGGCGTAAAGCCGGTGATAGCCAGGATTTTCCCGCCTACGCGCAGGGCTTCATCGGCGGCAAGATTAATCTCCCGACGTTCGCCGGAATAGGAGATCGCCAGCAACAAATCATCAGGCGCCATCGCCTGCACGGTCGCCAGCAGGGCATGCATATCCTGCTCAACGATGGCTATCAGGCCGATCTTGTTCAACTTCCAGCCAAAGTTTCGCGCCACCAGCCCCGACGCCCCGATCCCGGTGAGGATCACCCGCCGTGCCGCGTGCAGCATGGCGACGCTTTCCAGCAGCTTCTCTTCACTGTTGACGTCAAGCGTGGCGTGCATCGCCGCGACCTTCTCCTTGATCAGCTTTTCGCCCACCAGACGCATCGGATCATCGCCGCGGATCTGGTTGTGCACCGGCATGGATTGCGGATTCGGATTGCTGGCCAGGGCTTCGCTCAGCGCCAGCTTCAGCGCCGGAAAACCTTTAAACCCAATTTTTTGCGCGAATTTGACCACGCTGGACTGACTCACTCCCGCCTCGCTTGCCAGCTGCTGGGAACTTAAGTGGCGGGCACGATCGGGCTGGGTGAGCAAAAAGTCCGCCAGTTTTTTATCACTCTGGGCAAAACCCGCGTATCGCTGGCGGATACGAATTAAACAGTTCATAAGGACTCCTGGCGAAATGTGATGAGTGCAGCAAATGCGAATTCTGCTCGCCTGAATGAATTTTATATTCCATTATAATGCGACTATTATGAATTAAAAATTCTTGAGGCACAAAAAAATGAATCTCGGCTCACTGGTATCAGAATCCCGCAATCCACAAACCCTGGATCTCGATGCGCTCTCCACGCTTGACCTGGTTAATCGCTTTAACCAACAGGATACGCTGGTCGCGCAGGCAGTGAAAGAAACATTACCTGAGGTGGCGAAAGCCGTCGATGCCGCCGCCGCCGCACTGAAAGCGGGCGGACGCATCATCTACATGGGCGCGGGCACCAGCGGGCGTCTGGGGGTGCTGGATGCTTCAGAATGTCCACCAACCTTTGGTGTACCGCACGGCCTGGTCATCGGCCTGATTGCCGGTGGTCCGGGGGCATTACTGAAGGCGGTGGAAGGGGCCGAGGACAGTCAACAGCTCGGTGAAGACGATCTCAAAGCACTCAACCTGACTGCGCAGGATCTGGTGGTCGGGCTGGCGGCCTCCGGACGCACGCCGTACGTGATTGGCGGCCTGGCATTTGCGAACCAGATCGGCTGCACCACCGTGGCGATCTCCTGTAATCCTGGCTCACCGATTGCCCAGATTGCGTCGATCGCCATCTCGCCCGTTGTCGGCCCGGAAGCCTTAACCGGCTCCACCCGCCTGAAATCCGGCACCGCGCAAAAGCTGGTGCTGAACATGATCTCTACCGGCGCGATGGTGAAATTCGGCAAGGTCTATCAGAACCTGATGGTGGACATGAAAGCCACTAACGTGAAGCTCATCGACAGGGCGTGCCGCATGGTGGTGGAAGCTACCGGCACCTCCCGTGAAGAGGCGGAAGAGGTGTTGAAACAGACCGGGTATGACGTTAAACCGGCCATTCTGATGATCTTAAGCGGGCTGGATGCCGCTGCGGCGCGCGCCAGACTTGACGCGCATCAGGGATTCTTACGTGCGGCATTAGAGAACTAAAGAGGCATACATGGAAAAAACAGTAGCCCTCGCCAGCGATATCCTTGCGGGTATCGGCGGAGAGAACAATATTCTGCGTCTGGAAAACTGCATGACGCGGGTGCGGGTGGAAGTTCAGGATGATAACAAACTCGATCTGGCGCGGCTGAAAAAACTGCCCGGCGTCAGCGGCTATGTGAAGCAGGGGGAGCAACACCAGCTGATCGTCGGCCCTGGAAAGGCCGCGCAGGTGGTGGACGCCATGCGTTCGCTGATGGGCGGAGCGGTGATTGATGACGCCGAGCGCACTAAAGCGCAGGCGAAGGCCAAATATAAAGCGCCGATGAGCGACGCGCTGCGCCAGCTGGCAAACGTCTTTATTCCGCTTATCCCGGCTTTTATTGCCTCGGGGCTGATCACCGGGATTATCAATATCCTCAAACGCCCGGACATTGTTGGCGACTTCGCGACCCACTATCCCAACCTGCTGGGGATCCTCGGCATCTTCGGCAGCGCGGTCTTTGCCATCATGAACATTCTGGTGGGGGTGAACACCGCCAAAGTGTTTGGCGGCTCGCTGGCGATGGGTGGGGTTATGGCGGGGATCCTTTCCAGCCCGCAGTTGGCGCAAATCACCCTGTTTGGTGAAGCGCTGCAGCCGGGGCGGGGCGGGGTGATCGCCGTTCTGCTGGTGGTAGTATTGATGTGCTGGATTGAGAAAAGGCTTCGCAGTGTTCTGCCTGGCTCGCTGGAGCTGATTTTTAATCCGCTGCTGACAACCTTAATCACTGGCAGCGTTGCAATCATCGCCCTCCAACCGTTGGGTGGCGTGATCTCGGAATCTATCGCCCACGGCGCTTCCTGGGCTATCGATCGCGGGGGATTCCTGGTGGGCGGGGTACTGTCCGGCACCTTCCTGCCGCTGGTATTGACCGGCTTACACCAGGGCCTGGTGCCTATCCACGTTGAGCTGGTACAGGCCCATGGTTACAACGCGCTGCTGCCTATTCTGGCGATGGCCGGTGTCGGGCAGATCGGCGCGGCGATTGCGGTGCTGATGAAAACCCGTAATGAACGCCTGAAAAAGGTGATCAAAGGGGCGCTGCCGGTCGGGCTGTTGGGGATCGGTGAACCGCTGATCTTCGGTGTCACCCTGCCGCTGGGCAAGCCATTTATCGGCGCCTGTCTGGGGGGCGCGATCGGCGGGGCGCTCATTAGTTACTGGAAAGTGGCAACCGTTATCACCTTCGGTATTTCTGGATTACCGCTGGCATTAACCATCGTTACCGGAAAAGTCATGCTCTATCTGTTAGGCTATTTGGTAGCGGTGATCGCCGGGTTCCTGTTTACCTGGCTGTTAGGGTTTAATGATCCAGAGGAGTAAGGTTTGGCCAATCACGAGCGTCGCGTAGTCTTTTTTGATCTGGACGGAACGCTGCATCAGCAGGATATGTTCGGCACCTTTATGCGCTATTTGCTGCGCCGACAGCCCCTGAATGCTTTGCTCGTGTTGCCCCTGTTACCCATTATCGGCGGGGCGTTGCTGGTTAAAGGCCGCGCCGCCCGCTGGCCGATGAGCCTGCTGCTGTGGGGCTGCACCTTCGGCCACAGCGAAGCGCGGCTCAAACAGCTGGAGAAAGAGTTTGTCAGCTGGTTTCGTGGACATGTCACCGCCTTCCCGGTGGTGCAGGAGCGGTTAACCAACTACCTGAATGCCAACGATGCCGATATCTGGCTGATTACCGGCTCGCCGCAGTCGCTGGTCGAGCAGGTCTATTTCGATACCCCCTGGCTGCCGCGCGTCAACCTGATTGCCACTCAGATGGGGCGCGCGTACGGTGGCTGGGTGCTGACCATGCGCTGCCTCGGCCACGAAAAGGTGGTGCAGCTGGAGAAGAAAATTGGCACCCCGCTGCGGCTCTACAGCGGCTACAGCGACAGTAAGCAGGACAACCCCCTCCTTTACTTCTGCCAGCACCGCTGGCGCGTCACGCCCCTCGGCGAACTTCAGCAACTGGAATGAGTGTGTGATTATGCATAGCGGGTGTGTATAATGCGCCCGCTTTTCAGACTGGAGTATGCTGCGTTGTCCGACCTTGAACTCAATCATGAATACTGGATGCGCCATGCGCTCCAGCTTGCCAAACGTGCCTGGGAAGAGGGTGAAGTCCCGGTGGGCGCCGTGCTGGTCCACAATAACCAGGCGATTGGCGAAGGCTGGAATCGCCCGATTGGACGTCACGATCCCACCGCCCATGCCGAAATCATGGCCCTGCGCCAGGGTGGACTGGTGCTGCAAAACTACCGCCTGCTGGACACCACGCTCTATGTCACCCTCGAACCTTGCGTCATGTGCTCCGGTGCCATGATCCACAGCCGGATCGGCACGGTGGTGTATGGCGCGTCAGATGAAAAAACCGGTGCGGCAGGTTCGCTGCTGGACGTGCTCCGCCATCCCGGCATGAACCATCAGGTCAATGTGATGGGTGGGGTGCTGGCACCAGCGTGTTCGGAGATGCTAAGTGAGTTCTTTCGAATGCGGCGTCAGCAGAAAAAGCGACAAAAGGCAGAATTGAAGTTATCGGGCGAGTAAGTTCATCCGGCGACACCACCGGATAACTTTGCGCCAGCTGCTGTGTTGCCTGCGCCTCTCTCTCTTTCTCCATCAGATACCCCACCAGGCTAATCTGGTATTTACGGATATTTTCCACGTAGGCGTAGGCCTCGTGGCCGCGCGCATAGCCATAGGTTAACTTGCTGTAATACGGCTTCTGGCTCAGCAGCGGCAGTCGCTGTTTGACGTCTGACCAGCTATCGGCATTGCCTTTGGTTTTTGCCGTCAGGGCGCGGGCGTCGATCATATGGGCATATCCCATGTTGTAGGCCGCCAGCGCAAACCAGATCCGCTCCTCTTCCGGCACCGTCTCCGGCACCTTATCCATCATATCCTGCAGGTAGCGCGCGCCGCCGCTGATGCTCTGTTCGGCATCGGTACGGTCGGTGAGACCCAGGCTCTGGGCGGTATTTTTGGTCAGCATCATCAGGCCGCGCACGCCAGTGGGCGAGGTGGCGAGGGCATCCCAGTGTGATTCCTGATACGAGATGGCTGCCAGCAGGCGCCAGTCGATCTCCTGAGCGTACTTCTCAAACAGCGGCTTGAGATCCGGCAGGACATTATCTACCGCCCGCAGGAAGCTGCGGGTATCTACATAGTCAAAGTCATCGCCATGACCGAGGTATTTCTCCTCCAGACGCGCCAGGGTGCCGTCCTCATTCATTCCGTTGAAGAAATCGAGCATCGCGGCGGAGAGCGTCTGGTCGGCATCGAGGGGGCTGAACCAGGTGACGGGCTGCTCGTCAGTGACATCCAGCGCCACCGCCAGTTCCGGGTGAACACGCTGGAACAGGCTGATGGCTACCGAGTCCGCGATGGTGTAGGGCAGTTTACCGTCGGCGACCAGCCCCAGCAGCGCCGTGGTGCCCAGCTTCTCATCCACCCTCCAGTTAAGGTCGGGATACTTTTTCTCTTTCAATGCCCGCAGATCGTCAATCACCACATGCCCGGGGGCAATGGTGAGCTGGTCAGCCGTGAGGCTGGCAAGAGAGCGCGGACGCAGGCTGCCGACGCGATAGACCAGCTGCTGCGAGACGGAGTAAAAAGTGGGGCCTGGTTGATAGTTTTTACTGCGCTCGCTGTTATAGACCAGCCCGGCGGCCAGCATATCGGCATCGCCGTTGTCCAGATCGTCAAACAGCTGGCTGATGTTCTGGCGCACGGTCATTTTGAGCTTTACGCCCAGGTAGTCAGCAAAGTGCTGCGCCAGCTCGTAGTCCAGGCCAATCACTTTGTTGTTGATCGCGGTGTAGGTCAACGGCGAAGAGATAGTACTGACGCGCAGCTCCCCCCGCGCCTGAATGGCGGCAATGCGATTGTCGGCCTTGCTGAACCAGGGGATTGAAGGCCAAAGGGCCGCTGCCAGCAGCAAGGTAACTATGCCGATGAACAGATAATTAATCTTTAATTTTTTCAATAAGTTGATTCTATGAGCAGTCTATTATTTTGGTTTGTTGTCGCCACAGTAAAAACAAGTATTACCAAAGATTTCGCGGCATTTTGCGTAAAGTTACGCCACTTGGCAACTTATTAGCGGGAAAGGCTTAAATGGCGGCGACGATTTTATTACGACGCAAACGGTTTCGTCGGCGCGCAGGATCCACTATAATGGCGCCCGTTTTCCCCCCTTGCGCACACTGTAAGCGCCTCCGGCGCTTCGAAGACGAGAGACTTATGATGGAAATTCTGCGTGGTTCGCCTGCACTGTCTGCCTTCCGTATCAACAAACTGCTGGCACGTTTTCAGGCGGCCGACCTTCCGGTAAGCAATATTTACGCTGAGTATGTCCATTTTGCTGACCTGAATGCTCCCTTAACGGCAGAGGATTTAGTTCGCCTTGAGCGCCTGCTGAAGTACGGCCCAAGCCTGAGCAGCCATACCCCGAACGGTAAACTTCTGCTGGTTACGCCTCGTCCGGGCACCATCTCCCCCTGGTCTTCTAAAGCAACCGACATCGCCCGCAACTGTGGTCTGAGCCAGATTGATCGTCTGGAACGCGGCGTGGCGTATTACGTTGAAGCCTCCACCCTGACCGACGCCCAGTGGGCCGTTGTGGCAAGCGAATTGCACGACCGCATGATGGAGAGCGTGTTTGCCTCTCTGGATGATGCGCAGCAACTCTTCTCTCACCACCAGCCTGCGCCAGTTCAGAGCGTGGACCTGCTGGGTGAAGGCCGTCAGGCGCTGATTGACGCCAACCTGCGTCTGGGCCTGGCGCTGGCCGACGATGAAATTGATTATCTGCAGGATGCTTTCGTTAAGCTGAACCGCAACCCGAACGATATCGAACTCTATATGTTCGCGCAGGCTAACTCCGAGCACTGCCGCCACAAGATTTTTAACGCCGACTGGGTTATCGACGGTGAGCAGCAGCCGAAGTCGCTGTTCAAAATGATCAAAAACACCATGGAAAAAACCCCTGACCACGTGCTGTCTGCCTATAAAGACAACGCCGCGGTGATGGAAGGTTCCGAGGTGGGCCGCTTCTTCGCCGATCGCGAAGCAGGGCGCTATGACTTCCATCAGGAGCCTGCGCACATCCTGATGAAGGTTGAAACACACAACCACCCGACGGCGATTTCGCCATGGCCGGGTGCGGCGACCGGTTCCGGCGGCGAAATCCGTGACGAAGGCGCCACCGGCCGTGGGGCAAAACCCAAAGCGGGTCTGGTGGGCTTTTCCGTTTCCAACCTGCGTATCCCGGGCTTTGAACAGCCGTGGGAAGAGGACTTTGGCAAACCAGAGCGCATAGTTACCGCGCTGGATATCATGACCGACGGCCCATTAGGTGGCGCAGCGTTTAACAACGAATTTGGCCGTCCGGCCCTGAACGGTTACTTCCGTACCTACGAAGAGAAAGTGGACAGCCACAACGGTGAAGAGCTGCGCGGCTACCACAAACCGATCATGCTGGCAGGCGGAATCGGCAACATCCGCGCCGATCACGTACAGAAAGGCGAAATCGTCGTCGGTGCGAAGCTAATCGTCCTGGGCGGCCCGGCGATGAACATCGGTCTTGGCGGCGGAGCGGCATCGTCGATGGCATCTGGTCAGTCTGATGCGGATCTCGATTTTGCCTCCGTACAGCGCGACAACCCGGAGATGGAGCGCCGCTGCCAGGAAGTGATCGACCGCTGCTGGCAGTTGGGCGACGCTAACCCGATCCTGTTTATTCACGACGTGGGCGCGGGTGGTCTCTCCAACGCCATGCCGGAGCTGGTGAGCGATGGCAACCGCGGCGGCCGCTTTAACCTGCGCGACATCCTGAGCGATGAGCCAGGCATGAGCCCGCTGGAGATCTGGTGTAACGAATCTCAGGAACGCTACGTGCTGGCCGTTGCCCCGGATCAGTTGCCGCTGTTCGATGAACTGTGCCGCCGCGAGCGCGCCCCGTACGCGGTAATCGGTGAAGCCACCGAAGAGATGCACCTCTCCCTGAGCGATACTCACTTCGACAACCAGCCGATTGACCTGCCGCTGGACGTGCTGCTGGGCAAAACGCCGAAGATGACCCGCGACGTACAGACCCGCAAAGCGAGCGGCAAAGCCCTCGACCTGCAAGGTGTGACGGTTGCCGAGGCGGTAAACCGCGTTCTGCATCTGCCGGCTGTGGCAGAAAAAACCTTCCTCGTTACCATCGGCGACCGCACCGTAACCGGCATGGTTGCCCGCGACCAGATGGTTGGCCCGTGGCAGGTACCGGTAGCGAACTGCGCGGTGACCACCGCCAGTCTCGACAGTTATTATGGTGAAGCGATGGCGCTGGGCGAACGCTCCCCGGTTGCTCTGCTGGACTTCGCGGCCTCTGCCCGTCTGGCCGTAGGTGAAGCGCTGACCAACATCGCCGCTACCCAGATCGGCGACATCAAACGCATCAAGCTCTCCGCCAACTGGATGGCCGCAGCGGGTCACCCGGGCGAAGACGCCGGGCTGTACGAAGCGGTGAAAGCGGTAGGTGAAGAGTTGTGTCCGGCGCTGGGCCTGACTATTCCGGTGGGTAAAGACTCCATGTCGATGAAAACCCGCTGGCAGGAAGGCAGCGAGCAGCGCGAGATGACGTCGCCGCTGTCGCTGGTGATCACCGCCTTCGCCCGCGTGGAAGATGTTCGTCATACCATCACCCCGCGACTCTCTACCGAAGACAACGCATTGCTGCTGATTGATCTCGGTAAAGGCCACAACGCACTGGGCGCCACCGCGCTGGCGCAGGTTTATCGCCAACTGGGGGACAAGGCTGCCGACGTGCGCGACGTGGCGCAGCTGAAGGGCTTCTACGACGCCATTCAGGCGCTGGTTGCCCAACGCAAACTGCTGGCCTACCACGACCGTTCTGATGGTGGTCTGCTGGTGACCCTGGCAGAGATGGCCTTTACCGGCCACTGCGGCGTAGAAGCCAACATTGCCAGCCTGGGCGACGATCGTCTGGCGGCGCTGTTTAACGAAGAGCTGGGTGCCGTGATTCAGGTGCCTGCAGCCGAACGCGAGGCAGTGGAAGCGCTGCTGGCACAGCATGGTCTGGCCGACTGCGTACACTATCTGGGTAAAGCGGTGACCGGAGATCGCTTTGTCATCGAAGCCAATGGTCAGGCCGTCTTTGCCGAAAGCCGCTCCAAGTTGCGCATGTGGTGGGCAGAGACCACCTGGCAGATGCAGCGTCTGCGTGACAACCCGGCATGCGCCGATCAGGAGCACGAGGCGAAAGCCAACGACAATGATCCGGGCCTGAACGTGAAGCTCTCGTTCGACATCAACGAAGACATCGCTGCGCCGTATATTGCCAGGGGGGCGCGTCCGAAAGTCGCCGTTCTGCGCGAGCAGGGCGTTAACTCCCACGTTGAGATGGCGGCAGCCTTCCACCGTGCGGGCTTTGATGCCATCGACGTACACATGAGTGACCTGCTGGCAGGGCGTACCGGTCTGGCCGATTTCCAGGCGCTGGTGGCGTGCGGCGGCTTCTCATACGGTGACGTCCTGGGCGCGGGCGAAGGCTGGGCGAAATCCATTCTCTTCAACGACCGCGTTCGCGACGAGTTCGAAGCCTTCTTCCACCGTCCGCAGACCCTGGCGCTGGGCGTCTGTAACGGCTGCCAGATGATGTCGAACCTGCGTGAGCTGATCCCGGGTAGTGAAGCCTGGCCGCGCTTTGTGCGTAACCAGTCCGACCGCTTCGAAGCGCGTTTCAGCCTGGTGGAAGTGACCCAAAGCCCGTCTCTGCTGCTGCAGGGGATGGTGGGATCCCAGATGCCAATCGCGGTATCTCACGGTGAAGGGCAAGTTGAAGTGCGTAACGCCGCGCATCTGGCGGAGCTGGAGAGTAAAGGCCTGGTGGCGCTGCGCTTTGTCGATAACTTCGGTAAAGTCACGCAGACCTACCCGGCGAACCCGAACGGCTCTGCCAACGGGATCACCGCCGTTACCAGCGAGAGCGGTCGCGTCACGGTAATGATGCCGCACCCTGAGCGCGTGTTCCGCACCGTCAGCAACTCCTGGCACCCGGAGAACTGGGGCGAGGATAGCCCGTGGATGCGTATCTTCCGCAACGCGCGTAAGCAGTTGGGTTAAGTTCAGAACGGCAACTTCGGTTGCCGTTTTTGTTTGTCTTCTCTCTAAAAGAAAGAGGGCAGGGCGAAAGCATCGCGTCGTGTTCTGCTGGCTATTTCCTGGTGTCGCAAATATGCGACAACCCCTGTTTTTCAGTGTCGCCAAATAGCGACACATAACCTATTGATTTTAATAGAACGACTAATAACCCTGCCAGGGTGTTGCTGATAAGCGACAGATAGCCTGAAAATCATTCCACCCGCAATTACCGTATAAGGTTATAAAATCTTATATAAATTAACGATTTAATATTTTTATTTGCAATATGGCACATCTGTTGCATAATAATAACCAGTGGCTCATTCACCTTCTTATGTCAGCCCCTTCGGGACGTGCTACATAAACTTCGAATGACGCACAAAAAGGTGCCTGCCGTCCAACTACTGATCATAGCGTTGCTTTATCAGACCCAGGGCGAAACGTCGAGTTAGGCACCGCCTCATTCCACAACAAAGCCGGGTTTTTAACCCGGCTTTGTTGTATCTGAAGGGTTGTCCAGCTAGCATCCTCTTACCCCCTCGCAACAGAGAGTAATGCGTTGAAACGCTGGCCTGTTTTCCCTCGCTCCTTGCGACAGTTAGTTATGATGGCATTTCTGCTGATCCTGCTGCCTCTGCTGGTGCTTGCATGGCAGGCATGGCAAAGCCTGAACGCCCTCAGCGCCCAGGCGGCGCTTACCAACCGGACCACCCTGATTGATGCCCGCCGCAGCGAGGCGATGACCAATGCCGCGCTGGAGATGGAACGCAGCTACCGGCAGTATTGCGTGCTTGACGATCAAACCCTGGCGCGGGTGTACCAGAATCAGCGTAAGCGCTACAGCGAAATGCTCGACGCCCATGCCGGCGTGTTACCGGACGATAAGCTTTACCAGGCCTTACGCCAGGATATCAATGCCCTGTCGCAGCTCCAGTGTCTCAATAGTGGCCCCGATGCGCTGGCTGCGTTAAAGCTGGAGGCTTTCGCCAATGCGAACGCCGAGATGGTGCAGGCGACCCGGGCGGTGATCTTCTCCCGCGGGCAACAGCTTCAGCAGGAAATTGCCGAGCGCGGCCAGTTCTTTGGCTGGCAGGCGCTGGTGCTGTTTCTGGTCAGCCTGGGGCTGGTCCTGCTCTTTACCCGTATGATCATCGGCCCGGTCAAAGGTATCGAGCGGATGATTAACCGACTGGGGGAAGGGCGCTCGCTGGGCAATACCGTGGTCTTTACCGGCCCGCGCGAGCTACGCTCGGTTGGGCAACGCATCATCTGGCTCTCAGAGCGGCTGGCGTGGCTCGAATCCCAGCGCCACCAGTTTTTACGCCATATCTCCCACGAACTGAAAACCCCTCTCGCCAGTATGCGTGAGGGCACCGAACTGCTGGCTGACGAGGTGGCCGGGCCGCTGACACCGGAGCAGGGAGAGATTGTAGAGATCCTCGATGCCAGCAGCCGTAATCTGCAAAAGCTGATTGAGCAGTTGCTCGACTACAACCGAAAACTGGCCGACGGCATGCCCGAGCTGGAACGGGTAGAGCTGGCGCCGCTGGTAGATATGGTGCTCTCCGCTCACAGCCTGCCTGCACGCGCTAAAATGATGCATACTGAGCTGGCACTTTCGACGCCCGCCTGTTTAGCCGAACCCATGCTGCTGATGAGCGTGCTGGATAATCTTTATTCCAACGCGGTGCACTATGGCATTGAATCCGGTACCATTTATATTCGCAGTTTTACGCGCGGCTCGCGAGTCTGTATCGATGTGGCCAACACCGGAAACCCGATCCCCGACGATGAAAAAGCGATGATCTTCGAACCCTTTTACCAGGGTAGCCATCAGCGCAAAGGGGCGGTTAAGGGAAGCGGTCTGGGGTTGAGCATCGCCCGCGACTGTATTCGTCGTATGCAGGGAGAGCTTAATCTTGTCACTGACGACCGTACCGATGTCTGTTTTCGCATCGAACTGCCGCTTGAGTCGGAAAAATCACTGAAATGAATCTAAGTCTGGTGAGTATGTCACACGTCTTTTCCCGCGCCATTAGCGCGGTATTTTCCGGCCACTTTATCCGCCTGAGCCTTCCCTGCCTGCTGTTGGCCGGATGCGTCACCCATGCGCCGGTCCCCGCTATCAGCGACAAGCAGGATGAAAAATTGCCTGAACATCAGCTGGCAGATTTCCTTTCTACCGACTGCAATAATATCTGGCAGCTGCACGGTAAAGAGACCGACAGTAACCCGCTCTACTGGCTGCGCGGCATGGACTGCGCGGATCGCCTCTCACCCGTCGCCGCGCGTGCAGAGGTGCGCGGATGGACCGATGACACCTGGCAGGAGAGCTTTAAACGCGGCATCCTGCTGGCGAATGCCAAAATTAACCCGGTGGAGCGGCGAACGTTGACCACCCGGCTGGATGCACTAAGCCCGCAGATCCCCGCCCAGGTACGCCCGCTGTATCAACTGTGGCGACATGGGCAGGTGCTGCAGCTGCAGCTGGCAGAGGAGCGTTCCCGCTACGGCAAACTACAGCAGACGACCGACGGCGAACTGGATACCCTGCGCCAGCAGCAGCAATATTTACGCACGCAGCTGGATACCACCACCCGGAAGCTGGAAAACCTGACCGATATTGAACGGCAGCTCTCCACCCGTAAGCCGGTCAGTAACTATCTGCCAGATGCGCCGAAGAGTGCGACATCCCCCGTTGATAGCGACGCGGCGGAGACCCCGAAACAAGAGGACGGAAAGCCATGACAAGCCGAAAACCTGCGCATCTTTTGCTGGTGGATGACGACCCTGGCTTGCTGAAGCTGCTGGGCATGCGTCTGGTGAGCGAGGGCTACAGTGTGGTGACCGCCGAAAGCGGTCAGGAAGGGCTGAAGGTGCTGGGGCGCGAGAAAATCGATCTGGTCATCAGCGATCTGCGGATGGATGAAATGGACGGCATGCAGCTGTTTACCGAGATCCAGAAGCTGCAGCCCGGCATGCCGGTGATTATCCTCACCGCCCACGGCTCGATCCCGGATGCAGTTGCGGCCACCCAGCAGGGGGTCTTTAGCTTCCTTACCAAGCCGGTGGACAAGGACGCGCTCTACAAAGCGATCGATGATGCGCTGGAGCATGCCGCACCGTCCGGCGATGAGACGTGGCGGGAGTCGATTGTTACCCGCAGCCCGATCATGCTGCGGCTGCTGGAGCAGGCGCGGATGGTGGCGCAATCCGATGTCAGCGTACTGATTAACGGCCAGAGCGGCACCGGGAAAGAGATCCTCGCCCAGGCCATTCACAACGCCAGTCCGCGCGGCAAAAATGCCTTTATTGCCATCAACTGTGGGGCACTGCCCGAGCAACTGCTGGAGTCAGAGCTGTTTGGTCATGCGCGTGGGGCCTTTACAGGCGCGGTCAGCAGCCGGGAAGGGCTGTTCCAGGCCGCGGAAGGCGGTACGTTGTTCCTCGATGAAATTGGCGATATGCCTGCGCCTCTGCAGGTCAAACTGCTGCGCGTTTTGCAGGAGCGGAAGGTCAGGCCGCTCGGCAGTAACCGCGATATCGACATCAATGTGCGCATTATCTCGGCTACCCACCGGGATCTGCCTAAGGCAATGGCGCGCAACGAGTTCCGCGAGGACCTCTTCTATCGCCTCAATGTAGTCAACCTGAAGATCCCGGCGCTGGCTGAGCGGGCGGAAGATATTCCGCTGCTGGCTACCCAGCTGTTGCGCCAGTCTGCCGAGCGGCATAAGCCTTTTGTGCGGGCGTTCTCCACCGACGCGATGAAGCGGCTGATGACCGCCAGTTGGCCCGGCAACGTGCGCCAGCTGGTGAACGTGATTGAGCAGTGCGTGGCGCTCACCTCCTCGCCGGTCATCAGCGATGCGTTGGTAGAGCAGGCGCTGGAGGGGGAAAACACCGCCCTGCCGACCTTCGTCGAGGCCCGCAACCAGTTTGAACTTAACTATCTGCGTAAGTTGCTGCAGATCACCAAAGGCAACGTGACCCATGCCGCTCGCATGGCCGGGCGCAACCGCACCGAGTTCTATAAGCTGCTGTCGCGCCACGAGCTGGAAGCAAACGATTTTAAAGAGTGATACCCTAAATTCCGCCTGAATATGATACTGTGAGCAACCGATTACGAGGCAGCTGACAGGCATAAGTTTAAGGACCACCATGAAAAAGATTGATGCGATTATTAAACCTTTCAAACTGGATGATGTACGTGAAGCGCTGGCAGAAGTAGGCATCACCGGCATGACGGTGACAGAGGTGAAAGGCTTTGGGCGTCAGAAGGGCCACACTGAACTGTACCGTGGCGCGGAATACATGGTCGATTTCCTGCCGAAGGTAAAAATTGAAATCGTGGTGTCTGACGACATCGTTGAAACCTGTGTGGATACCATCATCCGCACGGCGCAGACCGGCAAAATTGGTGACGGCAAGATCTTCGTCTTTGACGTGGCGCGCGTGATCCGTATCCGTACTGGCGAAGAAGACGACGCAGCGATCTAAAACTTTGCCGGGTGGCGCAGCACGTACCCGGCCTGTACAACCCGTCGGCCTGCACAAGCGCAGCACCGCCAGGCAAAAAAAAGCCCCTCTTCGGAGGGGCTTTTGCATTACAGCACTTTATGCGGGCCGAAACATTCGTAGTGAATGTTGTCTTTGTTCACGCCCAGCTCAAGGAGTTGCTGGGCGGCAAACTGCATAAACACCACCGGACCACAGACATAGAACTGCATATCCGGGGCGCTGAACAGCGCTTTATAGTGGCCTAAATTCATCAGGCCTTCGCTGCCAAACAGCGCCAGGGCACGATCGTTGTCGCTCGGCTGACGATACCAGGTGTGCGCATTAAAGTTCGCCAGATCGGCGGCAATGGTTTTAACCTCATCGTCAAACGCATGCACATCGCCATTTTCAGCCGCATGGAACCAGTTTACCTGCGCGTTATGCTGCGATTTCGCCAGCGTATCCAGCATCGCCAGCATTGGGGTCTGACCGACCCCGGCAGAGATCAGCGTCACCGGCGTAGTAGATTCCACCGCCATAAAGAAATCGCCTGCTGGCGCTGCCAGATGCACCACATCACCGACGTTGGCTTTGTCATGCAGCCAGGTAGAAACCTGACCGCCTTCTTCGCGTTTCACCGCAATACGATAGCCTTTGCCGTTTGGCTTGCGGGTCAGGGAGTACTGACGGATCTCCTGATGCGGGAAGCCTTCCGGCTTCAGCCACACGCCCAGATACTGGCCCGGCTGGTAGTCGGCAACCGGCTTGCCGTCGACTGGCTCGAATTCAAAGCTGGTGATAAGCGCGCTGCGCGGGGTTTTTTCTACGATACGGAAGGCGCGGGTGCCTTCCCAGCCGCCATTCTTACTGGCGTGCTCACTGTAAATCTCTGCTTCCCGGTTGATAAAGACGTTAGCCAGCACGCCGTAGGCTTTGCCCCACGCATCCAGCACTTCCTGACCCGGGCTGAACATCTCATCCAGGGTAGCCAGCAGGTGACTGCCAACGATGTTGTACTGCTCCGGTTTGATCTGGAAGCTGGTGTGTTTCTGGGCGATTTTTTCCACCGCTGGCAGCAGCGCCGGCAGATTCTCAATGTTGCTGGCGTAGGCGGCGATGGCGTTAAACAACGCTTCACGCTGATCGCCGTTACGCTGGTTGCTCATGTTGAAAATCTCTTTAAGCTCCGGGTTGTGCGCGAACATGCGATCGTAGAAATGGGCGGTGAGTTTAGGACCTGTTTCGACCAGCAGGGGAATAGTGGCTTTAACGGTAGCGATGGTTTGGGCGTCTAACATAGCAGCTTCCTTCAAATGTTACTTTAATGATGTATTTTATATGCATCTTATAGAAAATAACCCTGCGTTGTAAATGGTTCTTTGCAACATGAATTAGCTGCATCACAAACCTGAAAAGAAATCCGCTTTACAAGGGGAGTGCGTTATTCCTCAAACCCTTGCGTGGCGGGTAGGTAAACGTTTGCGTAAAATCGTTTGTCAAGACCTGTTATCACTCTGCTAATCAGTTATACTGTTGCCCGTCGTCCAACTGGACCGCCTTTTTTCAGGCAAAAATTTACTTGTTAGCTGAGTCAGGAGATGCGGATGTTAAAGCGTGAAATGAACATTGCCGATTATGATGCCGAACTGTGGCAGGCTATGGAGCAGGAAAAAGTACGTCAGGAAGAGCACATCGAACTGATCGCCTCCGAAAACTACACCAGCCCGCGCGTTATGCAGGCGCAGGGTTCTCAGCTGACCAACAAATACGCTGAAGGTTACCCGGGCAAGCGCTACTACGGCGGTTGCGAGTACGTTGATATCGTTGAACAGCTGGCGATTGACCGTGCTAAAGAGCTGTTTGGCGCAGACTACGCGAACGTCCAGCCGCACTCTGGCTCTCAGGCTAACTTCGCTGTTTACACCGCGCTGCTGCAGCCGGGCGATACCGTGCTGGGTATGAACCTAGCGCAGGGCGGCCACCTGACTCACGGCTCCCCGGTTAACTTCTCCGGCAAGCTGTACAACATCATCCCTTACGGTATCGATGAGTCCGGTAAAATCGACTACGAAGACATGGCGAAGCAGGCCAAAGAGCACAAGCCGAAGATGATCATCGGTGGCTTCTCTGCTTACTCCGGTGTGGTTGACTGGGCAAAAATGCGTGAAATCGCCGACAGCATCGGTGCTTACCTGTTCGTGGACATGGCGCACGTTGCCGGTCTGATTGCCGCAGGTGTTTACCCGAACCCGGTTCCACACGCGCACGTCGTTACCACTACCACCCACAAAACCCTGGCGGGTCCACGCGGTGGCCTGATCCTGGCGAAGGGCGGTGACGAAGAGCTGTATAAAAAACTGAACTCCGCAGTCTTCCCAAGCGCGCAGGGCGGCCCGCTGATGCACGTGATCGCGGCGAAAGCTGTGGCGCTGAAAGAAGCGATGGAGCCTGAGTTCAAAGTTTACCAGCAGCAGGTTGCTAAGAACGCCAAAGCGATGGTGGAAGTGTTCCTGAATCGTGGCTACAAAGTGGTCTCCGGCGGGACTGAAAACCACCTGTTCCTGCTGGATCTGGTTGATAAAAACCTGACCGGTAAAGAAGCTGACGCTGCCCTGGGCCGCGCCAACATCACCGTCAACAAAAACAGCGTACCAAACGATCCGAAGAGTCCGTTCGTGACCTCCGGTATCCGTATCGGTTCTCCGGCTGTTACTCGCCGCGGCTTTAAAGAAGCGGAAGTGAAAGAGCTGGCTGGCTGGATGTGTGACGTGCTGGACAACATCAATGACGAAGCCGTTATCGAACGCGTGAAAGCCAAAGTGCTGGATATCTGCGCGCGCTTCCCGGTTTACGCATAAGTCTGCCCCGCAGAATAAAGGCCGCGTATGCGGCCTTTTTTTATGGCTAACGCCGGTCGATAGAGATAGCGCCTGGCCCGGCAACCGCCAGCAGCAGAAAACCGCCAGCAATACTGATGTTCTTAAAGAAGTTAATCATATTCGGCATTACCGCATCGCCACTCATATCCCAGTAGTGGTGACCAATCACCGCCGTACCCAGGGTATAAAAGACAAACAGCACTGCCAGCGGGCGGGTAAAAAAGCCGAACACGATCAGAATGGCGGCGGGCACTTCCATGATCACCGCCACGATGGCCGCCAGCATCGGCATCGGGGCGCCCAGCTTCGCCATGTATTGCACCGTGCCGTCGAAACCGAACATCTTTGGCACACCGAATATAATAAACAGCAGGATGAGGGCGAGACGGGCGATCAACAGAATCAGCGCCCGGGACTGACCAAAATCGAAATACCGTAAACTGTTCATGGCAGGCTCGCTATGCAGGGCATTTATCTTAAAGCTAATACACAAAATGCCGCCCCGCCATTCAGGTTTTCCTCATAAATCAGGCATTAGGGTGATTTAAATTTGCCTGACTGCGGCATGTGCCCGTTAGCCTGCCTCCGGTGTATCTTCCACCAATAAATAACCGGTGCCGATGATCTGTCGCTACCGCAGTAACCCGCGGGGCGGCGGGTTGCAGGAGCGCTTTTTCCTTATCCACGAGCAGCCGTGGCAGGGATGAAAGCGACAGCACGGTGGAGATTTTCGTCGCGAGCATCGCCAGCACCTGTTAATCAACTGTTAATACCCGCTTGCGCCAGCCTGTTTTTACCGCCAGACTATCGCCTCCAAAACGGGAGGGATTCATGGTTTTGCATTCCACACGCTGGCTGGCGCTCAGCTACTTCACCTACTTTTTTAGCTACGGTATTTTTCTGCCTTTCTGGAGCGTCTGGCTCAAGGGAATTGGCCTCACCCCGGAGATGATTGGCATTCTGCTTGGCTCGGGCCTGGTGGCGCGTTTTCTCGGTAGTCTGCTAATTGCGCCGCGCGTCAGCGATCCCTCTCTTTTAATCAAAGCCGTGCGCGTGCTGGCGCTGCTCACCCTGGTGTTTTTGGCCGGTTTCTGGGTCAGCCAGCAGTTTGCCT
The DNA here is from genome assembly GCF_043105735.1 of Leclercia sp. GLN_9. NCBI lineage: Bacteria > Pseudomonadati > Pseudomonadota > Gammaproteobacteria > Enterobacterales > Enterobacteriaceae > Leclercia > Leclercia sp. GLN_9. The sequence continues at coordinate 43,224 of NZ_JBICLV010000005.1, forward strand.
GGCTGGTGGTGGTGATGGTGGGCTTTAACCTCTTCTTCTCGCCGCTGGTGCCGCTGACCGATGCGCTGGCCAATACCTGGCAGAAGCAGATCACCATGGACTATGGCCGGGTGCGGCTGTGGGGGTCGATTGCCTTTGTGATTGGCTCGGCGCTGGTGGGTAAGCTCGTCAGCCTGTATGACTACCGGGCTATTCTGGCCCTGTTGAGTATCGGGATCCTGTCGATGCTGCTCGGCATGCTGCTGCGCCCGTCGGTGATGCCGCAGGGCGAGAGCCGTCAGCAGGAGAGTGCAGGCTGGCCAGCATGGCGCTCGCTGGTCGCCCAGAGCTGGCGTTTCCTGGCCTGCGTCTGTCTGCTGCAAGGGGCGCATGCCGCCTATTATGGCTTCAGCGCTATCTACTGGCAGGGCGCCGGGTATTCAGCGTCTGCCGTGGGTTATCTCTGGTCGCTGGGTGTGGTGGCGGAAGTGATCATCTTTGCCCTCAGTAACCGGCTGTTCCGCCGCTTTGGTGCCCGGGATCTGCTCCTGCTCTCTGCCATTTGCGGCATTGCCCGCTGGGGGATCATGGGCTGGACCACCGAGTTACCGTGGCTGATTGTCGCGCAGATCCTGCATTGCGGAACATTCACGGTATGCCACCTGGCGGCGATGCGCTATATCTCGGCGCGTAAAGGCAGCGATGTGATCCGTCTGCAGGCGGTCTACTCCGCCGTGGCGATGGGCGGCAGTATTGCGATCATGACTGTCTTTGCCGGCTTCCTTTACCAGCATCTTGGTCACGGGGTCTTCTGGGTAATGGCGCTGGTGGCGCTGCCCGCGGTACTGCTGCGTCCGCGAGTGGCAGCGCACTAAGATTCCAGCATGGCCCGAATATGTTCCTGCTGCTGCGCATTCAATGCCTCGACGGCATGGATGAGCGGCGGCGAGAACAGGGGCAGGGCGGTGGTATAGGGTGTAACCACCAGGGCGGCCTCGCGCGGGGCGCCCTCCTTCTGGAAGGACTGTAACGTCACATAGCGAATGTTCAGCGGCAGCAGGGTCAACTCCCGCAGTTGCTGTTCAATCAGCTCCTCGCAGGCTTTATCTTCCCCGGTCAGTAACACCACCTGCTTTTCATGCAGATCGCTCTCCTGCATCAGCCAGGCGCCAAAGATCACCGCCACCAGGCTCGACTCCTCCTCAGAGAACTGCAGGCCAAACTCCGCTTCCAGCTCGAACAGCACCTCCCGGGTGGTACGCATCAGGCGGGGATAGAGACGGTGGATCTCCTCAGGCAGGCTGTTGTCAATGCCGATACCAAACAGTGAGCGGTCCAGGGCTTGCGCAATATGAACATAAAGCTGATCGATCAGCCCTTGTTCGTCGCTGAACTGCATCCCGGTTTGTCCACGAAAGCGGGCAACCATACGGGCAATCGTGCGGCGCAGACGGTCATCTTCCTGGTGCGCATCGCGCAGGGGATCGGGTGTGCGGAGCATCATAAACAGCAGCGCCAGAAAGGGTTGTTCATCAGCGTGGGGGACCTGCGCCACGCGACGCTGCCAGTGACGCACAATCTCCTGCGCCATCAGGTATTCATTGCGCGACTGGGTCCAGTTGCGCTGAACCACTGAAAACTCGGGGCTCAGGCCCAGATGGTGCTGGAGCAGGCAGTACTGCAGATAGAGCTGCAAAAACTGCGTATCCCGGCATTCGAACTGACGCTGCAGACGGCGCGAGCAAAAATTAATCAGTGCCCGCAGATTGGTATCGTCATATAAAGTGCGGGCGATGCCGAGCTGTTTTAGCGCGATCTTCAGAGATGGGGTAAACTGCTGCGCGATGAAGTGGGGGCAGAGGCGTAACGCCCGGCGCAACCAGTGCAGCAGGCATAAACGTTGGTTCAGGTGGCTACCTTCAAGCAGGTAGCAGCCATCATGCTGTGTCGCAATGTCGAGCTGGTGATAGCGCTGGATCTCCATGCGCATCTCGTCGATATCCTGCCGGCAGAGGGCATCATCGACACCATTGATTTCACCGATGCGTTCCAGGGTAGCGCGAAATCCTGGCACATAGAGCATCAACAGAACCTGGCAGCGGCGCTGCGAACTGGAAAGTGCAGATGGCATTTCGAGAGTTGTCATCATCTGTCGGGTTCCAGTTAGGGTGTTTGATAAGAATAGCTAAAGGATGTACCCCGTAGCGCACAATGCCGGGCATTTCCTTCAGGAATGCGGGTGAACATCACAGAATTTTTGACGTGAGGATGAGATGCAAATAGTTAAACGCAGCGCAACAACGCTTTTTTTAGCGGTTTTATCTTTTGCTGCCGCCGCGCACCCTCACAGCTTTATCACCCTGAAAACGCAAATAATGGTGAAAGACAACCAGCTTACCGGGCTGAAGATGCGCTGGGCGATGGATGAACTTACCTCCGCCGATCTGCTTTACGATGCCGGAAACGCAAAGCCAGGGGATGAAATCTGGAAAAAGCTGGCGGCAGAGGTGATGGCCAACGTGCTCGGCCAACACTACTTTACCGAGTTCTGGCATAACGGCGAGAAGGTGAAATTCCTCAACCGGCCCACCCAGTACGGTATGACTCGTCATGAGCATCAGGCGGTGCTGACCTTTATTTTGCCGCTGGCGGAGCCTCAGCCGCTGGCCGGGCAAAAATACACCTTCTCTACCTTCGACCCCTCCTACTACGTCGACATGAGCTACGCCGAGGATGACGATGTGACCCTGCCGGAGGCCGTGCAAAAAAGCTGTTCCGTCAGCGTGGAGACCCCGGAGCCGAGCGATGAGACGCTCAACTTTGCCAGTTCGCTGGATAAAGACGATGCCCCGCCGGAAGACATGGATCTCGGTAAACAGTTTGCCCAGACGGTGAGGTTGCAATGTCAGTAGTTCGCGCGCGCCGCATGTGGGATCTCTGGCCGCTGGCACTGTTTCTGGTGGCGGCGGTATCAGGGGCCGTCTGGCTGTGGCAGGCGTGGCCGCAGGTGATGCGGCAGAGCATTCTCTGGCAGCGGGACGTCAATCAGCAGATGAGCGGCTTGCTGAAAGCGGTGGCCGACAATCCGACGGCGGCGGGCGGGTCGCTGCTGATTTTCAGCTTTTTATACGGCGTGCTGCACGCCCTGGGACCGGGCCATGGGAAAATCGTCATTACCACCTGGCTTGCCACTCATCCTTCAAAACTGAAATCGAGTATTGGCATAACCCTGGCCTCCTCTTTATTACAGGGGAGCGTGGCGATCGCATTGGTCGTGGGCGTGTTAACGCTGCTGCAGCTTCCGGCGCGGGATCTGCATATGAGCAGCTTCTGGCTGGAGAAGGGGAGCTATGCCCTGGTGGGCGTGCTGGGGCTGATGCTCTGCTGGCGGGCGTTAAAAAAGCTGCGCATCTTGCTGCGTAAACCCACCTTCAAAGCGTTTACGCCGCATCATGTCCATGACGCACACTGCGGCTGCGGCCATCAACATCTGCCCGGTCCGACGCAGATCCAGCGCGCTAACGACTGGCGTGCACGGACGATGATCGTTCTGTCGATGGGCATGCGGCCCTGCTCCGGGGCGATTATGGTGCTGTTGTTCAGTAAAGTGATTGGCGTGTTCAGTTGGGGCGTGGCCTCGGCGCTGGCGATGGCGGCGGGAACGGGGCTGACGATCTCTTCTCTGGCGTTGCTGGTACACGGTTTTCGTCAACTGGCGGTCAGACTCAGCGGCAATAAAGCGCCGGTACTGTGGCGTCAGATTGGGTGGACTACGCTGGCCTTAGCCGGTGGGGTGGTGTTGCTGGTCGCGGCGGTGATGATGTGGATCAGTGCGGTGCCGGTGGGCAGAGGGATGCGGCCGTTTTAATGAGGTGAGGGCTGATGCCCTCACATTGCCCCCTTCCACGTTAAGAGGGGAGGGCGTAGGCCCGAATCGCTGCGCGCCATCCGGGCAAGACAAACAGGAATTAACGCTTCAGCGCTTCACTCAGTTCGTCACGCATGTTCGCCAGCATCGCTTTCACAACGCGTGGGTTACCTGCAACGATGTTGCCGGACAGCATGTAGTTGTGGCCGCCAGTGAAATCACACACCAGGGCACCTGCTTCACGGGCGATCAGTTCGCCAGCAGCGAAGTCCCATGGCTTCAGGCCAATTTCAAAGTAACCATCAACGCGGCCAGCGGCAACGTAGGCCAGGTCCAGCGCAGCGGAACCGGAGCGACGGAAGTCAGCGCACTCGGTAAACAGTTTGCCCAGAATTTTCATGTAAGCAGGTGCGTGCTGTTTGGCTTTGAACGGGAAACCGGTCGCCAGTATGGTGCCGTCAAGATCGCGAGCGTTGGTGCCGCGCAGACGGTAGCCATTCAGCTGTGCGCCCTGACCACGGGTCGCGGTGAAGAGTTCGTTACGCATTGGATCGTAAACCACTGCGACTTCAGTACGGCCTTTGATGCGTACGGCGATAGAAACAGAGAAGTGTGGCAGACGTTTAACGAAGTTGGTGGTGCCATCCAGTGGATCAATAACCCATTGAACATCCTGATCTTCGCCTGCATGCTCACCGCTTTCTTCGGTGATGATGGTGTGCTGCGGGTAAGATTTGCGAATGGTTTCGATAATCATCGCTTCTGCGGCTTTATCGACGTTGGTCACAAAATCATTGCTGCCTTTCTGGCTGGTTTCTACGGAATCTGGAGTTTCGTAGTGTTTGGCAATTACATTACCCGCCTTGCGCGCTGCGCGCACGGCGATGGTCAACATAGGATGTTGCATCGGTTACTCTCACTGGATGTTAAAGAACGGGGGATACGAAAACGGCGCAGAGTATAGCAGCGGGATCGGATTCTGTCTCTCGTTTATGATAACATCACCAAATATTGTTCATATCTCAGAAAAACTATGCTGCAAAATATCCGAATCGTGCTGGTCGAAACATCGCATACCGGCAATATGGGCTCCGTGGCCCGTGCTATGAAAACCATGGGCTTAACCAATCTCTGGCTGGTTAACCCGCTGGTCAAACCTGACTCACAGGCCATCGCGCTCGCCGCGGGTGCCAGTGACGTCATTGGCAATGCGCAAATTGTCGATACCCTTGATGAAGCCCTGGCTGGCTGTAGCCTGGTGGTCGGCACCAGCGCGCGTTCGCGCACCCTGCCGTGGCCGATGCTCGATCCGCGTGAATGCGGGCTGAAAAGCATTGCCGAAGGTCAGCATGCGCCGGTGGCGCTGGTGTTTGGCCGTGAGCGCGTGGGTCTGACGAACGATGAACTGCAGAAGTGCCATTATCATGTCGCCATTGCCGCTAACCCGGAGTACAGCTCGCTGAACCTGGCGATGGCCGTGCAGGTGATCGCCTACGAAGTGCGGATGGCGTGGCTGGCCACCCAGGAAAAAGAGACGTACGCTGCACCGGAAGAGACGCCGTACCCGCTGGTGGACGATCTGGAGCGTTTCTATGGTCATCTGGAGCAGACCCTGCTCGCCACCGGCTTTATTCGCGCTGGCCATCCAGGGCAGGTGATGAACCGACTGCGCCGCCTCTTTACCCGTGCTCGCCCGGAAAGCCAGGAGCTGAACATCCTGCGTGGTATTCTGGCGTCGATTGAGCAAAAGAATAAAGAGTAAGGCTGATGTCCGGCGGCGCTGCGTTTGTTCGGGCCAACGGATCGTTTGACCGGGTAAGCGAAGCGTTACCCGGCAAAAACTCATGAGCGCACAGAAGGTTAAATACCTGACTAAAACAGTCAAGTAAATAGTTGACCAAATTAGTCGGGAATGTCAGACTTGGCCCTGCTATGCAATACCCCCACTTTACAATAAAAATCCCCGGGCAGGGGCGAGTTTGAGGTTAAGTAAGACATGAGACTGACATCTAAAGGGCGTTATGCCGTGACCGCGATGCTGGACGTTGCGCTCAACTCCGAATCGGGCCCGGTTCCATTGGCTGATATTTCTGAACGTCAGGGAATCTCCCTCTCTTATCTGGAACAGCTTTTCTCCCGACTGCGTAAAAACGGCCTGGTTTCCAGCGTTCGCGGTCCTGGCGGCGGATATCTGTTAGGTAAAGACGCGGGCAGTATTGCCGTTGGCGAAGTCATTAGCGCGGTTGATGAATCCGTTGACGCGACCCGTTGCCAGGGTAAAGGCGGCTGTCAGGGCGGCGATAAATGCCTGACTCACGCGCTGTGGCGTGATCTGAGCGACCGTCTGACCGGCTTCCTGAATAACATCACCATTGGTGAACTGGTTAACAACCAGGAAGTGCTGGACGTCTCTGGTCGTCAGCACTCGCACGAGTCCCATCGTAATACCCGCGCGCAGGACGCAATCGACGTCAAATTACGCGCCTAATTTGCCCGTTATATTTCGTGCAGTAACTGCGGTGGCCGCACGTGCTGCAACATGAACTATGTAGGGCAAAAATAATAAGATTTCAGAATCAGGCCGGGGCATCGCGCCCCGTGTACTCGGTCGTACATCCAGCCGGTTGCCTGATTCCTTGCATTGAAGCGATGTACGGAGTTTAAAGAGCAATGAAATTACCTATCTATCTCGATTACTCCGCAACCACGCCGGTGGACCCGCGTGTTGCCGAGAAAATGATGCAGTGTCTGACCCTGGACGGAAACTTTGGTAACCCGGCCTCCCGTTCACACCGTTTTGGCTGGCATGCTGAAGAGGCGGTAGATATCGCCCGTAATCAGATTGCCGAGCTGGTTGGCGCTGACCCGCGTGAGATTGTTTTCACCTCCGGTGCGACCGAATCCGATAACCTGGCGATCAAAGGTGCAGCCAATTTCTATCAGAAAAAAGGCAAGCACATCATCACCAGCAAAACCGAACACAAAGCCGTGCTGGACACCTGTCGTCAGCTCGAGCGTGAAGGGTTTGAAGTGACTTACCTGGCGCCTCAGCGCAACGGTATCATCGACCTGAAAGAGCTTGAAGCGGCAATGCGTGATGACACCATTCTGGTCTCCATCATGCACGTTAACAACGAAATCGGCGTGGTGCAGGATATCGCCACTATCGGCGAGCTGTGCCGTGCACGCGGTATCATCTACCACGTTGATGCGACCCAGAGCGTGGGCAAACTGCCTATCGACCTGAGCCAGCTGAAAGTAGACCTGATGTCCTTCTCCGGCCACAAAATCTATGGCCCGAAAGGCATTGGCGCGCTGTATGTGCGTCGTAAGCCACGTATCCGTATCGAATCCCAGATGCACGGCGGCGGTCACGAGCGCGGTATGCGTTCCGGTACGCTGCCTGTTCACCAGATCGTGGGTATGGGTGAAGCCTACCGTATCGCCAAAGAAGAGATGGAAACCGAGATGGCGCGCCTGCGTACGCTGCGCAACCGTCTGTGGGAAGGCGTGAAAGATATGGAAGAGGTCTACCTGAACGGCGATCTCGAGCAGGGCGCACCGAACATTCTGAACGTCAGCTTCAACTATGTTGAAGGCGAGTCGCTGATCATGGCCCTGAAAGATCTGGCCGTCTCTTCCGGTTCTGCGTGTACTTCCGCAAGCCTCGAGCCGTCCTACGTGCTGCGCGCACTGGGCATGACCGACGAACTGGCACACAGCTCTATCCGTTTCTCTTTAGGTCGTTTTACTACCGATGAAGAGATTGACTACACCATCAAACTGGTTCGCAACTCCATTGGCCGTCTGCGTGACCTTTCTCCACTGTGGGAAATGTTCAAAGAAGGCGTGGATCTGAACAGCATTGAATGGTCACATCACTAATCGGTTTGTAAGGAGAATTCAACATGGCATACAGCGAAAAAGTTATCGATCATTACGAGAATCCACGTAACGTGGGTTCTTTCGACAACAGCGACGACAGCGTGGGCAGCGGCATGGTGGGTGCACCGGCCTGTGGCGACGTGATGAAGTTGCAGATTAAAGTCAACAATGAAGGTATCATTGAAGACGCGCGCTTTAAGACCTACGGTTGCGGTTCCGCAATCGCCTCCAGCTCCCTGGTCACCGAGTGGGTGAAGGGTAAATCTCTGGACGAAGCGCAGGCAATTAAAAATACCGATATTGCTGACGAACTCGAACTGCCGCCGGTGAAAATTCACTGCTCTATCCTGGCGGAAGATGCGATTAAAGCCGCAATTGCGGATTACAAAAGCAAACGTGACGCAAAATAATTAGTTGAGGTTGTTATGTCGATTACCCTTAGCGACAGCGCTGCCGCGCGAGTAAGCTCCTTCCTGGCAAACCGTGGCAAAGGCTTCGGCCTGCGACTGGGTGTACGCACCTCCGGCTGTTCCGGTATGGCGTATGTACTGGAATTTGTTGACGAACCTGCGGTGGACGATACCGTATTCGAAGACAAAGGCGTGAAGGTAGTGGTCGATGGTAAAAGCCTGCAGTTCCTGAATGGCACTCAGCTGGACTTTGTAAAAGAAGGCCTGAACGAAGGGTTTAAATTCACTAACCCGAACGTTAAAGACGAGTGCGGCTGCGGCGAAAGCTTCCACGTTTAATTGCGTATCACCTGCTAACCCCACCGCAGCCAGGCTGTGTGTGGGGTTTGCTTTAATCAGCTAACCCTGAGATTGTTATGGATTACTTCACCCTCTTTGGGTTACCAGCCGGGTATGAAATTGATACTCAGGCGCTGGCGGCCCGTTTCCAGGATCTGCAACGTCAGTATCATCCGGATAAATTCGCCAGCGGCACGCAGGCGGAACAACTGGCGGCGGTGCAGCACTCTGCGACCATCAATCAGGCGTGGCAAACCCTGCGCAATCCGCTGAGCCGGGCAGAATATCTGCTCTCGCGCCACGGTTTTGATCTCGCCAGTGAGCAACACACCGTTCGCGACACCGCCTTCCTGATGGAACAGCTGGAACTGCGCGAAGAGCTGGATGAGATCGAACAGGCGAAAGACGAAGCCCGTCTTGAGCGCTTTATTACGCGCGTTAAAGGCATGTTCGATACCCGCCATCAGCAGATGGTTGACCAATTGAATAACGAGACGTGGGACGTAGCGGCCGACACTGTGCGCAAGCTGCGTTTTCTCGATAAACTGCGAAGCAGTGCTGAACAACTCGAAGAAAAGCTGCTCGATTTTTAATTTCGGAAGCAATTATGGCCTTATTACAAATTAGTGAGCCGGGCTTAAGTGCCGCGCCGCACCAGCGTCGTCTGGCGGTAGGCATCGACTTAGGCACCACCAACTCGCTGGTAGCGACCGTACGCAGCGGCCAGGCTGAGACGCTGGCGGATGCGCACGGCCAACACCTGCTGCCATCTGTGGTCCACTATCAGCCCCAGGGCCACAGCGTGGGCTATGACGCCCGTGCCAACGCGGCACAAGATCCGGCCAACACCATCAGTTCGGTAAAACGCATGATGGGCCGCTCGCTGGCTGACATCCAGAGCCGTTACCCGCATCTGCCGTATCAGCTGCAGGCCAGTGAAAACGGCCTGCCGATGATCGCCACCACCGCCGGTCTGTTAAATCCGATCCGTGTTTCCGCCGATATCCTCAAGGCGCTGGCCGCCCGCGCGACCGCGACGCTGGAAGGTGAGCTGGATGGCGTAGTGATCACCGTTCCGGCCTATTTCGATGACGCTCAGCGTCAGGGCACCAAAGACGCGGCGCGTCTGGCGGGCCTCCACGTGCTGCGCCTGCTCAATGAGCCGACCGCTGCTGCCATTGCCTACGGCCTCGACTCCGGTCAGGAAGGGGTGATTGCGGTTTACGATCTCGGCGGCGGCACCTTTGATATCTCTATCCTGCGCCTGAGCCGCGGCGTGTTTGAAGTGCTGGCCACCGGCGGGGATTCCGCGCTGGGTGGGGATGACTTCGACCACCTGCTGGCGGACTACATTCGCGAGCAGGCGGGGATTACCGATCGCAGCGATGCGCGCGTACAGCGTGAACTGCTGGATGCGGCGATCGACGCCAAAATTGCGCTGAGCGATGCGCAGACGGTTACCGTAAATGTTGCTGGCTGGCAGGGTGAAATTACCCGCGACCAGTTCAGCGATCTGATTGCCCCGCTGGTGAAACGCACTCTGCTGGCCTGCCGTCGCGCGCTGAAAGATGCGGGCGTCGAGGCAGAAGAGGTGCTGGACGTGGTTATGGTCGGCGGTTCGACCCGCGTGCCGCTGGTGCGCGAGCGTGTGGGCGAATTCTTTGGCCGCACGCCGCTTACCTCCATCGACCCGGACAAAGTGGTTGCCGTAGGCGCCGCAATCCAGGCTGATATCCTGGTCGGCAACAAGCCGGACAGCGAAATGCTGCTGCTGGACGTGATCCCGCTGTCCCTTGGTTTAGAAACCATGGGTGGTCTGGTGGAGAAAGTGATCCCGCGTAACACCACCATTCCGGTGGCGCGCGCACAGGAGTTCACCACCTTTAAAGACGGCCAGACGGCGATGTCGATCCACGTGTTGCAGGGCGAGCGCGAGCTGGTCCAGGACTGTCGTTCACTGGCGCGTTTTGCGCTGCGCGGCATTCCGGCGCTGCCTGCGGGTGGGGCGCATATCCGCGTGACCTTCCAGGTGGATGCCGACGGCCTGCTGAGCGTCACGGCGATGGAAAAATCGACCGGTGTCGAATCCTCCATTCAGGTGAAGCCGTCCTACGGTCTGACCGATGGCGAAATCGCCACCATGATTCAGGACTCAATGAGCTACGCCGAGCAGGATGTGAAGGCGCGTATGCTGGCCGAACAGAAAGTCGAAGCCGCACGCGTGCTGGAAAGCCTGAATAGCGCACTCACTGCTGATGCCGCGCTGCTAAGCGCCGCTGAACGTCAGGCCATTGACGATGCCGTCGCGCAACTGGGCGCGGTCGCAGAAGGCAATGACGCTGACGCTATAGAACAAGCCATTAAAAACGTTGATAAACAAACCCAGGAGTTCGCCGCTCGCCGTATGGATCAGTCAGTCCGTACCGCGCTGAAAGGCCACTCCGTGGACGAGGTTTAATATGCCAAAGATTGTTTTTTTGCCACATGCGGACCTTTGTCCCGATGGCGCCGTTCTGGAAGCTGAGACTGGCGAAACTATCCTTAACGTTGCCCTGCGTCACGGCATCGAAGTGGAACACGCCTGTGAAAAATCCTGTGCCTGCACGACTTGCCACTGCATCGTTCGCGAGGGGTTTGACTCCCTGGCGGAGAGCACAGAAGATGAAGACGACATGCTCGATAAAGCATGGGGTCTGGAGCCGGAAAGCCGTCTGAGTTGTCAGGCGCGCGTCACCGATGAAGATCTGGTGGTCGAACTTCCGCGTTATACTCTCAACCACGCACGCGAGCATTAATATGGGACTGAAGTGGACAGACAGCCGTGAAATCGGCGAGGCGCTGTATGACGCCAACCCGGATCTCGATCCGAAGACCGTACGCTTCACCGATATGCATCAGTGGATTTGCGATCTGGAAGAGTTTGACGACGATCCCAACGCATCCAATGAAAAAATTCTGGAGGCGATTCTGTTAGTCTGGTTAGATGAAGCAGAATAATTTCCACGTCATGCTTCACGTTGCCGATGCGTTGGCTGCGCTTGTTCACCCCAGTCACAGAGTTATCTCTGCTCCTGGGGATTCACTCGCTTGCCGCGTTACTCGGCCTGCGCCTCGCCCCTTCGGGGCCAGCGCAAGCGCTGTTCAAAACGCCAGAGCGTTTTGTCCCGCAACGCGAATCATTTAGTGGAAAGAGACTCTATGGGCTGCCTTCAGGCGGCCCGTTTGCTAATAAGGATAAATAAAAATGACCGAAGCGATGAAGATTACGCTCTCTACTCAGCCAGCCGATGCGCGCTGGGGTGAAAAAGCGACTTACAGCATCAATAATGACGGCATTACCCTGCACCTTAACGGCAGCGACGATTTAGGTCTGATTCAGCGCGCGGCCCGTAAAATCGACGGTCTGGGTATCAAGCACGTTACCCTCGATGGCGAAGGCTGGGATGTGGATCGCAGCTGGGCATTTTCGTCGGGCTACAAAGGCCCAAAAGGTACCCGCAAAATTGAGTGGGCTAACCTTGACGCGGCAGCGCAAAAAGAGCTGACCAGCCGTCTCACCATTATTGACTGGGTGCGCGACACCATCAACGCCCCGGCGGAAGAGTTAGGCCCGGAACAGCTGGCGCAGCGTGCGGTGGATCTGCTGAACAAAGTGGCAGGCGATAACGTCTCTTACCGCATCACCAAAGGTGAAGATCTGCGCGAGCAGAACTATATGGGCATTCACACCGTCGGTCGCGGCTCTGAGCGCCCACCGGTTCTGCTGGCCCTGGATTACAACCCAACCGGCGATAAAGCGGCCCCTGTCTTCGCCTGCCTGGTCGGGAAAGGCATCACCTTCGATACCGGCGGTTACAGCCTGAAGCAGAGCGCGTTCATGGACTCGATGAAGTCCGATATGGGCGGCGCGGCTACCATTACCGGCGCACTGGCCTTTGCCATCACCCGTGGTCTGAACAAGCGCGTGAAGCTATATCTGTGCTGCGCCGACAACATGGTGAGCGGTAACGCCTTTAAGCTGGGCGACATCATCCGCTACCGCAACGGCAAAAACGTCGAAGTGATGAACACCGACGCCGAAGGCCGTCTGGTGCTGGCCGATGGCCTGATTGACGCCTGTGCGCAGAAACCGGAGCTGATCATCGATATGGCGACCCTGACCGGGGCCGCGAAAACCGCGCTGGGCAACGATTATCACGCGCTGTTCAGCTTCGACGACAAGCTGGCGAACCGCCTGCTGGCAAGTGCTGCCGCCGAGAACGAGCCGTTCTGGCGTCTGCCGCTGGCTGAGTTCCACCGCAACCAGTTGCCGTCAAACTTTGCCGAACTGAATAACACCGCCAGCGCGGCTTACCCGGCAGGCGCAAGCACCGCCGCCGGTTTCCTGTCGCACTTCGTTGAAAACTATCGCGAAGGCTGGCTGCACATCGACTGCTCCGCGACCTACCGTAAAGCAGCGGTCGAGCAGTGGTCTGCCGGCGCTACCGGTCTGGGCGTACGTACCATTGCGAACCTGCTGACGGCTGAGTAACTTTTTCCCCCTCAACCCAGCCCTCTCCCTGTAGGGGAGAGGGTGTCCATATTCCCTCTTGCCTCTGGAAGAGGGTTTGGGTGAGGGGCAAATGCACCATCTGGAACTTTTATGTCAGAAACCAAAAACGAATTAGAAACTCTGCTGGAGAAAGCGGCCACCGAGCCAGCCCATCGTCCGGCCTTTTTCCGCACGCTGCTGGAGTCCACCGTCTGGGTGCCCGGCACCGCCGCGGAAGGTGAGCAGGTTGTTGAGGACAGCGCGCTGGATCTGCTGCACTGGGAAAAAGATGACGGCACTTCGGTGATCCCGTTCTTCTCCTCGCTGGCGGCCTTGCAGGAAGCAGTGGAAGATGAGCAGGCGTTCGTGGTGATGCCGGTACGCACGCTGTTTGAGATGACGCTGGGCGAAACCCTGTTCCTGAACGCCAAACTGCCGACCGGAAAAGAGTTCACCCCGCGTGAAATCAGTCATCTGATTGGCGAGGAGGGCAACCCGCTAAGTACCCAGGAGGTGCTGGAGGGGGGTGAGTCGCTGCTGCTGTCGGAAGTGGCTGAGCCACCGGCGCAGATGATTGATTCCCTGACCACCCTTTTCCAAACCATCAAACCCGTCAAACGCGCGTTTCTCTGCTCAATTAAAGAGCAGGCTGACGAACAGCCGGTGTTGCTGATTGGCATCGAGGCGGATGGTGAGATCGACGATATCATTCAGGCCGCGGGCAGCGTCGCGACTGACACCCTGCCGGGCGACGAGCCGATCGATATCTGCCGGGTAGTCAAAGGGGAGAAGGGCATTAGCCACTTTATCACCGAACACATCACGCCGTTCTACGAACGCCGCTGGGGTGGCTTCCTGCGCGATTTTAAAAACAACCGTATTATCTGAATCCTTGCGGGGTGAGCACTCACCCCGTTGCTTCCAGCAGCAGTAAATCCATCAGCAGCACCAGGTTCGACTCAAACGACGTCACCCCAGCGGCTTCGGCGGCGAAATGCACCGCTTCGTCGTACAAGGCAAAATGCAGATCCGCCATCCCCGCCAGAGTATTCGCTGAGGCGCGGGTAAAGGCCACTACCGTCATCCCCACGTTCTGCGCGATACGCGCCTTATCCAGCACCTGCTCTGTTTCCCCACTGCGCGAGACTGCGATGAAGACTTGATAGCGCGAGGCATTACTGAGGAAAATATTGCGGCTGTCGCCCGGACCAGAGATAAACGCCGTCTTGCCCAGTACCTGCAGTTTTTTGGTCAGGTACTCGGCAAAAAGATAGGAAAAGCCCGCGCCATAGAGAAAGAAGCTCTCTTTTTCCCGCAGCAGTTCAGCAAAGCGGCGACGTTTTTCCGGCGTCGCCCACTGAAAGGTCTGCTGGTAGTTGGCGATGAACTGATTAAACAGCACCGGTAATTCTGCCGTCTGGCTGGCTTCAGCCGCAATGTGCGGCGTATCGCTCAACAGCTGCTTGCAGTGCCAGGTGAACTCGCTGAAACCGCTGAACCCCAGTTTACGGCACAGGCGCATGATGGTGGCGGTGGAGACGAACGTGGCCTGCGCCAGCTCCCGCACCCGGATGTGGCCCACCAGCAGCGGATGCTCGGTGAGGTGGGCCAGCACGCGATACTCTGCGCGGGTCAGAGACTCCCCGCGCGTTAACAATGTCGCGAGACGGTTATCCATTACTGTGACGGTTCAACCGGCAGATCGTCCCGCGCACCCCATTCACTCCACGCACCGTCATACAGCGTGACGTCGGTTTTGCCGAGGGTCGCCAGCGCCAGAATGACCACACAGGCGGTGACGCCGGAGCCACAGCTGGCGACGATCGGCTGATGCAGATCCACACCCTGACGCGAGAAAATCTCACGCAGCTCGTCGGTGGTTTTCAGCTCACCTTCAAACACCAGATCGCCCCAGGGCACATTAAGCGCGCCGGGGATATGGCCGCGCTTGAGGCCTGGCCGCGGTTCGTCGGCCTCGGCGTTGAAGCGCGGGGCAGGGCGGGCATCGACAATCTGTGCGGTCTGCTCGTGGCTTGCCAGCAGCACGTCGGTAACACGCTTGATCGCCCCGGCGTCGAAGCTGGCTTCAAAATCGCCGTCTGGCAGGGAGACGTCGCCCTGCTGAAGCGGTAACTCAGCCCGCTGCCAGCCGGCAAGACCGCCCGCCAGAATCGACACCTTTTCGACGCCAAAGGTTTTCAGCATCCACCAGGCGCGTGGGGCAGAGAAGAGATTCCCTTCATCGTAAATAACCAGATGCTTATCATGGCTGACGCCCAGTTCGCGCATGGCTACGGCAAAGGCTTCCGGGCGCGGCATCATATGCGGCAGGGGAGAGGTGTGATCGGAGAGGGCTTCAATATCAAAAAATACCGCCCCTGGCAGATGCCCGGCGCGGTATTCCGCGGGAACGTCACGATGCTCCTGGCCTGGCGGCGCCATGCGCGCGTCGAGGATCTGGACTTCAGGGTCATCACTGTGCTCAATCAGCCAGTCGGCTGCGACAAAATACGAGGTGGACATGGTTGCCTCCATTAATGAATCCATTGATGGATTGTCGGTGTTTTTTCTGACACCGACAAGCGGACCACGTTCAACTCGCGAGCAAGCCCTTATTTTTTTCACTGCTTCCCCATCCTGCCACGCTTTTTGCAGCGCCGGCCAGTACGCCTGGTTGGCTTCAATCATCTCATCCAGAATCGCTTTGGCATGCTCCATCGTCGGCACGGTGCGGTTGAGGGTAAACGCCTGCAATGCTTTTTCGTAACTGCCTTCGATGGTGGCTTCGACCAGTAACTGCTCCGAGGCCAGCTGCTGTTGCAGCAGGGTCTGGTGGAACAGCGGCACCCGGCCAATGCGGATCGGCTCTGGTCCCTCGCTGGTGATATACGCGGGCACCTCGACCATCGCGTCATACGGCAGGTTGACGATCGCCCCCCGGTTTTCCACCATCACCAGATGGCGCTGACGCAGGTTAAACGCCAGTGAGCGGGCCACATCCACAATAAACTCGCCATGAACGCCCACATGGAACGCATCCGGCAGGATCCCGGTCTGTTTATACTCCTCGGCGGCGGCAAACAGTTTTTTCTCGCGACCGTTCATCACTTCGTTGGCGCGGGTATAGTCCGGGTTCTGGTGCTCCACAATCTGATTCGGCATCAGGTAGTACTGCAGATACGGGTTCGGCAGATACTCAGGGAAGTTATCCATGATCGGCTTAATGTTGCGCCAGGTTTTCACCCACGACGGATCCGAGTGCTGCGGGTCGGTTTTGGCTGCATCTTCGGTCAGCAGGCCAAATTTGGCGACATGGCGGCGCACCTCCGGCAATTTATCCTCGCCATCCACCAGTATCCGGGTAAACCAGCCGAAGTGGTTCAGGCCAAAGTAATCCACCTCGAGCTTGTGGCGATCCACACCCAGAATAGCCCCTATGTTACGCATGGCTGCGACCGGCATATCGCAAATATTCAGCACCCGGGCCTCTGGCCGCAGGCGGCGCACACCCTCGGCGACGATGGCCGCCGGGTTAGAGTAGTTAACGATCCACGCTTTTTCGTGAGCATAACGATCAACCATGTCGATCAGCTCAACCATTGGCAGGATGGTGCGCAAACCGTACGCCAGCCCGCCCGGGCCGCAGGTCTCCTGGCCGACAACGCCGTGACGCAGGGGGATCTTCTCATCCTGCTCGCGCATTTTGTACTGACCGACACGCATCTGGGCGAAGACGAAATGGGCACCGCTAAAGGCCACTTCCGGGTCGCTGGTGACGATAAATTTAATGCTCTGACTGTGATCGCGAATCACCTTCTCCACCACAGGCGCGATGGTGTTTTGCCGCGCGTCATCAATGTCGTAGAGGCGAATTTCCGCCAGCGGGAATTTGTCCAGCTGCACCATCAGGCTTTTCACAATCCCTGGCGTATAGGTGCTGCCACCACCGGCGATAGAGAGAATAAATGGGGGTGTAATCATGTTTATCTCCTTCAGAGAACCGTCTCGACCGCTTCTCGCATTTTTTTGACATGCAGCCCGTAGACCACCTGAACGTTATTACCTTGCTTGATAATGCCTTTCGCGCCCGTCGCCTTGAGCCGCGGCTCGTCAATGATGGCGACATCTTTCACCGTGACGCGCAGGCGGGTGTAGCAGTTGTCCACCACTTCAATGTTTTCGCGGCCGCCGAGGCCAACGATAATCGCCTCGCCCAGTCCATCATTACTGCCTTTCGCCTGGTACTCCTGCTTGCTGTACAGACGGGTCTCCTGATCCTCTTCTTCACGCCCGGGGGTCTTCATGCGGAAATGCAGGATCAGGAAGCGGAAGACCACGAAGTACAGAACGAACATGATCAGCCCGACCAGGATGTACATCGGCCAGTTGGATTTTTCAGTGCCCAGCGGCAGGTTATAAAGAATGAAATCGATAATGCCGTTGGCCCCGATGGCGTGAACACCCAGCAGATAAAAGAGCATCATGCCGATCCCGGTCAGCACCGCGTGCACCACAAACAGCAGCGGGGCGACGAACAGGAAAGAGAATTCAATGGGCTCGGTCACGCCGACCAGCAGAGAGGTGAGCGCCGCCGGGATCAGAATCGCTTTCGCCGCGGCTTTACGCTCCGGTTTCGCCGTCATGTACATCGCCAGCGCGGCGGCAGGCAGGCCAAACATTTTACTGATACCGCGGGCATCCCACACCACGGTGCTGCTGAGCTGCTTCACCTCCGGGCAGGCCATCTCGGCAAAGTAGATATTACGTGCGCCCTGATAGGTTGCGCCGCAGACCTCCTGGGTACCGCCCAGTTCGGTGTAAAGGAACGGGGTATAGACCAGATGGTGCAGGCCGGTCGGCACCAGGATGCGCTCAAGGAAGCCGTAAATCGCCACGCCAAACGCCCCGGAACCTTTAATGGCTAAGGCCATGGCGCTTATCCCGTTCTGGGCAAACGGCCACAGCTCGCTCATCACCACGCCCAGTAGCATAGAGACCGGCAGCATAATAATGGCGACGAAGCAGTGCCCCGAGTAGATGGCCATCGCGCCGTTAAACTGCACCCCGGAATATTTGTTATAGAGGTAGCCCGACAGCGCCCCGGTGAGGATCCCGGCAAACACGCCCATCTCCAGCACCTGTACGCCCAGCACCATGCTTTGTCCGGCCGCTTTCATCTGATCCGCAGGGGCCAGCGCGCCCTGTAAATTCAGGGTCACGTTCATGGCATTAATAAACACCACAAAGGTCACCAGGCCAATCAGCGCCGCGTAACCTTTATCTCGCGACGCCAGACCAATGGGGATCCCCACGGCAAACACCAGCGCCAGGTTCACCAGCACCGAGACGGCAGATTTTGATATCAGCTGGCCGATACTCTGGATCAGCGGATGGCCCAGGAACGGCAGATACCCGGCAAGAGCACCGTTACCCAGTACGTTACCAAAGGCGATGAACAGACCGACAATAGGCAGGATGAGTACCGGTCCGTACAGCGATTTACCGAAATTTTGTAGGGCGTTCACGGCTCGTTTCATGTCTTTCTCTCTTATTGAACCGCGCACTCAGGGTGCGTCATAGCGTTAAAATTAGCAGGGTAAACGCGGAGTTAGCCAGCTATCTCGTTGTTTTAAAAACAAATGACGTTAAAGGTTACATGTAACCTTACAGGCTGTGATCGCCGTAGCAGCGGGATATCATCTGGCACCAAAATTTTGCGAGGCGTTATCCAAATCCGAAAACGGGTCTTTTGTATTAATGAAACTTGCGCATAATACTTAACCCGACGACGACCAACAGGCCCGCAAGGCCAGGGATAAAGGATGAAACCGTTTCGCCTTGCCGCGCTTTCAGTAGCGCTGCTTACCACCATCACGCTTGTCGGTTGCGATGAAAAGGACGATAAGACCCGTTCTGTCGCACCTGCCACTGCGACCGCTTCCACCTCTACCGCTGCTGCTGCACCTGCAAAGCCTGACAACGCCACGCTGGAGAAGCTGGCGGCGCAAAGCGCGGGCAAAGCGTTGACCCTTCTGGATGCGTCAGAAATCCAGCTGGACGGTGCCGCCGCGCTGGTGCTCACCTTCTCTGTGCCGCTGGATCCCAGCCAGGATTTCGGTCGCACGGTGCATGTGGTGGACAAAAAAAGCGGCAAGGTTGACGGGGCATGGGAGCTGGCGCCAAACCTGAAAGAGCTACGCCTGCGTCATCTGGAACCGAACCGCGAGCTGCTGGTCACCGTCGAGCGCGACCTGCTGGCGCTGAACAAAAACACCTTTGGCAGCGAGGTCGAAAAAGCGATCACCACCCGTGATATCGAACCGAGCGTCGGGTTCGCCAGCCGCGGCTCGCTGCTGCCGGGTAAGGTGGTGGAAGGGCTGCCGGTGATGGCGCTGAACGTCAACAACGTTGATGTGAATTTCTATCGCGTCAAACCTGAGTCACTGGCCGCCTTTGTCAGCCAGTGGGAATACCGCAACTCCCTCACCAACTGGGAATCCGACAACCTGCTGAAGATGGCGGAGCTGGTCTACACCGGCCGTTTTGACCTTAACCCGGCCCGCAATACCCGTGAAAAACTCCTGCTGCCGCTGGCGGATATCAAGCCGTTACAGCAGGCGGGGGTCTATATCGCAGTGATGAATCAGGCCGGGCATTACAACTACAGTAACGCCGCGACCCTCTTTACCCTCAGCGATATTGGGCTTTCCGCCCACCGCTACCATAACCGTCTGGATATCTTTACCCAGAGCCTGGAGAACGGCGCGACACAGTCGGCTGTTGAGGTACTGCTGCTCAACAATAAAGGGCAGACCCTGGCACAGGCCACCAGCAACGCTGATGGCCATGCGATGCTGCAAACGGACAAAGAGGCCGCGCTGCTTCTCGCCCGCAAAGAGGGGCAGACCACCCTGTTGGATCTCACCCTTCCGGCGCTGGATCTGGCGGAGTTTGCTATCTCCGGCGCGCCCGGCTTTAGCAAGCAGTTCTTTATGTTTGGCCCGCGGGATCTCTATCGCCCGGGTGAAACGGTGATCCTCAACGGTCTGCTGCGCGACAGCGACGGCAAACCGCTCCCTGACCAGCCGGTGAAGCTGGAAGTGCTACGCCCGGACGGGCAGGTGGCGCGCACGGTGGTCAGCCAGCCCGCAAACGGTCTTTACCGCTTTGACTACCCGCTTGAGAGCGGCGCGCAAACCGGGATGTGGCATGTTCGCGCCAGTACGGGTGACAGCCAACATCAGATGTGGGATTTCCACGTCGAAGACTTTATGCCAGAGCGCATGGCGCTCAATATTGCCGGGCAAAAAGTGCCGGTATCCCCGGAGGATCCTGTTGCGTTCAATGTCACGGGTTATTACCTCTACGGTGCACCCGCCAACGGCAACAGCCTGCAAGGACAGCTCTTCCTGCGTCCCTTGCGGGAAGCCGTGGCCGCACTGCCGGGCTTCCAGTTCGGGGATATTGCCGAAGAGAACCTGAGCCGCAGTCTTGATGAAGTGCACCTGACCCTCGATGACCAGGGACGCGGACAGGTAAGCAGCGACAGCCAGTGGAAAGAGACTCACTCCCCGCTGCAGGTTGTTTTGCAGGCCAGCCTGCTGGAGTCCGGCGGGCGTCCGGTCACACGGCGCGCTGAGCAGGCCGTCTGGCCCGCAAGTACCCTGCCGGGCATCCGTCCGCAGTTCGCCAGCAAAGCGGTCTATGACTATCGCACCGATACCACCGTCAATCAGCCGATTGTCGAGGAGAACAGCCAGGCCGGGTTTGATATCGTTTACGCCGATGCCAGTGGCGCAAAAAAAGCGGTCTCTGGCTTGCAGGTGCGCCTGATCCGCGAGCGGCGCGACTACTCATGGAACTGGTCCGAGAGTGACGGCTGGCAGTCTCAGTTTGATCAAAAAGACCTGAACGAGGGCGAGCAGGTGCTGGATCTGGCCGCCGACGAGACCGGAAAAGTGAGCTTCCCGGTAGAGTGGGGTTCCTATCGTCTGGAGGTGAAAGCCCCGGATGAAGCGGTCAGCAGTGTGCGCTTCTGGGCAGGTTACAGCTGGCAGGACAACAGTGACGGCACCGGGGCGGCCCGCCCGGACCGGGTGACGATGAAGCTGGACAAACCGACCTATCGCCCTGGCGATACGATTAAACTGCATATCGCTGCCCCGGCGGCAGGGAAAGGCTATGCAATGATCGAATCCAGCGAAGGGCCGTTGTGGTGGAAGGAGATTGACGTGCCGGCCGAGGGGCTGGATATGACCATCCCGGTGGATAAAGCCTGGATACGTCACGATCTCTATCTCTCCACGCTGGTGGTGCGCCCTGGCGATAAATCCAAATCAGCTACGCCAAAACGGGCGGTGGGCCTGTTGCATCTGCCGATGGGCGATGAGAGCCGCCGCCTGGGCATTACGCTGGATAATCCACAAAAAATGCGCCCGAACCAGACGCTGGCGGTCAAGGTGAAGGCCAGCGTCAAAGAGGGGGCGACCCCACAAAAAATCAATGTGTTGGTTTCGGCGGTGGACAGTGGCGTACTGAACATAACCGATTATGTCACTCCCGATCCCTGGCAGGCGTTCTTTGGTCAGAAGCGCTATGGCGCAGACATTTACGATATCTATGGCCAGGTCATTGAAGGCCAGGGACGCCTGGCGTCACTGCGCTTTGGTGGCGATGGCGATGAACTTAAGCGTGGCGGCAAACCGCCGGTAAATCATGTCACCATCATCGCCCAGCAGGCGCAGCCGGTAGAACTGGATGCCAACGGCGAGGGGACCGTTTCGCTACCGATTGGTGACTTTAACGGCGAACTGCGTCTGATGGCTCAGGCCTGGACGGATGATGACTTTGGCAGCAGTGAAAGCAAAGTTGTGGTTGCCGCCCCTGTGATTACCGAACTGAATACCCCGCGCTTTCTCGCCAGCGGCGATAACGCCAGGCTGACGCTGGATCTGACCAACCTCACTGATAAACCGCAGACCCTTAACGTGGCGTTGACCGCAGGCGGCAATCTGGCCCTGGAAGCGCCCCAGCCGCAGCCGGTGCAGCTGGCGGCGGGTGAACGCTCAACGCTGTTTATTCCGGTGCGAGCGCTGGATGGCTTTGGCGACGGCGAAATCGCCGCCCAGGTGAGCGGGCTGACGCTGCCGGGCGAAACCTTTGCCCCGCAACAGAAAAGCTGGAAAATTGGCGTGCGTCCGGCGTTCCCGGCACAGACGGTCAACAGCGGTACGATGCTCAAGCCGGGTGAAAGCTGGCACGCACCGGAACAGCACCTCGCTGATTTCTCACCGGTGACATTACAGGGGCAGCTTTTGCTCAGCGGCAAGCCGCCGCTCAATCTGGCCCGCTATATTCGTGAGCTGCAGGCCTATCCGTATGGCTGTCTGGAGCAGACTGCCAGCGGCCTGTTCCCGTCGCTCTATACCAATGCCGCCCAACTGAGCGCGCTGGGTATTAAGGGCGACAGCGACGAGAAGCGCCGCGCGGCCATTGAGATCGGCATCTCTCGTCTGCTGCAGATGCAGCGTAACGACGGCGGTTTTGCCCTCTGGGATAAAAACGGTCCAGAAGAGTACTGGCTCACCGCCTACGTCACCGATTTCCTGGTACGTGCGGGCGAGCAGGGTTACAGCGTACCGGTTGACGCCATCAACAATGCCAACAGCCGTCTGCTGCGCTACCTGCAGGATCCGGGCATGATGGCGGTTCGCTACAGCGAGGATACTCAGGCCAGCAAATTCGCCATCCAGGCCTATGCCGCGCTGGTGCTGGCACGCCAGCAGAAAGCGCCTCTCGGAGCATTGCGCGAAATTTGGGAGCGTCGAGCGCAAGCAAAATCGGGCCTGCCGCTAATGCAACTGGGACTGGCGCTGAAGCTGATGGGGGATGCGCCGCGCAGCCAGCAGGCGTTGGATCTGGCAATCAAAACGCCGCGCAGCGAGACGCAGGCCTGGATGGCCGATTACGGTAGCCCGCTGCGTGATAACGCAATGATGCTCAGTCTGCTGGAAGAGTACAACTTGCTGCCAGATGCGCAGAACACGCTGTTGAACGCGCTCTCTCAGCAGGCGTTCAGCCAGCGCTGGCTCTCGACTCAGGAGAGCAACGCCCTGTTCCTGGCGGGTCGTTCCCTCCAGACGCTGGCGGGTGACTGGCAGGCGACCACCACCCCTGGCGGGGAGGGGATGCGCGGTAATAAGCCGCAGGTGCAAAACCTGAATGCCGATCAACTCGCTGCCCTGCAGGTGACTAATACCGGCACTGCGCCGCTGTGGGTGCGTCTGGACAGCAGCGGCTATCCGCAATCGGCACCGCAACCTACAGCTAATGTGCTGAAAATTGAACGTCAGTTCCTGGCCACCGACGGCAGCAGTAAATCGCTCTCTTCTTTGAAAAGCGGTGAACTGGTGCTGGTCTGGCTGGAAGTTACCGCCTCGCAGAATGTGCCGGATGCGCTGGTGGTCGATTTACTGCCCGCTGGCCTGGAGCTGGAAAACCAGAACCTCGCCAGCAGCAGTGCCAGCCTGCAGGAGAGCGGGAGTGAAGTGCAAAACCTGCTCAACCAAATGCAACAGGCCGATATTCAGCATATGGAGTTCCGGGACGATCGCTTTGTGGCCGCCGTGCCGGTGAATGAATACCAGCCAGTGACGCTGGTCTATCTGGCACGCGCCGTCACGCCGGGGACCTATACGGTGCCTGTACCGCTGGTGGAATCAATGTACGTGCCGCAGTGGCGGGCAACAGGTGCGGCCAGCGGCCCGCTGATTGTCGTCCCGTAACGTGCGGTATCGGAAATGGCTACGCTCCCGCTGGCTGTGGCTGGTGGGGGCGTTACTTCTGTTGTGGGCTGGCGTCATCGCAGCCGATCGCCTGTGGCCGCTGCCGCTGCACGAGGTCAACCCTGCCCGGGTGGTGGTGGATGAAAACGGCACTCCGCTGTGGCGGTTTGCCGATCGCGACGGTATCTGGCGCTATCCGGTCACTATCGAAGAGGTCTCGCCGCGCTATCTTGAGGCCCTAATCCAGTATGAAGATCGCTGGTTCTGGGATCATCCGGGCATAAACCCGTTCTCGGTGTTGCGTGCCGCCTGGCAGGATCTTACCGCCGGTAAGGTCATATCGGGCGGAAGTACGCTGACTATGCAGGTGGCGCGCCTGCTGGATCCCCATTCCCGCACGATGGGCGGCAAGGTCCGTCAGCTATGGCGCGCGCTCCAGCTGGAGTGGCACCTCTCCAAACGTGAAATCCTGACCCTCTATCTGAACCGTGCGCCTTTTGGCGGCACGCTACAGGGAGTGGGGGCCGCCAGTTGGGCCTACCTGGGAAAAGCGCCTACGCAGCTGAGCTACTCCGAAGCCGCGCTGCTTGCTGTTCTGCCGCAGGCTCCGAGCCGCTTGCGCCCGGACCGCTGGCCGCAGCGTGCCGAGGCGGCACGTAATAAAGTCCTCAAACGTATGGCCTCGCAGGGCGTCTGGCCTGCGCAGCAGGTAACAGAGTCGCAGGAAGAGCCGGTATGGCTGGCTCCCCGGCAGATGCCACAGCTGGCACCGCTGTTCTCGCGCATGATGCTTGGCAAAAGCCGTGACACCAAAGTGGTGACAACCCTCGACGCCACACTCCAGCGCCAACTGGAGGAGCTGGCGCTGAACTGGAAATCTCGTTTGCCGCCCCGCAGTTCGCTGGCGATGATCGTAATCGATCACAGCGATATGAAGGTGCGCGGCTGGGTGGGATCGGTTGACATCAACGACGACAGCCGTTTCAGCCATGTCGATATGATCTCGGCGATCCGATCCCCGGGATCGGTGCTCAAGCCCTTTGTCTATGGTCTGGCGATGGACGACGGGCTGATCCACCCGGCCTCGCTGCTGCAGGATGTTCCGCGCCGCACCGGCGATTATCGCCCTGGCAATTTTGACAGCGGTTTTCACGGCCCGATCAGCATGAGCGAGGCGCTGGTGCGATCCCTGAACCTGCCCGCCGTACAGGTACTGGAAGCCTACGGGCCGAAGAAGTTTGCCGGGATGCTGCGCAACGCCGGATTACCGCTGCTGCTTCCGGCGGGCGCTCAGCCGAACCTGTCCCTGATCCTGGGCGGTGCCGGGGCGCGTCTGGAAGATATCGCTGCCGCATACAGCGCCTTTGCCCGTAAGGGGCGGGCAGGGAAACTGCGCCTGCAACCGGACGATCCGCTGTTGGAGCGGCCTCTGCTCTCGCCTGGCGCGGCATGGATCATCCGCCGCATTCTGGCCAACGAGGCGCAGCCGCTGCCGGACAGCGCCCTGGCTCAGGTGGTGCCCCTGGCAGTGAAAACCGGTACCAGCTATGGCTATCGCGATGCCTGGGCGATAGGGCTGAATGCACGCTACGTGATCGGGATCTGGACCGGCAGACCGGACGGCACACCGGTGGCCGGGCAATTTGGTTTTGCCAGCGCGGTGCCGGTGCTAAATCAGGTTAATAACCTGCTTCAATCGCGCTCGGCGCTGGATGAGGCGCGCCTGCCGCGGGATCCGCGCCCGGCCTCGGTGAGCCGCGGCGTCATTTGCTGGCCGGGGGGGCAGTCTCTGCCTGAAGGAGACAGCAACTGTCGTCGCCGCCTCTCAACCTGGCTGCTGGAGGGGAGTCAGCCTCCGACGCTGTTGCTGCCGGAGCAGGAGGGCATCCGCGGTATTCGTTTTCCTGTCTGGCTGGATAACAGCGGTCAACGCGTGGCGGCAGACTGCCCGCAGGCGCGACAACACACGCTGGACGTCTGGCCGCTGCCGCTGGAGCCGTGGCTGCCGCAGGCGGAACGGCGGGCTGCGCGCATTCCGGCGGCATCAACCGCCTGCCCACCGCTCGGCCAGGCCTTCCCGGCGCCGCTCATCCTCTCAGGCATACGCCAGGGGGCGGTGATTAAGCGCGTGCCCGGTGAGGCGCGCGTGTCGTTGCCCCTGCTGGCCAGTGGAAGCGAGGGGGCGCGCTGGTGGTTCCTCAATGGTGAACTGCTGAATGTGAGGGGGCGGGCGTATACATTGCATCTTGAAAATACAGGGGATTACCAGCTGCTGGTGATGGATGAGGCAGGGCAGGTAGCCACCGTCGATTTTACATTGCAGTAAATAAAATAGGGTTTAGCCACGATCTGTTGTTAAAACTCGTCTTATTTTAAAAAAATGTTACATCCATCCATAGGCAATGGCGTTAATGCTCATTATAATCCGCGCCATATCTTACGCATGAATGCAAAACAACAGAACAAATCACAGAGGTAATCATGGCTATTGAACGTACTTTTTCCATCATCAAACCAAACGCGGTGGCAAAAAACGTTATTGGCAGCATCTTTGCTCGCTTTGAAGCGGCAGGGTTCAAAATCGTTGGCACCAAAATGCTGCATCTGACCGTTGAGCAGGCTCGCGGTTTCTATGCTGAGCACGAAGGTCGCCCATTCTTCGACGGCCTGGTTGAATTCATGACCTCTGGCCCAATCGTGGTATCCGTACTGGAAGGCGAAAATGCCGTTCAGCGTCACCGCGATCTGCTGGGTGCAACCAACCCGGATAACGCTCTGGCAGGTACTCTGCGCGCAGATTACGCTGACAGCTTCACCGAGAACGGCACCCACGGTTCCGACTCTGTAGAATCTGCTGCGCGTGAAATCGCTTTCTTCTTCGCAGAAGGCGAAGTGTGTCCACGTACCCGTTAATCTAACGGTTTCGTTTACACATTATTTTCGTAAATGCCACGTGCAGACGTGGCATCCCTGCGCCAGACTTTGTACAATGCAACGCCCCGGATGAGCAGACTGCTTACCGGGGCGTTTCTTTTCAACCCTCCACGGGCCATAACGTGTAACAACGAGGCCGGAATATATTATGTCTGAATTAGTTAATACCTCCGAAGTCGCCATTCCTGCGGTTCCAAATAAAAATGGAAAAATCAACCTGCTGGACCTGAACCGTCAGCAGATGCGCGAGTTCTTCAAAGAGATGGGCGAGAAGCCGTTTCGTGCCGACCAGGTCATGAAATGGATGTATCACTATTGCAGCGACAATTTTGATGACATGACTGACATCAACAAGGTGCTGCGTAACAAGCTGAAAGACGTGGCTGAAATTCGCGCACCGGAAGTGGTGGAAGAGCAGCGTTCAGCTGACGGCACCATCAAATGGGCGATTGCCGTCGGCGATCAGCGCGTTGAAACGGTCTATATCCCGGAAGATGACCGCGCCACGCTGTGCGTCTCTTCCCAGGTCGGTTGTGCGCTGGAGTGTAAGTTCTGCTCCACGGCGCAGCAGGGCTTTAACCGTAACCTGCGTGTTTCTGAAATCATCGGCCAGGTCTGGCGTGCGGCGAAAATCGTCGGCGCGGCAAAAGTGACCGGCACCCGTCCTATCACCAACGTGGTGATGATGGGGATGGGCGAGCCGCTGCTGAACCTGACCAACGTGGTGCCAGCCATGGAAATCATGCTGGATGACTTCGGTTTTGGCCTGTCCAAACGTCGCGTGACCCTCTCCACCTCAGGTGTTGTGCCTGCGCTGGATAAGCTCGGCGACATGATTGACGTCGCGCTGGCCATCTCTCTGCATGCGCCGAACGACACCATCCGTGACGAAATTGTGCCGATCAACAAAAAGTACAATATCGAGACCTTCCTGAACTCGGTTCGTGGCTATATTTCGAAGTCCAATGCCAACCAGGGACGCGTCACCATTGAGTACGTCATGCTGGATCACGTCAACGACGGTACCGAGCATGCGCACGAGCTGGCGGCACTGCTGAAAGATACGCCGTGCAAGATCAACCTGATCCCATGGAACCCGTTCCCGGGCGCGCCGTATGGCCGTAGCTCGAACAGCCGTATCGACCGTTTCTCCAAGGTGCTGATGGAGTACGGCTTTACCACTATTGTGCGTAAAACCCGTGGTGATGATATTGATGCTGCCTGTGGTCAGCTGGCCGGTGATGTTATCGACCGTACCAAGCGCACGCTGCGTAAACGTATGCAGGGCGAGGCTATCGCCGTCAAGGCCGTGTAATTATTATGCTGTCCCGGCGCATTATCTGCGCCGTGACAGCGTAAGATGCGAATAAACAGTCATTGCGCCGGTGAATGGGTAATAATTACGGTGCGTTTTATATGACTTTAAGGCAGTATGTAACGACGCAACAACAGTTTAACCTCACTGACAAGCCGCTTCTGTCAACCAAAACCTGACAGTGTTGTGCTGTCTGACTAAGGTTAACTGACCAGAAGTTTCGCGGTGCGGGTGGCATTGTGACTCACCGGCGCCAGGATCCTCAATTTTCACGTACCATTAGTTGTAGCGAATGAATACTGAAGCCACTCACGACCAAAATGCAGCACTTTCCACTGGCGTTCGTCTACGTAACGCCCGTGAACAACTCGGACTCAGCCAGCAAGCCGTTGCGGAACGCTTATGTCTGAAGGTTTCCACGGTCCGCGATATTGAAGAAGATAAGGCACCTGCCGAACTTGCTTCTACGTTTCTGCGTGGTTATATCCGCTCCTATGCGAAACTGGTGCATATTCCTGAAGAAGAACTGCTGCCAATGATGGAAAAACAGGCACCGGTCAGAGCGGCAAAAGTCGCGCCGATGCAGAGTTTTTCGTTGGGCAAACGTCGTAAAAAACGTGATGGCTGGTTGATGAGCTTTACCTGGTTGGTATTGTTTGTGGTTATCGGTCTGACGGGCGCCTGGTGGTGGCAAAACCACAAAGCGCAGCAGGAAGAGATCACCACCATGGCCGATCAGTCCTCCGCCGAGCTGAATAACTCTGCGGGCGAGGGCGCTCAAAGCATCCCACTGAATACCGACACCTCAGCAACGGCCAGCGAAACGCCGGCAGCAACGGCCAATACCCCGGATACCACAACGGCGCAGACTGCTGCGCCAGCCGTTAATCAAACCGCCCAGGCTCCGGCTGACAATGCCGTCGTTTCCCCTTCTCAGGCGAACGTTGAGACTGCACCGGCAACAACGGCGAATAACGCGGTTCAGCCTCTGCCATCCGATCCGGCGGGCGTGACGGCTGCACCGGCCGACCCGAATGCACTGGTAATGAACTTCAACGCTGATTGCTGGCTGGAAGTGACCGACGCAACCGGCAAAAAGCTGTTCAGCGGCCTCCAGCGTAAGGACGGCACGTTAAATCTGGCAGGCCAGGCGCCTTATAAGCTCAAGATTGGTGCTCCGGCAGCGGTCCAGATCCAGTTCCAGGGTAAACCTGTCGATCTGAGCCGTTTTATCAGAACTAACCAGGTTGCGCGTCTGACCCTCAATGCCGAACAATCAGCAGCACAGTAAGTAACAGACGGGCAACGCGGGAGATTTTTCATGCATAACCAGGCTCCTATTCCACGTAGAAAATCGAAACGTATTTACGTCGGGAATGTGCCAATCGGCGATGGTGCTCCTATCGCCGTTCAATCGATGACCAACACCCGTACCACCGATGTGGCGGCGACGGTCAATCAGATCAAAGCGTTAGAACGTGTAGGCGCGGATATTGTTCGCGTTTCTGTGCCCACTATGGATGCGGCAGAAGCGTTCAAACTCATCAAACAGCAGGTCTCCGTTCCGTTGGTAGCCGATATTCACTTCGATTACCGTATCGCGCTGAAGGTAGCGGAATACGGCGTCGATTGCCTGCGTATCAACCCTGGCAACATCGGCAGCGAAGAGCGTATCCGCGCGGTAGTTGATTGCGCCCGCGACAAGAACATTCCCATCCGTATCGGCGTGAACGCCGGTTCGCTGGAAAAAGATCTGCAGGAAAAATACGGCGAACCGACCCCGCAGGCGCTGCTGGAATCGGCCATGCGTCACGTGGATCATCTCGATCGTCTGAACTTCGATCAGTTCAAGGTCAGCGTTAAAGCGTCGGACGTTTTCCTCGCCGTTGAATCTTATCGTCTGCTGGCGAAGCAGATCGATCAGCCGTTGCACCTCGGGATCACCGAAGCCGGCGGCGCGCGCAGCGGTGCGGTGAAATCGGCGATTGGCCTGGGTCTGCTGCTCAATGAAGGCATTGGCGACACCCTGCGTGTCTCGCTGGCCGCCGATCCCGTCGAAGAGATCAAAGTCGGTTTCGATATTCTCAAATCGCTGCGTATTCGTTCCCGTGGCATCAACTTTATCGCCTGTCCGACCTGTTCGCGTCAGGAGTTCGATGTCATTGGTACGGTGAATGCACTTGAGCAGCGTCTGGAAGATATCATCACCCCGATGGACGTTTCGATTATCGGTTGTGTGGTGAACGGTCCGGGCGAGGCGCTGGTGTCGACGCTGGGCGTCACGGGTGGCAACAAGAAAAGTGGTCTCTATGAAGATGGCGTCCGCAAAGATCGTCTGGATAATAACGACATGATCGATCAGCTTGAAGCCCGCATCCGTGCTAAAGCCACCATGCTGGACGAAGCGCAGCGCATCAGCGTGCAACAAGTCGAAAAATAACGTGATGGGAAGCGGTTCGCTTCCTGTGTATGATTGAACCCTTCGGTTATGAACCCCAGGGTTCATTTTTGTCTATAGAAAGAGAACAAACGTGGCAAAGAACATTCAAGCCATTCGCGGCATGAACGATTATCTGCCTGCCGAGACCGCCATCTGGCAGCGCATTGAAGGCACCCTCAAGCAGGTGCTCGGCAGCTACGGTTACAGCGAAATCCGTTTGCCGATTGTAGAGCAGACCCCGTTATTCAAACGCGCTATCGGTGAAGTCACCGACGTGGTTGAAAAAGAGATGTACACCTTTGAGGATCGTAACGGCGACAGCCTGACCTTACGTCCAGAAGGTACGGCGGGATGTGTACGCGCCGGCATCGAACATGGTCTCCTGTACAATCAGGAGCAGCGCCTGTGGTATATCGGCCCAATGTTCCGTCACGAACGCCCACAGAAAGGCCGTTACCGCCAGTTTAACCAGCTGGGTGTCGAAGCCTTTGGTCTGCAAGGGCCGGATATCGACGCGGAACTCATTATGCTGACCGCCCGCTGGTGGCGTGCGCTGGGTATCGCCGATCACGTATCACTGGAGCTGAACTCCATCGGTTCTCTTGAAGCCCGTGCAAACTATCGCGACGCGCTGGTGACATTCCTCGAGCAGCATAAAGAGCAGCTGGACGAAGACTGTAAGCGTCGTATGTACAGCAACCCACTGCGCGTGCTGGATTCCAAGAACCCGGACGTACAGGCACTGCTGAATGACGCACCTGCCCTCGGCGATTATCTCGACGACGATTCCCGCGAACACTTTGCCGGTCTGTGCAAATTGCTGGAAGCTGCCGGTATTGCTTACACCGTAAATCAACGCCTGGTGCGTGGTCTGGACTACTACAACCGCACCGTGTTTGAGTGGGTTACCACCAGCCTGGGTTCACAGGGAACGGTCTGTGCGGGCGGTCGTTACGATGGCCTGGTAGAGCAGTTGGGCGGCCGTCCGGCACCTGCTGTTGGTTTCGCCATGGGTCTTGAGCGACTTGTTTTGTTAGTTCAGGCAGTTAATCCGGAATTTAAAGCCGATCCTGTTGTCGATATATACCTGGTGGCCTCAGGCGCGGAAACGCAGTCTGCGGCAATGCAGCTTGCCGAACGCGTGCGCGATGCGCTGCCTGCGGCTAAGCTGATGACCAACCACGGCGGCGGCAACTTTAAGAAACAGTTCGCCCGTGCCGATAAGTGGGGCGCGCGCATCGCACTGGTACTTGGCGAGTCCGAAGTGGCTAACGGCGAAGTGGTAGTGAAGGATCTGCGCTCTGGTGAGCAAACAACAGTAACGCAGGATGGCGTTGCGGCGCACTTGCGCACTCTACTGGGCTAAGGAGAAGGACTGCGTGGAAATGTACGAGAACGAAAACGACCAGGTTGATGCGATTAAACGCTTCTTTGCTGAAAACGGCAAAGCGCTGGCTGTTGGGGTCATTTTAGGTGTTGGTGCCCTGGTGGGCTGGCGTTACTGGAACAGTCATCAGATCGATTCCGCGCGTGGCTCCTCCTTACAGTATGAAAATACCGTGAGCGCCATTCAGGCCGATCAGCCACAAACCCTGGCGGCGGCAGAGAAATTTGCCGCAGACAACAAGAACACCTATGGCGCACTGACTTCGCTGGAAGTCGCTCAGCAGTTCGTTGATAAAGGCGAGCTGGACAAAGCGGCAGCCCAGCTGCAGCAGGGTCTGGCAGCCGCAGGCAACGATAACCTGAAAGCGCTCATCAACCTGCGTCTTGCCCGTATTCAGGTGCAGCAAAAGAAACCAGACGAAGCGCTGAAAACCCTGGACACCGTCAAAGGTGAAGGTTTTGCCTCCATCGTTGCCGACCTGCGCGGTGAAGCACTGCTGAGCAAAGGCGACAAACAAGGCGCGCGCAGCGCATGGGAAGCGGGTGTGAAAAGCAACGCCTCGCCAGCGCTGAGCGAAATGATGCAGATGAAAATAAATAATTTGTCCGTCTGAGAGGGACCCGATGCAATTGCGTAAATTACTTCTGCCAGGACTGCTTTCCGTTACGTTATTGAGCGGCTGTTCACTGTTCAGCGGCGAAGAAGATGTTGTCACCATGTCT
This sequence comes from Leclercia sp. GLN_9, assembly GCF_043105735.1. Lineage (NCBI taxonomy): Bacteria > Pseudomonadati > Pseudomonadota > Gammaproteobacteria > Enterobacterales > Enterobacteriaceae > Leclercia > Leclercia sp. GLN_9. Next base: position 75,818 of record NZ_JBICLV010000005.1, read on the forward strand.
CCACTGCCGACGGTTGAAAACCAGTTTGCACCGTCTACCGCATGGAGCACGTCCGTGGGTGACGGTATTGGCGACTTCTATTCCAACCTTCATCCGGCATATGCAGATGGCGTTGTCTATGCGGCTGACCGCAAAGGCACGGTAAAAGCCATGAATGCCGATGACGGCAAAGAGGTGTGGTCCATTAACCTGGCAGAAAAAAGCGGCTGGCTGTCACGCACGCCAGCCCTGCTGTCAGGTGGTGTGACGGTTGCCGGTGGCCATGTTTATATCGGCAGCGAAAAGGCACAGGTTTATGCCCTTAACGCCAGCGACGGTTCTATTGCCTGGCAAACCCGCGTTGCCGGCGAAGCGCTCTCTCGTCCGGTTGTCAGCGACGGCATGGTGCTGGTCCATACCGCTAACGGTCAGCTGCAGGCATTGAATGAAGCTGACGGTGCGGTGAAGTGGACCGTTAACCTGGATATGCCTGCGCTCTCCCTGCGCGGTGAATCTGCCCCCGCCACTGCGTTTGGTGCGGCCATTGTTGGCGGCGATAACGGTCGCGTTAACGCCGTACTGATGCAGCAGGGCCAGCTGATCTGGCAGCAGCGCATCTCTCAGGCAACCGGTCCGACCGAAATCGACCGTCTGAGCGATGTGGATACCACCCCGGTTATCGTCAACGGCGTTGTTTACGCCCTGGCCTATAATGGCAACCTGACCGCGATGGATCTGCGTAGCGGCCAGGTGATGTGGAAACGTGAGCTGGGTTCAGTGAACGATTTCGTGGTGGATGGCAACCGCATCTATCTGGTCGATCAGAACGATCGCCTGCTGGCGCTGAGCACCGATGGCGGCGTAACGCTGTGGACGCAAAGCGATCTGCTGCACCGTCTGCTGACCGCACCGGCGCTGTATAACGGCAGCCTGGTCGTGGGTGATAGCGAAGGCTACATGCACTGGATCGACCCGAGCAACGGTAGTTTTGTCGCCCAGGAAAAAGTCGACGGTTCCGGTTTCCTGACCGAGCCGGTGGTGGCTGACGGCAAACTGCTGATCCAGGCAAAAGACGGTACGCTGTACGCGATCACGCGTTAATCACCGCGGTTGTAGTATACTCAACGGCTCCTGTTGCTTCAGGGGCCGTTTTGATTTTTTAAAAAACGCCGCATACGCGACGTGATATCGAATTTTATGAGGCTTTAAACATGGTACCTGTGGTCGCGCTTGTCGGGCGCCCGAACGTTGGAAAATCCACTCTTTTTAACCGATTAACCCGCACCCGTGATGCGCTGGTTGCGGATTTCCCGGGGCTGACGCGTGACCGTAAGTACGGTCGTGCAGAAGTGGAAGGTCGTGAGTTCATCTGTATCGATACCGGCGGTATCGACGGCACAGAAGATGGCGTTGAAACCCGCATGGCGGAACAATCCCTGCTGGCGATTGAAGAAGCAGACATCGTGCTGTTTATGGTGGATGCACGTGCGGGTCTGATGCCTGCCGACTCTGCTATCGCCAAGCACCTGCGCTCACGCGAAAAAGCCACCTTCCTGGTCGCGAACAAAACTGACGGTATCGATGCCGATCAGGCGATGGCCGATTTCTGGTCATTAGGTCTGGGCGATATCTACCCGATCGCCGCCTCTCACGGTCGTGGCGTGACCAGCCTGCTGGAAACCGCGCTGCTGCCGTACGTTGACGAGATCAACCCGCCTGAAGAAGTCGATGAAGACGCCGAATACTGGGCGCAGTTCGAAGAAAGCGAAGAGGGCGAAGAGGAGCCGGAAGACGACTTCAACCCGCAGGATCTGCCGATTAAGCTGGCAATCGTCGGTCGTCCAAACGTAGGTAAGTCTACACTTACCAACCGTATCCTCGGTGAAGACCGCGTGGTGGTGTACGACATGCCGGGTACTACCCGCGACAGCATTTACATCCCCATGGAGCGTGACGGACGTGAATACGTTCTGATCGACACCGCGGGCGTGCGTAAGCGCGGTAAAATCACCGATGTGGTAGAAAAATTCTCGGTAATCAAAACCCTGCAGGCGATCGAAGACGCCAACGTGGTGATGCTGGTTATCGATGCCCGTGAAGGCATCTCCGATCAGGATCTCTCCCTGCTCGGCTTTATCCTCAATAGTGGGCGCTCACTGGTTATCGTCGTCAACAAGTGGGACGGCCTGAGCAACGACGTGCGTGAGCAGGTCAAAGAGATGCTGGACTTCCGTCTGGGCTTTATCGACTTTGCCCGCGTCCACTTCATCTCTGCCCTGCACGGTAGCGGTGTAGGTAACCTGTTCGAGTCCGTACGCGAAGCCTACGACAGCTCTACCCGTCGTGTCGGCACCGCGATGCTGACCCGCATCATGACCATGGCGGCAGAAGACCATCAGCCACCTCTGGTGCGTGGTCGTCGCGTGAAGCTGAAATATGCCCACGCAGGGGGCTATAACCCACCTATCGTGGTTATTCACGGTAACCAGGTGAAGGATCTGCCGGACTCTTACAAACGCTACCTGATGAACTACTTCCGCAAATCGCTGGACGTAATGGGTACGCCGATCCGTATCCAGTTCAAAGAAGGGGATAACCCGTTTGCTAACAAGCGCAACACCCTGACACCAAACCAGATGCGTAAGCGTAAGCGTTTGATTAAACATATTAAGAAAAGCAAATAATCTTTGCTGCTCTGTTGAAAACCCGCGCCTGTCGCGGGTTTTTTTATGCCTGTCTGCAACGAATAATTATTGATGTGATGTCAATCACTATTCATGTTTATCCAACAGAAAATCCAGAAAATAAGACGATTGTCGAACTTTCATCTTTTGGTGGGGGTATAGGGGCTGGACAAAAGTTGCTTCAGGTTATCAAATGGTTAAATAACATTTCGCCGGATGTAAAAAAGCCACCCGATCGCTAACCGGGCGGCGGAGACCCGGTGTTAACAAGCACGACGACACTTCATTTCAGGAGCATTATGCAATCCTCTGTTAATAAAAACGAAAGCCGAACTTTCTTCGGCCATCCTTATCCACTCGGCGCGCTATTCTTCACAGAGATGTGGGAGCGCTTCTCGTTTTACGGTATTCGTCCGCTCCTGATCCTGTTTATGGCGGCCACCGTCTATGACGGCGGCATGGGGCTGGCCCGTGAAAATGCCTCTGCTATCGTCGGTATCTTTGCCGGGACCATGTACCTGGCCGCGCTGCCGGGCGGCTGGCTGGCGGATAACTGGCTCGGCCAGCAGAAAGCAGTATGGTACGGCTCGATCCTGATTGCCCTCGGCCATCTGTCGATTGCGCTTTCCGCGGTGATGGGTAACAACCTGTTCTTCATCGGTCTGATGTTTATCGTCCTTGGCTCGGGTCTGTTTAAAACCTGTATCTCGGTGATGGTGGGCACGCTGTATAAAAAAGGCGATGCGCGTCGTGACGGCGGCTTCTCGCTGTTCTATATGGGCATCAACATGGGGTCGTTTATCGCGCCGCTGATCTCCGGCTGGCTGATTAAATCCCACGGCTGGCACTGGGGCTTTGGTATTGGCGGCATCGGGATGCTGGTGGCGCTGGTCATTTTCCGCCTGTTTGCCGTACCGTCGATGAAGCGCTACGACAGCGAAGTGGGGCTGGACTCCACCTGGAACAGCCCGGTAGTGAAAAAAAACGGCGTGGGCGCCTGGTTACTGGCGCTGGCGGCAGGTGTTGCGATTATTGTTACTCTGATTGCGCAGGGCGTGATTGTGATTAACCCGGTCGCGGTGGCCAGCGTGCTGGTCTACGTGATTGCCGCCTCGGTGGCGCTCTACTTCATCTGGCTGTTCATGTTTGCCGGTCTGAACCGTAAAGAGCGCGCCCGACTGCTGGTCTGCTTTATCCTGCTGGTGTCCGCGGCCTTCTTCTGGTCTGCGTTTGAACAAAAGCCAACTTCCTTTAACCTGTTTGCAAATGACTATACCAACCGCATGATCGGTGATTTTGAAATCCCGGCAGTGTGGTTCCAGTCGATCAACGCCCTGTTCATTATCCTGCTGGCCCCGGTCTTTAGCTGGGCCTGGCCGAAGCTGGCGAGCAACAATATTCGCCCGAGCAGCATCACCAAGTTCGTGATCGGTATTTTGTGTGCGGCAGGGGGCTTTGGCCTGATGATGCTGGCGGCGCAGAACGTCCTCAATAATGGTGGGGCAGGGGTGTCACCGTTCTGGCTGGTGGGCAGTATTTTGATGCTGACCCTCGGTGAACTCTGTCTCAGCCCGATTGGCCTGGCGACCATGACGCTGTTGGCTCCGGAGAGAATGCGTGGCCAGATGATGGGCCTGTGGTTCTGCGCCAGCGCCCTCGGCAACCTGGCGGCGGGTCTGATTGGCGGTCACGTGAAGGCCGATCAGTTGGATCTGCTGCCGAATCTCTTTGCACGCTGCTCCATCGCGCTGCTGATTTGTGCTGCCGTGCTGATGGTGCTCATTGTTCCGGTGCGTCGTATGCTGGAAAATACCCAGACGAAAAATGAGTCGAAAACGGTAACCAACGCCTGATATCTGCCTTTGCTGGCCGGGGCGTGCGTTACGCTCCGGCCTTGCTAATACAGAGGTGATATATGCAGATTGGGTTTGTTGGACTCGGCGCGGTGGTTGAAACCGCCTACTTACCCGCACTACAAATCACCTTTGGTGCTTCCCTCTGCTGTCTGGGGTTTGATATCCAGCCGGCAAAGAGGCTTGATGGCGTCACCCATTGTCCTTCGCTTACCGACCTTCTGACCCGCCCCCTCGATACGCTGTTTATCACTACCGCATCGCTGCAGCATCATGAGGTGCTTGAGCTGGCGCTGGCCTCCTCCATCCCGCGCATTGTGGTTGAAAAGCCGATTGTCGCGACGCTCACCCAAATCGCCATGCTGAAAACACTGCTGGCAAGGCCAGAGGCGGCCGCCCGGGTGCTGGCACTCGATCACTGGATGGCGCGCCTTAATCTGGTGCAGCTGGGGTTGGTCGGGGCGTTTTCCGATATCGTCCGCATCGAAGGTTTTTTACAGGAGCCGAGCGGGTTTAACGCGGCGGGGGAGCCTGTCGCACTCAATTTTGCCACCGGGGAACCGGATACCCGAACGCTGCGCCATCCTGACGGGGTGATCCTGGATATCGGGACGCACGTGCTGGCGATGATGCGCGAAACGGTGCGTTACCTGGGCGGCAATGGCGATATTGCTTTGCAGGTGGTAACTGCCAGAGATCGTCTGGGGCGCGATATCGCAAAAGGCGATCTGACCACGGCGGAAGGCGAGGCGCATCTTCAGGGGCAGATCGGCGGCGTGCCGGTGGATATCTGGCTGAACAAATATGCCGGACCGTCCGGTGGACAAAAAGGGCTGCGACTGCATCTGCGGGACGGACGCGTAATCAGCCACGACCGACGCGGGGCGGAGGATGTCCTTGAGCTGATCGAGGGCGATAAGGTTCAGACCTGGCGTTTTGGCGGCACGATTTATGCGCGCTGTCTGGCGGAGTATATTTTGGGGGAGCACAGCCTGTTTGCACGCGACCCGGGCGAGGTAAGCCGTACGACGCAGCGCAGGCTGGAAGAGGTAGAAATCCTGCTGACATTACAGCAACAGCTACGTGGCTCCCACTAAACGCATCGTGGTAATATCAGGGCAGAACTGAATGTCCTTTAAAGGAGTCATCATGTCGATTACCTGCCCGGATTGCCATGCGGAGATTGAACCGCAAAACGGTGTGGCGCACTGCGAGAATTGCCATAAAGATATCGTCCTGGAAGCGCGCTGCCCGGAGTGCCATCAGCCACTCCAGGTATTAAAGGCCTGCGGTGCGGTGGATTATTTCTGCCAGAACGGCCACGGTTTGATCTCGAAAAAACGCGTGGCGTTCGTCAGGGCTGACGCTTAATCGCAGACGCAGCCTTCGCCTTTTTGCCAGAGTTCGACCAGCGACTCTGGCGCTTCCTGCTCGGGAACCAGCACAATGATGTCGGTATATTGCGCCTGATTGTGCCGGGTCCAGATTATCTGGATGCGAAAATAGCGCTGGTCGCCGCCGCCGGCTGATGATCGCTGGCCGGGAGGCTCTCCCCGTGGAATAGCCTGCTCCAGTATGTTCACCACGCGCTGGCGCTGCGTGCTGCTAAGCGTCGAGAGCGCGATTCGCCGTAACCCGCTGAGATGGGGAATATAGGCCACGCCGCCTTCACGCGCCAGCTCAACCACCGCGTCATCCGTCAGTTCGGGAACCTGCATTTACAACACTCCCACCTGTTTCCAGGCTTGCTCAATGGCTGCTGCGACGTCACCACCCGATCGCTTTTCACCGTGTGCTACCGTCAGTTTCGCAAAGGCGTCAAAATCCGCATCTTGCGCCAGCTGTCGATCGCAAACCGTGTCATACCAGGCATAACCCGCTTTCTCCCAGGCATAGCCGCCAATGGCCGTCGCGGCAAGGTAAAACGCGCGATTAGGAATGCCCGAATTAAGATGCACGCCGCCGTTATCTTCACGCGTTTTGATAAAGTCTTTCATATGCCCGGGCTGCGGATCCTTGCCGAGCAGGGGATCGTCATAGGCGGTTCCTGGTTCTGACATCGATCGCAGCCCTTTGCCATTGATCGCTTCCGCCAGCAGCCCTTCACCTATCAGCCAGTCGGCCTGGTCGGCCGTTTGCTTCAGGTGATACTGTTTCACCAGCGAGCCGAAAACATCAGATAATGACTCATTCAGCGCACCCGATTGTTCAAAGTAGATAAGCCCGGCTTCGGTTTCGGTTACGCCATGGCTAAGTTCATGTGCCACAACGTCAATGGCAATCGTGAAGCGGTTAAATATCTCGCCGTCACCATCGCCAAAAACCATCTGCTGACCATTCCAGAAAGCGTTCTGATATTCCCGCCCATAATGAACGGTGCCCGTCAGTATCAGCCCTTTATTATCCAGCGAGTCGCGATGATAATTTTTCCAGAAAAAATCATGGGTGATACCTAAATAATCATAGGCTTCATCGACGGCAATATCCCCATTTGACGGCTGTCCCTCATAACGCACCTGAGCGCCCGGCAGTTCCTGGGTCTGTTTTGCATCATAAATATCACGCTCCAGCTGCCCGGTTTTATTAACGTGCGGCGCAGCGGGTTTACCTGGCATATGTGCCATCAGCGTTTGTACATGTGTTAGTGTCTGGCGGGCGCAACGCTGCTGCGGCTCAGAGCCACTTTCAATAATACGACGAAGAATATACGGCGGGATCACGCTGTGAATTCGGGTCATGCTTCTCTCCTGTTTCTGGCAATGCCGAAAAAAGAAACACGTTAATTGTAAATGATGACGCCGCAGGCGGAGAGAAGTCAGAGTATTCGTACCGGTAAAAACTGGCATAACGCCTTCTCAGCGTTTAGGTTTTTACTGCGGGCAAAGAGAGGGGCGTAATGAACAGACCGATCGCACTAGGTATAACCGGGTTCTCATTAATCGCGGTGACGTATGGCATGGCGAGATTTTCCTGGGGTCTGATGCTGCCCGATATTCGTCAGGCCATCCCTTTCTCACCCCAGATTGCCGGAGGGATTGCCGCCTGTAGCTATGCGGCCTATTGCCTGTCAGTATTCTTTGCCTCTTCACTCACTAACCGCTTTGGTCCCCGCGTACCGGCTTTGCTGGCAGCCGTCACGGCAGCGAGTGGACTGTTTATTCTGGCATTCTCGGCGCAGCCGCTCACCCTTGCGACAGGGTTATTTATTGCCGGGCTAAGTTCGGGGCTGGCCTCACCCGCGCTTGCCGGTGCCGTAGATGACACCATTGCGCCAGATCGAAAGACCCTGGTGAACACCGTCATTAATGCCGGAACAAGCGCCGGGATCATTCTCTCGGTGCCGGTTCTGTTTTTTATGCCGGGAGGCTGGCGCGCGGCCTGTATCGTCTTTGCCCTTCTGGCACTGCTCTGCCTGCTGGCAGCGTGGCGTTATCTGCCGGGGCTGTCTACGCGCAAGCGAGAACAACTGCCATCCTGGCGCGGGTTGCTTCGCAAGCCGGGCATGTACCGGCTGTTAATGATTACTTTCGTGAGCGGCGTTGCCAGCGCCGCCTGGTGGAGTTTTGGCCCGGAGTTGCTTACGAGCCATACCGGGCTTGATAGCGCCGTGACGCGGGTTCTGTGGCTGGTGAGCGGCGGGGCAGGGATCGTTGCCGTGTTTACCGGGAGTGCGGCAAAACGTATCGGAATGCGGGGCGTTTACCGGCTTTCGCAGATTTTCATGGCCGCCTCGCTGCTGGCTCTGGCGTTAAGTGAAGGGTTTGCCTGGTGGCTGGTGCCGGTGGTGGCGATGAGCGGGGCGGGATACGTTATTTTGTCTGGCGTACTGCTGGTGCAGGGCGCGACTATCGCCCATCCGTCACCGGCTGTGGGGGTCAGTATGGCTTTCCTGATGCTGGCAGCCGGACAGGTTGTCGGCGCCGTGGTGTTTGGTCTGTTACTGGGAATGGCAGGCGCAGCCGTAGCGCTGGCCATTTTTTCCGGACTGTCCTGGGCGCTGCTTGCCGTCACGCCTGACGGCAAACCCTGATCACGCTTTTTTACGCGCGCGCGTTTTCTTTACCGGCGTCACGCCTTTCACTTCGCTTTCCACCCAGCCGTCTGACAGCCGGGTAGTAAGCACATCCCCGACGTTGACCTGTTTAGCCTGCTTCAGTACGTTGCCATCGGTCGCGGTGGTCACGCTGTAGCCGCGCGCCAGCGTCGAGAGCGGGCTGACGGCTTCCAGATGGGTAACCGCATTACCAAAGCGCTCGCGGGTGCTGCTCAGCCGTGCGCGCAGGTTCTCCGCAAGACGATACTCCAGCTGCTGAATACGGGTTTGCGCCCGGTAGATGCGTGGCTGCGGGTTATGCTGATTCAGGCGCTGAGTGGTGCGCTGCTGGCGCTGCCCCGCCCGTTTAAGCTGATTGTCCACCGCGAGGTTCATCCGCTGGCGCAGACGTTCCAGCACGGTTTGCTGACGCGCCAGACGCAGCTGGGGGTGCTGCTGTTGCAGACGATGATGAAGCTGGGTAAAGCGACGGGTGCGGTTGGCAAGGAAATAGTCCATTGCCATCTCCAGGCGCTGCTGGCCGTTTTGCATCTGTCGTAGCAGCTCGAGCTGGTTACGGCTCACCACTTCTGCCGCGGCAGAGGGCGTGGGTGCGCGCAGGTCAGCGACAAAATCTGCGATGGTGACGTCGGTCTCGTGCCCGACGGCGCTGACTACCGGGATCTGGCTGGCAAAAATCGCCCGCGCCACGCGTTCGTCGTTAAAGCTCCACAGATCTTCCAGCGAGCCGCCGCCGCGCCCGACGATCAGCACATCACACTCCTGACGGGCATTGGCGAGCTGAATGGCGCGAACAATCTGCCCGGGCGCATCGTCGCCCTGCACCGCAGTCGGGTAGATAATGACCGGCAGGGAAGGGTCGCGGCGTTTCAGCACATGCAGGATATCGTGCAGCGCGGCGCCGGTTTTCGAGGTGATCACCCCCACGCAGTGGGCAGGGGAGGGAAGCGGTTTTTTATATTGCTGATCGAACAGCCCTTCCGCGGACAGCGCGGCTTTCAGCTGCTCATACTTCTGCTGCAGAAGCCCTTCACCCGCTGGCTGCATGCTCTCAACGATAATCTGATAATCACCGCGCGGCTCGTACAGGGTGATACTGGCGCGTACCAGCACCTGCTGCCCGTGCTGCGGCCGGAAGGTCACCCGGCGGTTGCTGTTGCGGAACATCGCGCAGCGCACCTGGGCGGTATTGTCCTTCAGGGTAAAGTACCAGTGACCGGATGCCGGTTGGGTGAAATTGGAGATCTCTCCGCTGATCCACACCTGGCCTATTTCCTGCTCAAGCAGCAAACGGACCGTCTGGTTAAGGCGGCTGACAGTATAAATTGAGGGGGATTGGGAGGATAACATGTGAGCGGGATCAAATTCTAAATCAGCAAGTTATTCAGTCGATAGTAACCTGATAAGAGGCAATCGCAAGCGTTTTTTATAAAAAAGTGTAGATGCAATCGGTTACGCTCTGTATAATGCCACGGCAATATTTAACCACCCAGGTCAGAGATATTGCCCATGCTACGTATCGCTAAAGAAGCACTGACGTTTGACGACGTCCTCCTCGTTCCCGCTCACTCCACCGTTCTGCCGAATACTGCCGATCTCAGCACGCAGTTGACCAAAACCATTCGCCTGAACATTCCTATGCTCTCCGCGGCAATGGACACCGTGACTGAAGCGCGCCTGGCTATCGCCCTGGCTCAGGAAGGCGGCATTGGCTTTATTCATAAAAATATGTCTATCGAGCGCCAGGCGGAAGAAGTTCGCCGCGTGAAGAAACATGAATCTGGCATCGTTACCGATCCACAGACCGTTCTGCCAACCACGACCCTGCACGAAGTGAAAGCGCTGACCGAGCGTAACGGCTTTGCAGGCTACCCGGTTGTGACCTCCGATAACGAACTGGTGGGTATCATTACTGGCCGTGACGTGCGTTTCGTCACCGACCTGAACCAGCCGGTCAGCGTCTATATGACGCCGAAAGAGCGTCTGGTCACCGTGCGTGAAGGTGAATCCCGCGACGTGGTCTTCGCCAAAATGCACGAAAAACGTGTTGAGAAAGCGCTGGTAGTGGACGACAGCTTCCACCTGCGCGGCATGATCACCGTTAAAGACTTCCAGAAAGCAGAACGTAAACCGAACGCCTGTAAAGACGAGCATGGCCGTCTGCGCGTCGGTGCTGCGGTTGGCGCAGGTGCCGGCAACGAAGAGCGTGTTGATGCGCTGGTTGCCGCAGGCGTTGACGTGCTGCTGATCGACTCCTCTCACGGCCACTCCGAAGGCGTACTGCAACGCATTCGTGAAACCCGTGCAAAATACCCTGACCTGCAGATCATCGGCGGCAACGTGGCCACTGGCGCAGGCGCACGTGCCCTGGCCGAGGCTGGCGTCAGCGCGGTGAAAGTGGGTATCGGCCCTGGCTCCATCTGTACGACCCGTATCGTTACCGGCGTAGGCGTTCCGCAGATCACCGCAGTATCCGACGCGGTAGAAGCGCTGGAAGGCACCGGTGTTCCGGTTATCGCTGATGGCGGTATCCGTTTCTCTGGCGACATCGCTAAAGCGATCGCGGCCGGTGCGGCAGCGGTAATGGTTGGCTCCATGCTGGCCGGTACGGAAGAATCCCCGGGCGAAATCGAACTCTTCCAGGGCCGTTCTTATAAATCTTACCGCGGAATGGGTTCTCTGGGCGCGATGTCCAAAGGCTCCTCCGACCGTTACTTCCAGACCGATAACGCTGCCGACAAACTGGTGCCGGAAGGCATCGAAGGTCGCGTGGCTTACAAAGGCTACCTGAAAGAGATCATTCACCAGCAGATGGGCGGCCTGCGCTCCTGTATGGGCCTGACCGGCTGTGGTACCATTGACCTGCTGCGTACCAAAGCCGAATTCGTGCGTATCAGCGGCGCGGGTATTCAGGAAAGTCACGTTCATGACGTGACCATCACCAAAGAGTCCCCGAACTACCGTATGGGCTCCTGATAAGTTTCCACGCCCGGCTATATGCCGGGCGATTTTGTTTCACTTGCCTCGGAATTAGCGTCAATGACGGAAAATATTCATAAACATCGCATTCTCATTCTGGATTTCGGTTCGCAATACACTCAGCTGGTCGCGCGTCGCGTCCGTGAGCTGGGCGTTTACTGTGAGCTGTGGGCGTGGGATGTCACGGAAGCACAGATTCGCGAATTCAATCCAAGCGGTATCATCCTCTCCGGTGGCCCGGAAAGCACCACCGAAGCCAACAGCCCGCGCGCCCCGCAGTACGTGTTTGAAGCCGGTGTGCCGGTGTTCGGCGTCTGCTACGGCATGCAGACCATGGCGATGCAGCTTGGTGGCCATGTTGAAGCATCCAACGAACGTGAGTTCGGCTACGCGCAGGTTGAAGTCCAGACCGACAGCGTGCTGATCCGCGGTATCGAAGACTCCCTGACCGCCGACGGCAAACCGCTGCTCGACGTCTGGATGAGCCACGGCGACAAAGTCACCGCTATCCCGTCCGACTTCGTGACCGTTGCCAGCACCGAGAGCTGCCCGTTTGCCATTATGGCCAACGAAGAAAAACGCTTCTACGGCGTGCAGTTCCACCCGGAAGTGACCCACACCCGTCAGGGTATGCGCATGCTGGATCGCTTTATTCGCGATATCTGCCAGTGTGAAGCGCTGTGGACGCCAGCCAAAATCATCGACGATGCGGTGGAACGTATTCGCCAGCAGGTCGGTGATGACAAAGTGATCCTCGGCCTGTCCGGCGGCGTTGACTCCTCCGTGACGGCCATGCTGCTGCACCGCGCCATTGGTAAGAACCTGACCTGCGTCTTCGTGGACAACGGTCTGCTGCGTCTGAATGAAGCCCAGCAGGTGATGGACATGTTCGGTGACCACTTCGGTCTGAACATCGTTCACGTAGAAGGCGAGAAGCGCTTCCTCGACGCGCTGGCGGGCGAGAACGATCCTGAAGCCAAACGTAAAATCATCGGCCGCGTGTTCGTGGAAGTGTTCGACGAAGAAGCGCTGAAGCTGGAAGACGTGAAGTGGCTGGCACAGGGCACCATCTACCCGGACGTGATCGAATCCGCGGCTTCTGCCACCGGTAAAGCACACGTCATCAAATCTCACCACAACGTGGGCGGCCTGCCGAAAGAGATGAAGATGGGTCTGGTTGAGCCGCTGCGTGAGCTGTTCAAAGACGAAGTGCGTAAGATCGGCCTGGAGCTGGGTCTGCCGTACGACATGCTCTACCGTCACCCGTTCCCGGGTCCAGGTCTGGGCGTGCGCGTGCTGGGCGAAGTGAAGAAAGAGTACTGCGACCTGCTGCGTCGCGCAGACGCGATCTTCATCGAAGAGCTGCACAAAGCCGACCTGTACAACAAAGTGAGCCAGGCGTTCACCGTCTTCCTGCCGGTTCGCTCTGTAGGCGTAATGGGCGATGGCCGTAAGTACGACTGGGTTGTCTCCCTGCGTGCGGTTGAGACTATCGACTTTATGACCGCTCACTGGGCGCATCTGCCGTATGACTTCTTAGGCCGCGTGTCTAACCGCATCATCAACGAAGTTAACGGTATTTCCCGCGTGGTGTATGACATCAGCGGTAAGCCACCGGCAACGATTGAGTGGGAATAACACCCGCCCAATAATCTCGTCATGATTAAAGCCCGCAGTCAGCGGGCTTTTTTTCGCCGGTATCATTTCGCGGCTTGCTCAATCGTCCGGGCAATTTCTTCCGGCTGACTCACCATCGACACATGGCTTGCCGTCACTTCGGTAGTTTTGGCATGAATCGCTTTCGCCATGGCCCGCTCCAGGTCCGGGTTGATCATCCGGTCATTCTTGCTGACCACATACCAGCTCGGCTTATCATGCCAGGCTGCGTGGGTAACTTTTTCCGCAAAGGCATCTGCACGTATCGGGCCTTGGGTAGCGGTCAGCGTGTTCTGCTCAGCCGCTTTAAGGTCTGGCGCAAAGTCCTGGCGTACCGATTTGCCCGGCAGATAGAGAAAACCGTCGGCGGTTTTAGCGATACCTGCGCTGCCCGGCGGGGCAGGATAGCTCCCCGCCAGATCCGCCGTGGACTGGCCGGAGTCCGGGGCAAATGCCGCCACATAAACCAGTGATTTCACCCGCGCATCGTTGCCCGCCTCGCTGATCACCGTGCCGCCCCAGGAGTGCCCCACCAGCACCACATCGCCCTTAGCCCGGGCGATGGCGCGTTGGGTGGCGGCGACATCCTCTTTCAGCGACGTGAGCGGCAGCTGAACGGCAATGACCTCGGTATGCTGGCGTTGCAGTTGGTCGATAACCCGGTTCCAGCTGCTGCCGTCGGCAAAAGCGCCATGCACCAGCACCACGGTTTTAGTATTCGCCAGCGCCGTACCACTGGTCGTAGCCAGCAGCAGGCCCACTGCCAGGGAATGAATAGAGAGTTTTTTCATGGTCAAGCCTCAACGATAAATATCGGCGGTGCCTGACAGAGTGTTGTTTCCCCCGGCAGAAGTAATGTGGAACGCGCCTGCACCTGCTTTGGCAGCCTTGGCCTGCAGTTTCGCCTACAGATCCGCGAGCGACGTTGCGCCGCTGCTGTCAGAAACGGTGCCAATTTTTTGCAGCCCCTGAGGCTGGTTAATTTCCTGGGCAGCGAAAGCGCTAGAAGCCATGGCAGCAGAGAAGGCCAGAACAGCAATCAGTAATGTTTTCATGGTTCAAATCCTCAAAAATAGGTAAGGGGTTGTGTTCAGTGCATAACCGCAGCATGCGGCGGCACGGTGAATTCGATGGTTTTACGGTCAACAGGCTTATGGGTTGGGTCGGCAAGAATAATGGTCACCTTGTGATGCCCTGCGGGGAGTCCCACCAGAATGACAGGCTCACCGCTGGCGTCGGCCCAGTGCCAGGGGTTGTCATCCACGATGACGTGGATATGGCCGATGCGCGGTGTCACTTTTAGCGCTTCGGGTCCGAATACGGGTTCGATGCGCATGTTCTCTGTACGGTATTGAATAAAGACCGCGCCTTTACTTAGCGGGCCAGCCAGCGGCGGATCGACAATCAGCTTCGCCGGGGGCTGCGTTTGTACGAGCGGTGCGACGGCGGCAGGGCCGTTAACATCCGCGGCACTCAGCCCGCTTAATGGCGCGGCCCAGGTGCAGCCAGACGTCAGCGCGAACAGAGTGAGCAATAAATTTTGACGCATCATTCGGGTATCTCCTCATCAGATCATCAATGGCGACAGATACAGAAAACCATTTTTATGTATCGGGTCTGTTTGCTGCGGGCGGCTTTTTTGTATGGCTGCGTAAGCAGGGCGTCGCGGATACAATGCGATACATTCCGCGCAAGCGCGGGGCAGGGTCTGCTGGCATGGTGTCTGCAGAGGCATCCATCTGGGTGCTAAAGCAAACAAGAGGATCACCATCATGAATCACGAGAAAGTGGCGTTGGTTTTCGGCGGCGCACGCGGGATTGGGGCGGCCATTGCGGTGCGACTGGCGCACGAGGACTATCGGATTGCCGTCACCTGGGTATCACGCCCGGACCGGGCGCAGGCGCTGGTCTCTACAATTGAACGTCAGGGGGGGCAGGCTATAGCCATTGAAGCCGACAGCGCAGACGCGGCGGCTATCCAGGCGGCAGTGGATACGACGTTACAGCAGTACGGCAGGCTGGATGTCGTGGTGGTCAATGCGGGCGTGTTACGTCTCGGGACCATTGAGGCATATTCGCTGGCAGATCTGGATGCCACTCTGGCCGTCAACGTGCGCGGCGTCTTCCTCGCCATTCAGGCGGCGGTGAAACAGATGGCCGAAGGCGGACGGGTGATCACCATCGGCAGTAATACCGCGGTACGTACCGGTCATGCAGGCAGCAGTGTTTATGCCATGAGTAAAGCGGCCGTGGCGTCGATGGTGCAGAACCTCGCGCTGGATCTGGCGCCACGACGTATTACGATCAACAACATCCAGCCGGGTCCCATCGCCACCGATATGACCGCCGGAATAGCGGAGCAGATCGTCGGAAGCATTCCGCTGCAGCGGATGGGGGAGCCGGACGAGATCGCCTCGCTGGCGGCATGGCTTGCCGGTGAGTCGTCCGGCTACATGACCGGCGCAAGCCTGACCATTGACGGTGGCTTTGTACTTTAGTCGCTGAGGGCAGGGATGCCTGCTTCACTCTGTGAGGCCTGACCCTTTACAATCGCCACCGCCAGTCCGGCAATCACCAGCGTTAGCCCCCACGATACCCACATCCCGCCGATTACCCCTGCTGCCCGGTTCAACCAGGCGTAGGCCAGCGGGGAGGCCGCTGTCATCACCTGGGCGGGGATCAGCAGTACCCCGGTGCGTCGGGCATACTCTTCAGGCGCAAATAGCTGCAGCGGCAGCGTGGCTTTCACGATAGTCACCAGCCCGTTAATCGCCCCATAGCCCAGCACAAAACCGGCGGCAGACCAAAGGAAGAGCGTACTGCTCAGCCCGAGCAGAAAGCAGGCCGGCATGGCGAGGGCGGTAAGCAGCGTCAGACGCAGCGGAGTGAGTCCTGCCCCGGCAACCACCTCCAGAAAGCGCGCCCCGGTCTGCCCCATTCCCCATAACATGCCGACGGTAACCGGCAGCCCCACGCTGGTAATAAATTCCGGCAGGTGGGTGGAGGTGCCGTTAGAGACAAAGGTGATCAGCGCAATGAAGGTGGCATACAGCCAGCCGTTGCGTCGATCCTGTCCCCCGGCAGGTGGGGCCGGTTTACGTCCTGTCGGGCGGGTGTGATGAGGTATCGACAGGGTTAATGCCGCGCTCAGCAAACCGAACAGGGCATAGACCAGCAGTGCACTCCGCCAGCTCATGATCGTCAGCAGCGCATCGCCCAGCGGCCAGAACACGACCGAGGCCAGCCCGCCAGCCAGCGTGACGCGTGAGATAGTTCGCCGCGCCTGTTGCCCGTAAAGAGTTACCAGCGCCGCGAACAGCGCATCGTACAGCGACAGACGCATGCCAATGCCGGCCACAATCCATGCCGCGTACCAGGTGACAAGCGAATGAGCGTAGGCCATCGCCCCACAGCTGGCGGAAATCAGCAGCGAGCCAATCATCACCACACGCTGTCCTCCCATTCGCGCCAGCAGGTTAGCGACAAACGGCGAGAGGGCGGCCATCACCAGCATGGCGAGAGTCAGGCCCGAATAGATCGCCGGTGACGACCAGCCGCTATCGGCCGTGATTGCCCGGGCGAAGGTGCCCGGCATATAAAAAGAGATCCCCCAGTTGATAAGCTGGTTACAACCCGTGGTAAGGGGGAGCGCGCGGGGCAGGGCCAGGTTTTTCATTATCTTTCATTCCATCAGACAGTTATCCTGAGCATATCGCGCGCATCTGGATGCTGGCAGGCCGGTGCGTTTATGGCTCCTATAAGAGAAACTTTGTGATGACGACGCTGAATCTGGGACAACTGGCGACCTTTCGACTGGTCGTTCAGCGCGGCAGCTTTTCTGCGGCTGCGGATGTGCTGGGGATTTCGCAACCGGCGGTCAGTCTGCAGATCCGCCAGCTTGAGCAGTTTTTGCAGGCGCGGTTAATCGAGCGTACCGGGCGGGGCGTCAAAGCCACGGCGGCCGGGCTGGCGTTATTCACCCACGGCGAACGTATTGAGCAGGCGGTGGACGAGACGATCCGGGCGGTGGCCGCGTTTAGCCAGGAGGTGAGCGGAACGATTACAATCGGGATGGGGGCGACGGCCTGCATCCATCTTCTGCCGCCGCTGTTGCAGCAGCTCCGTCAGGATCATCCCTTGCTGCGGGTGGGGGTCACCACAGGCAACACCCTGGAGATCGTTCGTGCCATAGAAGAGAACCGTCTCGATCTGGGCCTGGTGACCTTACCTGCTGCGGGGTCGGCCCTGGCGATCGCGCCGGTGATGGATGAAGAGTTTGTTTTTATTGCCGCAGCCGATCAGCAGAGGCTGTTTACCACTTTGAACGCAACGGAGCTGCAGGCTCACTCTTTTATCGCTTTTGGTGCCGGGAGCAGCACAAGGGCAGTGATCGACGCCTGGTTCCAGGCCAGCGCTGTGCAAGTGGAACCGGTAATGCAGTCCGGCAGTATCGAGGCAATTAAGCGCATGGTGCGCGTCGGGCTGGGGTACAGCATTATTCCACGCATGGCGGTAGCGTGTGCAGAAGACCGGCAGGGATTATGCGTGCAGTCGCTTACGCCGGTTTTACAGCGCCAACTGGCGATTGTCATGCGTCAGGATAAAGTACTGAGTAAAGGTATCAGCGAAATTATTCGATTATTACAAACCGTGAAATAATTTAATTAGCCCGTAAAAACAACCGGATTAATTAATTGTCGTGGAGGGACGTTCGACATATTCGCCCGAGAGGCTGGATTGTTGCGCCTGCTTTTTCTCCTGGTGGTGATACCAGGCTCCAATGGAGGAGTAAACGAAGCGGCCCACAAAAAAGAATAAGCTGATTAGCAGTATGATACGCGTCATCCGAGTGTTAAACCGATGTCGTTTCCGCATACGTGTGGCCTGACTCACTATAGTGTTCCTGAAAATACCCTGAGGGCGATATGCCATTAAGGCATACGGGGGCCACAGGGGTCAATTATTCGGATTGTAAAATTACGTCAACGATAATTCACTTGTTGTTATGTATAATAATTACTTTATTTACGCCATTGATAAATCGCACAAAAGTAGCGTTAAAAAATGTGAATATTTTTTTCTGGTAATAATATCTTTGATTTAAGTCAAATCTTGCTTGCCCTGGCTTACTAAAATCTTTGCTCCTTCGTGTAAGTGTTATTTGCCCGCACGACTATGTCGTCAGGTTGGATGCCTGTCTGAACTGCCCCTGGATGAGCGGGTTAACTATGGCATCTATGACTATTTTCTCCTTATACAAAACATACAAAGACCGCTGGTGGGCACTGCCGTTGATCTTGCCGATCGTGCTGCTGCCTGTTGCGCGTCTTGCCACCACCTACGCCCAGATTAACGGAAACCCGGTCGTGCTTTATTACATGCCGCTGGCATTCTTACTGTCGCTGATGCTGTTTTATGGCATGGCGGCTGTGCCGGGCATAGTGATTGCACTCTTTGTTCGCTATTACCCCTCGATAGGCGGGTACGAAACTGCCATGGCTATTGGCCATTTCATGATTCCGATAACCCTCAGTTGGGGCGGATATCGGGTCTTCGCTCCCCGCCGTAACAGGGTCGCCTATGGCGACGCACGGCTGATGGGGCAGCGGTTGTTCTGGCAAATGTTTTGTCCGGCCACGATTTTTCTGCTGTTGTTTCAGTTCGCCATCTACCTTGGCGTCTATGAGACGCGGTTTGACCTGGTAAATCTCAGCCCCTCCGGGATTCGTTCGCTGATTAACTATCAGGCCCTGCTCGTTGGCTGCCTGACGGGCGTGCCTTTCAGCTATTTCATCATCCGCACCCTCCGTCATCCCCGCTACCTGCGAAGCCTGATGTCGCAGATTAAGGGCCAAATCGACGGTAAAGTCACGGTAACCGAAGTGGTTATCTGGACAGCGGCAACCAGCGCGCTGCTGGCCTTGCTCCTCTGGCCCATCACCGAAAACAGCACCATCTTTAGTACCAATTACACCCTGTCGCTGCTGATGCCGGTAATGCTATGGGGATCGATGCGCTTCGGTTATAAGCTGATGTCCCTCATCTGGACCCCGGTGCTGATTGTCTCTATTCACTTTTTTGACAGCTATATTCCCCAGTCGCAGGGCTATGATATTCAGCTCACCATCACCACCTCCAGCTATCTGGTCTTTACCTTTGTGGTGGTTTACATGGCGATGCTGGCGACGCGTCAGCGGACGATTAATAACCGCGCCAGACGGCTGGCATTTCTCGACCCGGTGGTACACATGCCCAACCTGCGGGCGCTCACTCGCGCCCTGGGGAAAAAACCCTGGTCGGTGCTCTGCTTCCTGCGCATGCCGGAACTGGAGATGTTGGGACGCAACTACGGCTTATTACTCCGTATCCAGTACAAACAGAAACTGGCCGCGTGGATTAACGGCTGTCTGCAGCCGGATGAGTGCGTGTATCAGTTGTCCGGGCACGATCTGGTATTACGGCTGAATACCGAGTCTTATCAGTCCCGTATTGACGAGCTGGATTTGCATATCAAGCGTTTCCGCTTTCTCTGGGACGGGATGCCGCTCCAGCCGCAGGTGGGCATCAGCTATTGCTACGTGCGTTCTCCGGTGGTGCACCTTTATCTTCTGCTGGGGGAGCTGGGCACCATTGCAGATCTCTCCCTGGCAACCAATCACCCGGAAAACCTGGAGCAGCGGGGCGCCATTAATCTGCAACGTGGCCTGAAAGACAAAGTCGCGATGATGAGTCGCCTGCAACGCGCGCTGGAAAAAGATCAATTTACCCTGCTGGCACAGCCCGTACAGGGGATCCGCGGCGATGACTATCACGAGGTGCTGCTCCGGCTGCAAAATGATGACGCGGAGTTGATATCGCCCGATGTATTCCTGCCCGTCGCGCAGGAGTTTGGCCTCTCTTCGCGTATCGATATGCTGGTGGTGGAGAAGACGCTGCAGTTTATGGCCGATAACCGGGAGAGCCTGCCGGGTCAGCGATTTGCCATTAATCTGTCGCCGTCATCCGTTTGCCGGGCACAACTGCCCCTTGAGGTGGGCCGCATGCTGCAAACCTATGGCATTGAGAGCTGGCAGCTTATTTTTGAGATCACCGAGAGCAGCAGTTTTTGCAACGCCGGGCTGGCCATGCAGACGATGAATCATTTGCAACAGATGGGATGCCGGATTGCTATTGATGATTTTGGCACCGGCTACGCCAGTTACGCCCGCTTAAAAAATGTGGATGCCGATATCCTTAAAATCGACGGCAGCTTTATCCGCAATATCGTCAGCAACAGCCTGGATTATCAGATTGTGGCTTCGATTTGCCATCTGGCGCGGATGAAGAAAATGCTGGTGGTGGCGGAGTATGTCGAGAGCGAAGAGATCCGTTGCGCCGCGGAGGCGCTGGGGATTGATTACTTCCAGGGTTATTTAATCGGTAAACCCGTACGGCTGGAGACGTTGCTGTCGAAACAGGCGCTCATGAAGAGCGCCTGACAGGAGATTACGCGGCGACGTTCGGAGAGTGCTCTTCTTCAATTTTCAGGCACCAGCCGGTAACGGCGCTCCAGTACTGCTGCTCTCTTTCCAGATCCAGCAGCACCAGTGCGTTCTGGCTAAACCAGTCGTGCGGGAAGCTTAACGTCCAGTGGTTATCGTCCGTGGTGAGCGTCAGCGTCGGCGGCGTGGTTGTCGCCTGGCGCTGGTTGTTGAGCAGCACGCCCAGACGTAACAGCTGGATCAACGGCAGGAACTGTTTTTTCTTGAACAGCGTAAAGCGTGGCAATTCGTCCAGCTTAACGGCTTTGCGATGATAGCGTACCAGCGAAGCCATCATGGTCTGCTGCTCCTGGTTAAAGCCAGGCAGATCGCTGTTTTGCAGAATGTAGGCCGAGTGGCGATGCATCCCGCTGTGATTGATGTTCAGCCCGACTTCATGCAGCATTGCCGCCCACTTAAGCAGAGCCGCCAGCTGCGGATGCGCCAGTTTCGGGTTCTGGGTTTCCCACTGTTCATACATATGAGTAGTGGTTTCCAGCACCCGCTTCGCCTGCTCGCGATCGATGTTGTACTGATTCGCCAGGCTCTGCGCGGTACGGCTGCGAATATCCTGGTGACGGAACCGACCTTCCATCTCATACAGTACGCCTTCGCGCAGTGCGCCGTCAGACAGACGTAGCTCACGGATGGCCAGCGCATCGAACACGCCGCAGAGGATGGCCAGACCCGGTACAAAGACCGCTTTGCGCTCTTCAGATAGCCCAGGCAGGCTCAGCGCCTCAAAGCTCTTATGCTTGACCACCTCTTCCATCAGCATCGACAGACGCTCCGGGGTGATAAAACCGTCTTTTTCGCCCATCTCCACCAGCACTTCATGTGCGGCTTTGATTGTACCCGAAGCGCCGAGCGCCACGTTCCAGCCCTGGAGTCGATATTGCCAGGCAAGCGTCTCCAGCTTTTGAACCGCGGCCATGCGCGCACGCTGGAAGTTTTCCCGGGTAATGATCCCACCCGGGAAATAGAGTTGGGCAAAACTTACGCAGCCCATCCGGCGGCTTTCGACCAGATGCGGTTCAAAGTTTTCGCCAATCACCAGCTCGGTAGAGCCACCGCCGATATCGATCACCAGCTTGCGGCCTTTTTCGGGCTGAGTATGTTCCACACCCATGAA
The DNA here is from genome assembly GCF_043105735.1 of Leclercia sp. GLN_9. Taxonomy (NCBI): domain Bacteria; kingdom Pseudomonadati; phylum Pseudomonadota; class Gammaproteobacteria; order Enterobacterales; family Enterobacteriaceae; genus Leclercia; species Leclercia sp. GLN_9. The sequence goes on from NZ_JBICLV010000005.1 coordinate 97,675, forward strand.
AATCAGTCGGGCTTCTTCATTGCCTGAAATGATCTCGATAGGGTAGGGGATCACCTGCTCCGCACGCTTTAAAAATTCCGTGGCGTTCGAGGCCTGACGAAGAGTGTGGGTTCCAACAATGCAAACGCTCGACGGGGTGAAACCCTGCAGACGTTCGGCAAACAACGACAGGCAGTTTAGCCCGCGCTCCATGGCCTCTTCGCTGAGCATATTGTTAGCGTCCAGGCCATCCGCCAGGTGAACGCGCTGTTTCAGCCGACCGATGATCTGCATTGCGCCATCAACCTCACGGGCAATGACCATGTGGAAGCTGTTAGAACCAAGGTCGACTGCAGCAAACTCCTGCGGTCGTGGGGTCTTATCGTTTATCGGCATAGGTTAATCGGGTTGCTCGAGTGATTTGATATAGTCGTAAATCGCCAGCTGTGCCCGTACTTTACGGCGATTGCCGCGCGGCACATAGCGGTTGCTCAGTTCTTTATCGATATAACGTGCTTTTACAGTATCGCTTAACAATAAATCGATGATATCAAGAATTTGTTGCTTCAATCGCGGGTCCAGCAGCGGTGCCGCCACTTCGATTCGATAATCGATGTTGCGCGTCATCCAGTCTGCGGAAGAGAGGTAAACGCGTTTATCGCCACCGTTCTCAAAAATATAGATGCGATCGTGTTCAAGATAGCGGTCAACGATGCTCATGACGCGAATATTTTCGCTGATGCCTTCCAGATCGGGGATCAGGGAGCACATACCGCGGATCAGCAGATTGACCTGAACCCCGGAACTGGACGCTGCATACAGACGATCCACCAGCCCTTTATCGACGAGGTTGTTGAGCTTCAGCGTAATGCCAGCCGGCAGGCCGTTCTGGGCATTAGCAATCTCTTTGTCGATCATATCATACAGCAGGCGACGAGAGTTTTGCGGCGACACCAGCAGGTAGTCGAAGCTGACCGGACGATACGGGTTCTCAATGAAGTTAAAGACCCGGCGCACCTCGTTGGTGATGCGCGCATCGGCGGTAAGCAGCGAGTAGTCGGTGTAAATTCGCGCCGTCTTCTCGTTAAAGTTGCCGGTACCGATGTGGGCATAACGCACGACATCATCCCCCTCTTTACGGGAGATGAGGAACAGCTTGGCGTGGATCTTCAGCCCTGGGGCCGAGAAGATCACGTGTACGCCCGCTTCGGTCAGACGGCGCGCCCAGTGAATGTTGGCCTCTTCATCGAAGCGTGCCTGCAACTCTACCACCACGGTGACTTTCTTCCCGTTATGGGCGGCATGAATCATCGCATCGATAATGCGGGAGTCTTTCGCCACGCGGTAGATGTTGATTTTGATCGCCAGCACGTTGGGATCGAACGACGCCTGACGCATCAGCTCCAGCACGTGTTCAAAGGTGTGGTACGGATAGTAGAGCAGGACGTCGCGCTCGCGGATGGCATCGAAGCCGTTGCGGAACTTATCGAACCAAATATGGCGCAGGCGCGGCAGCGGCTTGTTCACCAGGTTGGCTTTGCCGACGTTCGGGAAGCCGATAAAGTCTTTAAAGTTGTGATAGCGACCACCCGGCACGATGGAGTCGTAGCGGGAGATGGTCAGCTTTTCACGCAGCATCTCGACCATCGCGTCCGGCATATCACGCTGATAAACAAAGCGCACCGGCTCGGCGGTAAGACGTTGCTTAAGGCTGGAGGACATCAGCTCCATCAGGCTGGCTTCCATCTCGTGCACCAGGTCGTACTCGGCGTCACGGGTCATCTTCATGGAATAGGCGTTCAGCGCGTCGTAATCGAAGAAGCCTTTAAAGATGTCGTCCAGACAGTAGCGCAGGATGTTATCCAGCAGGATCATCGGCTTGCGACGACGCGGCGTTTCCGGCGGCAGATTGACGAAGCGCGGCACTTTATCTGACGGGATCTCCAGCAGCGCATAGCGAATGCTGTCGCCGCGGATAATTTCTACCGCCAGATAGGTGTAGTCATCCTTCAGGAACTGCACCAGATCGGTTTCACGGTTAATCAGAATGGGGGTGATGTGCTGGCGCAGATACTGTTTGAAATAGTGGCGTAGCCAGCTCTGCTGGTTGACCGAAAGCTGTCGCTCATTGATCAGGAAGATTTGATTGCGTGCCATCTCCAGCAGCAATTCGTTATACAGACTGTCAAATTCCTGATCGGCTTTTAGCACCCGGGACTGGATCTTGCCAAGCAGATGACGCGAATTCGAGTTTAAACCCTGCTCTTCGCTAATGATGATTCGGCGTTTCAGTTCAGCAAAGCGAACTTTGTAGAACTCGTCCAGATTGTTTGAGTAAATCCCCAGAAAACGCATGCGCTCAATCAGCGGGTTACTTTTATCCGCTGCTTCCTGAAGCACGCGCTCGTTGAATGCTAACCAGCTTAACTCTTTCTCGATGTATAACTTTTCCTGACCCATTACTACTCACACTCCAGTTCAATCACAGGACGTGGTAAATCCGTCTCGCCTTTATTATGGCGAGCATTTCCACTATATGTCCAACTGTGTCAGAAAAGTATGACAGTTAAATTTTTTCTTGAAGAATAATAGAGGGTTGGCGGCATTGCCCGTCGGCGCTTTGTTTGCGCGGACCTATATTCAGAGAGACCGGGTAAGCAAAGCCTACCCGGCAAAAGATTACTCTTCGGCCGCATGGCCTTGTGGAGGTAGCGGCGAGCCATCCAGCCAGGCGGTGCCGTCGCGCATCGCCAGGCGGCCATCCACAAACCAGCTCACCACCAGCGGGTAGATGGCGTGCTCTTGGGCCTGAACCCGGGCGGTAACATCCTCTTCGCTGTCGCCTTCAAACACCGGCACTTTCGCCTGCAGGATCACCGGGCCGCCGTCCAGTTCGTCAGTGACAAAGTGAACCGAGGTGCCGTGCTCCGCGTCGCCATTCTCCAGCACCTGACGATGAGTATTCAGGCCAGGATATTTTGGCAGCAGGGAAGGGTGGATGTTCAGCAGACGTCCGGCATAGTGGGCTACAAACGCCGGGCTGAGGATCCGCATATAGCCCGCCAGCACCACCACATCCGGGGCGTAGGCGTCGATCTCCTGCACCAGCTCGCGGTCAAAGGCTTCGCGGCTGGCAAACTGGGAAGCGCTGAGCGCATGCGCGGCAATGCCCGCTTCGCGGGCGCGCTCAAGGCCGAACGCATCGGCCTTGTTACTGAATACTGCGCGGAGGGTGCCGTTGATTTTCTTCTGTTTGCAGGCATCGATGATAGCCTGCAAATTACTTCCGTTACCGGAAATGAGCACCACTATATTTTTCATTCAATGACCACACGCTGTTCGGCATCAGAAGCCTTGATGATACCGATTTTCCACGCGTTTTCACCTTTCGCCTGCAGCAGCGCCAGGGCATTGTCCACTTCGCTGGCTGGCAGGGCGATTAGCATCCCCACGCCGCAGTTGAAGGTGCGATACATTTCGTGGTCGCTGACGTTACCGGCATCCTGCAGCCAGTTGAACACCGCTGGCCACTGCCAGGAGGATTCGTCGATCACGGCCTGGGTGTTGTCCGGCAATACGCGCGGGATGTTTTCCCAGAAGCCGCCGCCGGTCAGGTGGGCGATAGCGTGAACGTCCACGTTCGCGATCAGTTCCAGGATGGATTTCACGTAGATACGGGTAGGTTCCAGCAGGTGATCGGCCAGCGGTTTGCCTTCCAGTTCGGTCGTCAGCGGGTCGCAGCCGCTGACTTCGACAATTTTACGCACCAGCGAGTAACCGTTGGAGTGTGGGCCGCTGGAACCCAAGGCAATCAGCACATCGCCGTCGGTCACTTTGCTGCCGTCAATGATCTCGGATTTCTCGACAACGCCTACGCAGAAACCGGCTACGTCGTAATCTTCGCCGTGATACATCCCCGGCATTTCAGCGGTTTCACCGCCAACCAGCGCACAGCCAGACTGCAGGCAGCCTTCAGCGATACCGCTGATCACGCTGGCTGCGGTGTCCACGTCCAGCTTGCCGGTCGCGTAGTAGTCGAGGAAGAACAGCGGCTCAGCACCCTGAACCACCAGGTCGTTAACACACATGGCAACCAGATCAACACCGATGGTGTCGTGGCGTTTCAGATCCATCGCCAGACGCAGCTTGGTGCCTACGCCGTCGGTGCCCGAGACCAGAACCGGTTCACGGTATTTTTGCGGCAGCGCGCACAGGGCGCCGAATCCTCCCAGCCCACCCATTACTTCCGGGCGGCGGGTTTTTTTAACTACCCCTTTGATACGGTCAACCAGCGCATTACCTGCGTCAATATCTACACCGGCATCTTTGTAGCTGAGAGAAGTTTTGTTGGTCACGGCTCAAGTCCCCACGCGATTGCATTGCGATTGTAAGAAAAATCGGCGCAATTCTAACAGTCCAGGCAAACGTTTGCGAGCCTATTCTGCAACAGAAAAACGGGTCTCTGAAAATGCAGCAAAAATCGCGATTCGCTACGCAAACTTGAACCCGTTCACGAAAATGAAACCGGGTACATTCTTCTTCTTGCAACCCCTTCGCTGAATGCACATCATTTCACTGAAACCGGTTTCTGTACTCTTTTTTGCCGAAAATTAACGCTGAATGAGGGATATCGCATGTCAGGATTCAAAGAGGGTTTTCTGTGGGGCGGCGCGGTAGCGGCGCATCAACTTGAAGGCGGCTGGCAAGAGGGCGGGAAGGGCTCAAGCGTCGCAGACGTGATGACCGCAGGCGCACATGGCGTCCCGCGCGAAATCACCGACGGGGTGCTGCCGGGCAAAAACTACCCCAATCATGAAGCCATCGATTTCTATCATCGTTACAAAGAAGATATCCAACTGTTCGCGGAACTGGGCTTTAAATGCTTCCGCACCTCCATTGCCTGGACACGTATTTTCCCCAAAGGTGACGAACAGCAGCCCAACGAGGCAGGCCTGCAGTTTTATGACGATCTGTTTGATGAGTGCCTGAAGCACGGCATCGAGCCGGTTATTACCCTCTCGCACTTCGAAATGCCGTATCACCTGGTGAGCGAATATGGCGGCTGGCGCAACCGCAAACTGATCGACTTCTTTGTGCGCTTTGCCAGCGTGGTATTTGAACGTTATCAGCACAAAGTGAAGTACTGGATGACCTTCAACGAGATTAACAACCAGGCCAACTTCCACGAAGACTTCGCACCCTTCACCAATTCCGGCCTGAAATACCAGCCGGGCGAAGATCGCGAGCCGGTGATGTTCCAGGCGGCGCACTATGAGCTGGTGGCCAGCGCGCTGGCGGTAAAAGCCGGACGTGACATCAACCCGTCCCTGCGGATTGGCTGCATGATTGCCATGTGTCCTATCTACCCGCTGACCTGCGCCCCGGACGACATGATGATGGCGATGAACGCCATGCACCGCCGCTACTGGTTCACCGACGTACACGTGCGCGGTGCCTATCCACAGCATCTGCTGAACTACTTTGCCCGTCGTGGTTTTGAGCTGGATATCACCGAAGAGGATAAAGCGGCGCTGAAACAGGGCTGCGTGGATTACATCGGCTTCAGCTATTACATGTCGTTTGCCACCAAAGCGACGGCGGATAACCCGCAGCTGGATTACGACGAGAGCAAAAGCCTGGTCTCCAACCCCTACGTACAGAAATCGGACTGGGGCTGGCAGATTGACCCGGTGGGCCTGCGCTACTCCCTGAACTGGTTCTGGGATCACTACCAGCTGCCGCTGTTTATCGTCGAGAATGGTTTTGGCGCTATCGATGTGCTGGAGAGCGACGGCACGGTGAACGACCAGTACCGCATCGACTATCTCAGCGCCCATATCCGCGAGATGAAAAAAGCGGTAGTGGAAGATGGCGTGGATCTGATGGGCTACACCCCGTGGGGCTGCATCGATCTGGTCTCTGCCGGTACCGGCGAAATGAAAAAACGCTATGGCTTTATCTATGTCGATAAAGACAACGAAGGCAACGGCACACTGAATCGCAGTAAGAAAAAATCCTTTGCCTGGTATCAGAAGGTGATCGCCAGCAACGGCGAGACGCTGTAGCTCTGTGACATGGCCGGGTAAGCGCAGCGCCACCCGGCGAAACCCCGCATAAAGGCCGGAGATCCCCCTCCGGTTTTTTTTGTCTCTTTTATACTCTCTGCAGCCTGTTATTCACTTTGGTTGATCCCGGTCAAGCAAGATGGGTATGGCGCAGTCTGAAAAAAGCGGTATAATCCGGCGATTTTTTTTGTGGCTGCCACCCGAAGGAGAAAGAGAATGAAGATTGTGGAAGTGAAACACCCACTCGTTAAACACAAGCTGGGCCTGATGCGTGAGCATGACATCAGCACTAAGCGCTTTCGTGAACTGGCTTCTGAAGTTGGCAGCTTACTGACTTATGAAGCAACCTCCGATCTGGAAACCGAAACGGTGACCATTGAAGGCTGGAACGGCCCAGTACAGGTTGAGCAGATCAAAGGCAAAAAAATTACCGTTGTGCCAATCCTGCGTGCGGGTCTGGGCATGATGGAAGGCGTGCTGGAGCACGTCCCGAGCGCGCGTATCAGCGTGGTCGGTATCTACCGTAACGAAGAAACTCTTGAGCCAGTGCCGTATTTCCAGAAGCTGGTTTCCAACATCGACGAGCGTATGGCGCTGGTCGTTGACCCAATGCTGGCCACCGGTGGTTCGATGATCGCCACTATCGATCTGCTGAAAAACGCGGGCTGCAGCAGCATCAAGGTGCTGGTACTGGTTGCCGCACCGGAAGGGATCGCCGCGCTGGAAAAAGCGCACCCGGACGTGGAGCTGTATACCGCGTCTGTTGATCAGGGTCTGAACGAGCACGGGTACATCATCCCGGGCCTCGGCGATGCCGGTGATAAGATTTTTGGTACTAAGTAAGTGATAAACGAAAAAGAAGCCGACTTTGATAGTCGGCTTTTTTTTGAATAAAAAAACCAACCGTTAAAAACAAACAACACTTGAGGAAAACACTATGACGCGCCGTGCTATCGGGGTGAGTGAAAGACCGCCACTTTTACAGACAATCCCGCTTAGTTTGCAGCACCTGTTTGCGATGTTTGGCGCAACCGTGCTGGTGCCAATCCTGTTCCACATTAACCCGGCCACCGTGCTGTTGTTTAACGGCATCGGAACGCTGCTGTACCTCTTCATCTGTAAAGGTAAAATCCCGGCCTATCTGGGTTCGAGCTTTGCCTTTATCTCGCCGGTACTGTTGCTGTTGCCTTTAGGCTATGAAGTGGCGCTGGGCGGTTTCATTATGTGCGGCGTGCTGTTCTGCCTCGTTGCTTTCATTGTGAAAAAAGCCGGTACGGGCTGGCTGGATGTGATGTTCCCGCCTGCGGCAATGGGCGCAATCGTTGCCGTCATCGGGCTTGAGTTAGCCGGTGTGGCGGCAAACATGGCGGGCCTGCTGCCTGCCGACGGTCAGTCGCCGGATACCAAAACCATTATCATCTCGCTGGTCACCCTGGGCGTGACGGTCTTTGGCTCGGTGCTGTTCCGTGGCTTTATGGCGATTATCCCGATCCTGATTGGCGTGCTGGCGGGCTATGCGCTCTCCTTCGCCATGGGCGTGGTCGATACGACGCCAATCGCGCAGGCTCACTGGTTTGCTCTGCCAACCTTCTATACCCCGCGTTTTGAGTGGTTTGCCATCTTCACCATCCTGCCGGCGGCGCTGGTGGTTATTGCCGAGCACGTCGGTCACCTGGTGGTCACGGCGAACATCGTCAAGCGCGACCTGATCCGCGACCCGGGTCTGCACCGCTCAATGTTTGCCAACGGCTTCTCGACCATTATCTCCGGTTTCTTCGGCTCCACGCCAAACACCACCTACGGTGAGAATATCGGCGTCATGGCAATTACCCGCGTTTACAGCACTTGGGTTATCGGCGGCGCGGCAATTATTGCCATTCTGCTCTCCTGCGTGGGTAAACTGGCGGCGGCGATCCAGATCATCCCGGTGCCGGTGATGGGCGGTGTTTCGCTGCTGCTGTACGGGGTAATCGGTGCTTCCGGTATCCGCGTCCTGATCGAGTCTAAAGTCGATTACAGCAAAGCGCAGAACCTGATCCTGACCTCCGTGATCCTGATTATTGGCGTCAGCGGTGCCAAGGTTCACATTGGTGCAGCGGAGCTGAAAGGCATGGCGCTGGCGACCATTGTGGGTATCGGCCTCGCCCTGATCTTCAAAGTGATCTCCATCCTGCGCCCGGAAGAAGTGGTTCTGGACGCGGAAGAGACAGAAAAAGTCTCTCATTGATCGTCTAACCGGGCGGCCGATCCGCCCGGTTCTCTCCCCGCTTGTTCCGTGTTAAACTCTGGGCCGATTCCGAGTAAGACCTGGTTGAGGTATTTCTGAACGCACCGGCACAGCTCTCTTTGCCACTTTATCTTCCCGACGACGAAACTTTCGCTAGTTTCTGGCCGGGTGATAACCCCTCTTTACTGGCTGCACTGCAAAACGTGTTGCGCCAGGAGCACAGCGGTTACATCTATATCTGGTCACGCGAAGGCGCGGGGCGCAGCCATCTGCTGCATGCAGCCTGCGCCGAACTCTCGCAGCGCGGGGATGCGGTCGGCTATGTGCCGCTGGATAAGCGCACCTGGTTCGTGCCGGAAGTGCTCGACGGAATGGAACAGCTGTCGCTGGTCTGCATCGACAATATCGAATGCGTGGCGGGGGATGAGCTGTGGGAAATGGCGATTTTTGATCTCTATAACCGCATTCTGGAGTCCGGGAAAACCCGGCTGCTGATCACCGGCGATCGTCCACCGCGGCAGCTGAATCTCGGGCTTGCCGATCTGGCATCTCGTCTCGACTGGGGGCAAATCTATAAATTACAGCCGCTCTCGGATGAAGATAAACTGCAGGCTTTGCAGCTGCGGGCGCGGTTGCGGGGCTTTGAACTGCCGGAAGACGTGGGGCGTTTTCTGTTGAAGCGGCTGGATCGCGAGATGCGTACCCTGTTTATGACGCTCGATCAGCTGGACAAGGCCTCCATCACCGCCCAGCGGAAGCTCACCATTCCCTTTGTGAAAGATATCCTCAATCTGTAGGCCCGGCGCGCACAGGCTGCCGGGCTGTTCCATGTTTACTGCACAATCTCCAGCACCTGTTCAGGTGGGCGGCCAATGCGCGCTTTGCCGTTTGCCACCACAATCGGGCGCTCGATCAGCTTCGGATTATCCACCATCGCCTGTAGTAATGCCTCTTCACTGAGCGCGCTGTCAGCCAGCCCCAACGCTTTGTAAAGCTCCTCTTTCTGGCGCATTAACTCTCTGGCGCTGCGCATTCCCAGCTGGCTTAACAGTGTGCGAAGGGTGTCGGCATCCGGCGGCGTCTCCAGATAGAGCACCACCTGCGGCTCAATGCCGTTCGATTGCAGCAGGGCCAGGGTTTCGCGGCTCTTTGAGCAGCGGGGGTTATGGTAGATAGTAACCGCGTCAGACATCTTTTCTCCTTTACATCTTTTCATACGGGCGGTAGCGCTGCTGCAGCTGGCGCAACTGATCGATGCGGGCATCGTAACGGGCCTGTTGCAGGCTACCGAGTTTCACCTGCGAGCTGGCGCTGCTCAGCAGGGAGATGGCCTGGTCCAGACGCCCGGCCAGGGCATAGCCTTCGGCGCGTGCCGCCAGCTCTTGATCGCGATGGCCAAGGGCACCTTCCGCCTGGGCCAGCAGATCCCAGCCGTTAGGATCATCTTTATTACTGAAGGTGTAGCGGTTGAGGAGCGTCGCGGCTTGCTGCGGCTGTCCACCCTGTAAGTAAGCATTCGCCAGGTTGAGTTGCAGCACTGGATTGGTGCGCAAGTCTCGGGCACCTTTCAGACGATTGATCGCATCCTGGGCTTTTTTCTGCCCTAAATCGATGTCGGTCGCCATATCGAGATACCAGGCATTGTTGGCCTCTGCGGTCAGCAGTGGCTGAAGATTTTTGCGGGCCTCATCATAGTTGCTGGCCTCCATCGCCTGCAATGCCCGGCCATACTGGGCCGCACGCTGTTCACGCACGTTGCCTTTCGCCAGCGCGTCCAGCAGATCGTTGGTCAGCTGGTTGCGCCCGGAATTGTACATACCGAGGCTTCTGACCTTCGCCATGTAGAAATCTTCCGAGGACTGCACCACTACCGGACGCATCTGGTTGGCGCGGTTACGGGCGTCCGACAGACGGCTCTCCGGCAGGGGGTGGGTCAGCAAAATTTCCGGTGGACGTGAGGAGTAGCGCGCCTGATCCAGTAATTTTTCGAGGAAGCCCGGCATCGCCTGCGGATCGAACCCGGAGCGTTGCAGCACCTGAATACCAATGCGGTCGGCTTCCTGTTCGTTTTGTTGGGTAAAGCTGATCATCCCCTGACGCGTTCCCGCCAGCGTACCGGTCAGCGCTGCCATGCCCGCCTGCGGGCTGGCCATCGCCAGCAGAATAGAACCCAGCGCGCCCACCCAGGTGAGCGGGGCGCTGCGCTTCTGATCTTCCATCGCCCGCGCCAGATGGCGCTGGGTAACGTGGGAAATTTCGTGCGCCATTACCGAGGCCAGTTGGCTTTCATTGTCGGCGTAGCGGAATAACGCCGAGTGCAACACCACATTGCCGCCGAAGAAGGCGAAGGCGTTGATCTCATCGTTATTGATTAAATAGAAGTGGAAAGGGGTTTTCACCGAATCCGCATGGGAGACCAGCCGCATCCCCAGTGAATTGATGTACTGCACCAGCAGCGGATCGTTAATCAGTGGCGCACTGCCGCGCAGCTGGCGCACATAGTAGTCGCCCATTTGCAGCTCCTGGCCAATGGAGAGCGTGCTGCCTGCCGAGGTGCCCATGTCTGGCAATGATTCTGCAGAGTCAGCGAACGCGGGCATCATCTGACCGGCGGTCAGCGCAGCAATGAGCGTCGCAACCAACGTTTTTTTCAACTGCCTGAACATAACCTCTGTCCTGTCTGGTGGGTGTGCTAATTTGACCGAATAACCCGCATATCGTTCACCTGCGGCTGCTCTGGGAGTGTAGCCGCGTCAGGGCGATAAGAAAATCCCTCTTTTCAGGCTTTTGCGTTTTGTGACGGAGCAAGAAAAAGCGAAAGTCTTTTCATTGACTCTCCGATACAATTCACCTTTTACGTCCAGCCAACATCTTCAGGGAAGGGTTGCATGCTCGAGTTATTAATGCAGTGGTACCGTCGGCGCTTTAGCGATCCCGAGGCCATTGCTTTGCTGGTTATTCTGGTTGCCGGATTTGGCATTCTCTTCTTCTTTAGCGGGCTGCTGGCCCCGCTACTCGTCGCGATTGTCCTCGCCTATTTGCTGGAGTGGCCAACGGTACGGCTGGAAAATATCGGCTGCTCCCGCCGCTGGGCCAGCATTATTGTGCTGGTCTTTTTTGTCGGTATTCTGCTGGTGATGTCCTTTGTGGTGCTGCCGATCGCCTGGCAGCAGGGGATCTACCTGATTCGCGATATGCCCGGCATGCTCAGCAAACTCTCTGATTTTGCCGCCACCCTGCCGCGCCGTTATCCGGCCCTGATGGATGCGGGCATTATTGATGCGATGGCTGAAAACATGCGTACCCGTATCATGACGATGGGGGATACGGTGGTGAAATTCTCCCTCGCGTCGCTGGTGGGCCTGCTGACGCTGGCGGTCTACCTGGTGCTGGTGCCGCTAATGGTCTTCTTCCTGGTCAAAGACAAAGAGCAGATGCTTAACGCGGTGCGCCGGGTGCTGCCGCGTAACCGTGGCCTGGCAGGGCAGGTGTGGAAGGAGATGAACCAGCAGATCACTAACTACATCCGCGGCAAAGTGCTGGAGATGATCGTCGTCGGCGTGGCCACCTGGATTGGTTTCTTCATCTTCGGCCTGAACTATTCGCTGCTGCTGGCGGTGCTGGTGGGCTTCTCGGTGCTGATCCCCTATATCGGGGCCTTTGTGGTGACTATTCCGGTGGTGTGCGTGGCGCTGTTCCAGTTTGGGCTGGGCACCGAGTTCTGGAGCTGTTTCGTTGTCTATCTGATTATTCAGGGGCTGGACGGTAACCTGCTGGTGCCGGTGCTGTTCTCGGAAGCGGTGAACCTGCACCCGATCGTCATTATCCTGTCGGTGGTGATTTTTGGTGGGCTATGGGGGTTCTGGGGAGTGTTCTTTGCCATCCCATTGGCAACGCTGATTAAAGCGGTGGTACATGCCTGGCCGGATGTTCCAGCGGTAGAGGAGTAGCCTGGTGTTGATGCCCGGCGGTGCTAGCGATTGCACGGGCTGCGCGGGTTGATGCCTTCACTCTATCCTCTCTCAAAAAGAGAGGAAGCAAACACTAAAAACGGCAACTCAGGTTGCCGTTTTGCATTTATCCTCAGGCGTTCTCTTTCACCCAGTTCAATACCACGTCGTGGTGATTGCTGGTTTTGAAGTCGTCAAACACATGTTCAACTTTACCCTCAGCATCGATCAGGAAACTGATGCGGTGGATACCGTCGTAGGTTTTGCCCATAAAGGATTTCTCACCCCAGACACCAAACGCACCGCAGACCTGATGGTCTTCGTCGGACAACAGCGTAAAGTTCAGCAGCTCTTTTTCGGCAAAACGAGACAGCTTTTCAGGCTTATCGGTACTGATACCCAGCACTTCGACGCCTGCGCTCTTCAACTCGTCCATGTTGTCGCGCAGACCGCAGGCTTGTACGGTACAGCCCGGCGTCATGGCTTTCGGGTAGAAGTAGACCAGAACACGCTGTCCCTGGAAGTCGGTTAAATTTACTTGCTCGCCGTCTTGATCGGGCAGGCTAAATTTCGGTGCGATGTCACCGGCTTTCAGTGGATTCATTACTCAACTCCGTCTTGTTCATGCTGGGAATAATTGACGACGTTTATACTGCCTTGCGCATTTAATTCTGTACAGAGGGCTTTGAATGCTTGCTCGATATTTGAGGCATCCTGAGATGCCGGGCTGTGCGCGGTGATCTGGATAAACAGTTTAGGGATAGTGTCGCCTTCACCCGGCTGGGTACGGGACACCAGCTCGGCAATGTTCATCTGATGGCTATCAAACAGGGCGGTAAAGCGTTCGATTAAGTGCGGGGAGTCCGTCACTTCCACCTGGACCCAGACGGTTGCCGGCAGGGCCGGCTGCGGGCGTGCGGTGGTACGCTTCATCACGATCAGCAGATCCAGCTCTGCGCCTTTTAACGGCAGAGTCGATTCAATTAAGGTGATGGCATTCCATGACCCGGACAGGAGCATGATGAAGGTAAACTCTTCTCCCAGCATCGCCAGGCGGCTATCTTCAATGTTGCAGCCGCAGCTACTGACGTGGCGAGTGATGGTATTCACGATCCCCGGCCTGTCGGCACCCAGCGCAGTGATAACCAGGTAATGTTGTGATGAGGTTGTCAAACCTGTTCTTCCTTTGCTTGGTTTAGTCTTTCTAAGGAAAGCATAAAAAAAACTGGCATACAATAACCTGGAGGCCTCATGTCCCTTGCTTTTATTACAGCACCAAACGTACCATTGAGGCTCTTGTACGCACAGAGGATGGCCCATGTTCACGGGAAGTATTGTTGCGCTTGTTACACCGATGGATGAGAAAGGTAATGTCTGCCGGTCAAGCCTGAAGAAACTGATTGATTATCATGTCGCCAGCGGAACCTCGGCGATTGTTTCGGTAGGGACTACCGGTGAATCTGCAACGCTGAGCCATGAAGAGCATGGCGAAGTGGTCATGCTGACCCTCGAACTGGCAGACGGGCGTATCCCGGTCATTGCGGGTACGGGTGCCAACGCGACCGCTGAAGCCATCAGCCTGACTCAGCGCTTCAACGATTCGGGTGTCGTGGGTTGCCTGACGGTAACGCCATACTACAACCGTCCAACCCAGGAAGGTCTGTTCCAGCATTTCAAAGCCATCGCTGAACATACTGACTTGCCACAAATCCTGTATAATGTGCCGTCGCGTACTGGCTGCGATATGCTGCCAGAAACGGTTGGCCGTCTCGCGAAAGTAAAAAATATTATCGGTATTAAAGAGGCGACCGGGAACTTAAGCCGTGTTCATCAGATCAAAGAGCTGGTTTCAGACGACTTTATTCTGCTGAGCGGTGATGATGCGACCTCGCTGGACTTTATGCAGCTCGGTGGCCACGGGGTGATTTCCGTGACCTCCAACGTTGCAGCCCGCGATATGGCTGAAATGTGTAAACTGGCGGCTGCCGGTCACTTCCAGGAAGCGCGCGTGATTAACCAGCGTCTGATGCCGCTGCACAACAAATTATTTGTCGAACCCAATCCGATCCCAGTGAAATGGGCATGTAAGGAGTTGGGACTTGTAGCGACCGATACGCTGCGCCTGCCAATGACCCCGATTACCGACCACGGTCGCGAAACGGTCACTGGCGCGCTGAAGCATGCCGGTCTGCTGTAAAGTTTAGGGAGATTTGATGGCTTACTCAGTACAGAAGTCGCGCCTGGCGAAGGTTGCGGGTGTTTCGCTTGTTATGCTGCTCGCGGCCTGTAGCTCAGATTCACGCTACAAGCGCCAGGTGAGCGGTGACGAATCCTATCTGGATGCTGCGCCGCTTGCTGAACTTCATGCGCCCGCTGGCATGATCCTGCCGATTCAGAATGGCGACTATACCATTCCGGTCACCAACGGGAGCGGCGCGGTAGGCAAAGCGCTTGATATCCGTCCACCAGCACAGCCTCTGGCGCTGGTAAGCGGGGCGCGTACTCAGTTCACTGGCGATACCGCGACGCTGCAGGTTGAGAGCGCGCGTAATGCCACGCTGTGGCCGCAGGTTGTTAGCGTGATTCAGTCGAAGAACTACACAATCACGCAACGCGATGATGCCAGCCAGACACTGTCGACCGACTGGATCGAATGGTCCCGTCTGGATGAAGATCAACAGTACCGTGGACGTTATCAAGTCTCTGTTAAACCTCAGGGTTATCAGCAGGCGGTCGTCGTTAAGCTGCTGAACCTGGAGCAGGCAGGCAAGCCTGTTTCAGATGCCGCTTCCCTGCAGCGCTACAGCACCGAGATGCTTAACACCATCGCGGCGGGCCTCGATAAAAACGCAACCGATGCTGCCAATGCTGCCCAGAGCCGCAATGGCGCAACCTTCGACGTGCAGAGCGCTGCCGACGAAACCGGTCTGCCAATGCTTGTCGTACGTGGTCCGTTCAACCAGGTCTGGCAGCGTCTGCCTGCAACGCTTGAGCGCGTCGGTATGAAAGTGTCCGACAGCACCCGCTCAACTGGCAGCATGACGGTCACCTACAAGCCGCTGTCTGACAGCAGCTGGGAAGAGCTGGGCGCACGCGATCCGGGTCTGGCTTCTGGCGACTACAAGCTTCAGGTCGGCGATCTGGACAACCGTAGCAGCCTGCAGTTTATCGATCCGAAAGGTCACACGCTGACCCAGTCGCAGAATGATGCGCTGGTCGCTGTCTTCCAGGCGGCATTCAGCAAATAAAAAAGAGGGCTGGTTTATCCAGCCCTTTTTATTTTCGTGCCACGCAAACGTGTGCGTGGCATAATATCTCCAGTTTTGAACACAAATCATCACACCAGGAGTAATGAAGATGCAGAAGCAAGCTGAGTTGTATCGTGGCAAAGCGAAAACCGTATACAGCACGGAGAACCCGGATCTGTTGGTGCTCGAGTTCCGCAATGATACGTCAGCAGGAGATGGCGCACGCATTGAGCAGTTTGACCGTAAAGGCATGGTGAACAACAAGTTCAACCATTTCATTATGAGCAAGCTGGAAGAAGCGGGCATCCCGACGCAGATGGAAGCGTTGCTGTCCGATACCGAATGTCTGGTGAAAAAGCTGGATATGGTACCGGTGGAATGCGTCGTCCGTAACCGTGCCGCAGGCTCCCTGGTGAAGCGTCTGGGCATTGAAGAGGGCATCGAACTCAATCCGCCGCTGTTCGACCTGTTCCTGAAAAACGACGCTATGCACGATCCCATGGTCAACGAATCTTACTGCGAAACCTTTGGCTGGGTGAGCAAAGAGAACCTGGCGCGTATGCAGGAGCTGACCTTCAAAGCGAACGACGTGCTGAAAAAGCTGTTTGATGACGCGGGCCTGATCCTGGTGGACTTCAAACTGGAGTTCGGCCTGTATAAAGGTGAAGTGGTGCTGGGTGATGAATTCTCCCCGGACGGCAGCCGCCTGTGGGACAAAGAGACGCTGGATAAAATGGATAAAGACCGCTTCCGCCAGAGCCTGGGCGGCGTGATCGAAGCGTACGAAGCCGTTGCCCATCGTCTGGGTGTTAAACTCGATTAATCCCGCCTTATCGCCAGGGGGACGTCCGTTCCTCTGGCATCTCACCCCTGTTTGCAGTGGTAATCTTTCCCCGAACCGCCTACGATCATACTTATTATCATGATGATATTTCGAGGTGGTTATGCGCTGGCAAGGGCGTCGTGGAAGTGACAATGTAGATGACAGACGTAATAGCGGTGGTCCGTCAATGGGGGGGCCGGGCTTCCGGCTGCCGGGAGGGAAGGGCGGCATCATTCTTTTGCTGGTAGTCGTGGTCGCGGGCTATTACGGGGTCGACTTGAGCGGGTTACTCACCGGGCAACCGATGCCGCAACAGCAGCAGGCGACACGCTCCATCAGTCCGAATGAAGATGAAGCAGCGAAATTCACCTCGGTGATCCTGGCGACCACGGAAGATACCTGGGGTCAGCTGTTCGACAAAATGGGCCGGACGTACCAGCAGCCGAAGCTGGTGATGTATCGTGGTGCCACACGCACCGGCTGCGGCACCGGGCAATCGGTGATGGGGCCGTTCTATTGCCCTGCCGACTCCACCGTCTATATCGATCTCTCCTTTTACGATGACATGAAACGCAAGCTGGGCGCCGACGGCGATTTTGCCCAGGGCTATGTCATCGCTCATGAAGTGGGTCATCACGTGCAGAAACTGCTCGGTATTGAGCCGAAGGTCCGTCAGCTACAGCAGAATGCCAGCGAAAGCGAAGTGAATGCGCTGTCGGTGCGTATGGAGCTGCAGGCCGACTGCTTTGCCGGCGTCTGGGGGCACAATATGCAGCAGGAGGGCGTGCTGGAGGCTGGCGATCTGGAAGAGGCGCTTAACGCCGCCCAGGCCATTGGCGACGATCGTCTGCAACAGCAAAGTCAGGGTCATGTGGTGCCAGACAGCTTTACGCACGGCACCTCGGAACAGCGTTACAGCTGGTTCAAAAAAGGTTTTGACGGCGGCGATCCGGCACAGTGCAACACCTTCGGTAAGGCCATCTAATTCACAATGTCAGGGATGAATTTATCAGGGTTGCCTGAACAACTGGCGCGGGAGGGGCACCGGCGACTGCTGGTGCTGAGCGGGGACGACACATGGACGCAGCAACAGGCGCTGCTGCTGAAAGAAAGCTATCCCGGCGACTGGTTGTGGGTGGGCGACAATGCACCTCAGCTCCCGTCATGTTCGCCCCAGGCGCTTAATCAGCTGCTGGGGCGTGAATTTCTGCACGCCATCTTCGATGCCCGCCAGGGATTTGACGTCTCGGCGTTTGCGGCTGTGGGCGGCACCTTGCGCGCCGGAAGCCTGCTGGTGTTACTCACCCCCGCCCTGGCGCTATGGCCGGAAAAATCTGACCAGGACTCGCTGCGCTGGAGCGACAGGCCAGAGCCGATCCCCACGCCACGTTTTATTGAACATTTCTGCCGTCATATCTCCCGCGATCCGCAGGTTTTACTGTGGCAGCAGGGGGCACCTTGTCCTCCTCTGCCAACCCACTCTGCCCCGGACTGGCACCCGGCCAGCGGTGAGCCACAGCGCGAGCAGGCCGCGATACTCGCCTACCTGACGACCCTGCCCGAAGGAGTTGCCGCCGTGACCGCAGCGCGCGGGCGCGGAAAGTCAGCGCTGGCAGGCATGTTGCTACAGCGTATGGCAGGCCACGCCATTGTGACGGCACCCGCCAGAGCGGCGACAGAGGTTATCGCCCGCTTCGGTGGCGACCGCTATCACTTTATGGCCCCGGACGCGCTGCTGGCATCGGACGTGCGTGCTGACTGGCTGATCGTCGATGAGGCGGCGGCAATCCCCGGCCCGCTGCTGGCACAGCTGGTGACACGCTTCCCTCGGGTACTGCTCACCACCACGGTGCAGGGGTATGAAGGCACCGGCAGGGGATTTTTGCTGAAATTCTGCGCCCGGTTTGCCGGGCTGCGTTACTTCACCCTGAGCGAACCGGTGCGCTGGGCGGCGGGTTGCCCGCTGGAGCGCATTATCGCCGAGGTACTGCTGTTTGATGATGCGCCCGAAGAGAGCCTTTCGCAGGGCGAGATCGTCTGTACACCGCTGGAGCAGGAGGCCTGGAGCCGCGACCCTGAACTCCCGGCGGCGGTCTATAAACTGCTCTGCGCCGCTCACTACCGGACCTCTCCGCTGGATCTGCGGCGCATGATGGATGCCTCCGGGCAGCATTTTGCCGTCGCCCGTACGGGTGAGGACGTCTGCGGCGCGCTGTGGCTGGTGGAGGAGGGCGGCCTGAGTCCGGCACTCAGCCAGGCGGTGTGGGCGGGCTACCGGCGTCCACGCGGTAACCTGGTGGCGCAATCGCTGGCTGCCCATGGCGGATCGCCGCAGGCGGCCACGCTCACCGCCCGGCGGGTCACGCGCATTGCCGTCCATCCCGCGCGCCAGCGTGAGGGGATTGGTCAGGCGCTGATTGCCACAGCCCGCCAGCAGATGAACATCGACTACCTTTCCGTCAGCTTTGGCTATACCGGGGAGCTTTGGCGCTTCTGGCAGCGCTGCGGATTTATTCTGGTGCGCATCGGCAGTCACCGCGAGGCCAGCAGCGGTTGCTACACGGCAATGGCGATGCTGCCGCTCAGCGCGGCGGGGCAGGATTTGTGCCAGCGCGAACATCAGCGGCTCTGTCGCGATGCATCAGTTATTGAACGCTGGAACGGTGAAAAGATCCCGGTAGTGCCCACAGGTGAGGCTACCCTTAATGATGATGACTGGCTGGATTTGGCCGGGTTCGCCTTTGCGCATCGTCCCCTTTCGGCGGCGATGCCCAGCCTGACACGACTGCTACAGGCGACGGATCTGCCGCTGTCAGGGCTGCGGGGCAAAATCGAACAGGGGCTGGACGATAGCGCCCTGAGCCGCGCGCTGGCCCTCAGCGGACGTAAAGCCGTGTTGAGCCATCTGCGTACTGAAGCGGGTCAGGCGCTGGTTCAGCTCGACAGCGAACGCTGTCAGACGTTAAGGCACACCGTTTTGCAATGGCAATTTTTTCAATGACTTCATCAGTGAACTGGCATGTTCATTCTGCCTGTCAGGCGTAGAATCCCGCTTATCAATTAAGGAGACTGCTATGAAACATGACCATTTTGTTGTCCAAAGCCCCGATAAACCGGCAAAGCAGCTGCTGCTCCTGTTTCATGGCGTCGGTGATAATCCGGTCAATATGGCGCAGATTGGCAGCTGGTTTGCGCCGCTGTTTCCCGATGCCCTGGTCGTCAGCGTCGGCGGCGCCGAGCCATGCGGCCCGAATGGTCGTCAGTGGTTTTCAGTGCAGGACGTGACGGAAGATAGCCGTCAGGAGCGGGTGAACGCAATCATGCCGACATTTGTCGACACGGTGCGTTACTGGCAGCAGCAGAGCGGTGTTAAGGCGAACGCCACCGCCCTGATCGGGTTTTCTCAGGGGGCGATCATGGCGCTGGAGAGCATCAAGGCCGAGCCGGGCTTAGCCTCACGGATCATTGCGTTCAACGGCCGCTATGCGACCCTGCCTGAACGGGCGAGCACAGAAACCACCATTCACCTGATCCACGGTGGGGAAGATCGCGTGATTGAGCTGTCCCACGCGGTTGCGGGCCAGGAAGCGTTGATCCGCGCGGGCGGCGATGTGACCCTGGATATTGTCGACGATTTGGGACACGCCATTGACGATCGCAGCATCCAGTTCGCGCTGGACCACCTGCGTTTTACCGTGCCGAAACACTACTTCGATGAAGCGCTCAGCGGCGGCAAGCCGAATGACGACGATATAGTTGAGTTTTTCTGAGAGATAACCCTCTCCCCGCCGGGGAGAGGGTTAAGCCATTACTTCTTCTGGTCTTTCTTCGGCCAGTCGTCTTCATCGTCCCACTTGTCGTTAAAATCACGATGTGGAGGGAGTTCAGGTTTGTTGGCGAGGAATTTCTTGTGATCAACGCGCTTGAGATCCTTGATCACGTTCAGCAGTACGCCTACCAGAAAAACCAGTACCAGAAGCCACCAGTATTTAGCCAGCCAGTCCATTCGCTTATCCTTCTTTGGGGCAGCCGTCAGGCGACGAGCTGCTCCATAATACGTTGATACATACGGGCCAGCAGTTGCAAATCAGCTGCATTCACGCATTCATTGATTTTATGAATGGTGGCATTCACCGGCCCAAGTTCGACCACCTGCGCACCCATACGGGCAATAAAGCGTCCGTCGGATGTGCCGCCCGTGGTCAGCAGTTGCGGTTTAATTTCATTATAGTGCGCGATAGCATTAACCACCGCATCAACCAGCTTACCGCGCCCGGTCAGGAACGGCTGGCCAGAAATCCACCAGTCAATGCTGTAGCGCAGCTGGTGTTTCTCCAGCAGGGCTACGACGCGGGCTTTGATCATTTCGTCCGTCAGCTCGGTGCTGAAGCGGAAGTTAAACTGCACAAACAGGTCGCCGGGGATGACGTTGTTGCTGCCGGTACCGGCCTGGATATTGGCAATCTGCATGCTGGTCGGCGGGAAGTAGTCGTTGCCCTTGTCCCACTCGATCCCCACCAGCTCGTTGAGCATAGGTGCGGCGCGGTGTACCGGGTTATCAGCCAGATGCGGATAGGCTACGTGACCCTGCACGCCGTGAATGGTCAGGTTACAGGTCATAGAGCCGCGACGGCCATTTTTAACCACGTCACCCACCACTTCGGTGCTGGATGGCTCGCCCACCAGGCAATAATCCAGGCGTTCGTTGCGCGCCATCAGCGTTTCCACCACCTTCACGGTGCCGTTTTTAGCGCTGGCCTCTTCATCAGAGGTGATTAAAAACGCCAGACGGCCTTTATGATTCGGGTATTGCGCCACGAAGCGTTCGGCGGCAACCACCATCGCTGCCAGCGAACCTTTCATGTCTGCCGCGCCGCGCCCAAACAGCATGCCGTCACGGATGGTTGGTTCGAAGGGGGGATTGATCCAGCGGTCAGCGTCACCGGCTGGCACCACATCAGTATGTCCGGCAAAAGCCAGCGTTTCGCCCTGACCGCGCCAGGCCCAGAAATTTTGCGTATCGCCAAAATCCATAGGTTCGACGGTAAAACCAATCGCCCGCAGGCGTTCGATCATCAGCGCCTGACAA
This sequence comes from Leclercia sp. GLN_9, assembly GCF_043105735.1. Lineage (NCBI taxonomy): Bacteria > Pseudomonadati > Pseudomonadota > Gammaproteobacteria > Enterobacterales > Enterobacteriaceae > Leclercia > Leclercia sp. GLN_9. The sequence continues at coordinate 119,056 of NZ_JBICLV010000005.1, forward strand.
CCTGCATCGTCCGGGCTAAGGGAGGGGCGGCGAATAAGCTGCTGAGTCAGCTCAATGACCGGGCATGACATAGACTACACCTCAATAAAATAGGTTTGGTATTGGTTTTCGTTAAAACCCAGCAGCATAGGCTTACCGGGCGCCCAGAGCAATGGGCGTTTGATGATTGCTGGCATTTCAAGCATTAAGGCGGCCGCGCTATCGGCATTGTTAATGCTTGCTCGCAGTGTCTCATCCAGTTTGCGCCAGGTAGTGCCGCGGGTGTTCAGCAGGGCTTCCCAGCCCAGCTCAGCAATGAATTTCTGCATCAATTCAGCATCAAGACCGTCGGCGCGATAGTCATGAAAACGGTAATCAACGTTGTTGGTCTCCAGCCAGCGGCGGGCTTTTTTTATGGTGTCGCAATTTTTGATGCCGTACAGGGTGATCATGGTGAATCCTTTTGTCTTAATAGCGAGCAATTGCTCAGTATTTTCGATGGTGTAGCGAATGCGAAAATATAACACGTTTGTTTTATGACTTTATTTTATATTCTGACCTGACATAGATAATGTACAGGTTATGAATATTATTTCATCTTTTACGCATAGAAGTCCATGTGCTAAAAACTGGTGAAAGAACAGCCACTAAATAACTTTTTCACCCTTTATTAAGGTTATTTCAAAATATTGCAGTTGGTCACATAAAATTTATCGGACTGGCCCCATATTATCTACAAGCCAGTCGTACCAACGGGGGTAGAGCAGTATCACTGATCAAAAAATCTTCACAACGATGATATATTCTCGTAGAATGGCCATAATAATAAGAGAGGTAGTTATGATTGAACGTGAACTGGGGAACTGGAAAGATTTTATCGAAGGTATGCTTCGTAAATGACATTCAGGAAGTAATGCAAGAGCACTTAATTAGCTGAATAACAATAGTGTGAAAATAAACACACAAAAAAGGCGGCCGGTAAGGACGCCTTTTTCTTTTTCAATATCTTATTTCCGTCGTTCCTTTAATGGGAAACGTCGCCGCACCAGCACAAAGAACAGCGGAACAAAGTAAATGGCGAGGACGGTCGCAGAGATCATCCCACCCATTACCCCGGTTCCCACCGCGTGCTGGCTGCTCGAACCCGCACCCGAGCTGGTCGCCATCGGCAACACACCGAAGACAAACGCCAGCGAGGTCATCAGAATCGGACGCAGGCGCTGGCGACAGGCGTCAAGGGTCGCAGCCAGTAAATCCTGACCCTTCTCGTTCATCTCGTTGGCAAACTCGACAATCAGAATGGCGTTCTTCGCCGACAGGCCAATGACCGTTAACAGCCCGACCTGGAAGTAGACGTCGTTTTCCAGCCCGCGCATCCAGGTGGCGAGCAGAGCACCAATCACCCCCAGCGGCACCACCAGCATCACCGAGAACGGCACCGACCAGCTCTCATACAGGGCCGCCAGACAGAGGAACACCACCAGCAGCGACAGGGCATACAGCGCCGGCGCCTGGGCACCGGACAGACGCTCCTGATAGGACATCGCGGTCCACTCAAGGCCAAATCCGGCAGGTAGCTGCTGCACCAGGTTTTCCATCACATCCATAGCGGTACCGGTACTGACCCCCGGCGCGGCCTCACCGACAATTTCTACCGCCGAATAGCCGTTGTAGCGTTCCATACGCGGCGACCCGGTTTCCCAGCGTGAGGTGGCGAATGCCGAGAAGGGCACCATCCCGCCGTCTTTGTTCCGCACGTACCACATGTTGATATCGTCCGGCAGCATGCGGTATTTAGCCGCCGCCTGCACGTAGACCTTTTTCACGCGGCCCCTATCCATAAAGTCATTAACGTAGCTCGAACCCCATGCGGTTTGCAGGGTGTCGTTAATATCGTCGATAGAGACGCCCAGCGCCTGCGCCTTGCGCTGGTCGATATCAATCTGCAGCTGTGGGCTGTCATCCAGACCGTTGTGGCGCACGCGGGTGAGGGAAGGATCTTCCCCGGCCAGCTCCAGCAGGCGGTCGCGTGCGGCCATCAGTGCCGTATGCCCGGCCCCGGCGTGATCCTGCAGCTCCATGTCAAAGCCTGCCGAACTGCCCAGTCCGCTGATTGCCGGTGGGCTGCTGGCGAAGACTCGCGCCTCTTTAATGCGGCTGAAGGCTTTAGTCGCGCGCTCGATAATGGCAAACGAACTGCCCGTTTCGGCATCGCGCGCATCCCAGTCCTTCAGGCGCACGAACATACGCGCCACGTTCTGCCCGTTCCCGCCAGGGCCAGAGCCTACGGTGGCAAAGACCGACAGTACGTTATCTTTCTCTTTGGTGAAGAAATAAGACTCGACCTGCTGGACCACCTTCAGGGTTTGCTGTTGGGTCGAGCCGCTGGGTAACTGCACCGAGGTAATAAACATGCCCCGGTCCTCCAGGGGCAGGAATGAGGTAGGCAGACGCAGGAACAGGAATACCATGCCGCCCAGCAGAAGGACGTAGATCAGCACCCAGCGCAGGCTGCGGTGCAGGATGCGTCCGACACCCGCCTCGTAGCGCGCGGCGTTGCGGTCAAACATGCGGTTGAACCAGCCGAAGAACCCTTTCTGGCCGTGCTGTTCGCCCTTATGCAACGGTTTGAGCAGGGTAGCGCACAGCGCCGGGGTAAGGATCATCGCCACCAGCACCGACAGGACCATTGCCGCAACGATGGTGATCGAGAACTGGCGGTAGATGGCACCCGTGGTGCCGCCAAAGAAGGCCATCGGCACGAACACCGCCGACAGCACCATGGCAATACCGACCAGCGCCCCCTGGATCTGCTTCATCGATTTTCGCGTCGCTTCGCGCGGGGTTAGCCCCTCTTCGCTCATGATGCGTTCAACGTTTTCCACCACCACGATGGCGTCATCCACCAGCAGGCCTATCGCCAGCACCATCGCAAACATGGTGAGGGTGTTGATGCTATAGCCAAAGGCGTAAAGCACCGTGAAGGTGCCCATCAGCACCACCGGTACGGCGATGGTCGGGATCAGCGTCGCGCGGAAGTTTTGCAGGAACAGGTACATCACCAGGAACACCAGGGCAATAGCTTCCAGCAGGGTTTTCACCACATCCTCAATCGAGGCTTTCACGAAAGAGGTGGTTTCGTAGGCAACTTTGTATTCAAGGCCGTGCGGGAAAAAGTGCGACAGCTCATCGAGGCGGTTGATGACCAGTTCAGCCGTGGCCATCTCGTTAGCCCCGGAGGCCAGCTTGACCCCCAGCCCGGAGGCTGGTTTACCGTTAAAGCGGCTCAGGTAGTCGTACTTCTCGGCACCCATTTCCACGGTGGCGACATCGCCCAGCCGCACTTCCGAACCATCCTGGTTAACGCGCAGGGTGATATCGCGGAACTGTTGCGGGGTTTGCAATAGCGACTGGGAGTTGATGGTGGCGTTCAGCGCCTGCTTATCAACGGACGGCGTACCGCCCAACTGGCCGACCGCAATCTGCGCATTTTGTGATTCGATGGCGTCGGTGACGTCTTTTACCGTCATCTGGAAACTGTTCAACTTCGCCGGATCGAGCCAGATGCGCATTGAGTATTGTGAGCCGTAGGCGTCGATATCCCCCACGCCGTTGATGCGGCTGAGCGGATCCTGAATATTACTGGCAACATAGTCAGCGATATCCTGCTTATCCATCGAGCCGTCGGTGGAGACAAAGGCGATGGTCAGAATGTTGGTATCGCCGGTTTTACGCACCGTCACGCCCTGATTCTGCACCGCCTGCGGCAGCTTGCGCAGCGCAGACTGTAGCTGGTTTTGCACCTGTTGCACCGCTTCATCCGGGTCCGCGCCAGCGGTAAAGCTCAGCGTGACCGTCGCCTGCCCGGTGGCGCTGCTCTGGGAGGACATATACATCAGGTTATCGAGACCGGTCATGTTCTGCTCGATCACCTGGGTGACGGTGTTCTCAAGCGTTTGTGCGGATGCCCCCGGATAGTTAGCCGTGATCCGCACATTAGGCGGAGCCAGATCCGGGTACTGCTCAACAGGAAGGGAAAAAATGGCCAGCGTGCCGGTCAGGCACAACAGAATTGCCAGCACCCAGGCAAAAATGGGGCGATCGATGAAAAAATTCGCCATTAAAATAAGACCTCGTTTTGCTGCGCGTCGTCATTGTAAATTGCCCGCATAACTCTAGCGGCAAGGCGGATGTCAAACGTGGAGAAATAAAGGAGATAATGTAAATTATCATGCGCTTTATCCGCGCGATTCCCCCTGTGAAGCGGTGAGTATTATCCATCCTCATGGCTGACTGGTGACTTTCCGCCTGATTTTACCGTTATTTACCCTCCGTACCGGCTGACGAGCGGAAACAGACGCTGACCTCCGTCCCTCCCCCCGGCGGCTGCGAGAAGTGCAGGGTGCCCCCCAGCCTGTCGGCACGCTCCCGCATAATGTTCAGACCGTAGTGACCCGGCGGCTCGCTGGCGTCGCCAATGCCGATCCCGTCGTCGCGGATGTTCACCCTGTGGCTGCCGTCCGGCGCAGTGACACAGTTGACCTGAATATCGCTGGCCTGGGCGTGCTTGATGGCGTTCAGCACCGCCTCGCGCACAATCTGTAGCAGGTGTACCTGCATCTGGGCGTCCAGCGCCAGGGAGGAGAGCTGACAGTCGAGACTCAGTTTTGCACGGGTCTGCTTTTGCAGATCGTCCAGCGTCTCCTGTAACGCGGCGGGCAGGTTGGCCTGGTTCAGCGTCAGCCGGAAGGTGGTGAGTAGCTCGCGCAGCTGACGGTAAGCGGCATTTAACGCCCGGGAGAAATCGGTGATGATCGCCTGCGCGGCGTCGTTCTCGTCCGGCACCGCATGTTTAAGCAGCGTCAGTTGGATGCGCAGATACGACAGCACCTGTGCCAGCGAGTCGTGCAGTTCGCGGGCGATGGTGGCGCGCTCCTCCATCAGCAGCAGCTGGTGGTAATGTTTTTGCGCCTGGTTGGAGAAAAGGCCGCGCCCGAGCATGGTGGCGACGCTTTTCATCAGCGGTATCGGGACGGCGCGCTGCTCGCTTTGCCAGCGCAGCTCACCGAACCGGGTATCCAGCATAATCACCGGCAGCACCTGCGTCTCAAGGTGCTCCCTTGTCTCGCCCTCCTGCATTTTCCAGCCGTCGCTGGTATGCAGCGCCAGCCAGCTGATCCCGGTATATTCGCGCACGGTTTGCAGGATATGACGGAAACAGTGGCTGTCGATTTTGCTGGTGTTCATCGCCTGCGAGCAGGTAAACAGCATCTCCAGCTGCTGATGGGCTTCGTGCAGGTGGTGAGTCTTCTCTTCGACCGAAATTTCCAGCGAGCGATACAGGCTGTGCAGCTCGGTCGCCATATGGTTAAAGGTGCGGGAGAGCAGGCCAAGCTCGTTTGGCAGATCGGTATCCGGCACCGGGGTATCAAACCGGCCTTGCTCAATGTGCTGGCTGGAGGCGACCAGGTGATTGAGTGGGGCAACCACCTGCTGGCGGATCCGGCGCAGCGTGCTGAACGCCAGCAGGATAATGCCGATCCCACCGGCAAAGGAGATGGCGAACACCAGCTGGATTTTATGTTCGGCGTAATGCTGCAGGGAGAGCACAAAGGCGTCGATACGTGCTACATACTCATCCATATGGTTCTGATACCAGGTGTAATCGCCCTGCGCGAGCTTTTCGTCCACGCCTTGCCACGCCAGCTGCAACAGGTGATAGCGCTGTTGAACCTCATCGGGCACGTACCAGCTTTTTAGGGTGAGTAGCGCGGGGGCGTTCAGCGTGTGCTGCCAGGCCTGCCGATGGGCCAGCAGATCGGCATTACCCCGCTGCATATCGTAACCCAGGCGATAGCTCTGCATCCGCAATGACCCCGCCAGGTTGATCGCTTCGGCGTCACGCTGGCTGCTGGCGAGGGTAAACAGCGCAATCGCGCTCGTCAGAAGTGACAGGGCAATAATGGCGAAAAAGGCCCGGGCAAGAGTGCGTGAAACCGGTTGTTTGACTATCACAAATCGCGTCCTGAGCTAATACGAAGTAGGCCTGATAAGCGTTTCCGCAGGGGAATGAAACGTAATTTCATCAGGAATGAAATTAATTGATCTGACACAGGTTCAGGCAAAATAGTTCGTGTTCCTGGGCAATTGAACATTGCCTCAACCCGTTGCGGTCGGTAAATAATTTATTCATATAAAGAATAAGGTTATTCAGCCCAGCGGGGGAACCGTGATGAATCATTTTATTATGGCAAACAGCCAGCTCTGCATTGGATGTCGTGCCTGCGAAGTGGCGTGCGTCATGGCGCATCATAATGAACAACATGCTCTTAGCGCGCGCCATTTTACCCCTCGCATCACCGTGGTGAAAGAGGGCAACAAACACAGCGCCGTTACCTGTCACCACTGTGAGAACGCCCCCTGTATACAAAGCTGCCCGAACGGTGCTATCGGCCGGATGCGCGACAGTGTGCAGGTGGATGAACAGAAGTGTATCGGCTGTAAAGCCTGTGTCGTGGCCTGCCCGTTCGGCACCATGGAGGTGGTCACCACGGCGCAGGCGGCCACCGCGCAAAAGTGCGATCTCTGTCTGGATCGCCCCCAGGGACCGGCTTGTGTGGCGAACTGCCCGGCGGATGCCCTGTCGCGGGTCACGCCCGATACCCTGAACCAGTTGGCCCGCACGCGACGGGTGCGCGCGGCGCGTCACGAGGCCCAGCCGTGGCAGACCGGGGAGGCGGCCACGTCCCGGAAGATGAGCAAACGCGAGCGTATGTTTGCCCTGGCCGCGCGCGGCGAGCCGGATAAACGCTCTCCCGAAGCGCGTAGGGATAATTTCGACGAAATCTATCTGCCCTTCAGTGCGGTGCAGGCGCAGCGAGAGGCTGACCGCTGCCTGACCTGCGGGGAGCATTCGGTGTGCGAATGGACCTGCCCGCTGCATAACCATATTCCCCAGTGGATCGAGCGAGTGAAAGCCGGAGATATCGACGCCGCGGTGGAGTTATCCCATCAGACCAACTGCCTACCGGAGATTACCGGGCGGGTCTGCCCTCAGGACAAATTGTGCGAAGGAGCCTGCACGGTGCGGGACGTGGCCGGGTCGGTGACCATAGGCAACATTGAACGCTATATCTCCGACCAGGCGCTGGCGAAGGGCTGGCGGCCCGATCTGAGCCACGTCACGCCCGTCAATAAGCAGGTCGCCATCGTCGGTGCCGGTCCTGCCGGGCTGGCATGCGCCGATGCGTTAATCCGCCGCGGCATTCGCGTCACGGTCTTTGATCGCCACCCGGAGATTGGCGGCCTGCTTACCTTCGGCATTCCCGCCTTTAAGCTGGATAAATCGCTGCTGGCCCGTCGTCGGGAGATCTTCACTGCGATGGGCATTCGCTTCGAGCTTAACTGCGAGGTGGGTAAGGATATCCCGCTGGCGCAGCTGCTCAGCGAGTACGATGCCCTGTTTGTGGGCGTGGGCACCTACCGTTCGATGAAGGCGGGCATACCCCATGAAGAGGCACCCGGCGTCTACGATGCGCTGCCGTTCCTGGTGGGCAACACCCGACAGCTCATGGGGCTGCCGCCGTCGGGGGAGGAACCCTTTATTGATACCGCCGGGCTGAACGTGGTGGTGCTGGGCGGCGGCGATACGGCGATGGACTGCGTGCGCACCGCGCTGCGCCATGGGGCTGCCAGCGTCACCTGCGCCTACCGTCGGGATGAGGCCAACATGCCGGGGTCGAAAAAAGAGGTCAAAAATGCCCGGGAAGAGGGGGCTGTCTTTGAATTTAACGTGCAACCGGTGGCGCTGACCCTGGAGGATACCGGACGGGTTAACGGCATTCGCCTGCTGCGCACCCGGCTGGGTGAGCCGGATGCCCAGGGACGCCGCCGCCCGGTGCCTGTCGACGGTAGCGAGTTTGTGATGCCTGCCGATGCGGTAATTATGGCCTTTGGCTTCAACCCGCATGGGATGCCCTGGCTACAGGCGCAGGGCGTGGAGGTGGATGCGTGGGGGCGGATCGCGGCAAGCGTTGAGACGCGCTACCGCTATCAAACCACCAATCCGCAGATCTTTGCCGGTGGCGATGCGGTGCGGGGGGCCGATCTGGTGGTGACGGCGATGGCGGAAGGGCGACACGCCGCCCAGGGGATCGCCGACTGGCTTGGCGTCGATGCGCCCGCCGCGCATTAACCTGACGGACGACAACGCGGGCTTCACAGCGTAGTATGACCAGCATGTTTTGCGCTATGGAGCCTGTGTAACCTTGAAAATTGAACTGATTAAAGACAAGTGCCTCTCGGATAACTATTTCATTCTGCGCAACCTGACTTACGATTTGACGCGGCGTAACGGCGAAGTGGTGCGCCACAAACGTGAAGTCTACGATCGGGGCAACGGCGCAACTGTCCTGCTCTATAACCCGCAGAAGCAGAGCGTGGTGCTGATTCGCCAGTTCCGTATCGCCACCTGGGTGAATGGCAATCCCGACGGGCGATTGATTGAAACCTGTGCCGGACTGCTGGATAACGACGAGCCGGAAGTCTGCATTCGTAAAGAGGCGATCGAAGAGACCGGTTTTATTGTCGGTGAAGCGCGTAAGGTGTTTGAGCTGTACATGTCTCCCGGTGGGGTGACGGAAATCGTCCATTTCTTCGTGGCAGAATACAGCGACGCACAGCGCGCGGGTAAAGGCGGCGGCATAGAAGATGAAGAGATCGAGGTGCTGGAGCTGCCCTTTAGCGAGGCGCTATCGATGGTACAATCGGGTGAAATCCGGGACGGCAAAACGGTGATACTCTTACAGTATTTGCGCAGTTCCGGGTTAATGGGTTGATCTTATTATTTTTCATAAGATGTATTTTATATAAATCTATCCGATAAATCCGATTGAGTAAGCCCGGCCTGAGCAGGAAGATACGGTTTGTTTGTCAGTTTTGCTTCCGGGATCCTGCTATTCATGCGTCACAGCCTTTTTCTTATCTTTATGCTCAGCGTGCTGCCCGCAACTCTGGTTCAGGCGGCACCTGCACAGCAGTTGTTTACTGACTGGCAGGTGACCTGCAACAACCAGAACTTTTGCATTGCGCGCAATACCGGTGAGCATAACGGGCTGGTGATGACCCTGAGCCGCAGCGCCGGGGCGAAAACCGATGCGGTGCTGCGTATCGATCTCGGCGGGCTGGCGACCATTGATCCCAAAGCACCCGCCATTGCGTCTCGCTTACTGCTCGACGGCGAGCCACTGCAACTTGCGCCTCCGCACTGGCAGGTGACCCCCTGGCGTCTGACCACCGATCATGCCGCCACCATTACTGCCTTGCTGACCACGCTTCAGCAAAAAAAAGCGATCACCCTCGCGAATGGCAAGCAGGTTATTTCCCTTGATGGACTGAAAGAGGCGCTGCAGTTTATCGACGCCCAGCAAAAGCGTGGCGGGAGTGAAACCGCGTGGATCAATAAAGGCGCTCAACCGCCGCTCAGCGTACCGCCTGCCCCTGCTCTGAAAGAGGTGGCCGTGGTTAACCCAACCCCCACACCTTTAACCCGCGAGGAACGCAGCGATCTTACCGACTATGGCTCCTGGCGCATTAACAGCAGCCAGTGTTCGCTCGATCCGGCACGACGTGAAGTGCGGGTCACCGCCTTAACCGATGACAAAGCGCTGCTGATGATCAGCTGTGAGGCAGGGGCCTATAACACCGTCGATTTGGCCTGGCTGGTGTCGCGTAAAAAGCCCTTTGCCTCCCATCTCGTGCGTCTGCGCCTGCCTTTTATGCCGTCGAGCGACAGCAGCGAGATGGAGTTAATGAATGCCAGCTTCGATGAAAAAAACCGCGAGTTGACGACCCTGGCTCTGGGGCGCGGGATTGGCGACTGCGGGATCCAGACGCGCTGGCGTTTCACCGGGCAGCGTTTCCGTCTGGTGCGGTATGCGGAAGAGCCGACTTGTGATAACTGGCATGGGCCAGACGCGTGGCCGACGTTGTGGATCACACGATGAAAGCAAAACGGTAACCACAAGGTTACCGTTTTTTGTTGGTTCCCTCTCCCGGAAGAGAGGGTAGCACAGGCACTTACAGCAACGCCTGCGCCTTCTCTACCACGTTCTCGACGGTAAAGCCGAAGAACGGGAACAGCTTCTCGGCAGGCGCCGATTCGCCATAACCGGTCATGCCGACGATCGCCCCCTTCAGACCGACATATTTGTACCAGTAATCCGCGATACCCGCTTCGACCGCTACACGTGCCGTGACATCCGACGGCAGTACCGACTCGCGGTACGCTTCATCCTGGGCATCAAAGATATCCGTTGAAGGCAGCGACACCACCCGCACCGCATGACCTTCCGCGGTCAGCTTCTCCGCCGCCTTGACGGTGATCTCCATCTCCGACCCGGTAGCAATCAGAATCAGATCCGGTTTGCCGCCGCTGTCTTTCAGGATGTACCCCCCGCGGGCAATATTTTTTACCTGCTCCGGCGTGCGCTCGATCTGCGCCAGATTCTGGCGCGACAGGATCAGCGCCGTCGGGCCGTTATGGCGTTCTACCGCCAGCTTCCAGCCCACCGCCGCCTCAACCTGATCGCATGGACGCCAGGTACTGAAGTTTGGCGTCAGGCGCAGGCTGGCCAGCTGTTCCACCGCCTGGTGGGTCGGGCCATCTTCACCCAGCCCGATGGAGTCGTGGGTATAGACCATGATCTGCCGGGCCTTCATCAGTGCCGCCATACGCGCGGCATTACGCGCATATTCCACGAACATCAGGAAGGTGGCGGTATAAGGCACAAACCCGCCGTGATGGGCGATACCGTTGGCAATGGCGGTCATGCCGAACTCACGCACCCCGTAGTGGATATAGTTCCCGGCGATATCTTCTTTCAGCGAGGTGGAGCCAGACCAGATGGTCAGATTACTCGGGGCCAGATCCGCTGAGCCGCCCAGCAGCTCGGGCAGGATGGGGCCAATGGCGTTCAGGGTATTCTGCGACGCCTTACGGGTCGCGATTTTCGCCGGGTTGGCCTGTAAGTTCTCAATCAGCGCCTGCGTTGTCTCTTCCCAGTTCTCCGGCAGGCCACCACTCATGCGACGGCTGAACTCGGCCGCCAGCTCCGGGTGCGCTTTCTGGTAGGCGGCAAATTTGTCGTTCCAGGCCGCCTGCGCTTTTTCGCCCTCCTCACGGGCATCCCAGGCTTTGTAGATCTCTTTCGGGATCTCAAAGGCAGGGTATTTCCAGCCCAGCTTCTGACGGGTGAGCGCCACTTCCTCTTCGCCCAGCGCCGCGCCGTGGGATTCTTCTTTGCCGGCTTTGTTCGGCGAACCAAATCCGATGACCGTACGACAGATAATCAGCGACGGTTTATCGGTCACGCTTTGCGCTTCAAGAATGGCCGCTTTCAGCGCCTCTGGATCGTGGCCGTCAATCTCATGCACCACGTGCCAGTGATAGGCTTCAAAGCGTTTTGCCGTGTCGTCAGTGAACCAGCCCTCGGTCTCGCCGTCGATGGAGATGCCGTTGTGATCGTAGAAGCCGATCAGTTTGCCCAGCCCCAGCGTGCCCGCCAGAGAACAGACCTCGTGAGAGATCCCCTCCATCAGACAGCCATCGCCCATAAAGACATACGTGAAGTGATCGACAATCTCATGATCCGGCTGGTTAAACTGCGCCGCCAGCGTGCGCTCGGCAATCGCCAGCCCGACCGCATTCGCCAGCCCCTGACCCAGCGGGCCGGTGGTGGTCTCCACCCCGGGCGTATAGCCAATCTCCGGGTGACCCGGGGTTTTCGAGTGCAGCTGGCGGAAGTTTTTCAGCTCCTCAAGCGGCAGGTTATAGCCGGAGAGGTGCAGCAGGCTGTAGAGCAGCATTGACGCGTGGCCGTTAGAGAGAATAAAACGGTCGCGGTCGTACCACGTTGGATCGTTAGGGTTATGCTTCAGGAAATCATTCCACAAGACTTCAGCGATATCGGCCATGCCCATTGGTGCGCCTGGATGACCGGAATTGGCTTTTTGCACGGCATCCATGCTGAGGGCGCGAATGGCATTGGCTAACTCTTTACGGGACATAGTTCACTCCATGGCAAGGTTACAGTTTGGCGGCGAGCAGATCTTCGAGTTTGCGTTGGTCGACCGCGAAGAGACGGATCCCTTCTGACAGCTTATCGACCGCCATGGCGTCCTGATTATGCTCCCAGCGGAATTCGGCTTCGGTCATAGGTTTGGGTTTAGGCAACACGGTTGATGATGGTACCAGGCGGCGGATGACCTCCTCCTCTTTATCCTGCAGCTCCTGCAACAGGTTAGGGGAGATGGTCAGTCGATCGCAGCCGGTGAGAGCCAGGATCTGCTCGGTCCGGCGGAAGCTGGCGCCCATCACGATGGTTTCGTAGCGGTGCTGCTTATAGTAATCGTAGATATTGCGTACCGATTTCACGCCGGGATCTTCCTCGACGACGTACGGGTCCATTGGCTGGCGGGCCTGATACCAGTCGTAAATACGCCCGACAAACGGAGACACCAGGAACACTCCGGCTTCGGCGCAGGCGCGTGCCTGAGCAAAGGAGAACAGCAGCGTCAGGTTGCAGTTAATTCCCTCTTTCTCCAGCACCTCGGCGGCGCGGATCCCCTCCCAGGTGGAGGCCAGCTTGATCAGAATGCGCGATTTATCAACATCCTGCTCCTCGTAGAGCTGCACAATATGTCGCGCTTTGGCGATGCTTTTCTCCTGGTCAAAGGAGAGTCGGGCATCCACTTCGGTCGAGACGCGTCCCGGAATGCTTTTCAGAATTTCGCTACCAATATTGACCGCGAGCTTATCGCTGGCCTCAGCGACCTGTTGCTCTTTGGTTTTTCCCCGCCCTTTGCCGTAGGCAATCGCGTCGTCAATCAGATGCGAGAAGTGCGACAGCCCGGCGGCTTTCAGCAGCAGCGACGGGTTGGTGGTCGCATCCTGTGGTTGGTAATGGCGGATGGATTCGATATCACCACTGTCAGCAACGACCGTGGTGAATTGTTTGATGCCGTCTAGTTGGTTCATAAATGATTACTCCTTGGAAATAAAAGAGTTGATTGAGTGTGTTAGATCACACTTCTGCGAAATTCGCGATGTACTTAACAAAAAAGCATAGCAGACGGACATGGTCTTGCTTCGCTGGGCAGGTAACATGATTGTTATAAATTGCTAACAATTTTTGTTTTTTTGATGGTGAGACTTTGGCAGCCTTCAAAGTTTGAACCGCAGGCAGCAGCGATACTATCCGCCACCCAGGGTGAACTCAGACCATAACAACATCACCCATTTTGAACGACACGCTAAAGGAACCTTACAATGGACGAGCAGTTAAGACAGAGCGCCCTCGATTTTCATGAATTTCCCGTACCCGGCAAAATTCAGGTCTCTCCTACCAAGCCCCTCGCAACCCAGCGTGACCTGGCGTTAGCCTACTCGCCGGGCGTTGCCGCACCGTGCCTTGAGATCGAAAAAGATCCGCTGGCGGCCTACAAATACACGGCCCGTGGCAACCTGGTGGCGGTGATCTCCAACGGCACCGCAGTGCTGGGACTGGGCAATATCGGGGCGCTGGCCGGTAAACCGGTGATGGAAGGCAAGGGCGTGCTGTTCAAGAAATTTGCCGGTATCGACGTGTTTGATATTGAAGTGGATGAGCTTGACCCGGACAAATTCATTAACGTGGTGGCCGCGCTGGAGCCGACGTTTGGCGGCATCAACCTCGAGGACATCAAAGCGCCGGAATGTTTCTATATCGAGCAGAAACTGCGTGAACGCATGAACATTCCAGTCTTCCACGACGATCAGCACGGGACGGCGATCATCAGTACCGCCGCCATTCTGAACGGCCTGCGGGTGGTGGAGAAGAATCTTTCTGACGTGCGCATGGTGGTTTCTGGCGCGGGCGCGGCAGCCATCGCCTGTATGAACCTGCTGGTGGCGCTGGGGATGCAGAAGCACAACATCGTGGTCTGCGACTCCAAAGGGGTTATTTACAAAGGCCGCGAGGCCAATATGGCCGAAACCAAAGCCGCCTACGCCGTTGACGACGACGGCAAGCGCAGCCTGGCAGATGTCATGGACGGCGCGGATATCTTCCTCGGCTGCTCAGGCCCGAAAGTGCTGAATGAAGAGATGGTGATGAAGATGGCGCGTGCGCCGCTGATCCTCGCTCTGGCAAACCCGGAACCGGAGATCCTGCCGCCACTGGCGAAAGCCGTGCGCCCGGATGCCATCATCTGCACCGGCCGTTCTGATTACCCGAACCAGGTGAATAACGTTCTCTGCTTCCCGTTCATCTTCCGTGGCGCGCTGGATGTCGGTGCCACCGCCATCAACGAAGAGATGAAGCTGGCGGCGGTTCATGCCATTGCTGAGCTGGCCCATGCGGAGCAGAGCGAAGTGGTGGCCTCCGCCTATGGCGATCAGGATCTGAGCTTCGGCCCGGACTACATCATTCCTAAACCCTTTGATCCACGCCTGATTGTCAAAATCGCGCCAGCGGTGGCGAAGGCGGCGATGGACTCCGGCGTGGCAACGCGCCCGATCACCGACTTCGACGCCTATGTCGATAAGCTGACCGAGTTCGTCTACAAAACCAACCTGTTCATGAAGCCGATTTTCTCCCAGGCGCGTGCAGATGCGAAACGCGTGGTGCTGGCGGAAGGGGAGGAGGCGCGTGTCCTGCACGCCACTCAGGAGCTGGTGAGCCTGGGGCTGGCCAAACCGATCCTGATTGGTCGTCCGAGCGTGATCGAGATGCGTATCCAGAAGCTGGGCCTGCAAATTAAAGCGGGCGTGGACTTTGAGATCGTCAACAATGAATCCGATCCGCGCTTCAAGGAGTACTGGAATGAGTATTACGCCATCATGAAACGTCGGGGGATCACCCAGGAGCAGGCCCAGCGGGCAGTGATCAGCAATACTACGGTGATCGGCGCGATCATGGTTCACCGTGGCGAAGCCGACGCGCTGATCTGCGGCACCATTGGTGACTATCATGAGCATTTCAGCGTGGTGCAGGAGATCTTCGGCTATCGCGAAGGCGTACATACCGCCGGGGCGATGAACGCCCTGTTACTGCCGAGTGGTAACACCTTCATTGCTGATACCTACGTCAATGACGATCCGACCCCGGAAGAGCTGGCTGAAATCACGGTGATGGCGGCAGAAACGGTGCGTCGCTTTGGTATTGAACCGAAAGTAGCGCTGCTGTCGCACTCCAACTTTGGCTCGTCCAAATCGGCAGCTGCCTGCAAAATGCGTGAGACTTTAGCGTTGGTCCGCGAGCGCGCGCCTGAGCTGATGATCGACGGTGAGATGCACGGCGATGCCGCTCTGGTGGAGAGCATCCGTAACGAGCGGATGCCGGACAGCCCGTTGAAAGGCTCTGCCAACGTGCTGATCATGCCGAATGTCGAGGCGGCGCGTATCAGTTATAACCTGCTGCGCGTCTCCAGTTCGGAAGGGGTGACCGTCGGGCCGGTGCTGATGGGCGTGGCGAAACCGGTGCACGTATTGACCCCGATTGCCTCCGTGCGCCGTATTGTGAACATGGTGGCGCTGGCGGTGGTTGAGGCGCAGACGCAGCCGCTGTAACCCCTCACCCTAACCCTCTCCCCATAGGGGAGAGGGGACTGTACGGAGTCGTCTTTTCACCTTCGCCTCTTTTGGGGTGAGGGGACTGCACGGAGCCGTTTTTTCGCCCTTGCCCGTTTGGGGACAGGGGACTGCACGGAGCCGTCTTTTCTCCCTCGCCCCTTTGGAAAGAGGGGACTGCACGGAGCTATCTTTTCTCCCTCGCCCCTTTGGGGAGAGGGCCGGGGTGAGGGGATTTTTAAACCCAGTCCCGAACCCGAATAAACTCTTTCAGGGCAGCCTCGCGGCTGCCTTCTTTCGGATCAAAGTTATACTCCCAGCGCACCAGTGGCGGCATCGACATCAGAATCGACTCCGTGCGCCCACCGGTTTGCAGGCCGAACAGCGTGCCACGGTCCCACACCAGATTAAATTCCACGTAACGTCCACGGCGATAGAGCTGGAACTCGCGCTCGCGCACGCCGTAATCGTGGTCTTTACGCCGCTCGACAATCGGCAGATAAGCGTCGGTAAAGCCATTGCCCACCGCCTGCATAAAACTGAAGGCAGTATCAAAATCCGGCGTATTCAGATCGTCAAAGAACAGCCCGCCAATGCCACGCTGCTCGTCCCGGTGCTTCAGGTAGAAATACTCATCGCACCAGTTCTTGTATTTCGGGTAGACGTCCTCACCAAAGGGCTGGCACAGGTCGTGCGCGGTCTGGTGCCAGTGGATAGCGTCCTCTTCAAACCCGTAGAAAGGCGTTAAGTCGAAGCCGCCGCCAAACCACCATACCGGATCGGCACCCGGTTTTTCGGCGATAAAGAAGCGCACGTTGGCATGGCTGGTGGGCACGAACGGGTTGTGCGGATGCACCACCAGTGAAACCCCCATCGCTTCAAAGCTGCGGCCCGCCAGCTCCGGGCGGTGTGCAGTGGCCGAGGCGGGCATGGCGTCGCCGTGTACGTGAGAAAAATTCACGCCGGCCTGCTCGAACACGCCGCCATTGCGCAGCACGCGGCTGCGCCCGCCGCCACCGGCTTCGCGCTGCCACTCATCCTGTTGAAAATCACCGCCATCGACGGCGCTCAGTTTCTGGCAAATGGCATCCTGCAACTGGAGCAGGAAGGTTTTAACCAGCTGTGCGTTGGGTTTCATTAACGTTTCCTGGAGTGCGCTTTCTGGTTATCGAACCAGTTGAAGTAACTGATGATCCCGGAGGCAATCGCGTTGGCGATCTTCTGGCGAAACGCCTTCGTGCCCAGCAGTCGCTCTTCTTCGGGATTCGTGATGAAGGAGGTTTCTACCAGTACGGAGGGAATCGACGGAGATTTCAGTACCACGAACGCCGCCTGCTCGGTGCCTTTGCTGTGCAGACGGTGCACCGGCTTAATCTTCTTCAGAATATGCGAGCCGAGGGTCAGGCTGTTTTTTATGGTGTCGGTCTGAACGAGATCGAACAGCACCTGCTGGAGCAGATGATCTTTGTCGGTGGTTTTCTTTCCGGCCACTTCATCCGCCCGGTTTTCACGGTCGGAAAGGTATTTTGCCATGGCGCTACTGGCACCCCGATTGGAAAGGGCAAATACCGATGCACCTGCCGCCGAGGGGTTAGTGAAGCCGTCTGCGTGAATCGACATAAACAGATCCGCGCCGTGCTTGTGGGCAATCTCTACGCGGTCATACAGCGGAATAAAGGTATCGCCGGAACGGGTCAGGCGGGCGTCAATGCCATTGCTGCGTAAAATCGACCGGACGTTTTTTGCAATCGCCAGTACAACATGTTTCTCTTTAGAGCCGTTGCGGCCAATGGCACCGGTATCAATACCGCCGTGGCCCGGATCGAGCATCACCAGACGCTTTGAACCGGGTTTTTTGGTCTTTGGCTTGCTGTGTCCGTTACTGGTTTTTAGCGTGCTCTCGTCTTTTGCCTGAGCCTGCTTTGCAATGCCCGTTAACGTCAATGCCGCCAGCCCCGCTTTAAGAACCTGACGACGCGATGTGAGTGTTTTTAAGGGTTTGAATGTGCTCATGCGGCCTGAAATGTAAAAAATGAGTGTCCTGGTGTTATATCGTATCGTCTTTCCCGTTACGACAGTCCGTGTGGTGAATTGTTTTACTTTTCATTTCAATACGTGACAAAGTGCCATTATGCCAAATTTCCTGACCTTTTTCGCTGCATATTGGCGAAAGAGGGCGTTCGCGTCATAATCACTGTTTTTGAACCCAAAAAGGCGGTTAATACCATGGAGATACGCGTTTTTCGCCAGGCAGACTTCGAAGAGGTGATCACCCTTTGGGAGCGCTGCGAGCTACTGCGACCGTGGAACGATCCTGAGATGGACATTGAGCGTAAGCTCAATCACGACGTCAGTCTATTTCTGGTTGCGGAGGTCAATGGCGAAGTGGTGGGTACGGTGATGGGCGGCTACGACGGGCATCGCGGCTCGGCGTACTACCTGGGCGTCCACCCGGAGTTTCGTGGGCGTGGCATAGCCAACGCGCTGCTCAATCGTCTGGAAAAGAAACTGATCGCCCGCGGCTGCCCAAAAATTCAGATCATGGTGCGTGAAGATAACGACATGGTGCTGGGAATGTACGAGCGCCTCAACTATGAACATGCCGACGTGCTAACGCTGGGCAAACGTCTGATCGAAGATGAAGAGTATTGATTTTCACCCTGGCGACTATGACAGCCACGGCCGGGTTCGCCTGCCGTTCCTGTTCTGGTGCGTGCTGCTGCTTCAGGCGCGCACCTGGGTGTTGTTCGTGCTGGCGGGGGCCTCCCGCGATCAGGGCAATACCCTGCTGAACCTGTTTTATCCCGATCATGATAACTTCTGGCTCGGGCTGCTGCCGGGGATCCCGGCGGTGCTGGCCTTTTTACTGAGCGGGCGGCGCCATCGGGTGCCGCGCCTGTGGCGGGCGCTGCGCTGGCTGCTGATCCTCGCCCAGGTTGTACTGCTGGGCTGGCAACCTTTGCTGTGGCTACAGGGTGAAGCGCTGAGTGGCATCGGTATTGCCCTGCTGGTGGCCGATATCGTGGCGCTGCTGTGGCTGTTGACCCATCCCCGTCTGCGCGCCTGTTTTACGCCTGAGCAAGATTAAACGGCACTTTTTAGCGATGCTGCACTCCAACAAGCGTCAAATTAACCAGAAAGGATCTCCCGATGAAATCGCTGCGTTTACTATTATGCGCGCTCCCCGTTGTCCTGACGGGCTGTTCAACGCTCTCCGCCGTGAACTGGTCTGCGGCTTATCCCTGGAACTGGTTCGGCTCTTCCACCGAGGTAACCGAGCAGGGCGTAGGCAATCTCACCGCCGACACGGCGCTGGAACAGAGCGCCATCGAATCGGCGTTAGGCGGTGATTACCGTCTGCGCAGCGGCATGAGAACGCAAAATGGCACCATCATTCACTACTTTGAAGCATTGAAAGATGACCAACTGGCGCTGGTGATTAACGGTGATAAATCCACTGTCGGGCGCATTGAGGTGCTGGACACTGAAATCGAAACCGACAAAGGGGTGAAGATTGGTACGCCGTTCAGCGACCTGTATCAGAAAGCCTATGGTAACTGCATCAGCGTGCCTGCCGACGACAACGTGACGGTAGAGTGTAAAGCTGAGGGCAGCCAGCATATCAGCTACCAGTTCAGCGGAACCTGGAACGGCCCGGAAGGGTTAATGCCTTCTGACGACACCCTGAAAAGCTGGAAAATCAGCAAAATTATCTGGCAGCAGTAAATTGCGTCTGGACAAGCCGCCTCGTTAAAAAAGCGGGTATAATCGCCGCCAACCATGCCACGACGACGTGGCATTTTTTTTCAGGAGGAGCGATGTCTCAGGTTCAGAGTGGCATTTTGCCAGAACATTGCCGCGCGGCGATTTGGATCGAAGCCAATGTTAAAGGGGATATCGATGCCCTGCGTGCGGCCAGCAAAATTTTTATCGATAAACTGGCCACCTTCCAGGTCAAATTCCCGGATGCCCACTGCGGCGCGGTGGTCGCGTTCGGTCATAACGTCTGGCGTCAGCTGAGCAGTGGGGAAGGGGCCGAAGAGCTGAAAGACTTTGTCCCTTACGGCAAAGGCCTGGCGCCGGCCACGCAGTACGACGTGCTGATCCATATTCTCTCCCTGCGTCACGACCTGAACTTCTCCATTGCCCAGGCCGCAATGGCCGCCTTTGGCGACTGCATTGAAGTAACAGAAGAGATCCATGGTTTCCGCTGGGTGGAAGAGCGCGACCTGAGCGGCTTCGTTGACGGTACCGAAAACCCGGCAGGGGAAGAGACGCGCCGTGAAGTAGCGGTCATCAAAGACGGCGTGGACGCAGGCGGCAGCTACGTGTTCGTCCAGCGCTGGGAGCACAACCTCAAGCAGCTTAACCGCATGAGCGTATCCGATCAGGAGATGATGATTGGCCGCACCAAAGAGGCTAACGAAGAGATCGACGGCGACGCGCGCCCGGCAACCTCGCACCTGAGCCGTGTTGATCTGAAAGAAGACGGCAAAGGGCTGAAGATTGTGCGCCAGAGCCTGCCATACGGCACCGCCAGCGGTACGCATGGCCTGTACTTCTGCGCCTACTGTGCCCGTCTGTATAACATCGAACAGCAGCTGCTGAGCATGTTCGGCGATACCGACGGCAAGCGCGACGCCATGCTGCGCTTCACGAAGCCAGTGACTGGCGGTTACTATTTTGCCCCGTCCATCGAGCGTCTGCTGGCGCTGTAAGAACGCCCTCGCCCTGACCCTCTCCCTAAAGGGGAGAGGGGATAAATGCCTTATTCCCTTTTCTGCTTCTAAATCACCAAACGGTATATAAAACCGTTACTCCTTTAGTACTCGTTATAAATATGATGACCCTAAGAAAATCATCACAACGCTTAGGGTGCGCAATGGCCGTTACTGTACTGAAAAAAGGATCTCTGGTGCTGGCAGCTTCAGTGTTGCTGGTCGCTCAGGCGCAGGCAACCGAACTGCTGAACAGCTCTTACGACGTCTCCCGCGAG
Source organism: Leclercia sp. GLN_9 (assembly GCF_043105735.1). Lineage (NCBI taxonomy): Bacteria > Pseudomonadati > Pseudomonadota > Gammaproteobacteria > Enterobacterales > Enterobacteriaceae > Leclercia > Leclercia sp. GLN_9. The sequence continues at coordinate 139,638 of NZ_JBICLV010000005.1, forward strand.
CTGTTTGCCGCCCTGAACCCGCCGTTTGAACAACAGTGGGCCAAAGAGAACAACGGCGACAAGCTGACCATCAAACAGTCTCACGCCGGTTCTTCCAAACAGGCGCTGGCGATCCTGCAGGGGCTAAAAGCGGATGTGGTGACGTACAACCAGATTACCGACGTGCAGATCCTGCATGACAAAGGCAAGCTGCTCCCGGCTAACTGGCAGAGCCGTCTGCCGAACAACAGCTCGCCGTTCTACTCCACCATGGGCTTCCTGGTGCGTAAGGGCAACCCGAAAAACATTCACGACTGGAACGACCTCGTGCGTTCTGACGTAAATCTCATTTTCCCGAACCCGAAAACCTCCGGCAACGCCCGTTATACCTATCTGGCTGCCTGGGGCGCTGCAGACAAAGCTGACGGCGGCGATAAAGCCAAAACCGAGCAGTTCATGACCCAGTTCCTGAAAAACGTAGAAGTGTTTGATACCGGCGGCCGCGGCGCGACCACCACCTTCGCGGAACGCGGTCTGGGCGATGTGCTGATCAGCTTTGAATCGGAAGTTAACAACATCCGTAAACAGTACGAAGCGCAGGGCTTCGAAGTGGTTATTCCGAAAACCAACGTGCTGGCGGAGTTCCCGGTGGCGTGGGTAGATAAAAACGTCAAGGCCAACGGCACTGAGAAAGCGGCGAAAGCGTATCTCAACTATCTGTACAGCCCGCAGGCGCAGACGGTGATCACCGATTACTACTATCGCGTCAACAACCCGGACGTGATGAACAAGCTGAAAGACAAGTTCCCGCAGACCGAGCTGTTCCGCGTGGAAGAGCATTTTGGCTCCTGGCCTGAAGTGATGAAAACGCACTTCACCAGCGGGGGTGAGTTAGACAAATTGTTGGCGGCGGGGCGTAAGTAATGTTTGCAGTTTCCTCCAGACGTGTGCTGCCAGGCTTTACCTTAAGCCTCGGGACCAGCCTGCTGTTCGTCTGTCTGATTTTGTTGTTACCGCTCAGCGCGCTGGTGGTCCAGCTCTCGGAGATGAGCTGGTCCCAGTACTGGGAGGTGATCAGCAACCCGCAGGTGGTGGCGGCCTATAAGGTGACGCTGCTGTCGGCATTTGTGGCCTCGATTTTCAACGGCGTTTTCGGCCTGCTGATGGCGTGGATCTTAACCCGCTACCGCTTCCCGGGCCGCACGCTGCTGGATGCACTGATGGATTTACCCTTCGCGCTGCCCACCGCCGTGGCCGGTTTAACCCTGGCCTCGCTGTTCTCCGTGAATGGCTTTTACGGTGAGTGGCTGGCGAAGTTTGATATCAAGGTGACTTATACCTGGCTTGGCATTGCGGTAGCGATGGCCTTTACCAGCATCCCGTTTGTGGTGCGTACCGTCCAGCCGGTGCTGGAGGAGTTAGGCCCGGAATATGAAGAAGCGGCGGAAACCCTGGGTGCCACGCGCTGGCAGAGCTTCCGTAAGGTGGTGCTGCCTGAACTGTCTCCGGCGCTACTGGCGGGCGTGGCATTGTCGTTTACCCGCAGCCTCGGCGAGTTCGGCGCGGTGATCTTCATCGCCGGGAATATCGCGTGGAAAACGGAAGTGACCTCGCTGATGATTTTTGTGCGTTTGCAGGAGTTTGATTACCCGGCGGCAAGTGCGATCGCCTCGGTGATCCTCGCCGCGTCGCTGCTGCTGCTGTTCTCGATTAACACTCTGCAAAGTCGCTTTGGTCGACGTGTGGTAGGTCACTGATGGCGGAAGTTACTCAATTGAAGCGCTATGACGCACCCCGCATCAACTGGGGAAAATGGTTTCTGATTGGCACAGGCATGCTGGTGTCGGTGTTTATTCTCGTCGTGCCGATGGTCTACATCTTTGTTCAGGCGTTCAGTAAAGGGCTGATGCCCGCGCTGCAAAACCTCGCCGACCCGGACATGCTGCATGCCATCTGGCTGACGGTGATGATTGCCCTGATTACCGTGCCGGTGAACCTGGTGTTTGGCATCCTGTTGGCCTGGCTGGTGACGCGCTTTAACTTCCCGGGCCGCCAGCTCTTGCTGACCCTGCTGGATATTCCTTTTGCCGTGTCGCCAGTGGTGGCCGGTCTGGTGTATCTGCTGTTCTATGGCTCCAACGGCCCGCTGGGCGGCTGGCTGGATGAGCATAACTTACAGATCATGTTCGCCTGGCCGGGCATGGTGCTGGTGACGATCTTTGTGACCTGTCCGTTTGTGGTGCGCGAGCTGGTGCCGGTGATGCTCAGCCAGGGCAGTCACGAAGACGAAGCGGCGGTACTGCTGGGCGCATCCGGCTGGCAGATGTTCCGCCGCGTGACCTTACCGAACATCCGCTGGGCGCTACTGTATGGCGTGGTGCTGACGAACGCCCGCGCGATTGGTGAATTTGGCGCGGTGTCAGTGGTCTCCGGGTCTATCCGCGGCGAAACCCTGTCGCTGCCGTTACAGATTGAATTGCTGGAGCAGGACTATAACACCGTCGGTTCCTTTACCGCCGCAGCCCTGCTGACGCTGATGGCTATTTTGACCCTGTTTTTAAAGAGTATGGTGCAGTGGCGTTTAGAGAATCAGGCAAAACGCCAGCATCAGGAGGGAAATCATGAGCATTGAGATTGCCAATATTAAGAAGTCCTTTGGTCGCACCCAGGTGCTGAACGATATCTCGCTGGATATCCCTTCCGGGCAAATGGTGGCGTTGCTGGGGCCGTCTGGCTCCGGGAAAACCACTTTGCTGCGTATTATCGCCGGTCTGGAACATCAAACCAGCGGGCATATCCGCTTCCACGGCACCGACGTCAGCCGCCTGCATGCGCGCGACCGTAAGGTGGGCTTTGTATTCCAGCATTACGCCCTGTTCCGCCATATGACGGTGTTCGACAACATCGCCTTTGGCCTGACGGTGCTGCCGCGCCGCGAGCGTCCCGATGCGGCGACTATCAAGGCGAAAGTGACCAAACTGCTGGAGATGGTGCAGCTGGCACATCTGGCAGACCGTTATCCGGCCCAGCTTTCCGGCGGACAGAAACAGCGCGTGGCGCTGGCTCGCGCGCTGGCGGTGGAGCCGCAAATCCTGCTGCTGGATGAACCCTTCGGCGCACTGGATGCTCAGGTACGTAAAGAGCTGCGACGCTGGTTGCGTCAGCTGCACGAAGAGCTGAAATTCACCAGCGTCTTCGTTACCCACGATCAGGAAGAGGCGATGGAAGTGGCCGATCGGGTCGTGGTGATGAGCCAGGGGAATATTGAGCAGGTCGATGAGCCAGAACAGCTCTGGCGCGAACCGGCGACCCGTTTTGTGCTCGAATTTATGGGCGAAGTGAACCGCCTGCAAGGCAATATTCGCGGCGGTCAGTTTCACGTTGGTGCCCATCGCTGGCCACTGGGTTACACCCCTGGCTATCAGGGGCCGGTAGATCTGTTCCTGCGCCCATGGGAAGTGGACGTCAGCCGTCGCACCAGCCTCGACTGCCCGCTGCCGGTACAGGTGCTGGAAGCCAGCCCGAAAGGTCACTATACCCAACTGGTGGTGCAGCCGCTGGGCTGGTACAGCGAACCGCTGACGGTAGTGATGCGTGACGAAGAGCCGCCACACCGCGGCGAACGTCTGTTTGTTGGCCTGCAGCATGCGCGCATTTATCACGATAAGGAGCGCATCGAGACGCGGGGAGATCTTGCTCTGGCGGAATCTGCCTGATAGGTTATTGACCATGTTTATCGCCCGGTGGCGCTACGCTTACCGGGCCTACACGAGCACGGACGTAGGCCGGGTAAGCGAAGCGCCACCCGGCTTTTTATTGAGTAAAAATCGTGAATACACTCGAAGACACCATCGGTAATACCCCTCTGATCAAACTGCAGCGCATGGGGCCGGACAACGGCAGCGAAATCTGGATCAAACTGGAAGGCAATAACCCGGCGGGTTCGGTCAAAGACCGCGCCGCGCTGTCGATGATTGTCGAGGCGGAAAAGCGCGGTGAAATCAAACCCGGCGATGTGCTGATCGAGGCGACCAGCGGCAACACCGGCATCGCGCTGGCGATGATTGCCGCCCTGAAAGGCTATCGCATGAAGCTGCTGATGCCGGACAACATGAGCCAGGAGCGCCGTGCCGCGATGCTGGCCTATGGTGCTGAGTTAATCCTCGTCAGCAAAGAGCAGGGGATGGAGGGGGCACGCGATCTGGCTCTAGAGATGGCGAACCGGGGTGAAGGCAAGCTGCTGGATCAGTTCAACAACCCTGATAACCCGTACGCACACTACACCACTACCGGCCCGGAAATCTGGCGGCAGACGTCAGGCCGCATCACCCATTTCGTCTCCAGCATGGGCACCACCGGCACCATCACCGGCGTCTCCCGCTTTCTGCGCGAGCAGGACAAGGCGGTGACCATTGTCGGCCTGCAGCCTGAAGAGGGCAGCAGCATTCCGGGTATTCGCCGCTGGCCCGCAGAGTATATGCCGGGCATTTTTAATGCCTCGCTTGTGGACCAGGTGCTGGATATTCATCAGCGCGAGGCGGAAAATACCATGCGTGAACTGGCCGTGCGTGAAGGGGTCTTCTGCGGCGTCAGTTCGGGTGGCGCGGTAGCCGGCGCTCTGCGGGTGGCCGCGGCAACGCCGGGGGCAGTGGTGGTGGCGATCATCTGCGATCGCGGCGATCGCTACCTCTCTACCGGCGTGTTTGGTGAGGAGAGTTATGCGCAGGGCGCAGGGATCTAAACGCGATGGAAATGATTCTATTCCGGGACAAAACCCGGGCACAGCAGACCGATATTGTGGCTGTGCAGTCGCAGGTGGTGTACGGCAGCGTGGGTAACAGCATTGCGGTGCCCAATATTCGCCAGCATCACCTCAACGTGACGGCGATACCGACGGTATTGTTCAGTAATACCCCGCACTACGACACCTTTTACGGCGGGATAATCCCCGACGAGTGGTTCAGTGGCTACCTGAAGGCGCTGGACGAGCGCGACATATTGCGCGAGCTGAAAGCAGTCACCACTGGGTATATGGGGAGCGCCAGCCAGATTGCCCTGTTGGCCGACTGGCTACGTGCGGTAAAGGCGCAGCATCCCGATGTGCTGATTTTGGTTGACCCGGTAATTGGTGACACTGACAGCGGAACCTACGTCAAACCCGAGATCCCGGAAGCCTACCGCCAGCATCTGCTGCCGTTGGCGCAGGGTATTACGCCGAACGTCTACGAACTGGAAGTGCTCAGCGGCAAGTCTTGCCGGGATAACGCCAGCGCCATTGCCGCTGCCAGAGGGCTACTTTCCGATACCCTGCAGTGGGTGGCAATCACCAGCGCGCCGGTGGCCGGGGATGCTGACAACATCCACGTGGTGCTTGTTTCCCATGATGATGTGACGGTCAGCGCCCACCCACGCATCAAAGCCGACCTGAAAGGTACAGGGGATCTTTTTTGTTCTGAGCTGGTCAGTGCCCTGGTGCAACGCGAGAGCGTGGCCGCGGCGATAAGCCGGGCAGGGGACAGGGTGACGCAAGTGATGCAGTACACCCAGGAGAAGTGTTACGACGAGCTGGTTCTGCCGGCCTGACAAACAAAAATGGCGCCCGAAGGCGCCATTTTTCTGTGTGGCAAGAAATTACTTCTTGATGCGGATAACCGGGGTTTCACCCACGGTCACGCTGCCAGACAGTTTGATCAGCTCTTTGATTTCGTCCATGTTGGAGATAACAACCGGAGTCAGGGTAGACTTGGCTTTCTCTTCCAGCAGTGGCAGATCGAATTCAATGACCGGGTCGCCAACTTTAACGCGCTGGCCTTCTTCAGCGATACGCTTGAAGCCTTCGCCTTTCAGTTCGACGGTGTCGATACCGAAGTGAACGAACAGCTCAATACCGCTATCAGATTCGATAGAAAATGCGTGGTTGGTTTCAAAAATCTTACCGATGGTACCATCAACCGGCGCAACCATTTTGTTACCGGTCGGTTTGATAGCAATGCCATCACCAACAATTTTCTCTGCAAACACGACATCCGGCACGTCTTCGATGTTGACGATTTCACCAGACAGCGGAGCAACAATCTCAATAGTTCCGGTGTCGCTGTTGCCTTTGTCACCGAACAGTTTACTAAATAACCCCATTAGCCATCTCTCCTAAGCAGTAAATTGGGCCGCATCTCGTGGATTAGCAGATTGTTTTTTCTTCAATGAACTTGTTAACCAGCGTCATTAACTCGTCCGTTGTCGGTTGAGCAAGAGCCTGCTCTGCTAATACCTTCGCATCTTCGAAGTTCGTGTTACGGATGATCTTCTTGATGCGCGGGATGGAAATGGCGCTCATAGAGAACTCGTCCAGACCCATACCCAGCAACAGAAGTGTAGCACGTTCGTCGCCTGCAAGCTCACCACACATACCAGTCCATTTGCCTTCGGCATGAGAAGCATCAATAACTTGCTTAATAAGCGTCAGCACGGACGGTGACATTGGCTGGTAAAGATGTGAAATCATATCATTACCACGGTCAACTGCCAGGGTGTACTGGGTTAAATCGTTGGTACCAATACTAAAGAAATCGACTTCTTTGGCTAAATGACGGGCAATCGTCGCCGCGGCTGGAGTTTCTACCATCACGCCGATTTCAATTGATTCGTCAAAGGCTTTACCTTCGTCGCGCAGTTCTTGTTTGTAGATCTCAATCTCTTTCTTCAGCGCACGCACTTCTTCAACAGAGATGATCATCGGGAACATGATGCGCAGCTTACCGAAAGCGGAAGCACGCAGGATGGCGCGAACCTGGTCGCGCAGGATCTCTTTACGATCCATCGCGATACGTACTGCACGCCAACCCAGGAACGGGTTCTCTTCTTTCGGGAAGTTCATGTACGGCAGTTCTTTGTCGCCGCCGATGTCCATGGTACGGACGATAACAGCCTGAGAGCCACAAGCTTCCGCTACCGCTTTGTAAGCAGCAAACTGCTCTTCTTCGGTTGGCAGGGCGTCACGGTCCATGAACAGGAATTCGGTACGGTACAGGCCTACACCTTCTGCGCCGTTGCGCTCAGCGCCATCAACGTCACGTACGGTACCGATGTTGGCACACACTTCAACCTGATGTCCGTCCAGCGTAATCGCAGGCAGATCTTTCAGTTTTGCCAGTTCGGCTTTCTCAGTGGCAACCTGTTCCTGAACGGCACGCAGCTGTTCGATTTGTTCGTTGGTTGGGTTGACGTAAACCAGATTGTTTACGGCATCCAGAATCAGATAGTCGTCGTTTTTCACCTGCGCGGTCACGCTACCGGTACCCACGATGGCAGGCAGTTCCAGAGAACGCGCCATGATAGAGGTGTGGGAGGTGCGGCCACCGGCGTCAGTAATGAAACCCAGCACCTTGTTCAGGTTCAGCTGTGCGGTTTCTGACGGGGTCAGGTCAGCAGCAACCAGGATTACTTCGTCCTGAATTGCGCTCAGATCGATAATGGCCAGGCCGAGGATGTTACGCAGCAGACGCTTACCAATGTCACGCACGTCAGCCGCGCGCTCTTTCAGGTATTCATCGTCCAGCTCTTCCAGGGCAGTCGCCTGACCTTCGATAACTTCATGCGCAGCCGCGTCGGCCGTCATGCCTTTATCTTTAATCAGGGCTATGATTTCCTGCTCCAGCTCCTCATCTTCGAGCAACATGATGTGCCCTTCGAAGATGGCTTCTTTTTCTTCACCGAAAGTTTCGCCAGCTTTAGTTTTGATCGTTTCCAGCTGCGCAGATGCTTTTGCACGGCCACTCAGAAAACGCTCAACTTCCTGATTTACCTTATCAGCAGAAATTTTTTTCCGGTCGATGACGATCTCGTCTTCTTTCAGCAGCAATGCTTTGCCGAAAGCGATACCCGGGGATGCTAAAATGCCTGAAATCATAACCCTACCTTACTTGTGACTGATTTTTACAAAGAACCCGGAAACTTACTCGAGCTCAGCCATCAGTTTTACCAGATGCTCAACTGCTTTCTGCTCGTCTTCGCCTTCCGCGGAGATGGTCACAACGGTGCCCTGAGTCAGACCCAGAGTCTGCAGTTTGAACAGGCTTTTTGCGCTGGCGCTTTTGCCGTTGGAAGTCACAGTGATCTCAGAAGTGAAGCCTTTCGCTTCTTTAACAAACTGAGCAGCAGGGCGGGTGTGCAGACCGTTCGGAGCGGTAATGGTAACTTCTTGCTGGAACATTGTATTTCCCCAACTTATTGGTTTAGTGTTGTGGAACTAAAGTCTAGCCTGGCGGCATGACTTTAGCCTGTATAGTTAGCACCGGCTTAACGGCACGAGGCACAGATGTGTCAAACGTTTTCCGCTACTGGCATGTCAGGCTGCTGACGTTTCGTTCGACATTAAACATTATGCCGCGAAAGCAAGACTTGAACCAAATCATAAAATCGATTCAGCAGCGGTAATTCGTGTATCGATTAATTTCGTGCTTCAAAATAATTGTCAGCTTAAATACCAGAGCCAACAGGGTGAAGCAATGCCAGAAGAGATAAAACTTTGAAGCAGGCCACAAAAAAGCACCCGAATGGGTGCTTTTTTACGCGATATTTACATTTTGGCACTACTGTTGCAGTTCTTTCTCTGTAAAGAGATCGGCAAACAGTGCAGTACTCAAATAACGCTCACCCGAGGATGGAAGAATAACCACGATATTCTTATTGGTAAAGGTTTCATCTTCAAGTAATTGCAGCGCTGCGGCAACCGCAGCACCCGAAGAGATCCCCGCCAGAATACCTTCTTCTTCCATCAGACGACGGGCGGTAGAGATGGCTTCCTCGTTGGTGATAGCGACAACTTTGTCGATCAGTTTCAGATCCAGGTTGCCTGGAATGAAGCCTGCACCGATACCCTGAATCTTATGCGGGCCAGGTTTCAGCTCTTCACCTGCCAGCGCCTGAGCAATAACCGGAGAATCGGTTGGCTCCACGGCAACGGTAATCAGATCTTTTTTACCTTTTGTACCTTTAATATAGCGGCTAACACCCGTAAGCGTCCCGCCGGTACCGACACCTGAGATAAACACATCAACCTGACCGTCGGTATCTTCCCAGATTTCCGGGCCGGTGGTCTTCTCGTGAATTTCCGGGTTAGCCGGGTTGCTGAACTGCTGCAGCAGCAGATATTTGGCCGGATCGCTGGCCACAATCTCTTCGGCTTTCTGGATGGCGCCCTTCATCCCTTTTGCGCCTTCCGTTAAGACCAGGTTCGCACCCAGCGCCTTCAGCAGCTTGCGACGTTCAATGCTCATGGTTTCCGGCATGGTCAGCGTCAGCTTGTAACCCCGAGCGGCAGCCACGTAAGCCAGGGCAATACCGGTGTTACCGCTGGTTGGCTCCACCAGTTCAACGCCAGGCTTCAACACGCCACGCTTTTCCGCATCCCAAATCATATTGGCACCGATACGGCATTTCACGCTGAAGCTTGGGTTACGAGATTCTACCTTCGCCAGAATGCGTCCATTACCGATACGGTTCAGTCGAACCAGGGGCGTGTGACCGATAGTCAGCGAGTTGTCTTCATAAATCTTACTCATGGCCTGTCCTTAACTGTTTGAAATTGGGATACCGACCCAGCATACCTGTTGAATAAGTATGGGGAAGTAAGGAATTCGCATATCTATATGCTGATGAGAAATAATGCTATCCAGTATGGAATAAGGGATGGCATAAGCCATCCCTTTATTTACCTTATTTCCACAATGCGTGTTTATCACGGTAACAATCGACCCACATCGCCGTCGCGCCGCAAACCGCAACCGGCATGATGAACAGATTCAGGAACGGGATCATCGTGAACAGGCTGGTGAGCGCGCCAAACTGCATATTGGTCATCTTGCGCGCGCGCAGGGCAGTCCGCATCTCTTTAAACGGGACTTTGTGATTATCGAACGGGTAGTCGCAATACTGGATCGCCAGCATCCACGCGCTGAACAGGAACCATAACACCGGCGCAACCGTCTGCCCGATACCCGGAATAAAGTAGAGGATCAGTAACACAATGGCACGCGGCAAGTACCAGGCGAACTTCTGCCATTCACGTTTCATAATGCGCGGCAGATCTTTCATGATGCCCAGCACACCGGTGTCCGGCGGCGTAGCGCCCGTCAGTCGCGCTTCCAGCTGTTCGGCCAGCAGCCCATTAAAGGGGGCCGCTATCCAGTTGGCCAGGGTTGAGAAAAAGTAGCCAAACACCAACAGCACCGAGACGATAGCCACGGGCCATAGCAGATAGCTCAGCCACTGCAGCCAGTCGGGGACGTGGCTCATGAGTGCCGGGATCCAGGTATCCAGGCGGGTAAACAGCCACCAGAAGGCACCCCCCATCAGCAGAATATTAATCAGCAGCGGAAGGATCACAAAACGGCGGATGCCTGGCAGCGAAACCAGTTTCCAGCCCTGTGAGAAGTACCACACGCCGCTACGGGGAGGGGAAGACGTTGATGAAACCATAACCAGGTTGAGCTCCTTTTATCACAACCAGTGAAGTTGCCTGCCTATATTAGCCAGTTGCGGCACGTTGACCAGTTCGGAAATGTTCGAAAAAACAGCAAAAAGCACGATTTAGTTCATCTTTATGCTGCGAATGCTCTGCATACACTTGCACTTGACGTAATCGGCAAATACTCTTAGTGAGTAAATGTTTGCCGTGGTGGCAAGGTGTTAGAACAACAGAGAATATAATGATGCAGGATTTGCGTCTGATATTAATCATTGTTGGCGCGATCGCCATAATCACTTTACTGGTACATGGTTTCTGGACCAGCCGTAAAGAGCGCTCTTCTATGTTTCGCGATCGCCCACTGAAGCGCATGAAGTCTACCCGTGACGACGATAGCGATGACGATATCGAAGAAATGGAAGACGAGGGTGTGGGTGAAGTACGCGTTCATCGGGCCAATACTGCGCCCGGCGCAGGCCATGGGGAGCATGAAGCGCCTCGTCAGCCTCCGCAGCATCAGTACCAGCCGCCTTATGCATCTGCTCAGCCGCGCCCTGCTGCGCCGCCGCAGCCTGTGGTCGAGCCGGTACACCAGCCGCAGCCCCAACCGCAACCGCAGCAGCATGAGCCTGTGCGCCAGCAACCAGTGCCACAACCTCAGCACGTCACTCAGCCTGCACCACAGCCGGTCGTCCAGCAGGCACCTCAGCCTGTCGCGCCAGCGCCGCAACCGGCCCCTGCGCCTGTTGTGGAGCCAGAGCCGGTAGTCGAAGCGGCACCACCAGTGGCGGAAAAACCGCAGCGCAAAGAGACGGTCATTGTCATGAGCGTGGCGGCCCATCATGGCACCACTATCAACGGCGAAGTGCTGCTCAACAGCATTCAGCAGGCCGGCTTCAAGTTTGGCGATATGAATATCTTCCATCGTCACCTTAGCCCGGACGGAAGTGGTCCTTCGCTGTTCAGCCTGGCGAACATGGTTAACCCGGGCACCTTTGACCCGGAAATGACCGGTGATTTCACCACGCCGGGCGTGACCATCTTTATGCAGGTGCCGTCTTATGGCGATGAACTGCAAAACTTTAAGCTGATGCTGCAGTCTGCCCAGCATATCGCGGACGAAGTCGGCGGCATGGTGCTCGACGATCAGCGTCGAATGATGACGCCGCAGAAACTGCGCGAGTATCAGGACCGTATCCGCGAAGTAAAAGAAGCTAACGCGTAAGTCTCCGCGTTTGTTTCACATCTCCTCAACCCCCGCATGTCGGGGGTTTTTCTCATTAATGGTGCGACATGGACACAATCGAACAACAACTTACCGAACTGCGAACCACGCTTCGCCACCATGAATATCTTTATCATGTGATGGATGCGCCCGAAGTGCCGGACGCAGAATACGACCGTTTGATGCGTGAACTGCGTGAGCTTGAAGCGCAGCGTCCCGATTTAATTACCCCCGACTCACCGACCCAGCGTGTCGGCGCCGCGCCACTGGCCTTTTTCAGCCAGGTGCGCCATGAAGTGCCCATGCTGTCGCTGGATAACGTCTTTGATGAGGGGAGCTTCCTCGCCTTCAACAAACGCGTCCAGGACCGTCTGAAGCAGACCGATGCCCTGAGCTGGTGTTGCGAGCTGAAACTGGATGGCCTGGCCGTCAGCATTCTGTACGAAAACGGGGTGATGACCCGCGCCGCCACCCGCGGCGACGGTACGACTGGCGAAGACATTACCACCAATGTGCGTACCATCCGCGCCATCCCGCTTAAGCTGCATGGCGATAACATTCCGGCACGTCTGGAAGTGCGCGGTGAAGTGTTCCTCCCGCAGGCCGGATTTGAAAAAATTAATGAAGAAGCGCGCCGCACTGGCGGCAAAATCTTCGCTAACCCGCGCAATGCCGCAGCGGGTTCACTACGCCAGCTGGATCCACGCATTACCGCAAAACGCCCGTTAACTTTCTTCTGTTACGGCGTTGGCATTCTGGAGGGAGGCGAGCTGCCCGATACCCATCTGGGCCGCCTGATGCAATTTAAGGCCTGGGGACTGCCGGTGAGTAACCGTGTGCAGCTGTGCGACTCACCGGAAGCTGTGCTGGCGTTTTATCGTCAGGTTGAAGCAGACCGTCCGACGCTCGGCTTTGATATCGACGGGGTGGTGATCAAAGTAAACTCCCTCGCGCTTCAGGAACAGCTGGGCTTCGTCGCCCGAGCGCCGCGCTGGGCGGTAGCCTTTAAGTTCCCGGCCCAGGAGCAGATGACCTTCGTGCGCGATGTGGAGTTTCAGGTGGGGCGTACCGGCGCGATAACGCCGGTTGCGCGTCTGGAGCCGGTTCAGGTGGCCGGGGTCCTGGTCAGCAACGCGACCCTGCATAACGCCGATGAGATCGACCGTCTGGGGCTGCGTATTGGCGATAAAGTGGTTATCCGCCGTGCCGGGGATGTGATCCCCCAGGTAGTGAATGTTGTGGAATCAGAACATCCTGAGGACACGCGAGCGGTAGAATTCCCCACCCACTGCCCGGTATGCGGCTCAGACGTTGAACGCGTCGAAGGTGAGGCCGTGGCCCGCTGTACTGGCGGTTTAGTTTGCGGCGCCCAGCGTAAAGAGTCGCTGAAACACTTCGTCTCCCGCCGGGCGATGGACGTCGATGGCATGGGCGACAAAATCATCGATCAGCTGGTCGAGAAAGAGTATGTCCATACGCCCGCTGATCTGTTCCGCCTGACGCCGGGTAAGCTGACCGGGCTGGATCGTATGGGGCCGAAATCCGCGCAGAACGTGGCCGACGCACTGGAAAAATCCAAAGACACCACTTTTGCCCGCTTCCTTTATGCGCTGGGTATCCGCGAAGTAGGGGAAGCGACCGCGGCGGGTCTGGCAGCCTATTTTGGTACGCTGGAGGCGCTCGAGAAGGCGACAATCGACGAGCTGCAAAAGGTGCCGGACGTCGGCATTGTGGTCGCCACCCACGTCTTTAACTTCTTCTCAGAAGAGAGCAACCGCGAGGTGATCGGCCAGTTGCTTAACGAAGGCATTCGCTGGCCTGCGCCGCAGGTGATCAACGCCGAAGAGATCGACAGTCCGTTCGCCGGCAAAACGGTGGTACTGACCGGTAGCCTGAGCCAGCTTTCACGCGATGATGCCAAAGCGCGTCTTACGGCACTGGGGGCCAAAGTGGCTGGCAGCGTGTCGAAGAAAACCGACCTGGTGATTGCCGGGGAAGCGGCAGGCTCCAAGCTGGCGAAGGCGCAGGAGCTGGGAATTGACGTAATTGATGAGGCAGAGATGCTGCGTCTGTTGGGAGAGTAACGTGGATAAAGCGCAGCTTATCGAAATAGCCAATACCGAGATGCCGTTCGGGAAGTATAAAGGCCGTCGGCTGATTGATGTGCCCGAAGAGTATTTACTGTGGTTTGCCCGCAAGGATGAGTTTCCTGCCGGGCATCTGGGTGAGCTAATGGCGCTCACGTTACTGATTAAAACCGAAGGGCTGACCCAGCTGGTTCAGCCCCTGCGTCGTCCCTAAACTTTCGCCGTGCTGGCCTGCTCCCGGGCCTGTAACTCATCGGTCTGGCGTTTGTAGCGACGCGCCATGACCGCGCAAATCATGAGCTGCAGCTGGTGGAAGATCATCAGCGGCAGCACCATCATCCCAACCACCGAGGTCGGAAACAGAATGTTGGCCATCGGGATCCCGTTTGCCAGGCTCTTTTTCGAACCACAGAACACAATCGTAATCTCATCTGCTTTGTTAAAGCCAAAGCGGCGCGCAGCAAATACGTTGATGGCAATGACAATCGCCAGCAGTACCAGGCTAACCACCACGATAAACAGCAGCGACCCGACCCCGACTTTATGCCAGATGCCATTGACCACGGCTTCGCTGAATGCTGAGTAAACGACCAGCAGAATCGATGACTGATCGGTTTTGGCAATCCACTTCTTATGCTTCGCCACAAAGGCACCGGTCCACGGACGGGAAAGATGCCCCAGCACAAACGGTAGCAGCAGTTGCAGCATAATTTTGCCTACCTGCTCCAGACTGCCTTCCGCTCCGTGCATGTCCATTACCAGCCCCACCAGCAGTGGCGAAAGGAAAATCCCCAGCAGGCTGGAGGCAGACGCCGAGCAGACGGCTGCCGCCACGTTGCCGCCTGCCATTGAGGTAAAGGCGATCGCCGACTGCACCGTGGCTGGCAAAATACAGAGGTAGAGGAAGCCGGTATACAGCGACGGATCGACATTGATCGGTGCCCACCAGGCAAACAGCACGCCCAACACCGGGAAGACGACAAAGGTGCTGCACATTACCCACAGGTGCAGTCGCCAGTGGCTACCGCCAGAGATAATGGCTTCCCGGGAAAGTTTTGCCCCGTGCATAAAGAACAGCAGCGCGATGGCGGCGGTGGTGAGACCTTCAAAAAAAGGAACAAAACCGCCACGGGCCGGGAAGAAGGAGGACAGCAGGACAACCACGATAAGGGTGATGGTGAACGTGTCGAGTATGCGAAAAAGTTTCATAAACACTCCTGAAAACAGATAGCGCTATTGTGCTTTCTTCCTTTTGAGAAATAAAATTGATTTATTGCATCAATTCATGAGTAAAACAGATGAATTACTCGTTACGGCAGTTGCGTGTTTTTGTTAACGTCGCGCAGGCGAAAAGCTTTAGCCGTGCAGGTGAGATTATCGGCCTGAGCCAGTCGGCGGTCAGTCACAGCGTGAAGGAGCTGGAGCAGCAAACTGGCGTGCGGCTGCTCGACAGAACCACCCGGGAAGTGATACTGACCGAGGCAGGCCAGCAATTAGCGGCCCGGCTGGAGAGGATCCTCGATGAGCTGTCCAGTACGTTACGGGACGTGGGTCGGGTAGGGCAGCAACTCTCCGGGACGGTACGCGTCGCCGCAAGTCAGACCATTTCGGCGCACCTCATTCCGCGCTGCATTGCATTCAGTAATCAGCAGTACCCGGATATTGATTTTGTGCTGCATGACCGACCGCAGCAGTGGGTGCTGGAGAGTATCCGCCAGGGCGAGGTGGACTTTGGGATTGTTATCGATCCCGGGCCGGTGAGCGATCTGGAGTGCGAAGAGGTGCTTTCAGAACCCTTTTTACTTCTCTGCCGCGATGACGACCCGCTTGCGGCACTGGATGAAGTGGCATGGCAGGCGCTACAAGGGGCCAGGCTGGTGTTACAGGATTATGCCTCCGGCAGCCGACCACTTATCGATGCCGCACTTCGTGAGCAGCAGGTGAGGGCGACGATTGTGCAGGAGATTGGCCATCCCGCCACGCTCTTTCCGATGGTAGAAGCCGGGATTGGTATCAGCGTGCTCCCGGCGCTGGCGCTGCCGTTACCCCAGGGAAGCAGGTTAACCGTCAAACGGTTCACGCCGACTATTGAACGTAAGCTGATGCTGGTTCGCCGTAAGAATCGCTCGCTGTCGGGTGCCGCACAGGCGATCTGGGAGGTGGTGCGTATGCAGGCAGAACAACTCACGCAGGCCCGTATACGCGATCCACTGTTTAACGCTGAGGCGCGTTAAACGTAAATATCAATCTCATGCTCAGCGGAAGGTTTGTTCACGCCTTCCACTTTAGCCTGCGCCTGCTCCTGTTTTTGTTTTGATTCTTCAGCCTGGCGTCGTAGTAGCATCTGCAGTTGCGCCTGCAGGCCATCAATCTGCGCTTTGAGTATCTCTTGTTGCTCCTTTTTTTCTTCGGGCGTGCCGCTTCCCAGAGCGATATCTTTAAATTTCTGGCTCAATTTGGAAATTTTGGCCGTGATACTGCTGATTTGCGCGGCAATGCTGTTATCGCTTGAGCCGCTTTTACCGTTACCGCTGGCCTGGATTGGCTGGGTAGATGCCTGAATCGTAGTCATATTAAGATCTCTTGCCGGAAATCCCTTTTATCGGCATAAGCCCGCCTCTACTTGAGGAGACCTGCCAGAAATGACAGGTAACAAGGCGAAACGTTATTGGTATGCAGTACCTGCGGTTGAGCGATTGTTAAAGACGAAAGAGGAAGAGGAGTCACCGTGTGCGGCGGCGAGTGCAGGCAGTGGTTAAATCGCAGATAGCAAAAAAGCGCCTTTAGGGTGCCTTTTTACATTGGTGGGTCGTGCAGGATGACTCGCTTCGCTCGCCCTTCGGGCCGTCGCCTTAAGGCTCCGGTGCCTCACTGCGTTCGGCCCGAACCTGCTGCAGGTTCGAATCGTCCAGATTGCAGATAGCAAAAAAGCGCCTTTAGGGCGCTTTTTTACATTGGTGGGTCGTGCAGGATTCGAACCTGCGACCAATTGATTAAAAGTCAACTGCTCTACCAACTGAGCTAACGACCCGAAATGGTGGGCGATGACGGGCTCGAACCGCCGACCCCCTCCGTGTAAAGGAGATGCTCTACCAACTGAGCTAATCGCCCATTTCGGAACTGCTTTGATAAGGTGAGAATGGTGGGCGATGACGGGCTCGAACCGCCGACCCCCTCCGTGTAAAGGAGATGCTCTACCAACTGAGCTAATCGCCCATTCTCAATTCTTATCTACACTGCGGCATCTATCGAAGTAGATGGTGGGTGATGACGGGCTCGAACCGCCGACCCCCTCCGTGTAAAGGAGATGCTCTACCAACTGAGCTAATCACCCCCGCTGTGTGGAGTCGCATTATAGGGAGAGTTGAAAATGAGTCAACGGCTTTTCTAAAGATTTTGTTCGTTCGTCGTAAAATTAAACAAAACGATCGCGAAACCACCAGTGATGCATGATTTCTAAACAAAAACGACTATGAACAAGGATCTGACAGCAACAAGATTGAGGAATCAGGCTGGAGTGATAGAATATTGCCCACTTTCGTTTCCAGGATATGCCGGTTGTCGGCATCTTTATCACTGTAAGGCCACTTCATGAAAATCAAAACTCGCTTCGCGCCAAGCCCTACTGGCTATCTGCACGTCGGCGGCGCGCGTACTGCTCTCTATTCCTGGCTGTTTGCTCGTAACCAGGGCGGTGAGTTTGTGCTGCGTATCGAAGATACCGATCTCGAACGTTCCACGCCGGAAGCAATCGAAGCCATTATGGATGGTATGAACTGGCTTAATCTGGAGTGGGATGAAGGCCCGTATTTCCAGACCAAACGTTTTGATCGCTATAACGCGGTTATTGATGACATGCTTGAAGCGGGTACAGCTTATAAGTGCTACTGCTCTAAAGAACGTCTGGAAGCCCTGCGCGAAGAGCAGATGGCAAATAATGAAAAGCCTCGTTATGACGGTCGCTGCCGCCACGATCATCAACACCATGAGGCAGACGAGCCATGCGTGGTGCGTTTCGCGAACCCGCAGGAAGGCTCAGTCATCTTTGACGATCAGATCCGCGGCCCGATCGAATTCAGCAACCAGGAGCTGGACGATCTGATCATCCGCCGTACCGATGGTTCCCCTACCTATAACTTCTGTGTTGTGGTAGATGACTGGGATATGGCGATCACCCACGTCGTGCGTGGCGAAGACCATATCAATAACACGCCACGCCAGATCAACATTCTTAAAGCGCTGAATGCACCGGTCCCGGTTTATGCGCACGTGTCGATGATCAACGGCGACGACGGTAAAAAACTTTCCAAACGTCATGGCGCAGTCAGCGTGATGCAGTACCGTGACGACGGCTATCTGCCGGAAGCCCTGCTCAACTATCTGGTGCGTCTGGGCTGGTCCCACGGCGATCAGGAGATCTTCAGCCGTGAAGAGATGATTCAGCTCTTTACTCTGAGTGCGGTAGGTAAGTCTGCCAGTGCGTTTAATACCGATAAACTGCTGTGGCTGAACCATCACTATATCAATACCCTGCCGCCAGAGTATGTTGCGACCCAGCTGCAATGGCATATCGAGCAGGCGAACATCGATACCCGCAACGGTCCTCAACTGGCCGATCTGATTAAGCTTCTGGGCGAGCGTTGTAAAACGCTGAAAGAGATCGCGGAAAACTGCCGCTACTTCTATGAAGAGTATGATGAGTTTGACGCTGACGCTGCTAAAAAGCATCTGCGTCCGGTAGCGCGTCAGCCGCTTGAAGTAGTTCGTGATAAACTGGCCGCCATTACCGACTGGAGCGCTGAGAATGTCCATCATGCCATTCAGGCGACAGCGGATGAGCTGGAAGTCGGGATGGGTAAAGTCGGCATGCCGCTGCGCGTAGCCGTTACCGGCGCAGGTCAGTCTCCGGCGCTGGATGTTACCGTACACGCAATTGGTAAAACCCGCAGCGTGGCGCGTATCAACAGAGCCCTGGACTTTATTGCTGAGCGCGAAAGCCAGCAGTAATCAGGAAGCAAAAAAACAAAACGGCAGGTTACCCTGCCGTTTTTTTATTCTTCTGGCTGATGAATGCTCAGCCGCATGAGAAAACCCTGTACACCTTCTCGTTTAAGCAGCGCGTCGAGCCGCTCCTGTTCCGCTAACGTCATACTCTCCAGCGCGTTGGTGATCCCGGCTAGTACGGCAGCGGGCTTAGTCTCACCGTAGCTGGCTGCGCTCTCTGCCAGTTGGTAGAGCACCTGCCGTTTACGAATAGCCGGAATATTCGAGATGTGCGCACGGACCTGTGCATCAATAGAGATGAGTCGCGCCCGCCCACCTTTAACGCCATTAATGCCTTCTGTCTTCCAGCCATTTTTTCGCACCCAGCGATTGACGGTCTGCCTGGCGACGCCCAGCGTCTCCGCCAGTTCCTCGGTGGTCATTTTGCTACGTAATTTTTTCATATCAGTTTTGATCGCGAATCCCTAAACGTTGCAACAATCCGGTGATCCCTTCCCGGAGTAATAAAGTGGTCAGCTGTTTCTGTTCTGTCGGCGTCATTTCATTAGCCAGCGTCATCAGCAAGGCCTGCAGTGATTTATCTGCAGCCGCTTCCGCTAAGGTCGTCATCTTCGGTGCGCGACGCGCATTGCGAATAAATTCCCGAACTTGCTCATTAACATGGACCAGGCGCGCCTTACCGCCCTGAACGCCAGGTTTTGGCGATGTGGACCATCCCTCTTTACGTACCCATTTATTGATGGTCTGTCGGCTATAGCCAGTGAGCCGGGCCAACTCTTCCGGCGTCATTCGTTCCTTGATCATACAATTTCCTGAGTAAGAGTGTGGTTAATTAGGGGTTCATTTTATAACACCGTTTTACTGGAAAACGTGACAAGATTAACTCCTGGCTGCGAGCATTCTCGCAATGTGATTCATTTGCATGAATTTTCAGCGGTTGAACGCCGGAGTGAAAATTTGCCGTTGACACTCCGCAGTGGAATTCATATTATGCCGCCCGTCAACACGACACGCTTTACGCGATGGGGCTATAGCTCAGCTGGGAGAGCGCTTGCATGGCATGCAAGAGGTCAGCGGTTCGATCCCGCTTAGCTCCACCAAACTCTTATCCCAATAGAGTCTGGTGCGTAAACAAAACTGTGGGGCTATAGCTCAGCTGGGAGAGCGCTTGCATGGCATGCAAGAGGTCAGCGGTTCGATCCCGCTTAGCTCCACCAAAATTTGAACCCTCGCCGAATGGCGGGGGTTTTTTTATGCCTGCAAGAAACCCTTTACTATCACCGCATTGACAAATAAATAGCTTTGCCTGGTAAAAACTTTACTTTATGTAATGACTTTTCCTGACCTGGAACGTTGTATGACGGTATTGAAGTGTCTATCATTAATACGAATTTAATATCGCCAGGTAAACAGTTAAATAAAATTAATGAAAAGCATAGTTAATATTAACGGAAAGAGCTTTCTGCTTGCTCTGGCGTTATGCATGATTGTCGTGCCTTTTTCCCGGCTTATTTCACCGAAATCTGTTGTCGATGGCTTTGAGGTTTATCTTGCATGGATGCCGCTGAGCGTCATGCTAGCGATCATATTATTATTTGGCCGTCAGGCCATCCTGCCAATTATTATCAGCTTTGCCATACTTAACGAATGGAATTTACAGCTGTCTGCCAGGCAGGATGTTGTCCTCCTTTTTTGCCAGGTATTTAGTACTTTAGCAGTATGCGCCATCCTTCGTTGGCAGGTGGGATCGCGCTGGCGCTACCATGTGCCCAGCCGGTTCATGGCGGCGCGCATTACGTGGCTAGGATTTGCCTTACCGCTGGGAATAAAAATGTCGATGTTCCTGGCCAGCTATTTGTGTGATTTTCCCGTTACCCTCGCCAATTTCACGGACAGAGGCTCGATAATTTATCATATTGTCGATATTCAGAGCCTGGTTTGCGCCGTTATCATCTTTACCATGCTGTTCTATTATCCGTTAAGGATGATAATTAATCCGAATTATGCGCGCGCCTTCTGGCAAAGAAATATGCGTGATTCTTTCTCATCTCGAAACCGATTATTTACATCTGTATTACTTGTTTGCTTAATTGCCGGGCTGCTTCTGCTCTGCTTGCCTTTTACCTCCGATATTATTGCTGGCTATCTGGTTCCAGTTATTTTCATTTTATTTACAATTGGCATCAGTCGTTTTCGCTATCCCATGATTGCCCTTGGTTGGGCGTTAAGTGCGCTGATGTTGCTGACCTACAACAGTAACTTTTTGCAGGGCGTGCAGAACGGCTACTCGCTGGCGTTTGTGCTGTCGGTACTTATCTCTTTCGCCATCTGTCTGTCATATATGTCGCGCATTTATCAGCGCAGCGAATGGCTTAAGCGCGGCTGGCAGGAGAGGGCGTTGATCGACCCGCTGACCGGCTTACGTAACCTGCGCGCTCTGGAATCCTTTTTGACAGACAACAAGGACACCACCCTGTGCTGTTTGCGGATGGATAATCTGGAGTTCCTGAGCCGTCATTACGGCCTGATGATGCGCGTGCAGTGTAAACGCGCCATTATCCGCCAGCTGCAGCCGCTGCTGATGCCCAATGAACAAGTTTTCCAGATCCCCGGTAACGAACTGGTAGTCGTGCTTAGCGGCCCGGAAACTGGCGCCCGGTTGCAGCACATCGTGGATCACCTGAACAGCCGCAAAATCTACTGGAATAACACCGGGCTGGATATTGAGTTTGGCGCTGCCTGGGGTGGGGTGGAATTCAAATGCGGTGAAAGTCTCTATCACACGCTCGGGCAGCTCAGCTGGCTGGCAGAAAAGTCCTGTTCGGCGCATCAGGTGCTGTCGCTGAATAACAGCCTTGAGACAGTCTCCGGGCAGACGACGGATCGCGTCCTGATGCTCGGTCGGGTTAAGCGGGCGCTGGATGAGGGCGGCTTACGCCTGTATGCGCAGCCCATCCAGAGGTGGGATGGCGTGGGCTATCACGAAATCCTGTCGCGTCTGGAGAGCGAAGGAGAGTTGCTGACGCCTGATAAGTTTCTGCCGCTGGTGGCGCAGTTTAACCTGAGCCGACGCTTCGATATGAGCGTCGTGGAGGCGCTGCTGGCATGGTTGCAGGAGCACCCCTCGGATGGTTGCTGCGCGCGTTTCTCCGTAAACCTGATGCCCTTAACGCTGATGCAAAAAGAGGTCGCAGCGGAGATTATTGCCCTGTTTGAACGCTACAAGGTAAGGCCGCAGGCGGTGATCATTGAAGTGACCGAAGAGCAGGCATTCTCTAATTCCGAAGTCAGTATCGCCAATATTCAGCAGCTGCGTCATTACGGCTTCAAGCTGGCCATTGACGACTTTGGAACCGGCTATGCCAATTACGAACGTCTCAAGCGCCTGCAGGCCGATGTCATCAAAATTGATGGCTGCTTTGTGAAGGATATTTGTAGCGACAGTATGGATGCGATGATTGTGAAGTCGATCTGCAATCTGGCGAAAACACGGTCGCTCTGTGTAGTGGCGGAGTTTGTCGAAACGGAGGAGCAGCGCGAGATGCTGCTCGCCTCGGGGGTGGATTATCTACAGGGATATTTAGTGGGTAAACCGCGCCCGCTTAGTGAACTACAGGCGTAAAAAAACCGGGGAGGATAAGTCCCCGGTTTTTTTATGCTGATTACAGGACCAGTGCAGCGATAGACGCAGACAGGACGCTGACCAGCGTGGAACCGTATACCAGCTTCAGACCGAAGCGGGAAACCACGTTACCTTGCTCTTCGTTCAGGCCTTTAATCGCACCCGCGATGATACCGATGGAAGAGAAGTTGGCGAAGGAGACCAGGAACACGGAGAGAATGCCTTCGGCGCGCGGGGAGAGGGAACCGGCGATTTTCTGCAGATCCATCATTGCGACGAATTCGTTAGAAACCAGTTTGGTTGCCATAATACTGCCCACCTGCAGTGCTTCGCTTGCCGGCACACCCATCACCCAGGCTACCGGGTAGAAGATGTAACCCAGAATGCCCTGGAAGGAGATACCCAGTACGGCAGCAAACAGGGCGTTCAGCGCGGAGATCAGGGCGATAAAGCCGATCAGCATTGCCGCAACGATAACCGCCACTTTGAAACCTGCCAGAATATACTCGCCCAGCATTTCGAAGAAGCTCTGACCTTCGTGCAGATTAGCCATCTGCAGGTTCTCTTCACTCTCATCCACGCGGTACGGGTTGATCAGGGACAGCACGATAAAGGTGCTGAACATGTTCAGAACCAGCGCAGCCACAACATATTTTGGCTCCAGCATGGTCATATACGCGCCCACGATAGACATGGAAACGGTAGACATAGCCGTGGCCGCCATGGTGTACATGCGGTTGCGGGACATTTTGCCAAGAATATCTTTATACGCGATAAAGTTCTCAGACTGACCAAGGATCAGGGAGCTTACGGCGTTGAAAGATTCCAGTTTGCCCATGCCGTTAACTTTAGACAGCACAGTACCAATGGCGCGGATCACAATTGGCAGAATGCGAATGTGCTGCAGAATACCGATCAGGGCAGAGATGAAGACGATAGGGCACAGAACTTTCAGGAAGAAGAACGCCAGACCTTCGTCGTTCATTTTACCGAACACGAAGTTAGTCCCTTCATTAGCAAATCCGAGCAGTTTTTCGAACATCTCAGAGAAGCCCTTCACAAAGCCCAGACCTACATCTGAGTTCAGGAAGAACCAGGCAAGCAGCACTTCAATGACGAGCAACTGAATAACATAACGAATACGGATTTTTTTACGATCGCTGCTGACCAGCAACGCAAGCACGGCAACGACAACAAGTGCGAGGACAAAATGTAGGACGCGGTCCATATTTGCTCCAAATATGAGGCAGGTTTAATTTCGCTGCACATTCTATGAAACAAGCGTAAAGAAAACGAGATCAAAGCCACACTATAGTCACGTCCTGTGACGAGACTCAAAAATAGTGACATACGATACATTTTTGTTATGTTATGTAAATGACTTAAAAGTTAAGTTTCTGTGCTAGGCTTCACAAAGGTTGCATGCTTTTTACCCGTCCGTTTATCGACTAATCCAGTCTGTGTATCGTTCTTCGCTATCACTGTAATCACTATAACCAACTTAAATGAACTTGATAATCATTCGCATTTTGATAGCATTAAACATAGCAAAGGCTATATTCCTGAGGCAAAAATGAGCAATAGTCGCGTTGATGAGAGTAGCAGTGGCAAAGCAGCACGCAAAATGCGGTTCGCATTAATGGGACCTGCGTTTATTGCCGCCATTGGCTATATCGACCCCGGTAATTTTGCGACCAATATTCAGGCCGGGGCCAGCTTCGGCTATAAGCTGCTGTGGGTGGTGGTTTGGGCCAACCTGATGGCGATGATGATTCAGGTGCTGTCGGCAAAACTTGGCATCGCCACCGGCAAAAACCTTGCGGAACAGATCCGCGACCACTATCCGCGTCCGCTGGTCTGGTTTTACTGGGTGCAGGCAGAGATCATTGCCATGGCGACCGACCTTGCGGAATTTATCGGCGCCGCGATCGGCTTCAAGCTGATCTTGGGGGTATCGCTGCTGCAAGGGGCGGTATTGACCGGTATCGCCACCTTCTTGATCCTGATGCTGCAACGGCGCGGGCAAAAACCGCTCGAAAAAGTGATTGGTGGCCTGCTGCTGTTTGTGGCGGCGGCCTATATTGTGGAGCTGATCTTCTCCCAGCCGGACGTTATCCAACTCGGCAAGGGGATGGCAATCCCGAGCCTGCCGACGACTGAAGCGGTGTTCCTTGCGGCCGGGGTACTGGGCGCCACCATTATGCCGCACGTGATCTATCTGCACTCTTCGCTAACGCAGAACCTGCACGGAGGATCGCGCCACGAGCGTTATTCTGCGACCAAATGGGATGTGGCGATTGCCATGACCATTGCCGGGTTTGTGAATCTGGCGATGATGGCCACCGCCGCGGCGGCATTCCACTTCAACGGCCATACTGGTGTTGCCGATCTGGATCAGGCCTATCTGACCCTGGAGCCGTTACTCAGCCACGCGGCGGCCACTATTTTCGGCCTTAGCCTGGTCGCGGCAGGACTCTCATCGACAGTGGTCGGTACCCTTGCGGGGCAGGTCGTTATGCAGGGATTTGTGCGCTTCCATATTCCTTTGTGGGTGCGTCGGTCCATCACCATGCTGCCCTCCTTTATTGTGATCCTGATGGGGCTGGATCCGACCCGCATCCTGGTGATGAGCCAGGTGCTGCTGAGCTTTGGTATTGCGCTGGCGCTGGTGCCGCTGCTGGTGTTCACCAGTGACAAAAAGTTGATGGGCGATCTGGTCAACAGCGTGATGGTCAAACGGGCAGGGTGGGCGATAGTGGTGCTGGTGGTGGCGCTGAATCTGTGGCTACTGATTGGCACAGCAATGGGATTATAAAAAAGGCGCCGCGAGGCGCCTTTTTCGTATCAGTGATGATGACCGTGACCACGACCATGGCCTTTGCGGCCGCGATGGTCATCACGATCTCTCCAGCCTTCGCGATAACCGCGTTCATAGGCGTTACGTTTATCCCAGCCACGATGGTAGCCGTTGTCATGTTTGTGCCAGCGTTTGTTACGCCATTCATAGTTACGATGCCAGTAGCCGCGGTCACGCCAGCCGCCACCGTCCCAGTAGTTACCGTAATTATCGCGATCGCCAATTTGTAATTTTACGGATGGCAACAGGGTGATTTCGCCAGCATTAGCGACCAGCGGGGCTGAAGCCATTAATACTGCTGCCAGAATCAGGGACCTGAACATTGTTATTCTCCTTCACGATCGGAGCCGTAATCGGCTTGTTAACGCAATATTAAGGGGCGGTAAAGCCCCGGATAATCGCTTTAACTCCTAATTCGGAAGGGCATAGCACTTTTTGCTAAAAGTGCCCTTATTCTTCACTGCTTAAAATTGTTTCAATTTCCTTCAGCTCTTCAGGCGTGAAGTGACGATTCGCCAGCATACCCACCGCATCGTCGATTTGCGCCGTTTTACTGGCACCTATCAGCACCGAGGTAATGGCTTCATGATGTAATACCCAGGCCAGCGCCATCTGCGACAATTTCTGGTTACGGCGTTCGGCCAGCGCATTGAGTTTGCGTACCTTCACCAGTTTTTCTTCAGTAATCTGATCCGGGTTCAGGAAGCGGCTACCGCTGGCGGCGCGGGAATCTGCCGGGATCCCGTTCAGATAACGATCGGTCAGCTGGCCGCCCGCAAGCGGCGAAAACGCAATGCATCCCACCCCTTTCTGCTTAAGCACATCCAGCAATCCCTCTTCAGGCGCGCGTTCCAGCATCGAGAATTTTGGCTGGTGGATAAGGCAGGGGGTGCCCAGATCGTCGAGGATTTCGATGGCCTGTCGCGCCAACTCGGCCGGGTAGTTGGACAGCCCAACGTACAGCGCTTTGCCCTGACGCACGATATGGTCGAGCGCTTTCATGGTCTCCTGCAACGGCGTTTCGGGATCCGGGCGGTGGTGATAGAAGATATCCACATACTCCAGCCCCATGCGTTTCAGGCTTTGATCGAGGCTGGCGATCAGGTATTTACGCGAGCCCCAGTCGCCGTACGGCCCCTCCCACATGGTATAACCCGCTTTGCTGGAGATGATCAGTTCATCACGCAAGCTGCTGAAATCCTCCTGCAAAATCCGCCCGAAGTTACGCTCTGCCGATCCCGGCGGTGGACCATAGTTGTTGGCAAGGTCAAAGTGGGTAATGCCCAGATCAAAAGCACGATGTAAAAGTTGACGGCTGTTTTCGATCAGCGTGGCGTCGCCGAAGTTGTGCCACAGCCCGAGGGAGATGGCGGGCAGCTTAAGGCCGCTTTGCCCACATCGTTGATATTGCATTGATTGATAACGATTTTGATCTGCCTGGTAAACCATGAGTTTTGTCCCTCTGCATCAGAAAGTCATCCAGTGTATACGTTTACACAAAGACGAAAGCAAACAGATTAGCGCGCAAAAATACGTAAAGCATGGTTTCCACGACCTGATTATTCCCAATTCTGGACAGCTATCACGCTTCTTCAATACTCAAAGTGAAGTCAACATTATAAGGATAATAGTCATGCAAACCCCCTACACCGTCGCCGATTACCTGCTGGACCGCCTTACAGATTGTGGTGCCGATCATCTGTTTGGTGTGCCAGGCGACTACAATTTGCAGTTTCTCGATCACGTTATCGCCAGCCCGGATATTGGCTGGGTTGGTTGTGCCAATGAATTGAACGCCGCCTACGCGGCCGATGGCTACGCGCGCTGCAAAGGTTTTGCCGCGCTCTTGACCACCTTTGGGGTGGGCGAGCTTAGCGCCATGAACGGTATCGCGGGCAGTTTCGCCGAGCATGTTCCGGTTCTGCATATCGTGGGCGCGCCGGGCAGCGCTTCGCAGAAAAAAGGGGAGCTGCTGCACCACACGCTCGGTGACGGCGAATTTCGTCACTTTTATAAAATGAGTGAGCCCGTTACCGTCGCGCAGGCCCATCTCACTGAGCAAAATGCCTGCTATGAAATCGACCGCGTATTGACGGAGATGCTCCGGGAGCGCCGCCCGGGCTACATCATGCTGCCTGCCGATGTGGCAAAAAAACCTGCCACGCCGCCTGTAAGCGCTCTCATTGATCGTCTTTATGAAAGTGACAGTTTCCGCCTCGATGCCTTCCGCCAGGCGGCAGAGAAAAGGCTGGCAGCGAGCGAGCGCACCGCGCTGCTGGCGGATTTCCTCGTCCTGCGTTACGGCCTGCAGAGCCAGCTCCAGCGCTGGGTGGAGCAAACGCCCATGGCGCATGCCACCTTGCTGATGGGGAAAGGCATTTTTGACGAGCGCAAACCGGGCTTCGCAGGCACCTACAGCGGCTCTGCCAGTGCCGCCGGAGTCAACGAAGCCATTGAAGGAGCCGATACGGTGATCTGCGTGGGGACACGCTTTACCGATACCCTCACCGCCGGGTTCACCCACAAACTCACGCAGCAGCAGACTATCGACGTTCAGCCGCACGCCTCGCGGATCGGGGATGTCTGGTATACCGGGATCCCGATGACCCAGGCGATTGAGGTGCTGTCCAGCCTCTGTCATCAGTATGCCAGCGCCACTACGGCGACCCGTCCGGCGCGTCAGCTGCATGCAGTCCACCCCGGTACGTTAAGCCAGGACAGTTTCTGGCAAACGCTACAAACCTTTATTCGTCCGGGGGATATCATTCTGGCCGATCAGGGAACCTCCGCTTTTGGTGCGGGCGCACTGCGCCTACCCGAAGACGTGAATTTTATTGTTCAGCCGATCTGGGGGTCGATTGGGTATACGCTTGCTGCCGCCTATGGCGCGCAGACGGCCTGCCCGGATAGGCGCGTGATTGCGATTACCGGCGACGGCGCAGCGCAGCTCACCATTCAGGAGCTGGGTTCCATGCTGCGGGATAAACAGCGCCCGGTGATCATGGTGCTGAACAACGAAGGCTACACGGTTGAGCGCGCGATTCATGGTCCCAATCAGCGTTACAACGACATTGCCCTGTGGAACTGGACGCAGATCCCGCAGGCACTCAGCCTGGATTGTCAGGCTGAGTGCTGGCGGGTGAGTGAGGCGGTGCAGCTGGAAGAGGTGCTGGAAAAAGTGGCGCACCCGGAACGGCTTTCGCTGATTGAGGTCATGCTGCCGAAAGCCGATGTTCCGCCGCTGCTGAGTGGCATCATCCAGGCGCTGGAGGCGCGTAAAAGCGCCTGATTATTTGTCCTCGCCAGAGGCAGCCAGCATCGGTCTGCCCGCCAGCAACAGCCAGGCGGGCAGCATCACAATACAAAGGAGCGGCAGCAGGGTGGTGTCTGGCACCACCACTGCCGCCATAAACAGGCTCAGCCACGCATCCCGGGTAACAACCAGCACCAGTCCCAGAATCGAACAGGAGATGGTGATCGCCGCCGGAACCGCCTCAACGTGCTCATGCAGCATCAGCCCCAAGGCAACGCCGACAAACACCGCCGGGAAAATGCGTCCTCCGCGAAAACCGCAGGCCGCTGCCACCACCAGCGCCGCCAGTTTGATCAGCGCAAAAAGCAGGTAATCGGAGACGGTGAACACCTGGCTGAAGGCCATCTGCTGCATCTCATCCAGCCCTTTAAACAGCGTAATGTTCCCCCCGACAGCGCCGAGGATCCCCATAATCAGTCCACCCATCCCCAGGATCAGCACCGGATGCTTCAGGCGATGCATCAGCCGGTGCAGGCGCGGCAGACACCAGACCGCCACCATCCCCAGCGCGATGGCGATGGCGGCAACAATCGCCCCGCTAAAGATATCGGCCAGCTGCATCTGGCTGTAATGGGCGATGTGCAATGAAAAGTGGGGATGGAAAAACAGGCTGGTGGTCAGGGCACCCGCGGCGGCAGACAACAGCGGGGCGAACAGGCGATCCCAGAGGGGGATGTCGGCATTGCCGCTCAGGGTCTGGGAAAATATCAGCGCCGCCGCAACGGGTGTGCCGAACAGCGCGCCGATGGTGCCCGCCGAGGCGAGAATGGTCCAGTCCAAAGTGTTAACCCGGGGCAAGATACGCGACCCCACGGCAACGGCGAGGGCGATATTCACCGCCATCACCGGATGCTCTGGCCCGAGGCTGACGCCCCCCGCCAGGCCGATAATCAGGGCGATGATCAGCCCGGGCAGGGCGGCCGTATCCACCGGCGCGCCAATCAGCGGCTCTGTCGCCGGATCCGGCCCGGCATGGCCAGGGCTGTAGCGGATCACCAGCCCCACGGCAATGCCGGTTAAGGTCAGGATTAAAATCACCCAGGTCGGAGAACTCGCGTTGAGGCCAACTGTGGAAGGTAATGACGTCCACAGTACCGACTGTAATACGGCGGCAACTTTCATGATCACAATCAGAATCAGGCTGGAGGCGACGCCAATAATCAGCGCGGGAGGGGCCAACAGCAGCATCGTTCTGGCTCGCGGATGGAGCATGATGATTTCCTTGTAAAAAATGGCGATCTTTACTTTGCACGCTCAGACTGATGCTAATAGTGCAAATGGTGCTGAAACGGTAAAGTTATTCTGTGATGAAGATCTATAATCCTGGGGTGCTTTTATTCAGGTCGTTGTTGTTATCGGGCCTTGAATTTAGAGTGTGCCAAAGAGTTATTTTGACTTTAGCGGAGCAGTAGAAGAATGACAAAGTATGCTTTGGTAGGTGATGTAGGAGGCACTAACGCGCGTCTGGCGTTATGTGACGTCAACTCGGGGGAAATCTCCCGCGCCAAAACCTATTCCGGGCTGGATTATCCTAGCCTCGAAGCGGTGGTTCGTGTCTATCTGACCGAGCATGATGTCAGCGTGGAAGATGGCAGCATTGCCATTGCCTGCCCGATTACCGGTGACTGGGTGGCGATGACCAACCACACCTGGGCGTTTTCCACGGCGGAGATGAAAGCGAACCTCGGGTTTGCGCATCTGGAAATTATTAACGACTTTACCGCAGTGTCGATGGCGATCCCCATGTTAAAGCCGGAGCATCTGATCCAGTTTGGCGGCACCCAGCCGGTTGAAGGTAAGCCTATCGCGGTCTATGGCGC
Source organism: Leclercia sp. GLN_9 (assembly GCF_043105735.1). Classification (NCBI taxonomy): domain Bacteria; kingdom Pseudomonadati; phylum Pseudomonadota; class Gammaproteobacteria; order Enterobacterales; family Enterobacteriaceae; genus Leclercia; species Leclercia sp. GLN_9. The sequence goes on from NZ_JBICLV010000005.1 coordinate 170,010, forward strand.
CGGTACCGGGCTTGGCGTGTCGCATCTGGTACACGTCGACAAGCGCTGGATCAGCCTGCCAGGCGAAGGCGGGCACGTGGATTTCGCGCCTAACAGCGAAGAAGAGGGCATTATCCTCGAAGAGCTGCGCGCGGAGCTGGGCCATGTGTCGGCAGAGCGCGTGCTTTCCGGCCCTGGGCTGGTCAATCTCTATCGGGCAATCGTGAAGTCTGACGGGCGTCTGCCAGAAAACCTGCAGCCGAAAGACGTGACCGAACGCGCGCTGGAAGACAGTTGCACCGACTGCCGTCGTGCGCTGTCGCTTTTCTGCGTCATCATGGGCCGTTTTGGCGGCAACCTGGCGCTGAATCTGAACACCTTTGGTGGAGTTTATATTGCGGGCGGGATTGTGCCGCGTTTCCTCGAGTTCTTTAAATCCTCCGGTTTCCGCGGTGGGTTTGAAGATAAGGGCCGCTTCCGCGACTACGTTCAGGATATCCCGGTGTACCTGATTGTGCATGACAACCCGGGTCTGCTCGGCGCCGGAGCGCATCTGCGTCAGACTCTGGGCCAGGTGCTGTAACCCTTCCACCCCGGTGAAATGCCGTTCACCGGGGCTTCCTTTTACAGGTGCATCAGCTGGCGAAACTCTTTCACCTTGCTGCGACTCACCGGCACCTGAAAATCCAGATCCTTCAGCCGCAAAATATAGGTGTTGTTAAACCATGGCTCGATCTCGCGGATCTTATGCAGGTTGACGCAGAACGAACGGTGGCAGCGGAAAAAATGGCTGGTTGATAGCTTGCTGCAAAATTCCGTGATGTTCATCGGCATGACGAACGACTCGCGGCGGGTATAAACAAACGTCATCTTTTCATGGGCTTCGGCATAATAGATATCGTCCATCGGCGTCACGATGATGCGCTCATCCTTGATCAAATTGATGGTGTCATTTTCGCGCGTGGCTGGTGAAGCTGCGATCTGGCCTGCGCTGGACTGCTGCTGCCAGGCTTGCTCAAGCTTTTGCAGCATGCTGACGATCCGCGACTCCTGATAGGGCTTCAGAATATAATCGAAGGCCTCCAGTTCAAAAGCCTCCACCGCATGCTCTTTCCACGCGGTGACAAAAACGATAAAAGGTTTAGTGGCAAACTGGCTGATGTTTTGCGCCAGCAGCACGCCGTCCAGCGACGGAATATTGATATCCAGAAAAATGGCGTCAACCCTGTTGTGCTGAAGATATTTCAGCACGTCCAGACCGTCCTCAAAAGTGCCGACGATCTCCATCTGGCTATGTTCTTTGATAAGCCAGCTCAGCTCCTGTTGCGCGAGTATTTCATCTTCCACAATGATGACTTTCATGGGTTACTCTCTCCAGGGCGATAACAACGTCTGCGCATGAACGGCGGACCGTTCATTGGGCACATAAAAGGCGATTTCGGTGCCCGGCTCAAGGCGGCGAATATGCAGCCCTTCACCATAGAGCAGCTTAACGCGGTGGTGAACATTCAGCAGGCCAATTTTATTGCCAGGCATCTCGTTCGACTCCACCCGCTCAATCACTTTTGGATCAATACCGTGGCCGGTATCCCGTACCGCCACCCGCACCCGGTTGCCGCACTCCGCCACGCTTATCGTCACCACGCCCTTGCCTTTACGCGGCTGAATGCCGTGGACAATGGCATTTTCCACCAACGGCTGGATCAGCAGGCTCGGGATCACGCAGTTTACCTCTTCATCAATGTCGTAGATGACGGTGAGCTTGTCGCCAAACCGCGCCTGCTCAATGGCGATGTAATCCTTAATCTGGTACAGCTCTTTTTTGATGTCGATCTGCTCGTCATCCTTCAGCTCGATGTTGTAGCGCAAATAGCGCGACAGGTTAAAGATCAGCTGGCGGGCGGTGTCCGGGTTCATTCGGATCGACGAGGAGATGGCATTCAGGGCATTGAACAGGAAATGGGGATTAATTTTACTTTGCAGGGCGCGCAGCTCGGCCTTGTTGGCCATCTCCCGCAGCTGCTCGGCACGGGACACCTCCAGCTGGGTGGAGATAATCTGCGACAGCCCGACCGCCATCTCCTGTAAGGAGGATGTAATCTGGTGCGCGTGGCAGTAGTAAATTTTTAGCGTACCGGTGACGACCCCTTTTTCCCACAGCGGGATCACCAGCATGGAATGGATCTCCGGGGTGCGGTGGGCTTCGTCGTTATTTTTGATGATAATTTTGCCGTCGCTGATCGCCTGCCGGGTAGTGGGGCTAACGGTGTCGTCATTATCCTGGTAGTTATGTTCACCCACGCCCACATAGGCCAGCACCCGGTTAATATTGGTAATGGCGACGGCATCGGCGTGAATGTCGGTGCGGATGATGTCGCAAACTTTACGCAGGGATTCGGCGTTGATATCACGAAACAGCGGCAGGGTTTTATTGGCAATATCCAGCGCCAGCTTGGCCTGGCGGGCGGCGCTGGCCTCTTTTTCGCCCTCCACACTCTGCACCAGCAGCACAATAAAGCCCACACAGACGCTGCCGAGGATCATCGGAATGCCGATTTTCGACACGATATCCAGCCCCAGGTCGACAGTGGGGGCCCAGGCCACCACCAGGATCATGGTCAGGGTTTCGCAGATCATCCCGGCGATAATACCTGCCCGCCAGTGCTGTTTTTTGGGGATTTTACGGTTGATCCAGCCCGATAAGATCCCCGCGATGATGCTGGTGATCAGGCAGGGAACTGCCGTCACGCCGCCGATATCAATCAGGTAACGATGAAGCCCGGCGATGACGCCGGTGATGATCCCGACCCAGGGGCCAAACAGGATCCCGCCGGACATCACGGCAATGATGCGCACGTTGACCAGGGATCCTTCCACCGGCACCCCGGACCAGGTGCTGAACAGGGCAAACATGGAGAAAATGGCGGTTACCGCCAGCAGCTCGCGCGGCGAGTGGGCCGATTTATGCAGCAGCTCGCGAAACAGGCGGATGCGGATGAGGAAGAACAGGCAAATCAGCATTAATGCCGCCCGATCGAAGACCGCCAGCAGCATATTAAATATTTCGTGCACAGTGTGACCTGGGAAAACGGGAAAAAACCATGATAAAAAACCTCACGCCCAATGACCAGTCATCCGTCGGTTTTATCAAATGGGGAGAAACCACACTCTTCAAAGGGGAAGGTGTTAGCTTGCCCTGAACGTTGCACTTGTGAGAAAAACCACCCGGAAGTCGTAAATATAATGATATTAAAGTGTTAACAAAAAAGCCTTGAAAAGACATCCGGTCATTTTTACTTCCCGTTTTATCCGCAGCAGAGTTCCCGTTTTTGCGCTGCGATTTTTTTATTTATCCCTCTCGACAAGGCGAATTTTTTCAGGTTATTTTCTAAGCACGCCACACATCGTGGCGACGTCGCTCGGACGGTCCGGGCGCTAACGTTATCTGAGGTAGGTATGGCTGATTCCAGTCCTGAACGCCGTTTTTCGCGTATCGATCGTCTCCCCCCGTATGTTTTTAATATTACCGCTGAACTGAAAATGGCTGCGCGTCGGCGCGGCGAAGACATTATTGATTTCAGTATGGGCAACCCGGACGGCGCTACGCCGCCGCATATCGTGGAAAAACTCTGCACCGTCGCCCAGCGCCCGGATACGCATGGCTACTCCACTTCCAAAGGCATCCCACGTTTACGCCGCGCCATTTCGCGCTGGTATCAGGACCGCTATCAGGTGGAGATCGATCCCGAGAGCGAAGCCATCGTCACCATCGGCTCGAAAGAGGGGCTGGCGCATCTGATGCTGGCGACCCTGGATCATGGCGACACGGTGCTGGTGCCGAATCCCAGCTATCCAATCCATATTTACGGCGCGGTCATCGCCGGGGCGCAGGTTCGCTCCGTGCCGCTGGTGGAGGGCGTTGACTTTTTCAACGAGCTGGAGCGCGCTATCCGCGAAAGTTATCCCAAGCCGAAAATGATGATCCTCGGTTTCCCCTCCAACCCGACCGCGCAGTGTGTCGAACTCGATTTCTTTGAAAAGGTGGTGGCCCTGGCGAAGCGTTACGACGTGCTGGTGGTACATGATCTGGCCTATGCCGATATCGTGTATGACGGCTGGAAAGCCCCGTCGATTATGCAGGTTCCCGGCGCGCGCGACGTGGCCGTAGAGTTCTTCACCCTGTCGAAAAGCTACAACATGGCGGGCTGGCGCATTGGCTTTATGGTCGGCAACAAGACGCTGGTGAATGCGCTGGCGCGCATCAAAAGCTACCACGACTACGGCACCTTTACCCCGTTGCAGGTAGCGGCCATTGCTGCCCTTGAAGGGGACCAGCAGTGCGTGAAAGATATCGCCGCGCAGTACAAGCGTCGCCGCGATGTGCTGGTCAAAGGGCTACATGAAGCAGGCTGGATGGTCGAGATGCCGAAAGCCTCCATGTATGTCTGGGCAAAAATCCCGGATGCCTACGCCGCGATGGGGTCGCTGGAGTTCGCCAAGAAACTGCTGCAGGACGCAAAAGTCTGCGTCTCACCCGGGGTGGGCTTTGGCGAATACGGCGATACCCACGTGCGTTTCGCGCTGATTGAAAACAGCGACCGTATTCGTCAGGCGGTGAGGGGCATCAAGAGTATGTTCCGTGCTGACGGGCTGTTGCCGCAGGGGACAAAAACGGCGCCAGAGCAGGCCGGGCAGTAAGTAGCAAAAAAAACAGGAGCCAGTGGCTCCTGTTTTTTTAACTGCGTTTTCTTCGCTCAGTTCATCATCAGGGCAAAGGTGCCGACCCAGGCGAACACAATCACTGAAAAACCCATAAAGAAATATTTCACGTTCATCGCTCCGCGTATATCGTGATACGCATTAAATTCAGAGTCCAACTGAGTATAGAGAACTGAAGTCAGGCCAAAGCGGAAATGAGAATTATCCCCGTTAGGCGTCGACACCAGCTCAGAATTCTGTGCTTTCTCGCTACCAGACGGCGCTAATGTACGCTTAAATTTTTGGGGTGACAAGAGGCATTTTCTTAAATAATTTCCGCGACTTACGGGTGTCGTGGAACGGCGACAGTTTAATTTCGCAGGGTAATAAACTGCGCCTGAGCAACATAGCGTGCTAACGATAAAGCAGGATGATCACAGGTGATTGAAAAGGTTAGTTTCAAGGTGAAACTAACCTTCAGCAGAGGGCTAACGGTAGAGGGACGGTTCACCTTCAGGACGGGTTTTGAAGCGGCGATGCACCCATAAATACTGCTCTGGCGCACGCATGATCTCTTTCTCGATCACCCGGTTGATGTAGCCTGCGGCAGCAATCTCTTCCTGCGGATAGTTTTCCAGTTCCGGCATGATAAACAGGCGATAACCGCTGTTATCGGTTTTTCTTACCATGGTCACGGTCAGCATCGCGGCTTTGGAGAGGCGTGAAATCACGAAGGTGCCGTTAGTGGTGGCGACCTTTTTTACCGCAAAGAACGGGGCGAAGCTGCTGCCATTGCGGCCATAATCCTGGTCTGGGGCAAACCACACTGCTTCCCCTTTTTTCAGGGCGCTGACCAGCCCGCGTAAATTATTACGGCTAATCATGGCTTTATTGGAACGCATGCGACCGCGGGTCTGCACCCACTCCATCAGGGCGCTGTTATGCGGCCGATAGGTGGCCATCATCGGCTGGCATAAACCCATCACACGACCACCCAGTTCCAGCGACATAAAGTGTACGCCGATCACCATCACCCCGCGGTTTTTGGCCTGGGCACGCTGCAAATTTTCCAGGCCTTCCACGTCGAACCACTTGCGTACCCGGTGATCCGGCCAGAACCAGGCCATCCCCGTTTCCAGTAACGCCATACCAATGGATTTAAAATTTCCAGTCATCAGATGCTCGCGCTCTTCGGGCGATAAAGCCGGAAAACAGAGTTCGAGGTTTCTGCGACCGATGGACTCCCGGCGTTTTAAAAAACGACGCGAGATACTACCGAGGGTGGCACCTAACCAGAGCAGCACCGGGTAAGGAAGTTGCACGAGAAGCCACAGAACACCCAGACCAAACCACGTAAACCAGTAACGCGGGTGCAAAAGGGAGAGGGTGAATTTGCATTGAGACAAGATAAAACAACCTTTATGAAGAATGTGTTGGTAGCGCCAGAAGGGCGATACGCCATACTGCTTATATGACCCGTATTAATACTAATCGTTCCGGGCTGTTACCGTACAGGTCGACTGGTCTGATAATGCGTGTTGACGTTGGGCGGCGTAATGTAGCACTGATATATCTCAACTGCTAACACTACTTCGCGCTTAAAAAACCGGCAAAAAACAGGCCAGATTTTGGTCCGAAAAAGAGCTTATTTATCATCTGTTTCATAGCCAAAATCAAAGCCCATCAACACGTTTTCGCGTAGGGCATGGTTTAACGGATAGCTGTAACTTTGTCCGATACTGACCGCATGAATAACCCGCAACAGGGTGCCGCCGCTCAGCGCCGAGGACTGCCCGGTAATCGCCACCTCTGCACCCTGCAACCCATGGCGTAAAGCGTGATACGCGGGAGAAGCCGTAATGCTGTTATTCATCACGCTGAATATCCCCAGCAGCAGGCAAATCAGCAGCACCGGAAAGCTTAGCGGATGGCGGTTGATGAGGCGAACCGGACGCCACGACGTGAGATACAACAGAGCCGCGCTCAGGGGGAGCAGCAGCAAATAAAGCAGTTTTGCCAGATGGGTAAGCGCGCCGAGCAGCGAGAACATCAGCGCAATAGGCGGGACAATGACCGCCCGCGCCGCATCTTCTCCCTGTTTTTCATTCGCGCCGCCCGCCCCGTAGCTTGCTAGCGCGGCCTGCAGGTGGGGGAGTTGCTGTTGCACGGCGTAATCAAGATGGGGGGCATGCAGTTCAAGAGCAAACTGCTTCAGCGCATCCTCTTTGGGATATTCAGGACGAACCCTGCTCTGGACGGGAAGCGCCAGCCTCTCACGCAGCCGGTCCTGCACCACCTCCAGCATGAAAAATGTCTCCCAGTCGAGTTGAGCCGGGATCATCACGCCGTGATAACGCACGTTTTTCTGTGCAACGGTATGGTAGTCCAGATAATCCTTATAAATGTCTGCACGTGCCGCCAGCCAGGCTTTGTAATAGTTGAGGGTCCCACCCTCCTGGACGCTGATGCTGTCACGCAGGTTTTGCGCTGCCTCGCTTTCAAGCAGATCGTGATAGCGGCTGACCGAACTCATCAACAGCGGCAGCATCGCCAGAAAGGCTTTTCCCGAGGGGCTGGTCCAGGTCTGCCGCTGCCCGCCGTCCTCATCCTGCGGGATCCCCTCCAGCGTCTGGTGCCCGTCAATTAAGGACTGCTGATAGAGCTGTGCCAGCAGCGATTTCTGGCGAAACTCACCGGTGCTTTGCGCGACCTGGTGCTCAATCACCCGTTCCACCGTCTGCCAGGTCACCACGCCGGTCAGCAGGCAGAGCGAAAACACCATGCTTGCCACATACAGCGGGGGAAACGCGATGCCGCGTTTTTTCAGCCGGGCGTTGCCCGCCAGCACCAGCTGTAGCACCAGCAGAGCCGCGGCGATGGCGGTTAACGCCCGGCCATAGCGTTCCATACTGTGGATGTCGTCAGGCGTGGAGAGGCTTCCCACCAGATCCAGCAGGCGCGAATTGAATGCCAGCTCGCAGATGAGGTAGATGAGGGTAAGGATAATCACCAGGCTGTTTTGCCAGAGAGGCAGCACCGGACGCCGGATATCCGGGCGGCTGCTCAGCTCGCCGAGGGCGCGTTCTGTCATGATTTCAGCTCCAGACTCGTCTGCCGGCTTATCGCCGGTTGCCAGATCTGCTCGGGCAATGAATTATCCAGCACCGGCACGGCTCTGGGCTGACGTTGTTCTGCTGCTTTGATCGGCGGGCGTTTTTTCGCTTTTACGCGGGGCGGTTCGTCTTCTGGCGCATCGTTGTACCACGCCTGCACGCGCTGCACAGGCATCACCGGGGGCTGAACGTACGCGGGGCGATAATATTTTTGCACCGGCCGCCCCCGGCTGGCGGCATTATCATGTGAAGCACAGCCGCTTAACGCGAGGATCAGGGCTAACAGCATGGACCCGCAGCGGGGGATGTTTTGCAGTGGCACGCTCATCAATTTGTCCTGACCCTGTATCACAGCGGAGTGATGTCTCCTTAACTGTAATCGGGAATTTTCATTCAGGCAGTTATAGCGCCTGAAAATTCCACATTTGCGCCGCTCCGTTGAGACGGCGTTATGGTCAGTATGTATTCCTCCTTACCCTTCACGCCTCATGATTTTTGAGTATTCATTGCGTGCCCGTCATCCGATGGCATGAGGCCAAAGCGGCTATCCAGCGTCATGGTCAGCCTACATTCGCCGTTAACACTGACGCCACGCCAGCCCGCGCCGTGCTCGCCCTCCCGCATAATCGCCATCCCCTGCGCCTTCAACTGCGCGAGCAGATCGGCAAACTCAGCCTCGTTAACCGGTCGCGGCTGCCAGAAGGTCTTTTTATTGTCGGTATAGATCGGCAGAAGCTGGATCTGCGGCGTCGGGTGGCCGAGCAGCAGACGAACAATAAAACCGTACGCGGGCATGCCACGCGCCTGATACTCGCCGTTACTGTTAAATACGGCATTGCCGATGCTGTAGACCACCAGGCTCTCGCCGAGGCGGGCGGCATCACTCACCATATGCGGCCCGGAGCCGATGATCAGGTCGGCTCCGGCTTCGCTCAGGCGTTTCGCCTGTGCCCGCTGTCCGGCGGTGGTCCAGCGGTAGTCCAGTCCCCAGTGGGCCAGCACGATAGTGGTGGCCGGATGGGAGCGGGCTTTCTCCTGCCGCAGCTGCTCGAGCAGCCCGCCGCTCAGACAGGCGACGCCCGCGCGGCGTGGGCGGGCGTAGAAGGCACACTCTTGTTCCATATAGCGTCGATACCAGTAGGCGCTGAAAATCTTGTACTGCCTGCCGCCCACCGTCAGCACCAGCGGAGCATGTGCCTGCCGGGCATCCAGCCCCGCCCCGATGCAGGCGATCCCGCCTTCATTGAACGCCGCCAGGGTGCTGTGCAGACCCGGTAGTCCGGCATCCATGGCGTGATTATTGCCCAGCGCCACCGCGTCGATGCCCTGTTTACGCAACGCGGCAACCGAGGCGGCAGGATCCCCGGTCAGACAGAACGGTTTTCGGCCTTCCAGGCTGGCGCTCAGGTCGGTGGTCAGGGCAGCTTCAAAGTTGGCGAGGGTAAAGTCGCTACCGCGCAGTAGCGGGGCGATAGCCGCGAAGCTGTGGTCGTAGCCGTGGCGCTGCAGGGCATCGTCAATTCCCCGTGCCTGGCGTCTGCGGGTATACCACTCGCCAAAATAGGTATCTCCCAGCAGGGTGAGGGTGGCGGCAGGCTGGGTGAGATGCCGTTCCACCGGCGCCGGGGCGAGAGCTGGCTGACTGTTCCCGGCGCTGGCAAGAAGTCCATCCAGCAGATAGTCGAGATGGAAGGCGTCATCCGCCCCGGCGGCGCAGGCCAGCCATAGCTCGCCGGCAATCCACTGCAACGCAACGCCCCAGCGCCCCGCACCGAAGTGCCCCCACGCGCTGCCGTCACTGTGCAGGTTGCTGCTTTTTCGGTATACCCGTTCGCCAATTGCCGCCTCAGGCTCAGCCAGCCAGGGTAACAGGTGCGGGTAGCGCTGGTGGAAATGGCGCATCAGCCTGGCGACATCCGCCAGCGTCGTGCGCTGTCCGGGGCGGGGACGACCAGAGACGTTATTGATATGGGTGTGGCGCATGCCAAGCCTGGCGCTCAGCCCCCGGAGTTGTTTCAGGGCCGCTGCGCTGCTGCCCGCCAGCAACTCAGCAAGGTGGATGGCCGCATCGCAGGCGTTATGAATCAGCATCCCCTGTACCAGCGATTTCACAGGTACGCTGCTACCCCGGGGCAGGCCAAGCGCGGGGTTGTCCTGCAGGATGGCGGCAGCTATATCGCGAACGCTGACGGGAGTCTCGAGGGTGATTTTTTTCGCCAGCAGACGCTCCGCAACGCAGGCCGTCAGCAACAACTGGCTGAGGTAGCCCGACGCAAAGGTGCTGTCGCTCAGCTCAGAAATCCGCTGTTCACCGGTAGAAAGATTGATCAGCAGACGTGCGGTTTGCCCTTTCCCGAGCGCAGGCGGCGCTGCGAGGCGGGTTTTCAGCAGGCCGACGACCCGCTTAAAGTCGGAATTACGCCTGCTGCCTTTGACCAGCACGATATCGCCGTCGCGTAACCTCGGCGCTGCGGCCTCGACCAGGGCCTCGGCAGTGAGAAAGTGACCGCCGCGAACAGGCGCTGGCAGGGCATCGTGCAGAGCCGTCATCTCCTCGCCGTGTAAAAATGCCTGCTGGCAGCCTGCCGCCAGCAGGGGTTCTGCCAGCGCACGGTGGATCGCCCCGGCCTGGTCCCCGAGGTTGACGATCCGCCCCAGCAGAGCGATCACCCGGCCCCCGCCGCTTCGGGCGCGCTGCGCCATTACCTCAAAGGCGTTGAGCATCGACAGGTATTCAGCGTTGTAACTGTCATCAATCAGGGTGACGGCTCCGCCGTCCGGCAGCGGCAGGGCGGTAATGCCCATATGCTGTCCGTCGCCACGCCAGGTTTCGAGGCGATTAATACTCTGCGCCACGCTGACGCCCAGCAGATCGGCGGCAATCAGCGCCGCCACCGAGTTGAGCGCGCCGCCCTTACCGGGCACCGCTGGCCGGTAACTCAGGGTCTGGTTGCGCAAGGCGAGGGTGATGTGGCTTCCGTGTGCCTCCGGGGTAAACGCCGTGATACGTACGTCTGCCGCGGGGTGGAAACCGTAGCTGATGATGCGAGCGCCGTCGCGGGTAACGCCCTGCGCCACAATGTCATACCCGGCCATATCGCGGTTTAAGATGGCGTAGCCGCCCGGAATCAAACCGTGGCTGATGCGGGATTTAAACCGTGCCACGTCCTCAAGGGAAGTCACATTCTTGCCCACCTGAGTCATGCCGATTTCAGTCACGATAACGATATGCGGCTTGATCTGGGGTCCGATTCCGCCGTTGCGCATCCACAGGGCCGAGATCGCCACTTCCATTACCACTGCCTGCGGGTTGCTGACGGCGCGAGCCAGCGTGAGGCATGCCCCCGTGCGCGTATTATTGCTCTCGCGGCTCGACACCACCGACATGCCGGGAGTAAGAATGCTGCTCAGCATCGCTTTGGTCGTGGTTTTCCCTACCGTACCGGTGATCGCCACCAGTTTACCGTCCAGCCGTCGCCGCGCCTCTTCGGCCAGCCATTGCAGCGCCTGATAGCTGTTGCCGATGACCAGTTGGGGGAAGTCGGGGGGCAAATTCTCAAGCCGCCGCTGGACGATCGCCCCGCAGTAGCGCGAGGCGTGACGCGAAAGTGACAGATGGGTATCGTCCCAGCCCGCATAAATGCCGGTATTGCCGGAACCTCGCAGCCAGGTGTCGGTATCCATGGCAATGAACAGGCAGGGACGGGTGGGTTGCGACTTAGCATGATAAATGGCGACGTCTTCAGCTCGCCAGTCATCATCCGGGCGATTGTGCCAGACGCCGCCGGGCAGTTTATCGAGATCGGTGGCCGTCCATCCCGGTGCGTTAACACGGCGTTGGTGGGGTGATGTCTGGCTCATGATTGAATCCTTACCTGTGTGGGATGTGCCCGCGCTGCGGACAACGTTTTATGGCGTTGATAGCGGCATTGCCCAGCAGATCGTGGTACTCCGGCGAGGCGGCGGGACGTTCGAGCAGGGTGACCCGGTGGCCATGCTCGCGCAGCGCAGCGGCAAAGCGCGCCTGCAGATCGAACGGCGTGTTGCGATCCTGCGGGTTGCCGACCACCAGGATCAGCCGCTGGGGATCGGCGGCGATCCCGTTAATATGATCGAGCGGATCCCAGGGGGCAGGGAGTCCGGTGCCGTCCAGCGTGGGGGCGGGAGGCTCATTGTGCTCCTGGCGCAGACGCTGCGCCCGCTCCAGCAGGCCCCAGGCGCCGGAGGTCAGGACCGCGCAGTCGATATCGCGGCGACCGAAGGTCAGCAGTGCTGAAGCGGCGGTAGCGCCGCCGCTGTGCCCGCTGAGGATAAAACGCTGAATGCCGTAGCGGGCTTTGATGGCGTCGAGGGCGGCGGCAATCGCCTGAAACTCTTCCGCCTGACGGCGGCGGTAGTGATTGCCGCTGGAGCCGTAGGTGCCGGGTCGGGCAATGATAATCGTCGGCAATCCGGTCTGGCGCAGCATGGCCCGGGCCTGACGGCGTTGTGCCTCGGCGGTATTACCGGGGATGGTGTCGGGGGATCGCTTAATCTGTGAAACCCGGTCGCCTTTCAGTACCACCAGTGCCAGCGGGGCGTCACGCAGCGTGCCAGCGCTGAAATAACGCATGCAGGCCTCGCCCTTAGGGTACTGCACCCAGGCGGCGTCGTTGCTGGTCGGGCACTGTTCCCGGCTGGCCGGTTGGTTCCACAGTAGCGGCGTCTCAGCCTGAGCGAATACGCTTATCAGCAGCAGAAAACCTAACGCACACCCTCGACTCAACACACCGCCCCCGGAGGAAACAATAGACATACAGAATACACAACGCATCACACATAATGTTATCATCGGTTAGGATTTTTCTGACAGGGTTCCTTTGGCGTTATCAGGAGTTAAAATGCCGCTCAGCCACTTTTTAGCGCAAATCCGCCCGGCGATGGAGTTGCTGGACGTTGCGCCTAAACCGCCGATTTGCCCCAGCTGGGCAATCTTTTTTAGCGCCTCCAACGGTCAGCAACGTGCCCACATTGTGCTGGGTCGCGGCGACACCTTTGAGCAGGCCTGGCAGCAGGGCGTGCAGGCGTTACAGCAGTGGCAACAACAGAGCGGCACTGACGTCTGCTGGCTGCGGGTTGACCTTGTCGATAAGGTAGAGGCGCTACGCTGGGACACCCTGGAAGCCCGATTAGCCAAAACCAAACGTAACTATTTTCGCTATGGCCTGAGCCTTGATCTGGCGTTTTGCTACGCCATGCTGGAGCAGGAAATCGCCGCCAATGCGCTGCTCTACCACGGGGACCATGGCGTCGCCACGGCAAACGCCAATAATCTGGCCCATTTCTCTCGTCGTCGTTTCGGCGCGGTGCTGAGCTGGCCCGAACAGCCTGACCAGACACTGTGGCGCTTTACCACCCGGGCGCTGTTTTGCGACGGCGAGCAGTTGCTGCCCCTCGAATCGACAGGACGTAACAGCGGCTATCGTCAGCTTCCCGACTGGCAGGCAACGGCGTTGGAGCCGATGATCGCCTCGGCCACCGACTATCTGGCGCGCCAGATCACCCCTTCCGGGCGCTACCAGTACGGCTGGTTCCCTTGCTTTGATCGCGCCATTCCGACCTATAACGCGCTGCGCCACGCCAGCTCAACCTATGCCCTGCTCGAAGGCTGGGAAGTCACGCAGCAGCCGGAACATCTTGCGGCAATCGAGCGGGCGCTGGCCGATCTCTGTGCCCATTTTATTCGCACCTGTACGCTGCCGGATGGCAGCGAAGCCGATTTCCTGGTGGATACCGGGGATGAGATTAAGCTCGGCGGCAACGCGGTGTGCATCCTGGCGATGGCGAAATACAGCGAGCTGACCGGGGATAATGGCTACCTGGCGCAGATGGCGCGGCTGGCGAACGGGATCGGCTTTATGCAGGATCCCCAAACGGGCGGGTTTGTGCATGTGCTTAACGCCGGGGATCTGTCGCTAAAGGCGGCACATCGCATTATCTATTATGACGGCGAAGCGGCTTTCGCGCTGATGCGCCTCTACGGGCTGACGAAGGCACCGCGCTGGCTGGAAATGGTCGAACGGGCGATGGATCACTTTATCGAACAGAAGCACTGGCAGGCCCACGATCACTGGCTCAGCTACTGCGTGAACGAGTTGACGCTGTACCGGCCACTAGAGCGCTATTACCAGTTTGGGCTGGATAACGTGCGCGACCACCTCGACTTTGTGCAGAACCGGGTGACGACCTATCCCACGCTGCTGGAGCTGATGATGGCGGCATCGCGGATGATCGCGCGGCTTGAAAGCTCACCGCATAAGCATCTGCTGGCGGGCTTCGACATGGCAGTATTCAACCAGGCGCTGGAGACCCGCGCCCGCTATCTGGCTAATGGCTTTTTCTGGCCTGAGCTGGCGATGTTCTTTAAAAACCCGGCGCGGATCGTCGGCAGCTTTTTTATACGTCACCATAGCTACCGCGTGCGGATCGACGATGTTGAACACTACCTTTCTGGCTATGTCGCGTACCGCCAACACTGGCGCGCCCTGACAGGCGAGCAGTGAGCCGTCTCCATGCGACCTCCTCGTTCCCGCCTCTCAGTGAGTTGTCGACGTTGGCTGTCGCTCTGGCTGGTGATATTGCTGGCTATTTCGCCCGGACTGGGTGCCGGGTGGGATTTCAGTGCCATCAGCACCCGCACCGAACGGCTGTATGGCCCGGCGACCCCGGCTGCCCGACAGCGAATAGATGAGTGGGCGGCCTTGCTTAACCAACCGTCGCAGGGCACGATCCAGGACAAGTTGAAGCAGGTTAACCAGTTTTTTAACGCCAGGATGGCCTTCCGGGATGATATCGTCGTCTGGAAACAGCAGGACTACTGGGCAACGCCGATTGAATTTCTGCGTAAAGGGGCAGGGGACTGCGAGGATTTTGCACTGGCGAAATATTTCACTCTGCGCGAAATGGGCGTTCCCGCGAACCAGTTACGTATTACCTATGTAAAAGCACTCGAACTGAACCAGGCGCACATGGTGGTGACATGGTATCCCACCCCCACGGCGATCCCCCTGGTTCTGGACAATCTTAAAACCGCCATTTTGCCGGCAACGCAGCGTACCGATCTGCTTCCCGTATACGCCTTCAACGGCGAAGGGTTATGGCTACCGCAGTCCGGCGGCAACAAACGCGTGGGCGACAGCAAACGGCTCTCCCGCTGGCAGGATCTTCTCACCCGAATGCGTGCAGAAGGATTTGTAATTAATGAATAGGATAGGGCCATGTCTCTTTATAAACAGCTACTGATCGGCATCTGTTTATTTACGTTTGTCATTTTCTGCGGCAACTTTGTGGTGACCCTGGAAAGCTCGCGGGAGCAGTACCGCAACCAGCTTAGCGCCCACGCGCAGGATGCCGCGACGGCGTTGGGGGTGTCGCTGACGACGCATATCGACGACCCGACCATGACCGAACTGATGGTGAACTCCATCTTCGACAGCGGCTATTTCTATCGCATCCGTGTGGTCGATATTAAGACCAATAAACCGATCATCGAGCGCAGCGATGTGCCCCAGAGTAGTCACGTACCGCAGTGGTTCGTGCGGCTGGTGCACCTCAGCCCCGGCGAAGGCGACGCCATTGTGATGCGCGGCTGGACGCAGGTCGCACGGGTTGAAGTGGTCAGCCATCCGATGTTTGCCCTGGCCCGCCTGTGGAACAGTATCGTCGCCAGCTTTCTGTGGCTGATCGGCTGTAGCCTGCTGTTTGTGCTTGCCGCCACCCTGCTGTTACGCCGTACGCTGCGCCCGCTTAACTATATTGTCGGCCAGGCGATGGCGATCTGCCGCCGCGAGTTTCTCAACGTATCGGCCCTACCGAAGACCCCGGAGTTACGCCGGGTGGTAGAGGCGACCAACATGATGGTGACCCAGCTTAAGGCGCTGTTCAGCGAGCAGGCCCGGCGCACGGAGTCCTTGCGCCAGGAGGCCTATCACGACAGCCTGACCGGCCTGAGCAACCGCCGCGCGTTTGATATTCAGCTACAGTCACGCCTGAGCGATGAAGAGAACGCCGCCGGGCACATCCTGCTGCTGCGGGTCCAGGATCTGATGGGCCTCAACCAGCGGTTGGGCGGAGCGAAATCCGATCAGCTGCTGGTGGCGGTGGCGAATATTCTCACCGGCCTGCAGCGCAACTATTTTCACAACGAAGGCTTTGTTGCCCGCGTGCGCGGCGGGGAGTTCGCCATTATCGCCCCGCAGATCCTCGGGCAGGATCTCGATAACCTGAGCAACACCCTCAGCACGCAGCTCAAGGCGCTGTCTGAGATGGGCATGAGCGACGTTTCGCCGGTAGCCCACTTCGCGCTGGTTCCTTTTAATATTGGCGATACGCCGCAGGCGGTGCTGGCGCAGGCAGACCAGGCGCTGGCGAGAGCGGAAACGGAGATGCGCTTCTTTGCCAGCCCTGATACCACCTCGGCGACGGAGCGCGAAGAGGATCATCACAGCTGGTACACCCGGCTCGACGCAGTGCTGACCCACGGCGCATTCGAGCTTTTTTCCCAGCCGGTGTATGCCTGTAATAACGCGCAGGGGGTACAGCATCATAAGATCCTGGCCCGCATCAGAACCGAGGACGGGGAACTGGTGCCAGCGGGACGCTTTATGCCGTGGATCCACCGTCTCGATCTCAGCCGTCGCATGGATATCGTGATGCTTCAGCAGACCCTGCAAGAGCTGGCAAAATCGCCGCGCCCGCTGGCGCTGAGTATCAGCGGTGCCAGCGTGGCGGACGACCAGAGCCTGAACGCCCTGCTGCAACCGCTGAAAGGCGTACCGCAGCTCGCTGCCTGGCTGACCCTGGAGCTGGATGAAAATGAGCTTCCCGACGTTGAGCGCGTAAACGTGCTGGTCAGTCGTCTGAAGGCGTTGGGTTGTCGTCTGGGGATCCAGCATTTTGGTGGTCGTTTCCACCTTATCGGCAATTTACCGCAGTGGGGACTGGCCTGGATTAAAGTTGATGGCAGTTATATTCGCGATATAGACAGCGAGGACGATAAAAAACTGTTTATTGAGGCTATTTACTGGGCGACCCGCCAGATTAATCTGCCGCTTATTGCCGAACGTGTGGAAACAGCGGGTGAACTGGCCATTCTGGAAAAAATTGGTCTGCATGGCGCGATGGGGCGCTATTTCGCTGACGCCAGTACGCTGGGTGGAAATTAACCTCACAGTCTGAATGGAGGCTGGAAATGTATTACGTAGAACGCGATACGGAAAAACGAATTATTCGGGTGGAGCTGACACCTTTTTCCACAATGACGGAACAGCATGACCTGTGCACACCCGAGATTGACGAGTGGATGCGCCAGCGAGAGATCCGCGAAGCCACGCTGTATCAACTGCGGCAGAGCGACCTTGAGATGGTGCGTGTGCTGGAGGACCTTATCGAGGTGCTGATGAGCAAAGGTGTCATAACCATTACCGACCTGCCGCCAGCCGCGCAGGCGAAACTCACCAGTCGTGCGCAGGCGCGCCGCTCGCTGAGTGGGCTGGAAGGATTAATCGCAGATGATGATGAAGGGCTTATTTGAGTCGCTTTCGTTATACGGCGGGATTAATCAACATTAATCTGAAGTTAATGGTTTTACTCTTTTTATTGGTAGTGCATGTTATTTAGATTCCAAATGATACATGCCATCAATTAATATAGAGACCTGACACGGGCCTACATCAATAAAATTGTTGCTAAGGGGTGTATCCTTGTCGGTGTTGCACAGCAAATTACTAATACAGATTTAATTCTCTTTTAGCATTCTAAGCCTGAGCAATGGATGAATTGGGCGTGAACAGGATTGAGGGAAACAATATATGAGCGGCGTATCCGGGATCGTCAAAGCAGTAATAGGGCAGGTATTCGCAGTCAGTCCTGACGGCAGCAAGCGTTTGCTGACGGAAGGCGACAGGATCCTCGACGGAGAACAAGTTCAGACCGGGCCGACCGGCGCGATTTCCTTATCGCTGGCGGACGGCAAACAGGTTGATCTGGGACGGGACAGCCACTGGGACAGCTCAGGGCACGTGGCTACAGACGCCACGGCGGCCCAGCAGCAGGACATCGCGGCTATTCAGCAGGCCATTGCCGACGGGCAGGACCCGACGCAAACCCTGGAGGCGCCAGCCGCAGGCCCTCAGCCTGGCAACTCTGGCGGTGAGCCAGGCGGCAGCGGCGGCGGATCGCATACCCACGTCGTGCTCGATTTAACCGCTGAGGTTGTTGACCCTAATGCCGGTTACCCGACAATCGGCCTTGATTTCCCCGACGATGAGCGCCCGGAAGAAATAACGCTGCTTGATACTGACGATTCTGATGCTGATGCTGATGCTGATGCAGATGCGGATTCTGATGCGGATTCTGATGCAGATGCCGACTCCGATTCTGACTCTGACTCTGACGCGGATGCGGATGCGGATGCCGACGCTGACGCTGACGCTGATGCCGATTCTGATGCAGATGCAGATGCAGATGCAGATGCAGATGCGGATTCTGATGCAGATGCCGACTCCGATTCTGACTCTGACTCTGACTCTGACTCTGACTCTGACTCTGACTCTGATGCGGATGCCGACGCTGACGCTGACGCAGACGCAGACGCTGACGCGGATGCCGATGCCGATGCCGACTCCGATTCTGACGCTGAGGCGGACGCCGACGCAGATGCGGATGCAGACGCCGACTCCGATTCTGACGCTGATGCGGACGCCGATGCAGATTCCGACGCTGACGCTGACGCGGATGCGGACTCGGATTCTGATGCCGACGCCGACGCCGACGCGGATGCTGATGCCGACGCAGATGCAGACGCTGATGCGGACGCTGACGCTGATGCGGACGCTGACGCCGATGCGGATGCAGATGCAGACGCCGATGCGGATGCGGATTCTGATGCCGACGCGGATGCGGATGCGGATGCCGATGCCGATGCCGATGCGGATGCGGATGCCGATGCGGATGCTGATGCCGACTCCGATTCTGACTCTGACTCTGACTCTGACTCTGACTCTGACTCTGACTCTGACTCTGACTCTGACTCTGACTCTGACGCGGATGCCGACGCGGATGCTGACGCCGATGCGGATGCCGATGCCGATTCCGATTCCGACACGGACGCCGATGCAGACGCTGATGCGGACGCTGACGCCGATGCGGATGCCGATTCTGATGCGGATGCGGATGCGGATGCCGACTCCGATTCTGACGCCGATGCAGACGCTGATGCGGATGCGGATTCTGACGCTGACGCTGACGCTGACGCTGATGCGGATGCGGATGCCGACTCCGATTCTGACGCTGATGCGGATGCCGACGCCGATGCGGACTCCGATTCTGATGCAGATTCTGACGCTGATGCGGATGCCGACGCCGATGCGGACTCCGATTCTGATGCAGATTCTGACGCCGATGCGGATGCTGATGCAGATGCAGATGCGGATGCTGATGCTGATGCCGATGCTGATGCAGATGCCGATTCTGACGCCGACGCAGATGCTGATGCCGACGCGGATGCTGATGCTGATGCAGACTCTGATGCCGACGCAGATGCGGACGCCGATGCAGACGCTGATGCAGACGCGGATGCTGATGCTGATGCAGACTCTGATGCCGACGCAGATGCGGACGCCGATGCAGACGCTGATGCGGACGCTGACGCCGATGCGGATGCCGATGCCGACGCTGACGCAGATGCAGACGCGGACGCCGATGCAGACGCTGATGCGGACGCTGACGCCGATGCGGATGCCGATGCCGACGCTGACGCAGATGCAGACGCGGATGCTGATGCCGATGCCGATGCCGACGCCGATGCCGACGCTGATGCTGATGCGGATGCCGATTCTGACGCCGACGCTGATGCGGACGCAGATGCTGATTCAGATGCCGATGCCGATGCTGATTCAGATGCCGATGCAGATGCGGATGCGGATGCGGACGCCGATTCTGATGCCGACTCCGATTCTGACGCCGATGCAGATGCAGATGCGGATTCTGATGCAGATGCCGACTCCGATTCTGACTCTGACGCGGATGCGGACGCCGACGCTGATGCCGATGCGGACTCCGATTCTGACGCTGATGCGGATGCCGACGCTGACGCAGATGCGGACGCTGATGCCGACGCTGACGCAGATGCCGATTCCGATTCTGATGCAGACGCCGACGCGGATGCCGACGCAGACGCCGATTCTGACGCCGATGCAGATGCGGATTCTGATGCAGATGCCGACTCCGATTCTGACTCTGACGCTGATGCGGACTCCGACGCTGATGCTGATTCAGATGCCGATGCCGACGCTGACGCCGATGCAGATGCAGATGCCGATTCTGACGCCGATGCCGATGCAGACGCCGATTCTGACGCCGATGCAGATGCCGATTCTGATGCAGATGCCGACTCCGATTCTGACTCTGACGCGGATGCGGATGCTGACGCTGATGCGGATGCTGACGCTGATGCGGACGCCGACGCTGATGCCGATGCGGACTCCGATTCTGACGCTGATGCGGACGCCGACGCTGATGCCGATGCGGACTCCGATTCTGACGCTGATGCGGATGCCGACGCTGACGCGGATGCTGATGCAGATGCGGATGCCGATGCCGATTCTGATGCCGACGCAGATGCGGACGCCGATGCGGATGCCGATTCTGATGCGGATGCCGACTCCGATTCTGACGCCGACGCGGATGCCGATTCCGATTCCGATTCCGACGCGGATGCGGACTCCGACGCTGATGCTGACGCCGACGCTGACGCCGATTCTGATGCGGACGCTGATGCCGACGCGGATGCGGACTCTGATGCTGATGCTGATGCTGATGCAGATGCAGATGCTGATGCAGATGCAGATGCGGACTCCGATTCTGACGCCGACGCCGACGCAGATGCAGACGCCGATGCCGATGCGGATGCGGATGCCGACTCCGATTCTGACGCGGATGCGGACGCTGATGCCGATGCCGATTCTGACGCCGACGCGGATGCAGATGCCGACGCAGACGCCGATTCTGACGCTGATGCGGATGCAGACGCTGATGCAGATGTCGATGCAGATGCGGACTCCGATGCCGACGCTGATGCGGATGCCGATGCGGATGCAGACGCCGACTCTGACGCCGACGCTGATGCGGATGCCGATGCAGATGCCGACGCTGATGCCGATGCGGATGCGGATGCCGACGCAGATGCCGACGCGGATGCGGATGCCGATTCTGACGCGGATGCCGATGCCGATGCGGATGCAGACGCCGATGCGGATGCTGATGCCGATGCCGATGCGGATGCTGATGCCGATTCTGATGCGGATGCGGATGCCGACTCCGATTCTGACGCCGACGCGGATGCTGATGCAGACGCCGATGCTGATGCCGATTCCGATTCCGACGCGGATGCGGATGCAGACGCTGATGCGGATTCTGACGCAGACGCTGATGCTGATGCAGATGCGGACGCCGACTCCGATTCTGATGCCGATGCAGATGCCGACGCCGATGCCGATGCCGACGTCAAACTCACCGTCACCGTCACCCCTGGTGATAAGACGACCGAGACGTCAGATGACAAGATCATCCACATTAACGGCGGCAGCGGCGATCCGAACGGTTACGATATCCAGAATGGCGTGATTGTAGCGATCGGCAGTAACGTGCACGTCTGGCTGACCCCGGATAGCCCAGACGGTAAGATTCAGGGCGACTTCGTGCCGAAGGCCGACAGCCCGGATCAGATCCACTACTACAACAGCCAGGGTAACGCCAACGCCAATAACGACGGCAAGACCCATACCGATATCTTTGTAGTAGGTGACCATACGGGTGGCTACTACCAGCAGGGCGACTGGCCGCAGGATCGCTATGAATTCCGGCCGATCAACGGCATCACCGGCAACCAGGGCTTACCGCATAGCGATCAAGGTAAGGACTATATCTTTGTTCAGGGTAATGAGGCTGACTATACCGTCACCGGTGTCGATCATCCGCAGAACAACAAAAACAACGACATAGATAACCTGCATGTGGTCGATAACGAGACCGGGAAATCGCCGTTCCAGAATGCCAACGGCATCGAGGGCGTTATTTTTGGTGACGGCCCATCCTCCAGCCACGGCGGCGATACCACGGTCACTACCACGGCCACACTGAACCTCGACATAAATCTCGAAAGCTCAGATAACAGTGACCACCTGACCAGCCTCTCTCTGGGGGGCATTCCTGAGAATGCGACCTTTACGGGTAACTACACCAGTGTCAGTTACGACGCGGAGAATAAGGTCTATCACCTGACCTTTGATAATGACACCTCGCACTTTATCGGCCAGGTCAGCGTTGAACTCCCGGACGGTAAGAGCGATTTCGGTGAGATCACGCTGGAAGTAGGTTCTACCGCAGACGATCAGCATGAAACCGACTTTACCGTTGATGGCAAAGAGGGGGGCACCTTCGTGAGCGAAAGCCACGGTGGGGAAGAGCATGCTGATGATGCTATGGACGACGATCACTCGCTGATGGCCAGCCACAGCATTGAGGAGAGCCATGCCGATCATGACGTCGAGGAGAGCGATAAGCAGATCCATACCAGCAGTCTGGAGGCTGACAATCACGCCGCTTCGTTAATTGACGATGACAATCTGCTGCTTAGTACCACTGCAGAGCATAACGAGACGCCGACGGCATCGGCCGATCATGCGTTGCCGGGCGATGATCAGAGTGAAGCCTTTACCACGCTGCAGAGCGCCAGCCCGGGGCAGGACGAGCAGTTGAACTTTAGCGATCTCATCCATGACGAAGGGCATAACGATCTCAGCACCCTGATTCAGGCGGGTCCGCAGAGTGGTGCGGCCGACGGCCAGGCGGAGATTGAGCATGTGCCTGCTGAAGGCGGCGAGATCGCCGGAACGGACGGCTACGACGCCGGTAATGACGCGATGCTGGATAATCTGATCGCAAAACCGGAAGAGCATGCCTGATCGGCCGCCGCGCAGAGTGCAGTTGACTCTGCGCGGCAACAAAGATGATTTGAATTGACCTCAGACGAAGGATTCCGTCCGAACATTAACGCGCAGGATGCATTTTTCCCTCGGTCTAATGGGATTTTCTCTGGTGGGTATTGACCAATAATCAAGGGATATGAAGGAAAAGCAACAAAATGAAAAAGTACAGTCAGATTGTGATGGGTGCGGCGCTGGTGTTGAGCGCAACGCAGGGCCAGGCCACTACGCTTGAGCAGGCCGTAAAAGACAGCCTGCTCTGGCACCCGGAAGTTAACGCGTCGGTGAACAGCCGCTATTCTGCAGATCAGGATCTTCGCGCTGCCAAAGGTGGCTATCTGCCAACGCTGGATCTCACCGCCGGTACCGGTTGGGAGCAAACCGATAACGCCAGCACCCGCGCGGCAGGCGATCATCTGCGTGATTTGCACCGCAGCGAATCTGCCATCAACCTGCGCCAGAACGTCTTCAACGGTTTTGCCACGACCAGCGAAGTGGGCCGTCAGAAAGCGACGGTCAACTCGCGTGCCTGGACGGTGCTGAATACCAGCGAATCTACCGCGCTGCAGGCGATCCAGAGCTATCTCGACGTGCTGATGCGCCAGAAGATGGTGGCACTGGCAGAAGATAACCTGAAGAATCACGAACGGGTGTTCGACCAGATCCGCCTGCGTACCGAGCAAGGCGTGGGCCGTCAGGCAGACTTTGAGCAGGCACAAGCCCGTCTGGCACAGGCGCGCAACAACCTGCTGACCGAGCAAACCAACCTCGAAGACTCCCGCGCCAACTACCAGAGCATCACCGGCAAAGAGCCTGATACCCTGGTGATGCCCACTAAACTCGCCGTTCCCGCCTCGCTGGACGCCGCGCGTGCTGTGATGCTGGAAAACAACCCGCTGCTGAAACAGGCCGATGCCGATGTGGAAGCGACCCGTCAGCAGTACGAGGCGGCAAAATCGCGCTTTTACCCGGATGTGAATGTTGAAGTCGGTCGTACCATGGATAACAACATTGATGGCACCCGCGGGCACAGCCAGGAGTGGCAGGCGATGCTGCGTATGCGCTACAACCTCTATAACGGCGGCAGCGACCAGGCAACGCTCACCTCTTACGCCTACAAAATGAAAGAGGCGCAGGATGTGAAAAATAATGCCCAGCGCCAGCTGAACGAAGATCTGCGTCTGGCCTGGAACGCCCTGAGAAATGCCGGGCAGCAGGTGCCTATCGCGAAGGAGTATGCCGATCGCAGCGTGCAGGTGCGTAGCGCCTATCAGGAGCAGTTCAGCCTGGGCGACCGTACCCTGCTCGATATGCTGGACAGCGAAAACGAAGTGTTCAGCGCTCAGCGCCGTTACGTTGAACTGCAGTTTGTCGATATGTTTACCACCTACCGCATCAGCGCCCGTACCGGTGAGCTGCTCAAAAACCTGAACATTCAGGCACCGTCGGCAGCGCAGCCGCTCGATCAAGCGCAACGTACCCAGGCAGAGCTGCCTGAGTTAAAATAGGGCCTTTGAAGGCTGACGGGGGTTATTCCGGCTGACACCGGGACAACCCTCTCTTTTTTATCTGCGGCATCGGTCTGCAGAACACTGAGGCAGAGAATGACGCCTGACATTGATTCCCCCGATCGCATCGAGAGCACGTCGCAGACGCAGGGCAGACAGGATCCGCGGCAAAGCCATGACGATCCGCTGCTGGATGCGCTGATGATCGTCTGTAAATTGCATAACATTGCCACCAGCCGCAACGTCCTGACCACCGGCCTGCCGCTGGAGGCCCATACGCTGACGATTGAGACCTTTCCGCGAGCCGCCGGACGGGCAGGGCTAAAGGCGCGGGTCGTGCAACGTCCGCTGGAAAACATTACCGCGATGTCTCTGCCCGCCGTTCTGCTGCTGAAAAACAACCAGACCGCGGTGCTGATTGGCTGGGATCACCAGCAGCGCGCACGTCTGCTGCCCAGTGAAACGGAAGGCGGTGAGATTACCGTCTCACCCGAGACGCTGGCGGAAAACTACAGCGGCCGGGTGATTTTCATCTCCCCGGAACATGAGTTTGATGCCCAGCCAACGGCCACGCTGCCCCGCACCACGGCCTGGTTCCAGGAAACCCTCAAGCTGTCGAAATTCCTCTACGTGGATGCGGTTGTCGCCAGCTTCCTCGTTAACCTGGTGGCGCTTGCCGCCCCGCTGTTTGTGATGAACGTCTATGACCGGGTCGTGCCCAACCAGGCGACTGCCACCCTGTGGGTACTGGCGATCGGCATTAGCATTGCGTATGTGTTCGACTTTGTCCTGAAGATCCTGCGTGGCATTTGCCTTGACCTGGCGGGTAAAAAGACCGACCTGGTGGTCTCCTCGGCGCTGTTCGAGCGGCTGCTGGGGATGAAGATGAAGCTACGCCCGCAGCGGGTGGGGAGCTTCGCGCAGAACTTCCAGGAGTTCCAGTCGATCCGCGACTTTCTTTCGTCGCTGACCCTGACCGCCTTTATCGACCTGCCGTTTACACTGCTGATCCTGCTGCTGATTGGCATCATCGGTGGCCCGCTGGTGTTTATCCCGCTGCTCTCCTATCCCCTGGCGCTGCTGGTGAACTGGCTGATCCAGCGCCCGCTGATGTCGCGGGTTAAGAAAACCTACCAGCTCTCCAATGAACGTCAGGCGATGCTGGTGGAGACGCTGACCGGCCTCGATGCCATCAAGATTAATAACGCCCAGAGCGAGCGCCAGTATCAGTGGGAACACCTGACCGGGCAACTCAGCAAGCTGGAGCTGCGAGTCAAGTCGCTTTCCTATGTAGCGGTGAACTTTACCGCCTGGCTGCAGCAGTTCAGCGGCGTGGCCATTATCGTGGCCGGGGTCTACATCATTATTGGCGGCAACCTGAGCATGGGCGGGTTGATTGCCTGCTACCTGCTGCACCGCCGCGCCATGATGCCCATTGGCCAGCTGTGCAGCCTAATCACCCGCTATCAGCGCGCGCGGATGACCAAAGGCACCATCGACCGAATGATGGGGCTGGAGCAGGAGGTGCAGGACAACGAGGTGCCGCTGAAGCGGGAGACGCTCTCCGGGGCCATTGAGCTGCGCGACGTCACCTTTGTCTACCCGGGCAACCAGTACGCTTCGCTCAGCAATGTCTCGCTGACGATCCAGCCCGGCGAGAAGGTGGGGATCATCGGCCGCAGCGGGTCGGGTAAAAGCTCACTGGCGAAACTGCTGGTGGGGTTTTACCAGCCTGACAGCGGCAATGTGCTGATAGACGGCATCGATGCCCGCCAGATCGATGTGCACGATCTGCGCCATAACATCGGCTATGCCCCGCAGGATATTCACCTGTTCAGCGGCACCCTGCGCGAGAATCTGGTCTACGGTGCCAGCTATGTTGACGACGAGACCATGCTCCGGGTCGCCACCCTGACCGGGGTCCATGAATTCGCCCGCCGCCATCCGTCCGGGTACAACATGCAGGTGGGCGAGCGGGGGATGAGTCTCTCGGGCGGCCAGCGGCAGGCGGTGGCACTGGCGCGCGCGTTGCTGCTCGATCCCCCGGTGCTGCTGATGGATGAACCCACCAGCTCGATGGATAACACCAGCGAAGATCTGATTAAAAAGGCGCTAATACCGGTCATCAGCAACAAAACGCTGCTGATGGTCACGCATCGTGCGTCGCTGCTGACGCTGGTGGACCGTCTGATCATTGTCGATAACGGCAAAATCATTGCCGACGGCCCGAAAGAGAGCGTGATGAGTGCGCTGAAGAAGGGACAAATTCATGCGAATCGTTGATACGCTTAGCCGCCTGATGAGCTGGCTGTCGGGCGATAAACAGCCCGCGCCGTTCACCACCAATGAAGTCAACAAAGCCTTGCTGGATGATGCCCCGCGGGTGGTGCGCGTCACCCTGTGGGCGATTTTTGCCTTCTTTATCGCCATGATCCTCTGGGCCTCGCTGGCCAGCATTGATGAGGTGACGCGCGGGGAAGGGCGGGCCATTCCTTCGTCCCGTCTGCAGAAGGTGCAGAACCTTGAAGGCGGGATCGTGGCTGAGGTCTTTGTGCACGAAGGCGAGGTGGTGAAAGCCGGGGCACCGCTTTTGCGTCTGGATGATACCCAGTTTCGTTCTAACGCCGGTGAGACACAAGCTGACAGGCTGGCATTGCAGGCGCGCATCCAGCGTCTGACCGCTCAACTCAACGATGCCTCAACCCTGACCCTGGCTCCGGAGATTGTTCAGCAGGCACCCGATATCGCCAACGGCGAGATGGAACTGTTCGCCAGCGTGAACAAGCGTATCCAGAGCGAGCTGGCCGGGCTTAACGAACAGCTGGTGCAGAAGAAGCAGGAGTTACTCGACTTCCAGGGCAAGGCCAGCCAGTACCGGCGTAGCCTGGGGCTGCAGCAGCAGGAGGTCAGCATGTCTGAACCTCTGGTGGCAAAAGGGGCCATCTCAAAAGTAGAAGTGCTCCGTCTGCGTCGGGGTGTGGTTGAAACTCAGGGGCAACTGGACTCTGTGACCCTTGCCATTCCCCGGGCGGAAGCGGCCATCAAGGAGATTGAGAGCAAGGTCAGTGAAACGCGGGGGCGTTACCGCAGCGAGGCGCTGGGGCAGCTTAACGAGGCACGAACCGATCTCAGTAAAATAGAGGCCTCCGGCAAAGCGATCACCGACCGGGTGAACCGTACGCTGGTCACCTCGCCGGTTCGCGGCGTCGTGCAGCAGCTGCTGGTCAACACCATTGGCGGCGTGATCCAACCGGGTAATGACCTGGTGGAGATTGTTCCGCTGGACGACAAACTGCTGGTGGAGGCCAAAATTCGGCCGCAGGACATCGCGTTTTTGCGTCCGGGCCAGGAAGCGACGGTGAAATTTACTGCCTACGACTACACCATTTATGGCGGGCTGAAGGGCACGCTGGAGCAGATCAGCCCCGATACGGTGACCGACAAAGACGGGAAGAGTTTTTATATTATTCGTCTGCGTACCGACAAAAATCACCTTGGTACGGATGAGAAGCCGCTGCTGATTATTCCGGGGATGGTGGCTTCGGTGGATATCATTACCGGCAAGAAAACGGTGATGGCCTATCTGCTGAAACCGATCCTGCGCGCGAAAGCGGAGGCGTTCCGCGAGCGTTAAGCGGGATACAGACCACCTCCCGGGGAGGTGGTCTGTAAGCATTACCACATCAGATCGTCAGGCACGACAAAATCGGCATAAGGATCGTCTTCGTCCTTCGCTTCCTGAGTCAGCTCGCTGCTCAACACGATATAGCTTGCATCACGCTGCATAATTTTATTTGCCACTACCGCCGGGATAATGGCGTATTCGCTTTCGCGGCCCGCTTCGGCAACCAGACGCGCAATGGCGAGACGGCCATTGATCAGCTGCGCTTGCGTGGTTTTATCGACATAGATTTTTTTGATGAGGTTATTGTCGGTGAAGTTAAAACCGATATCGCCTCTTGCCACCACGACCCGGTTCATCTCAATTAACTGCTTGATCTGTGCCTTGTACTCTTTTGCAAGAGTCGCTTGCTTCTGCTGCTCGCTTAACTCTTTATCGCGTTCAATTTGCGCCTGTTTATTCACTTCAACGGCTTCGCGTGCTTCACGCGCCTGTACGCGGGATTTTTTGGCGGTGCGCTGCACTTTCGCCATTTTTTTGCTGCTGACTAAGCCAGCTTTAAGCATCTGCTCTTGTAGTGTGAGTTTGGTCATGGTCGTTTCTGAAGTCTGTCATAAGATTTACAGATTATACCCTGAAGCGTTGGCGACGTGCCAGGTGATGGACGCCCAGGGCACAGTACTCAGGAAAGCGGTAAATCCGTGGCGTCTTTCACCTGCGCGAAACCGGCAGCAAGCAGCCCCAGGGTGACATCATGAATGGCCTTTGCGCTGAGTTGATGGTCTTCCATGGCAAAACTTATCACCGAATCTTTTAGCACCGTCATCTTTAACCCCAGATCGGCACCCATTCTGACGGTTGAGTTGACACAGAATCCTGCCACGGCACCGATAACGACCACCTCTGAAATACCTGCGTCCTGAAGATAAGCCAGTAGTCCCGTTGAGCTGAATGCGGAGGAGGTGTGTTTGATAAATACCGGTTCGTCAGCGCGTTCATTAAAGGATTCAAGGGGCTGGCTTGACGGCGAGTTGTGATGAAGAGGAGAACCCTGAGCAGGCGTCTGGTGGCGAACATGGATGACCGGGTTACCTGCTGCTCTGAATTTCTCAATTACGGCGGTCATATTTTCAATGCTCGCCTGAGGGAAGTATTCAACGCCTTGTTGGATTCTTTCTGCTACGAAATTCTGCATGTCGATGATAAGGAGCGCTTTTGACATAGTACCCTCTGTAGACCGGATGGGTGGCAGGGTTATCTGCCTTCACGGGCAAATGAATTGCCCGTCATATGAACGAGACCCCAAAAGCGTATCCGTTTTGCTCAGGGGTGTCAGCGACCGGGTTTGGTGGGTTTTGGCGTCTCCTGCATCTTACCGAATCACATTACCATGCTGTACGCAGCGACCATCGTTGCAGTTAACGGCATCCACTCTGGCGGCACGGTGATTTCTGGCCTGAGCGGTAACCGTCGCTGCTGCCACCGGATGTGAGGAGTTTGCCACTACCGCAGCGCGCTCGACCGGGTGAAAAATAACGCCAGCAAACGCAGAGCAAGGGGCGAGTAATGCCATCACAATGAGGATTCGTTTCATTCCATATCTCCGTTATTTTTTAAGAAGTGAATTCGTGCTAACGGCGGCAGAGTACAGTACAGCGATACGGGATGTTGTGTGTATGGGTGCTATTGGCAGGGAAGTGGCAGAGGGCGTGGCAGGTGGGCAAATGTCCCCTGCAGGAATCGAACCTGCAACTAGCCCTTAGGAGGGGCTCGTTATATCCATTTAACTAAGGGGACGAAGCGGCACGATTATAACGCCATTTATCCAGGGCGTTAAGCTCGCCACCGCCTGACTGCTTAAAGTGTCGCCATTCACGCCGATTTTTTATCTTCTTCCGCCTCTTCCTGCCGGGCCTGCTCCCTGGCTTTGATTTCGGCTTTGCGTTTGTTCGACATATCGTTACGGATTTGCGCATGGCTTAGCAGGGCAAAAATAAAGGTGCCGCCGCAGATATTGCCTGCCAGGGTAGGGATGGCGAAGGGCCAGAAAAACTCGCTCCAGTGGATGGTGCCGTTAAAGACCAGATATAAAATTTCCACCGTACCTACCACGATATGGGTGGTATCGGCCAGGGCGATCAGCCAGGTCATCAGAATGATAACCACGATTTTGGCCGAACCGGCAGCCGGGAACATCCACACCATGGTGGCAACGATCCAGCCGGAGATAATGGCGTTAGAGAACATTTCGACCGGGCTGTTTTCCATCACCCCGGTTCCGATTTTCACAAACGCGTCGCGGGTGGCCTCGTCAAATATCGGCATATATTCAAACGCCCAGGCCGCGACACCGGTGCCGATAATATTACCGAGCAACACCACGCTCCACAGGCGCATCAGCAGACCGAAATTGCCCCATGTCGGGCTTTGCATGATCGGCAGCACCGCGGTGACGGTATTCTCGGTAAACAGCTGCTGACGCGCCATGATCACGATAATAAAGCCAAAGGTATAGCCCAGATTCTCCAGCACCATCCCGCCGGGGATGCCTTCAAACTGTACGTGAAAAATACCCTTTGCCAGAAAAGAGGCGCTCATTGATAACCCGGCGGCGATAGCCGACCACAGCAGGGCCATGGCATCACGTTCCAGCTCTTTTTCACCATCCTGGCGAATATGCTCGTGGATGGCCATGGCGCGGGAGGGGAGTTGGTCTTCATCGACCTCAATCTCCTTTCCCCGGCGCTTCTCCTCACTTTCAACTTCCAGTTCTTCGGTATGCTGATCTATTTTCTCTTCTTTGAGTTCGTCCATAATGGTGCTCCTGATGTGGCTGATACCTTTAAGCGTAGCGGTTTTTGTCTCCACGCCTGTGGGTAAGCTCTTAAATTCCTGTTATGGCAATAAACGCGATACATCCCCGGCAAAGGCCGTATAAAATTGCCAGCCTAACGAAAACGTAAAGCCAGGCTATTCTGAGATCATAAAAAGGGTTTTTTGTCGCCCCGATTTGTGGTCGTAGACATCAGTAAGCGTGCTGATACAATCACTTGCACATTTACAGACGGAGCGCGAAAGCGCCAGTACGGATGGCTTTTGGTGATAGCCATACTTAACAGGGAGAAAGATATGAAACTTCGGCTGTCGGTGGTTGCGCTGGGCACCACGTTGCTGATGGGCTGCGCCAGTTCTGGCGAGCAGCAGGGGCGCTCCGATCCTCTGGAAGGATTTAACCGCACCATGTACAACTTCAACTATAACGTGCTGGATCCGTATGTGGTACGTCCGGTTGCGGTGGCGTGGCGTGATTATGTTCCGCAACCTGCCCGTAATGGCCTGAGCAACTTCACCAGCAACCTTGAAGAGCCAGCCGTGATGGCGAACTACTTCCTGCAGGGCAATCCCTATCAAGGCATGGTTCACTTCACGCGCTTCTTCCTGAACACCCTGTTAGGGATGGGCGGCTTTATTGACGTTGCCGGCATGGCGAATCCGAAGCTGCAACGAGAGCAACCCCACCGTTTCGGGAGTACCCTGGGTCATTACAATGTGGGTTACGGCCCGTATGTTCATTTGCCGTTCTACGGTAGCTTCACCCTGCGTGAAGATGGGGGTGATGCGGTCGATACCCTCTATCCGGTGCTGTCGTGGCTCACCTGGCCGCTGTCGGTGGGTAAATGGACGCTGGAAGGGGTAGAAACGCGTGCACAGCTGCTGGATTCAGATGGCCTGCTGCGTCAGTCCTCCGATCCGTACCTTATGGTGCGTGAAGCGTACTTCCAGAACCATGACTTCATTGCTAACGGTGGCAAGCTGAAACCGGAAGACAACCCGAACGCGAAAGCGATCGAGAACGAACTCTCCGAGATTGATGCGGAATAAAAAAGAAAAGGTGAGCACGATGCTCACCTTTTTTTATCACTACGTGATTAGAACGCGTAGTTGAAGTTCATGCCATACAGCCAGGCTTTACCTTCAGAAGAGAACTCATACGGGCCTTCCTGGAAGGTCACTTTCTGACCATGCATATACGAGACACCCGCATCAATTGAGGCGTCTTTGTTGAATGCATAGGTCGCACCGGCGCTCAGCCAGAAGCGATCCTGGTCCGGAATAGAGATAGAACGTTTGTCTGCCGGAACCGGGCTGTCATCGAAGGCAATACCGGTACGGAACGTCCAGTTATCATCCATATAGTAGGTGGTACCCAGCGCGATGCGGTAAGCGTCACGGAAGCTCTCATCTTTATAGAAAAGCGTATCACCGCCGCTGTTAGTGGCTTTCAGCTCCTGGAACTGGCTCCAGCTGGTGTAGGTCAGGCTATAGTGGACGGCCCATTGCGGCGCGACTCTGTTGTAGCCGGACAGTTCCCACATCTCAGGTAAATTCAGGGTCAGAGAACCGCCAGTGGTACGGCCATCCGTCCCCATTGGCAGACCAAAGTTGCCCAGAATCTGGTTGTAGGCGGAAGGCAGGCTGCTCTTATAGTCGCCATCGAAATCGATTTTTACTTCAGAACGGTAGGTCAAGCCATACCGGTTGTTTTTATCGATTTCATACAGAATACCGGCGTTCCAGCCAAAGCCCCACTCATCACCCTTCAGGTAGGCAATCTGGGTGTCTCCCGGGATCCCCGCGACCTGTCGCGCCAGAGCTGGAGGCAATCTGCCGGAGCCTGCGACGATGCGGCCCAGGTCACCCGCGTAGCGCTCAATTTTCGCTTTCGCGTAGACAGCATCAAAGCCGGCACCGAAACTCCAGTGGTTATCCAGGCGATAAGCACCGCTCAGGTTCAGGTTGAGGGTTTCCAGGTCGGTTGTACCGCCGTAGGCCCCTGCTGCGTAGTTGTTATTAAACTCGGTCGCCAGTCCGTAGTTAGAGGTAACGGATGCGCCCCAGCCAAATTGTTCATTGATTGGCGCGACAAAGTGCAGATTTGGAACCCATGCCGTTGGCGCGATGTTATCTGAGTTCAGGCTTGCACCCGTTGGGGAGCGCCCGGTGATATCCACACCCGGGTCAACGAAAATGGCACCCGCGGAGAAGGTTGGACGATCAAACATCATGATCAGGGCAGGGTTACGGCTCGCGTTCCCTGCGTCATCAGCGATAGCACCTTCCCCGGAATAGGCACGGCCCAGGCCTGAGGAAGAAAACTCGTTTAACTGAAAGCCCGCTGACCAGGCGGAGGTAGAGACGATTGCCACTGCGATTGCGAGCGCAGTTTTTTTAAACAGGGTTTTCTGGCTCATGACCATAACCTCATTGAGTTATTTTTATTCAATATTTGTTACATAGAGTAACAGGAGCGCGAAGTGTAGGGTCTGTCGTAACACTTAGAAATCAGACCAGTGGCGAGAGTATAGGTCTGACCAGATAGAATGTTGCAAGTCTGTTTATTAATATTTACTGATATGTTTTTCGAAACGGGATCTGGTTGGCAAAATTGTGACCAGGTTGCTTCCTCCTAATGGGTGATTTTTGTTTTAGATCATTTTTACGTGTGATATTGCTCACTTACCCGTTTTTACGCCATTAACAACTGGAGCCACCCCCGGGCGGGGCGTAAAATATCAGCATTGTGTCTATTCGCGCCCTGCGCGACTAACAGAGGAAATCTACTATGAGTAAATGCAGTGCTGATGAAACCCCGGTTTGCTGCTGTATGGATGTCGGTACCATCGTGGATAACACGGATTGCACCGCCTCTTACAGCCGTGAATTTGCCAGCCGTGCCGAAGCCGAAGAGACGCTGGCTGCGCTGACTGCCAAAGCCCGCGGCGTTGAGTCTGAACCTTGCGACATTTCTTCCACCTTCACCGAAGTGGACGGCGGGGTACGCCTGGATATCGACTTTGTGTTCAGCTGCGAAGCTGAGTCCCTGATTTTCCAGCTCGGTCTGCGTTAATTTCCCTTCAACGCCTCCTCTACCGGAGGCGTTTCGTTTGCGCTCTGTGGCTTCGCTCGCAATTTTTCTTCTCCCCGATTGGCTAATGTAAAAATTTGGTTAAGACTGTTATCAGGTCAGACCACTTTGCGCATTTGTTATTCACAGGGGAGCGTTATGAGTCAGGCATTACCGCTAGTCACCCGTCAGGGTGATCGCATTGCCATTGTCAGTGGATTACGTACGCCATTTGCCCGTCAGGCGACGGCTTTTCATGGCATACCTGCAGTCGATCTGGGAAAAATGGTAGTGGGGGAGTTGCTGGCTCGCAGCGAAATACCTCCTGAGGTGATTGAGCAGCTGGTTTTTGGCCAGGTGGTACAAATGCCGGAAGCGCCCAATATCGCCCGTGAAATCGTGCTGGGCACCGGGATGAATGTCCATACCGATGCCTACAGCGTCAGCCGCGCCTGTGCGACCAGCTTTCAGGCGGTGGCGAACGTCGCAGAAAGCCTGATGACGGGCACCATACGCGCCGGGATCGCCGGCGGCGCTGACTCGTCATCCGTTCTGCCGATTGGCGTCAGCAAGAAGCTCGCCCGCGTGCTGGTAGACGTCAACAAGGCCCGTACCACCGGGCAGCGTTTATCCCTCTTCTCGCGCCTGCGTCTGCGCGATCTGCTTCCCGTCCCGCCTGCCGTCGCGGAGTACTCAACCGGCCTGCGGATGGGCGATACCGCTGAACAGATGGCGAAGACCTATGGCATCACCCGCGAACAGCAGGATGCACTGGCGCATCGCTCGCATCAACGCGCCGCCAAGGCCTGGGCGGAAGGCAAGCTGACTGGAGAGGTGATGACCGCTTACACCCCGCCGTTCCGCGAACCATTAAGCGAAGACAATAATATCCGCGGCACCTCGACGCTGGCGGATTACGCCAAACTGCGTCCGGCATTCGACCGTAAGCACGGCACCGTAACCGCCGCCAACAGCACGCCGTTAACCGATGGTGCGGCGGCGGTGATCCTGATGACCGAATCGCGCGCCAGAGAGCTGGGCCTGATCCCGCTCGGCTATTTGCGCAGCTATGCCTTTACCGCCATTGATGTCTGGCAGGACATGCTGCTGGGGCCAGCCTGGTCCACGCCGCTGGCGCTGGAGCGTGCCGGACTGACGATGAACGACCTGACGCTTATCGACATGCACGAAGCCTTTGCCGCCCAGACTCTGGCTAACCTGCAACTGCTGGGTAGCGAACGCTTTGCCCGCGATGTGTTAGGCCGCACTCACGCCACAGGCGAAGTGGATGAAAGCAAATTTAACGTATTGGGTGGCTCCATTGCCTATGGCCACCCCTTCGCGGCAACCGGCGCGCGGATGATCACCCAGACGCTGCATGAGTTGCGCCGTCGCGGCGGCGGGTTTGGCCTGGTCACTGCCTGCGCGGCGGGTGGCCTGGGTGCCGCAATGGTTCTGGAGGCAGAATAATGGAGATGACAACGGCATTTACCCTGAATGTGCGGCTGGACAACGTGGCGGTGGTGACCATCGATGCGCCAGACGAAAAGATGAATACCCTGAAAGCAGAGTTTGGCGGCCAGGTCCGTGCGATCCTGAAGCAGGTCCGTGAAAACAAAACGCTTCGCGGGCTGGTGTTTATCTCGGCCAAACCGGACAACTTCATTGCCGGGGCCGATATCAACATGATTGCCCGCGCGAGCAGCGCGCAGGAAGCGGAAGCGCTGGCCCGTCAGGGGCAGCAGATCATGGCCGAAATTCATGCCCTGCCGATCCCGGTGATTGCGGCGATCCACGGCGCTTGTCTTGGCGGGGGGCTGGAACTTGCCCTGGCCTGCCACGGGCGAATTTGTACTGACGACGCTAAAACGGTGCTGGGCCTGCCGGAAGTGCAGCTCGGCTTACTGCCCGGCTCGGGCGGCACCCAACGTCTGCCGCGGCTGGTGGGTGTCAGCACCGCGCTGGAGATGATCCTCACCGGCAAACAACTGCGCCCACGTCAGGCCCTGAAGGTCGGGCTGGTGGATGAGGTGGTTCCGCACGCCATTCTGCTGGAGGTTGCGGTGGCGTTAGCCCTGAAAGATAAACCGGTCGATCGTCGCTTACCGGTGCGCGAGCGTGTGCTGGCAGGCCCGCTGGGACGCACGGTGCTGTTTAAAATGGTGGCGAACAAAACGGAACAAAAAACGCAGGGTAATTACCCGGCGGCAAAACGCATTCTCGAGGTTATCCATACCGGCCTGACGCAGGGCAGCAGCAGCGGCTATGCGGCTGAGGCCAAAGCCTTTGGCGAGCTGGCAATGACCCCGCAGTCACAGGCGCTGCGCAGCCTCTTTTTTGCCAGCACTGAGGTGAAAAAAGATCCCGGTAGCGAGGCAGAGCCAGCACCACTTGAAGCCATCGGTGTGCTGGGTGGCGGACTGATGGGGGGCGGTATCGCCTTCGTCAGCGCCAGCAAAGGCAAATTACCGGTGCGAATCAAAGACATCAATCCGAAAGGCATCAACCACGCCCTGCAGTACAGCTGGCAGCTGCTTGATAAGAAGGTCAAACGCCGCCATATCAAAGCCAGTGAGCGCGATCGCGAACTGGCGCTGATCTCCGGTACCACGGATTACAGCGGATTCCGCCATCGCGACGTGGTAATTGAGGCGGTATTTGAAGATCTGGCCCTGAAACAGCAGATGGTGGCCGAGGTTGAAGCGCACTGCGCGCCGCACACCATCTTTGCTTCCAACACCTCATCGTTACCGATTGGCGATATTGCAGCGCAGGCTGCGCGTCCCGAACAGGTGATCGGGCTGCATTTCTTTAGCCCGGTAGAAAAAATGCCGCTGGTGGAGGTCATTCCTCACGCCAGTACCAGCCCGCAAACCGTTGCCACCATTGTAAAGCTGGCAAAAATGCAGGGTAAAACGCCGGTAGTGGTGGCTGATAAGGCCGGGTTCTATGTTAACCGCATTCTGGCACCTTATATCAATGAAGCGATGCGCCTGCTGACCGAAGGGGAAAAGGTGGATCACATTGATAATGCGCTGGTGAAATTTGGTTTCCCCGTTGGGCCAATCCAACTTTTGGATGAGGTGGGAATCGATACCGGCACTAAAATTATACCTGTGCTGGAAAGTGCTTACGGGGAACGATTTAGCGCGCCTGCAAATATTGTTTCTGCAATTTTGAATGACGATCGCAAAGGTAGAAAAAATGGACGCGGTTTCTATCTTTACGATGCGAAAGGGCGTAAAAGCAAGAAGCAAGTAGACCCGGCGATTTATGGGCTTATTAAACCTACTGGCGAAGGCAAACTGTCCGAGACGCAGTGCGCAGAGCGCTGCGTCATGATGATGCTCAACGAGGCGGCGCGCTGCTTTGATGAGCGGGTCATCAGAAACGCTCGCGACGGCGATATTGGCGCAGTGTTTGGCATAGGTTTTCCACCTTTCCTGGGTGGCCCGTTCCGCTATATGGATAGCGTGGGCGCGGGTGAAGTTGTTGCGATTTTACAACGACTGGCTGTGCAATATGGGCCACGGTTCACACCGTGTGACACATTATTGCAAATGGCGGATCAGGGGCTGCGATTTTGGCCAGCAAAAGAAACTGACCCTGTAAATTAAGGTCAAATAAGAGTAAATCCGCCGTTGAATGGGTAGGCGCTGTCTAAGTTGTAAACAGACATTGACTATACTTACGCCGTTGAGGTAAAAAACAGCGTTTCATTCAACGGATGGATCAGGCACAATGCCCGGCCATCGGGTTTTCTACCTCGTGATGTGTTCACGCGGGGTGTTAACACCGGTGATCCTGGTCAACAAAAGCGGTGCAATATGCAAGTTTTTATCATGCGTCACGGTGACGCGGCACTCGATGCTGCCAGTGACTCTGTTCGTCCTCTGACGCCTTGCGGCTGTGACGAGTCCCGTCAAATGGCAACCTGGCTGAAAGGGCAAAAAGTGGATATTGAACGTGTCCTCGTCAGCCCGTTCCTGCGTGCTGAACAGACACTGGAAGTGGTAGGGGAGTGTATGAATCTGCCTGCCGGTGTCGATGTCCTGCCAGAGCTTACCCCTTGTGGCGATGTGGGTATGGTCAGCGCCTATCTTCAGGTGCTGAGCAATGAAGGTGTCGCCTCTGCGCTGGTGATTTCCCATCTGCCGTTAGTGGGCTACCTGGTGTCTGAACTCTGCCCGGGCGAAACGCCGCCGATGTTCAGTACGTCTGCCATTGCCAACGTCACCCTCGATGAAAAGGGTGTCGGCGTGTTCAACTGGCAAATGAGCCCCTGCAATCTGAAGATGGCGAAAGCAATCTGACGTAAACCCCATCCAGGCGGGTAGCCTCAGCCACCCGCCTGCCTGTCAGGGCAGCTCAGGTGGTTGCCACTCTTCCACTTCAATCAGCACCAGTAATGCGGCATCACCGCCGTACTCTTTGGGTGCCTGATGAAAAGCCATCACGTGCGGGTGTTGAGCAAGCCACAACGGGGTTTGCTGCTTAAGAATATGCTTTCCGTGGCCGTGCATCACACAGGCGCAAAAGACATGTTCCCGGCGGCAGGCGGCAATCAGCGCGCCCAGTTCCTGTTTGGCCTGCATCTGGGTTAACCCGTGCAGATCGAGAAACAGCTCCGGCGAATAATCCCCACGACGCAATTTTTTCAGCTCGAAATGGCTCACATCCGAACGCACATACTTCACTGCGCCCTCGGTGTTGAGCAGCGGCTGAAACTCATCGGAAAAATAGTGGCTGGCGTCGGCCTGCTCCTGTATCAACCGTTTTACCGGCACTTCGCTCACTTTTTTGCGTAACGGAGGGTGGACGATGGTGTCCTGTTTGATTTTACGCGTGCCGGTCATCAGCTGACGAAACAGCGTTTGATCCTCCTCGCTCAGGGATGTTTTCTTTTTCATGGGTCCGTCTCATCTCTTATTTCCGACAGTGTACCTGACTCGCCGCGCGGCAAAACGCATTTTTTACCCCCAAGCCGTTAGCGACAGTGCTGATTTATCGCCGTCTTCGTGGCACACTAGCCGCCGAAAATTTAGCGAGCATGCCCTGGAGAACATAGTGGATAAAATTTTTGTCGATGAAGCGGTGAATGAGCTGCAAACCATTCAGGACATGTTGCGTTGGGCGGTCAGCCGTTTCAGCGCGGCCAATATCTGGTACGGTCACGGTACCGACAACCCGTGGGATGAGGCGGTGCAGCTGGTGCTGCCGTCCCTCTATCTGCCTCTGGATATCCCGGAAGATATGCGTTCGGCGCGCCTGACGTCCAGCGAGAAACACCGCATCGTTGAGCGTGTGATCCGCCGCGTTAACGAACGTATCCCGGTGGCTTACCTCACCAATAAAGCCTGGTTCTGCGGGCATGAGTTCTTTGTCGATG
The DNA here is from genome assembly GCF_043105735.1 of Leclercia sp. GLN_9. Lineage (NCBI taxonomy): Bacteria > Pseudomonadati > Pseudomonadota > Gammaproteobacteria > Enterobacterales > Enterobacteriaceae > Leclercia > Leclercia sp. GLN_9. The sequence continues at coordinate 209,247 of NZ_JBICLV010000005.1, forward strand.
AACGCGTGCTGGTGCCGCGCTCGCCGATCGGTGAGCTTATCAATAACCAGTTCGCCGGTCTTATTGACCATCAGCCGGAGCACATTCTGGATATGTGTACTGGCAGCGCCTGCATCGCCATTGCCTGCGCCTACGCCTTCCCGGAAGCGGAAGTGGATGCCGTGGATATTTCCCCTGATGCGCTGGCAGTAGCGGAGCACAATATTGAAGAGCACGGTCTTATCCATCACGTCACGCCGATCCGTTCCGATCTGTTCCGCGACCTGCCGAAAGTGCAGTACGACCTGATTGTGACCAATCCGCCATACGTTGACGCAGAAGATATGTCCGACCTGCCGAACGAATATCGCCATGAACCTGAACTCGGTCTGGCGTCCGGCTCTGATGGTCTGAAGCTGACCCGCCGTATCCTCGCCTGCGCGCCGGATTATCTGACTGATGACGGCATTCTCATTTGTGAAGTGGGTAACAGCATGGTACATCTGATGGAGCAATACCCGGATGTGCCGTTCACCTGGCTCGAGTTCGACAACGGTGGCGACGGCGTCTTCATGCTGACCAAAGCGCAGCTTCTCGCCGCGCGTGAATACTTCAGCATCTATAAAGATTAATCCAACGGGCTTCGGCCCGTTTCACATTGCGCAAACACAGAAAGCTCAACACAGAACAACGAAAACGGAGCCGTGATGGCAGGAAACAGTATTGGACAATTATTTCGCGTGACCACCTTTGGTGAGTCGCATGGTCTGGCGCTGGGTTGCATCGTTGATGGCGTACCGCCAGGCATCGAACTGACCGAAGCCGATTTACAACACGATCTCGACAGACGTCGCCCAGGGACATCGCGCTATACCACCCAACGCCGCGAGCCGGATCAAGTCAAAATCCTGTCAGGCGTCTTTGAAGGACGCACCACCGGCACCAGCATTGGTCTGCTGATTGAGAACACCGACCAACGTTCACAGGACTACGGCGCCATCAAGGACGTGTTCCGTCCAGGGCACGCTGATTACACCTACGAGCAAAAATACGGTTTTCGTGACTACCGCGGCGGCGGACGCTCCTCCGCCCGCGAAACCGCCATGCGTGTCGCCGCTGGCGCGATTGCCAAAAAATATCTGGCGCAGAAGTTTGGCATCGTTATTCGCGGCTGTCTGAGCCAGATGGGTGACATTCCGCTGGCGATTAACGACTGGGATCAGGTTGAACAGAACCCGTTCTTCTGCGCAGATGCGTCGAAGCTGGAAGCGCTGGACGAACTGATGCGTGGCCTGAAGAAAGAGGGCGATTCCATCGGGGCTAAAGTCACGGTCGTGGCCGATGGCGTGCCGCCAGGCTGGGGTGAGCCGGTCTTCGACCGCCTGGATGCTGACATCGCCCATGCAATGATGAGCATCAACGCGGTAAAAGGCGTCGAAATTGGCGACGGTTTTGGCGTTGTGGCGCTGCGGGGCAGCGAGAACCGCGACGAAATAACAAAAGACGGCTTCCAGAGCAACCACGCGGGCGGCGTGCTCGGCGGCATCAGCAGCGGGCAGCAAATTGTCGCCCACATCGCGCTGAAACCGACCTCCAGCATTACCGTGCCGGGGCGCACCCTTAACCGCGCGGGCGAAGAAGTCGAGATGATCACCAAAGGGCGTCACGATCCTTGCGTTGGGATCCGCGCGGTGCCGATCGCAGAAGCGATGCTGGCGATCGTGCTGATGGATCACTTCCTGCGTCAGCGCGCGCAGAATGCGGATGTGACGACTCCTCTTCCACGCTGGTAACCATGAAAAAAACCGCAATTGCTCTGCTGGCGCTGCTTGCCAGCGGCGCCTCGCTGGCGGCAACGCCATGGCAGAAAATCACCCACCCGATAGCGGGGAGCGCCCAGTCGATTGGCGCGTTTTCCAATGGCTGTATCGTCGGTGCCCAGGCGCTGCCGCTGCAATCCGACACCTTTCAGGTGATGCGTACCGATCAGCGCCGTTACTTTGGCCACCCGGATCTGGTGCTGTTTATTCAGCGGCTGGGTAATCAGGTGCATAACCTGGGGCTGGGCACGATGCTGATTGGCGATATGGGGATGCCTGCCGGAGGGCGTTTCAACGGCGGTCATGCCAGCCATCAGACCGGGCTGGATGTGGATATCTTCCTCCAGCTGCCGAAAACGCGCTGGTCATCTTCCCAGCTGCTGAAGCCACAGGCGCTCGATCTGGTCGCCAGCGACGGTAAGCGTGTGGTGCCGTCGCGCTGGTCGCAGGAGGTCTCCAGCATGATTAAGCTGGCGGCGGAAGATAACGACGTGACGCGCATTTTCGTCAACCCGGCCATCAAGCAGCAGCTCTGCCAGGATGCCGGAACCGACCGCGACTGGCTGCGTAAAGTGCGACCGTGGTTCCAGCACCGCGCGCATATGCACGTGCGCCTGCGTTGCCCGGCGAACAGCCTCGAGTGTGAAGACCAACCGTTACCGCCGCCAGGCGATGGCTGCGGCGCGGAATTACAAAGCTGGTTTGAGCCAGCGAAACCTGGAACCACCAAGCCTGAGAAGAAGACACCGCCTCCGTTGCCGCCTTCCTGCCAGGCGCTACTGGATGAGCATGCCCTGTGATGGACCAATTTATTGAGTTGTTTATGGTGTCGCCACTGCTGCTGGCGGGGCTGTTTTTTATCGCCATGCTGGCCGGATTTATTGACGCCCTGGCCGGCGGCGGTGGGCTGCTGACCGTTCCGGCCCTGCTGGCGGCGGGGATGAGCCCGGCGCAGGCGCTGGCAACCAACAAGCTGCAAGCCTGCGGGGGCTCCTTATCCGCGTCGATCTATTTTATCCGCCGCAAGGTGGTGAGCCTTGCCGATCAGAAGCTCAATATCCTGATGACCTTTATCGGGTCCACCAGTGGCGCGCTGCTGGTTCAGCACGTGCAGTCCGACGTGTTGCGCCAGATTTTGCCGATCCTCGTGATTTGTATTGGTCTCTACTTTTTGCTGATGCCAAAACTCGGGGAGGAGGACCGGCAGCGTCGTCTGCACGGATTGCCGTTTGCCCTGATCGCCGGGGGCTGCGTCGGCTTCTATGACGGCTTTTTCGGCCCCGGCGCCGGGTCGTTTTACGCTCTGGCCTTTGTAACGCTGGCCGGTTTTAATCTTGCCAAATCCACCGCGCACGCCAAGGTGCTGAACGCCACTTCTAACCTGGGTGGCCTGCTGCTGTTTATCATCGGCGGGAAGGTGATCTGGGCAACCGGCTTTGTGATGATGGTCGGACAGTTTCTGGGCGCACGGGTTGGATCGCGCCTGGTATTAAGCAAAGGGCAACAGCTCATCCGTCCGATGATTGTCATTGTCTCGGCCGTCATGAGTGCCAAACTTCTTTATGACAGCCACGGACAGGAGATCCTCCACTGGTTGGGGATGAACTAATGAACAGTACGCATAAATATGAACAGCTGATTGAGATTTTCGACAGCTGCTTCGCCGATGATTTTAATACCCGTCTGATTAAAGGCGACGACGAACCGATCTATCTTCCAGCAGATGCCGAGCTTCCGTATCACCGTATCGTGTTCGCACATGGCTTTTATGCCAGCGGTTTGCATGAAATATCGCACTGGTGTATTGCAGGAAAAGCACGTCGCGAGCTGGTGGACTTTGGCTACTGGTACTGCCCGGACGGACGTGACGCCGCGACCCAGGGGCAGTTTGAAGATGTCGAAGTGAAACCCCAGGCGCTGGAGTGGTTGTTCTGCGTGGCGGCAGGATTCCCGTTCAACGTCAGCTGTGACAACCTCGAAGGCGACTTCGAGCCAGACCGTATTGTCTTCCAGCGCCGCGTTCACGCGCAGGTGATGGACTACCTTGATAAAGGCATCCCGGAACGTCCGGCGCGCTTGATCAAGGCTTTACAGAATTATTACCACACGCCGGAGATCACGGCGGAATGCTTCCCGTGGCCGGAAGATCTTTAATAGAGGAAAGAAGATGATCGCAGAGTTTGAATCACGCATTCTGGCGTTAATTGATGACATGGTAGAACACGCCAGTGACGATGAGCTGTTCGCCAGCGGTTATCTGCGTGGGCACCTGACGCTGGCTGTTGCCGAGCTGGAAGCCGGGGATGACCATTCGCCCGCAGCAGTACACGCTGAAGTGGCCCGCAGCCTGGAAAAAGCCATTCTGGCAGGCGAACTTTCCCCACGCGACCAGTCGCTTGTTCTGGGGATGTGGGAAACCCTGTTTCAGAAAGCCAGCCTGACGTCATAAGTTAGCGTCAGGAGAGGTAGCCGGGCAAGCGAAAGCGCCGCCCGGCGCGCGAATGGCTCCACAGCCAGACGCCCGGTGGCGCCACGTTTGCCGGGCTTAGGATTTCACCCTTTTCCCCTTCAGCAACTTCCGCACCCATAATCGATTCGGATTCAGCGCTGCCAGCGTCGCGGCATCCAGCGGGATCGGCTCATGGCTCATTTGCGCGGCAAGGATTTCAGCCGTCAGCGGGGCTGTGCAAAGCCCGCGTGAACCCAGCCCGCCCAGCATAAACAGATTACGGTGCTCCGGGGCACTCACCGCCTTATCTTTATTGGCGGCTAAATCCTGATACGCCGACAGGGTAGCGTCATAGTCCGGCACTGTCCCGGTCATCGGCAGGTGGTCGCGGGTGGCGCAGCGAATGCCGTTGCGTGCCTCTCCGGCGCTGACATCCACCTCAAGCGCCCATGCTGCCTGAGGGAAGCAGTCGATCAGCCGCTGGCGATTATGCTGCTGATCCTCGTCGCTATACTGCGGCTCCGTCTGCCCACGATGGTAACTTGCGCCGATACAGTGCTGCCCGTTAGCCGGGTTTTGCGGAGTCAGATATCCGTCGTAGCAGAGGACCTGACGCAGTTGGCTCAGCTGCGGTGCCGCCGGGATATGGCTCACCTGACCGCCTACCGGATAAACCGGCAGCTGTGCGGTCTGGCTGAACTGACTGATGCCATGCCCGTTCGCCAGCACCACGCTGCCGTGCTGCGCGGGCTCACCGTCGTCAAACTGCAGCGACCAGTGCGCCCCGGCCTGCGCCAGCGACGTCACCTTGCGGCCATACTGCACCTGCAGGCCGAGCGTTTGTGCCAGGGTGATGACCACCGCAGTAAGCTGTGCCGGGCATAGCCAGCCGCCGAGCGGATACTGGATCCCGCCGCAGCCGGTCGGTACGCCGATACTCTCTTCTACCTGTTCGGCGTTAACCGCAACGGCGATCTGCCCGGGCAGGCCCAGGGCGAGCATGTGGTTAATTTTCTGCTGACTCTTTTCATCCCAGCCAAGTTGCGTCACGCCGCACCAGTCATGATCAAACGCGACCGGCAGGGCATCGTATAAACGACGAGCGAAGGTAAACGCCGTTGGGAAAAACTGGCTCAGCGCCGCATTGTGGGCGCTCAGCAAAGGGTAAAGCGCCCCCTGGCGATTGCCGGAAGCCCCCGTTGCCGGAGCCTCATCGGCGCAGTAGAGCGTCACCTGCCAGCCACGGCGTAGCAGCGCCAGCGACAGCAGGGCGCTGGCAATCCCGCCGCCAACCACAGCGGTTTCCCGCCCATCGCTGGCGGTGCGGGCAAACCACGGCGTGCGGGCAGGGGAAGGGTGATTTTGCTCCATCACCCCGATGAGCATTTCGCGCTTGCGGCCAAAGCCTTTGGTTTTTTGCACGGTGAAGCCCGCATCCTGCAGCCCACGGCGCACAAACCCGGCACAGGTAAAGGTGGCGAGCGTCGCCCCAGGGCGCGCCAGGCGGGCCATCGCGGCAAACAGCTGCGGACTCCACATATCCGGGTTTTTGGACGGCGCAAAACCGTCGAGGAACCAGGCATCAACCTGCTGGTTGAGAGAGTCATCAAGCTTGTCAGTCAGCTCGTTAATATCACCGAGCCAGATATCGAGGGTCACTCGCCCGCCGTCCAGCAGAAGACGATGGCAGCCCGCGATAGGCAGTGGCCACTGGGCCTGAAGCTGCTCTGCCCATGGCGCTAATTCAGGCCAGTGCTGGTGCGCCAGACGCAAATCTTCGGCAGACAGCGGGAATTTCTCAAAACTGATGAAATGTAACCTTTGCAGCGTAGCGTCAGGGTGAGCCGCGCGGAAGCGATCGAAGGCTTGCCAGAGAGTGAGAAAATTCAACCCGGTGCCAAATCCGCTCTCCGCCACCACAAACAGACTGCGGGGATGATGAGGAAAACGGGAATTCAGCTGGTTTCCGTCGAGGAAAACATAACGTGTCTCCTCCAGTCCGTTATCATTAGAGAAGTAGACATCATCAAAATCTCGGGAAACAGGTGTACCCTCAGCGTTGAATTCGAGGTTGGCAGGTTGTATGGCGTTTTGTTTCACGTAAGTTACTCGTCTGACAGGCTGTGCCGCGATCTTAACGATGTGCGTCTGTCGGTGCAAATTTCCGCAGAAATTGGCTGATCGGACTTGTTCGGCGTACAAGTGTACGCTATTGTGCGACTCGAAACTTAAAATAGTGCGACTTACAGAGGTATTGAATGAAACGTGCAGTGATTACTGGCTTGGGCATCGTTTCCAGCATCGGTAATAACCAGCAGGAAGTCCTGGCATCTCTGCGTGAAGGACGCTCCGGGATCACCTTCTCTGAAGAGTTTAAAGATTCTGGCATGCGTAGCCACGTATGGGGTAATGTCAAACTGGACACCACGGGCATGATCGATCGCAAAGTGGTCCGTTTCATGAACGATGCCTCTATCTACGCCTACCTCTCCATGCAGGAAGCGATTGCTGATGCAGGCCTGAGCGAAGAGGTTTACCAGAACAATCCACGTGTGGGCCTGATTGCTGGCTCCGGTGGCTCATCAAAAGCTCAGGTCTTCGGTGCCGACGCCATGCGTAGCCCGCGCGGCCTGAAAGCGGTGGGTCCATACGTTGTGACCAAGGCGATGGGTTCAGCGGTTTCCGCCTGCCTCGCAACGCCGTTCAAAATTCATGGCGTAAACTACTCCATCAGCTCTGCTTGTGCCACCTCTGCACACTGTATCGGTAACGCGGTAGAGCAGATCCAACTGGGCAAACAGGACATCGTCTTTGCTGGCGGCGGCGAAGAGCTGGGCTGGGAAATGGCCTGTGAGTTCGACGCGATGGGCGCACTGTCTACCAAATACAACGAAACCCCAGAAAAAGCCTCCCGTACCTATGATGCAAGCCGTGACGGCTTCGTTATCGCAGGCGGCGGCGGTATGGTTGTGGTTGAAGAGCTGGAACACGCTCTGGCCCGTGGCGCACACATCTACGCTGAGATCGTTGGCTACGGTGCAACTTCCGATGGCGCTGACATGGTTGCCCCATCAGGTGAAGGCGCAGTGCGCTGCATGAAGATGGCGATGCACGGTCTGGATACCCCAATCGACTATCTGAACTCCCACGGCACCTCTACGCCGGTAGGCGACGTAAAAGAGCTGGGTGCAATCCGCGAAGTGTTCGGCGACAACAGCCCGGCCATCTCCGCGACCAAAGCCATGACCGGTCACTCTCTGGGCGCCGCTGGCGTGCAGGAAGCCATTTACTCTCTGCTGATGCTGGAACACGGCTTCATCGCCCCAAGCATCAACGTGGAAGAGCTGGACGAGCAGGCTGCTGGCCTGAATATCGTTACCGCGACCACCGAGCGTGAGTTGAACACCGTGATGTCCAACAGCTTCGGTTTCGGCGGCACCAACGCCACACTGGTCATGCGTAAGCTGAAAGCATAAGCGTTTGAATGTATAGTAGAAGGGAGCCTCTGGCTCCCTTTTTTTATGCCTGAACATGGAGTTATGCATGACGGCCATTACCTCAGATAAAAACGCCTCCTCCGGGAATACCTCGCTGTTCCGTATCGCCTTTGCGGTATTTCTGACCTATATGACCGTTGGTCTGCCGTTGCCGGTTATCCCGCTGTTTGTTCACCAGGAGCTGGGCTATGGCAATACCATGGTCGGTATCGCCGTGGGCATTCAGTTTTTAGCGACGGTATTAACCCGCGGCTATGCCGGGCGTCTGGCGGATCAGCACGGGGCAAAACGCTCGGCGCTGCAGGGCATGTTCGCTTGCGGACTGGCGGGCGGCGCATGGCTACTGGCTGCGCTTCTGCCAGTGGAGGCTGCGTATAAATTCGCGCTGCTGGTGGTGGGGCGCTTGATTCTCGGTTTTGGAGAAAGTCAGCTGTTGACCGGCACCCTGACCTGGGGAATGGGGCTGGTAGGGCCTGCACGTTCCGGCAAAGTCATGTCCTGGAACGGGATGGCCATCTATGGTGCGCTGGCCGCTGGCGCACCGCTGGGTCTGTTAATTAATAGCCAGTTTGGTTTTGCGGCCCTGGCCGCTACCACGATGGTATTGCCGTTGCTGGCATGGGCGTTTAACGGTTCGGTACGTAAAGTGCCGGCCCATAAAGGCGAACGTCCTTCCCTGTGGAGCGTCGTGGGGCAAATCTGGCAGCCGGGTCTGGGCCTGGCATTGCAGGGGGTAGGCTTTGCGGTGATCGGGACTTTCGTCTCGCTGTACTTTATGAGCCGTGGCTGGGCGATGGCAGGTTTTACGCTTACCGCCTTTGGCGGCGCGTTTGTCCTGATGCGGGTGTTGTTCGGCTGGATGCCGGATCGTTATGGTGGCGTGAAGGTGGCAGTGGCGTCGCTGGTGATTGAAACCATTGGCCTGGTGCTGCTCTGGCAGGCACCAACCGCGCCGGTGGCACTGCTTGGCGCGGCCCTGACCGGCTGCGGCTGCTCGCTGATCTTCCCGGCATTGGGTGTCGAAGTCGTGAAGCGTGTTGCCCCACAGGTGCGCGGCACGGCACTCGGCGGCTATGCGGCGTTTCAGGATATCTCATACGGCGTGACCGGGCCGCTGGCGGGGTTGTTAGCCACGTCGTTTGGCTATCCGTCGGTATTTTTGGCCGGGGCGGTGTCGGCGGTGGTGGGGATTGTGGTGACGCTGGTGGCGTTTCGTAAGGCGTAACAGCTTGCTGCCCGGTAGCGTAGCGCCACCGGGCGATAACATCACATCACCAGCAAGAAAATCGCCAGCGCAATAATCAACGCAATAAACATCAACCCAGGACGGGCGGAAAGGGTTTTAAAGGTTTCCACAACCGGGGCAAACAGCGGACTGTAGATCGGCTGGATATTGCGCACTTCAATCGCGCCATTTTCACGCTCGGTACGGCGGGTAAAGATCACGTTCAGCAGCTCCTGAACCTGGGCGGTCGTCAGCACCGTCTGCGGCGTCGCCTGCCAGTTCTGCTGAGCATAGTCCTGAATGTTGTTCCACTCCTGGGGTTCCAGCGGCTGTTTCAGCGCCGCCTGCAGAGTATGCAACGTTGGCGCGCTTTGGGTGCTCAGTGTCTGGCGCGCCTGCAGCCAGGTGGCAAGATGAGTAAACTGTCTGGCCGGTATTAACTCACCCACCTTCACTCCCGACAACTCCAGCATCGACTGCCAGATCAGTTTGGTCGGCTCGCCCGTGGCAGCGGCAAGCCGGGTGACCATCTGCTTAAGCGTATTATGTTCGGCAGGCAGCAGCGGGCGTTCGGTAGCCGGACGTTGCTGCGGCTGCGGAATGGTGAGCTGGTTGTTTTGCAGCAGCGTCAGCACCGTTTTGAGCTGGTCAGGCGTCAGCTGGTGGAGCGCCGTGTGACCATACTGCTGGCGAATAAAATCGCTGACCGCCTGGCGGTTATTCCCCTGGCTTAACAGCTCCGTCAGCTGCGAGACCCTCTGCCGGGTAGTGTGGTTTTGCTGAGCGGTGTCCAGGCGCTGGTTCAGGTTTTGCTCTGCAGCAGGGAAGTGGCGCGACAGCATAGGGGCATCACTCTTCAGGCCCAGATCGTGTTTGACCCCGGCCCACACTTCCGCATTCTGCTGCGACGTCAGGGCAATCAGCCGGGTAATCAGGCGCTCCAGAACGGTGCGCTGCTGTGTGGAGAGGGGCTGTTCGCCTGCGACATGAGACGGACGCGGGCCGTCACCCGGAGGTTGCGGCGGCGTACCTGAAATGGGCTGCATCGTTAAAAAAATCCTTAAAGTCGTTACTCAGCGTAAACCAGGTTACGTATATGCCTGGCGGCCAGATTATGGCACACTTGGCCGGTTAACTTCCTCTCAAACAGGTACTCAGACGTGAAAATCCTCGTTGATGAAAATATGCCTTACGCCCGCGAGCTTTTTAGCCGCCTGGGTGAGGTTAAGGCCGTTCCCGGACGCCCGATCCCGGTCGCAGAGCTGGATGATGCCGACGCCCTGATGGTGCGCTCAGTGACCAAAGTGAATGAGGCGCTGTTATCTGGCAAAGCGGTGAAGTTTGTCGGGACGGCAACCGCGGGAACCGATCATGTGGATGACGCGTGGCTGAAGCAGGCGGGGATCGGTTTTTCCGCCGCGCCGGGCTGTAATGCCATTGCGGTCGTGGAGTATGTTTTCTCTTCCCTGCTGATGCTGGCCGAGCGTGACGGGTTTAGCCTGGCCGATCGTACCGTCGGCATTGTCGGGGTTGGTAACGTCGGCAGCCGCCTGCAAAAACGCCTTGAGGCGTTAGGCATCCGCACGCTGCTGTGCGATCCTCCCCGCGCCGGCCGTGGCGATGAGGGCGATTTCCGCAGCCTGGACGAGCTGGTGGCCGAATGTGACGTGCTCACCTTCCATACGCCGTTGTTTAAAGATGGGCCTTATAAATCCCTGCATCTGGCCGATGAGGCGCTCATCAGCCGCCTGAAGCCGGGTACCATTCTGATCAACGCCTGTCGTGGTCCGGTGGTAGATAACGCGGCGCTGCTCAAGCGTCTGGACGCCGGTCAGGCGCTTAGCGTAGTGCTGGACGTCTGGGAGCCGGAGCCGGATCTCAACGTGGATCTGCTGAATAAAGTGGATATTGGCACCGCGCACATTGCGGGCTACACCCTGGAAGGCAAAGCGCGCGGCACCACCCAGGTGTTTGAAGCCTACAGTACCTTTATTGGTAAATCGCAGCAGGTGGCGTTGGATACTCTGCTTCCGCCGCCAGAATTTGGCCGTATTACCCTGCATGGCCCGCTGGATCAGGCAACGCTGAAAAGGCTGGTGCATTTAGTGTATGATGTGCGCCGCGATGACGCGCTGCTGCGAAAAGTGGCGGGTATGCCGGGTGAATTCGACAAGCTGCGCAAGCATTATGTGGAGCGCCGCGAATGGTCTTCCCTCTATGTGATGTGTGATGACGCTGCGGCGGCATCACTGCTGCATAAGCTGGGGTTCAACGCCACTCATCATCCGGTTCGTTAATGTCTTCTTAATGCTCCCTGGCGGATAACCCGCCGGGGACGCTTTTTTATTTCTGGAGTAAACCACCATGTCTGAAGGCTGGAACATTGCCATACTGGGCGCTACGGGCGCCGTGGGTGAAGCCCTGCTCGAAACCCTTGCCGAGCGTCAGTTCCCGGTGGGGGAGATCTTTGCCCTGGCGCGTAATGAAAGCGCAGGTGAACATCTGCGTTATGAGGGCAAATCGGTACGCGTTCAGGATGCGGCTGAATTTGACTGGACCCAGGCGCAGCTGGCCTTTTTCGTAGCCGGGGCCGAAGCTTCCGCAACTTATATCGAAGAAGCCACCAACGCCGGCTGTCTGGTGATTGATTCAAGCGGCCTGTTCGCTCTTGAGCCGGATGTGCCGCTGGTGGTGCCGGACGTAAACCCATTCGTGCTGGCCGACTACCGTAACCGTAATATCATCGCCGTACCGGACAGCCTTACCAGCCAGTTGCTCACTGCCCTGAAACCTCTGATCGACGATGGCGGCTTATCCCGTATCAACGTCACCAGCCTGTTGTCGGCCTCTGCTCACGGCAAAAAAGCGGTAGACGCGCTGGCCGGGCAGAGCGCGAAGCTGCTGAACGGGATTCCGGTGGACGATGAGGATTTCTTTGGTCGTCAGCTGGCCTTCAACATGCTGCCGCTGCTGCCGGATCGCGAAGGTAGCGTGCGTGAAGAGCGCCGACTCGTCGATGAGGTACGTAAGATCCTGCAGGACGACGGGCTGATGATCTCCGCCAACTGCGTGCAGTCGCCAGTGTTTTACGGCCATGCCCAGATGGTGGGCTTCGAAGCCATGCGTCCGCTGGCAGCGGAAGAGGCGCGTGACGCTTTTGCCCGCGGTGAGGATATCGAACTGTCCGAAGAGAGCGCGTTCCCGACTCAGGTCGGCGATGCAACGGGTAATGCCCGCCTCTCCGTCGGTTGTGTCCGCAACGACTACGGCATGCCGGAGCAGATCCAGTTCTGGTCAGTGGCCGACAACGTTCGTTTCGGTGGCGCGCTGATGGCGGTGAAAGTTGCCGAAAAACTGGTGCAGGAGTATCTGTACTGATGTCAGAAGTGGAACAAAAGCCGGTCCATAAAATTGCCCTCGGGATTGAGTACGATGGCAGTAAATATTATGGCTGGCAGCGTCAGAACGAGGTGCGCAGCGTCCAGGAGAAACTGGAGAAAGCGCTCTCTCAGGTGGCAAATGAGCCTGTAAATGTCCTGTGCGCGGGGCGTACCGACGCGGGTGTCCACGGCACGGGGCAGGTGGTGCATTTTGAAACCACTGCGGTGCGCAAAGACGCGGCCTGGACGCTGGGGGTAAATGCGAATTTGCCTGGAGACATCGCGGTTCGTTGGGTCAAAACTGTGCCGGACGATTTTCACGCGCGTTTCAGCGCAACTGCGCGTCGCTACCGTTACATCATCTACAATCAGCGTCTGCGTCCGGCGGTGTTAGGCCAGGGCGTAACGCATTTTTACGAGCCGCTGGATGCCGATCGCATGCACCGCGCGGCACAGGCACTGATTGGCGAAAACGACTTTACCTCGTTTCGCGCGGTACAGTGCCAGTCGCGTACGCCGTGGCGCAACGTGATGCACATTCACGTCAGCCGGTATGGCGCGTATGTCGTGGTCGATATCAAAGCCAATGCCTTTGTACATCATATGGTGCGGAATATTGTTGGCAGCCTGATGGAAGTGGGCGCCGGACACCAGCCGGAGAGCTGGATTGCAGAGTTGCTGGCAGCGAAGGACCGAACCCTGGCAGCAGCAACGGCGAAAGCGGAAGGACTCTATCTGGTCTCGGTTGATTACCCGGATCGTTTTGACCTTCCAAAACCGCCAATGGGCCCGCTGTTTTTAGCGGACTAATAGCTGTGCAATAAAGGTTTAGACAATATGGATTTTATTCGCTTTCTGATTGATTTCATTCTGCATATTGATGTTCACCTGGCAGAGCTGGTCGCTGATTATGGCGTCTGGGTGTATGCCATTCTGTTCCTGATCCTGTTTTGTGAAACCGGGCTGGTGGTGACGCCGTTCTTACCGGGCGATTCGCTGCTGTTCGTGGCGGGGGCGCTGGCCTCTCTGGAAACCAACGACATCAACGTTCACCTGATGGTGGTTCTGATGCTTATCGCCGCGATCCTTGGCGATGCGGTGAACTACACTATAGGTCGTTTGTTTGGCGAGCGGTTGTTCAGTAACCCGGACTCGAAGATCTTCCGTCGCAGCTATCTCGATAAAACCCATGCGTTTTATGAGAAACACGGCGGTAAAACGATTATTCTTGCGCGCTTTGTGCCTATCGTCAGGACCTTTGCCCCCTTTGTTGCGGGAATGGGTCATATGTCGTACCGTCACTTCGCGCTGTATAACGTCACTGGCGCGCTGTTATGGGTGCTCAGCTTTACCTACGCAGGCTATTTCTTCGGTACCATTCCTATGATTCAGGAAAATCTCAAGCTCCTGATTGTAGGGATTATTGTGGTCTCCATTCTGCCGGGCGTGATCGAAATTATTCGTCACCGGCGCGCGGCGGCAAAACAAGCGAAATAAAAGCACAACTGCGGTTCGACCACTTTTTTATCCAAAGTTTCGGGCTGTTATGTTTTAATGTGCAACATTCATGGTCTGTCGGGGGCAAAAATGGCATTATGCGCCCCTTACAGCAAACCTGGTTCAGGCAGAAAGGTTATCAATGAGCTGGATTGAACGAATTAAAAGTAACATCACCCCAACCCGCAAAGCGAGTATTCCTGAAGGGGTGTGGACCAAATGTGACAGCTGTGGCCAGGTCCTGTACCGCGCCGAGCTGGAGCGTAATCTGGAAGTTTGTCCTAAGTGCGATCATCACATGCGTATGTCGGCGCGTAACCGCCTGCATAGCCTGCTGGATGAAGGTTCTCTGGTTGAACTGGGCAGCGAGCTTGAGCCGAAAGATGTGCTGAAGTTCCGCGACTCCAAAAAATACAAAGACCGTCTGGCCTCTGCGCAGAAAGAGACCGGCGAGAAAGACGCCCTGGTCGTGATGAAAGGCACCCTGCACGAGATGCCGGTTGTGGCGGCAGCGTTTGAGTTCTCCTTCATGGGCGGCTCAATGGGTTCCGTGGTTGGCGCGCGCTTCGTGCGTGCGGTAGAGCAGGCGCTGGAAGACAACTGTCCGCTGATCTGCTTCTCCGCCTCCGGTGGTGCCCGTATGCAGGAAGCGCTGATGTCGCTGATGCAGATGGCAAAAACTTCCGCCGCGCTGGCGAAAATGCAGGAACGCGGTCTGCCGTACATCTCCGTACTGACCGACCCGACCATGGGCGGCGTATCGGCGAGCTTCGCGATGCTGGGCGACCTGAACGTTGCTGAGCCGAAAGCGTTGATCGGCTTTGCTGGCCCGCGCGTTATCGAACAAACGGTACGTGAGAAACTGCCGCCGGGCTTCCAGCGCAGTGAATTCCTTATCGAGAAAGGCGCTATCGACATGATCGTTCGCCGCCCGGAGATGCGCCTGAAATTGGCCAGCATCCTGGCGAAGCTGATGAATCTGCCGTCGCCGAGCCCGGATGAACCGCGCGAAGGCGTGGTAGTACCGGATCAGGAACCCGAGGCCTGATAACTCAAAAGGGCAGGGCCAGTGGCGCTGCCCTTTTGCTTTCTAACCGTAACTGAAAAGCGCGCAACATGGAAAATATCACTCTTCCCCAAGCCACGTCGCCTCTGGCCGCGTGGCTTTCTTATCTGGAAAACCTGCACAGTAAAGCCATCGACATGGGACTTGAGCGCGTCAGCCAGGTAGCGGCGCGCCTTGATGTTCTGAAACCGGCTCCTTTTGTTTTTACCGTCGCGGGCACCAACGGCAAAGGCACCACCTGCCGCACGCTGGAATCCATGCTGATGGCGGCAGGCTACAAAGTGGGCGTCTACAGCTCGCCGCATCTGGTGCGCTATACCGAGCGCGTGCGGGTGCAGAACGCAGAGTTAGCCGAATCGGCGCATACTGCCGCGTTCGCAGAGATTGAAGCCGCGCGCGGTGATATCTCGCTGACCTATTTTGAATATGGCACGCTGTCGGCGCTGTGGCTGTTTAAGCAGGCGCAGCTGGACGTGGTGATCCTCGAAGTCGGGTTAGGTGGGCGTCTGGACGCCACTAACATTGTGGATCCAGACGTGGCGGTGGTCACCAGCATCGCGCTGGATCATACCGACTGGCTGGGGCCAGATCGGGAAAGCATTGGCCGTGAAAAAGCCGGTATATTCCGGGCCGGTAAACCGGCCATTGTCGGTGAACCCGATATGCCGCACACCATCGCTGACGTGGCTCAGGAGAAGGGCGCCCTGTTGCAGCGTCGGGACGTGGACTGGCGCTACAGCGTGACAGAGAGTGGCTGGCGCTTTGAAGACGCCAAAGGCGCGCTGGAGAACCTGCCGTTGCCGCAGGTGCCGCAGCCGAATGCCGCCACGGCGCTGGCCGCATTGCGCGCCAGCGGTCTGACTGTTAACGAGCAGGCTATTCGCGACGGCATTCAGCAGGCGATTCTGGCCGGACGTTTCCAGATCGTCAGCGAATCACCGCGTCTGATTCTGGATGTCGCCCATAACCCCCATGCGGCTGCCTATCTCGCCGGACGTCTCAAATCATTGCCAAAAACCGGGCGCGTGCTGGCGGTTATCGGTATGCTTCATGATAAAGATATTGGCGGCACGCTGGCCTGCATGGAGAGTGTGGTCGATAGCTGGTATTGTGCACCTCTTGAAGGTCCGCGTGGGGCTACGGCCGAACAGCTGATGCAACACCTCGGCCAGGGCCAGAGCTTTGCCAGCGTGGAACTGGCGTGGCGCGCGGCAATGGCGTACGCCAGACCAGAAGATACCGTGTTGGGGTGTGGATCCTTCCACACGGTGGCACATGTCATGGACGTAATGGATGCGGGGAGAACCGGTGGCAAGTAAGTTTCAGAACCGTTTAGCAGGCACCATTGTGCTGGTGGCGCTGGGGGTCATTATTCTCCCCGGGCTGCTTGATGGACAGAAAAAACATTATCAGGATGAGTTTGCGGCGATCCCGCTGGTGCCGAAACCTGGCGACCGGGATGAGCCGGATATGCTGCCAGCGGCGACACAGGCGTTACCTGCTCAGCCGCCGGAAGGCGCGGCTGAAGAGGTGCAGGCGGGCGATGCCGCGGCACCATCCTTAGATCCGTCGCGTCTGGCGTCCGGTAATAATAACGAACTGGATCCCGTTCCGGCGCCGGTCGAGCAATATGCGCCAAAGCCGGTGCAAAAACCGAAACCGGTTGAGAAGCCGCAGCCGAAACCTCAGCGCGATAACACCAGCCAGCAGCTGGCGGCGGCGACGGAAACCCCACCGGCCAAACCGGCGGCAGAAGAGAAACCGGCGCCAACCGGTAAAGCCTATGTCGTGCAGCTCGGCGCATTGAAAAATGCCGACAAGGTTAACGAGGTGGTGGCTAAACTCCGTGGCGCGGGGTACCGCGTTTACACTTCACCTACGACGCCGGTACAGGGTAAAATTACCCGTATTCTCGTCGGCCCGGATGCATCTAAAGATAAGCTGAAAGGATCGCTTGGAGAGCTGAACCAACTCTCCGGCCTGAGCGGCGTGGTGATGAACTACAACGTTAATTAATGTAGGTTTTTTTCCCCTGCCACTGCTGCTTTTCTTTAAAGGAGAGTGCCGGAGGAGGGGAGGGCAGGCGTCCGAAGAGACGCAACGGCCAGTGGCGTTGATTATTTTTTCAGCGCCTTTTTTATTTACGCGTGGGAAGGAAATCCCTACGCAAACGTTTTCTTTTTCTGTTAGAATTCGCCCCGAACTGGATGACAGGGCGTTTAATCGTGGGACGTATATGGTCTGGATTGATTACGCCATCATTGCGGTGATAGGTTTTTCCTGTCTGGTTAGCCTGATCCGTGGCTTTGTTCGTGAAGCGTTATCGCTGGTAACCTGGGGCTGTGCCTTCTTTGTTGCCAGTCATTACTACACTTACCTGTCTGTCTGGTTCACGGGCTTTGAAGATGAACTGGTTCGAAATGGGATTGCCATCGCGGTGCTGTTTATCGCGACGCTGATTGTCGGCGCCATTGTTAACTACGTGATCGGCCAACTGGTTGAAAAAACCGGTTTGTCAGGAACGGACAGGGTGCTCGGGATCTGTTTCGGTGCATTGCGAGGCGTGTTGATTGTCGCCGCGATACTGTTCTTCCTTGATACCTTTACCGGGTTCTCAAAAAGTGAAGACTGGCAGAAATCGCAGCTGATCCCGCAGTTCAGCTTCATCATCAGATGGTTCTTCGACTATCTGCAAAGCTCGTCGAGTTTTTTGCCCAGGGCATAAACCCTGAGATGTGGCTTAACGAGGAAATGACGAATGTGCGGTATTGTCGGTATCGCCGGTTTCATGCCGGTAAACCAGTCTATTTATGACGCATTATCGGTGCTTCAGCACCGTGGGCAGGATGCCGCGGGTATCATCACCATTGATGCACACAACTGCTTCCGTTTACGTAAGGCTAACGGCCTGGTAAACGATGTGTTTGAAGCCCGCCATATGCAGCGTCTGCAGGGTAATATGGGTATTGGTCACGTTCGTTACCCTACCGCAGGCAGTTCCAGCGCCTCTGAAGCGCAGCCTTTCTACGTTAACTCTCCGTATGGCATCACGCTTGCCCACAACGGCAACCTGACCAATGCCCACGAGCTGCGTAAAAAGCTGTTTGAAGAGAAGCGTCGCCACATTAACACCACTTCAGATTCTGAAATTCTGCTTAACGTCTTTGCCAGCGAACTGGATAACTTCCGTCACTATCCGCTGGAAGCCGACAATATTTTTGCTGCCGTGGCGGCCACTAACCGTCTGATTCGCGGTGCCTATGCCTGCGTAGCGATGATTATCGGCCACGGTATGGTCGCGTTCCGCGATCCGAACGGTATTCGCCCGCTGGTGCTGGGTAAACGCGATATTGGCGATGGCCGTACCGAGTATATGGTTGCCTCCGAAAGCGTGGCGCTGGATACCCTGGGCTTTGAGTTCCTGCGTGACGTTGCCCCAGGTGAAGCGGTCTACATTACCGAAAAAGGCCAGCTGTTCACCCGCCAGTGCGCGGAAAACCCGGTCAGCAACCCGTGCCTGTTCGAGTACGTCTACTTTGCCCGTCCAGACTCCTTCATCGACAAGATCTCCGTCTATAGCGCCCGTGTGAACATGGGAACCAAGCTCGGCGAGAAGATTGCTCGCGAGTGGGAAGACCTGGATATCGACGTGGTTATCCCTATCCCGGAAACCTCCTGCGATATCGCGCTGGAGATGGCGCGTATCCTGGGTAAACCGTATCGCCAGGGCTTTGTGAAAAACCGCTATGTTGGCCGCACCTTTATTATGCCAGGCCAGCATCTGCGCCGGAAATCAGTACGCCGTAAGCTGAACGCCAACCGCGCTGAGTTCCGCGACAAGAACGTTCTGCTGGTGGATGACTCCATCGTGCGTGGCACCACTTCAGAGCAGATTATTGAGATGGCCCGTGAAGCGGGTGCGAAGAAGGTTTATCTGGCTTCTGCGGCACCGGAAATTCGCTTCCCGAACGTGTACGGCATTGACATGCCGACCGCTAACGAGCTGATTGCTCACGGTCGCGAAGTGGACGAGATCCGCCAGATCATCGGTGCCGATGGCCTGATTTTCCAGGATCTCAACGATCTGATCGACGCGGTGCGCGCCGAGAACCCGGATATCCAGCAGTTTGAGTGTTCGGTGTTTAACGGCATCTACGTCACCAAAGACGTAGACCAGCAGTATCTCGACTACCTCGACTCTCTGCGTAACGACGATGCGAAAGCCGTGCAAATGGCAAACGATCTCGAAAGCTTAGAGATGCACAACGAAGGTTAATCGTCATCACAGGCGAGGGCGTCTGCCCTCGCTTGCAACTCCCGCCAAAATCCTGCACAGTCAGCCCAGTTACAGTAAGGGCGATAATCATGAAACGATTGATAGTAGGGATCTCAGGGGCCAGCGGCGCGATTTACGGTGTCCGTTTGCTGCAGGTATTACGCGACGTCGAAAACGTTGAAACCCATCTGGTGATGAGCCAGGCCGCGCGTCAGACTCTCTCTCTTGAAACCGACTATTCCCTGCGTGACGTTCAGACATTGGCCGACGTGGTGCATGATGCGCGCGATATCGCCGCCAGCATCTCCTCCGGCTCGTTTAAGACCGCAGGTATGGTGATCCTGCCTTGTTCCATCAAAACCCTCTCCGGCATCGTCAACAGCTACACCGATACCCTGGTGACCCGCGCCGCTGACGTGGTGCTGAAAGAGCGCCGCCCGCTGGTACTCTGCGTACGCGAAACCCCGCTCCATCTGGGCCATCTGCGGCTGATGACTCAGGCGGCCGAACTGGGCGCGGTGATCATGCCGCCGGTTCCGGCGTTTTATCACCGCCCGCAAAGTCTGGATGAGGTCATAAATCAAACGGTGAACCGGGTGATTGACCAATTCGACATTGAACTGCCGGACGATCTCTTTACCCGCTGGCAGGGCGTCTGACGGGAAAGATGACCTGCCGTGGGGCAGGTCAGCGCAACGTGCCCTGTTTCAGGGCAATTCTGCAACCGCGATCATATCCTCAACATTTAATTCCTTTTTTCCTTTCTTCCCACTGCGGTTCGTTTGGCAGACCTGCTATCTTTCACCATTAAGGCAATCTTGCAACCTTTCGTTAACAAATTTAACGCCGTAGTTTTGCGCCAGACGCAATCTGGCATAAGACCTGCAAGAGATCGCCTGCAACAACACACAACATCATCTATTACATAATAAAATCACGACACTTGAGGGTAATGTATGAAGAAGACGGTTCTGGCTCTGTCTTTGCTGGTGGGATTAAGCGCAGCGGCAAGCAGCTATGCGGCGCTCCCACAGACCGTACGTATCGGTACTGACGCGACCTATGCGCCGTTCTCATCGAAAGATGCCAAGGGCGACTTTGTTGGGTTTGATATCGACCTGGGGAATGAGATGTGCAAACGCATGTCCGTGAAATGCACCTGGGTGGGCAGTGACTTTGATGCGCTGATCCCATCGCTGAAAGCCAAGAAAATCGACGCGATTATCTCTTCGCTCTCTATCACTGAGAAACGCCAGCAGGAGATCGCTTTCTCTGAAAAACTGTACGCAGCCGACTCACGCCTGATTGCGGCGAAAGGCTCCCCTGTTCAGCCCACCATCGATTCCCTGAAAGGTAAGCACGTTGGCGTTCTGCAAGGCTCCACGCAGGAAGGCTTTGCCAATGCCAACTGGCGTGAAAAGGGCGTTGATGTCGTGGCTTACCAGAACCAGGATCTGATCTATTCCGACCTGGCCGCAGGGCGTCTGGATGCCGCTTTCCAGGATGAAGTCGCAGCAAGCGAAGGCTTCCTGAAACAACCGGCAGGGAAAGAGTTTGCTTTTGCTGGCCCGTCGGTTAAAGACAAAAAGTACTTTGGTGACGGTACCGGGATCGGCCTGCGTAAAGACGATACCGAGCTGAAAGCGGCCTTTGATAAAGCCTTTACCGAACTGCGTAAAGACGGCACCTACGACAAACTGGCGAAGAAATACTTCGACTTCAATGTCTACGGCGACTAACCGTTACTGACGGGTGCGCACCATAATGGCTCACCGTTATGGTGCGTAGCGGCAATTGCGAACCATCGCGGTGCAACCACTGCGCCGGGCTGGTTATAAAGTGAATAGTTAAGCACTCGCAATGCACTTTTTCGCGCGTGCGGGGCATAATCTTTTGCCTTGCCGCGGCGATTAATGGCACATTAAGAGCAGCCCGTCGGCGTTAAAATCCCGTAAGAAGACAGTCTGTTGAGGATAGATATGAAAAAACTGGTGTTGTCACTTTCTCTGGCTCTGGCCTTTTCCAGCGCCACTGCGGCGTTCGCAGCAATTCCGCAAAAAGTTCGTATTGGTACTGACCCGACTTATGCCCCCTTTGAATCGAAGAATGCGCAGGGTGAACTGGTAGGATTTGATATCGATTTGGCGAAAGAGCTGTGCAAACGTATCAAAACAGAGTGTACCTTCGTTGAAAACCCACTGGATGCGCTGATCCCTTCGCTGAAAGCGAAAAAAATCGACGCCATTATGTCGTCTCTCTCTATCACCGAAAAACGCCAGCAGGAGATTGCCTTCACCGACAAGCTTTATGCAGCGGATTCCCGTCTGGTGGTGGCAAAATCTTCTGATATCCAGCCAACCCTGGAATCGCTGAAAGGTAAGCGCGTGGGCGTGCTGCAGGGCACTACCCAGGAGACTTTCGGTAACGAACACTGGGCACCGAAAGGGATCGAAATCGTCTCTTATCAGGGCCAGGAAAATATTTATGCTGACCTGACCGCGGGCCGTATCGATGCCGCCTTCCAGGACGAAGTTGCTGCCAGCGAAGGCTTCCTGAAGCAGCCGGTAGGGAAAGATTACAAGTTCGGCGGTCCGTCTATTAAGGACGAGAAACTCTTCGGCGTGGGCACCGGTATGGGGCTGCGTAAAGAGGACAACGAACTGCGCGAAGCGCTGAACAAAGCCTTTGCCGAGATGCGTGCGGACGGTACTTACGAAAAACTGGCGAAGAAATACTTCGACTTTGATGTCTACGGTGGCTAAACCCCCCACTCAATAACGTGCGGCCCCTCCTGTTACGGGAGGGGAAAAGACACGGCGTCACCACTCACGACACGACAGGGCAGGCGGTATGCTGTACGGATTTTCTGGCGTAATTTTACAAGGCGCACTCGTCACCCTTGAACTGGCTCTCAGTTCGGTGGTGCTGGCGGTGTTAATAGGCCTGGCGGGCGCGGGCGCGAAGCTTTCGACCAATCGGGCATTGGTTCTGCTGTTTGAAGGCTATACCACCCTGATTCGTGGTGTGCCTGACCTGGTGCTGATGCTGCTGATTTTCTACGGTCTGCAAATCGCTCTCAACGGCATTACGGATGCCATCGGTATGGCGCAGATTGATATCGATCCTATGGTGGCCGGTATCATTACCCTGGGCTTTATCTACGGGGCCTACTTTACTGAAACCTTCCGCGGAGCCTATCTCGCAGTGCCGAAAGGGCATATCGAAGCGGCCACTGCATTCGGTTTTACCTCCTCTCAAACCTTCCGCCGTATTATGTTTCCGGCCATGATGCGCTTTGCGCTGCCGGGCATCGGCAACAACTGGCAGGTTATCCTCAAGGCAACGGCGCTGGTCTCGTTACTGGGGCTGGAAGATGTGGTGAAAGCCACGCAGCTCGCGGGCAAAAGCACCTGGGAACCGTTCTACTTCGCCATCGTGTGCGGGCTGATTTATCTGGTGTTTACCACCGTTTCCAATGGTGTGCTGCTGCTGCTCGAGCGTCGCTACTCCGTGGGTGTGAAGAGGGCTGACCTGTGATCGAGATTATTCAGGAATACTGGAAATCACTGCTGTGGACCGACGGATACCGCTTTACCGGTGTGGCGATCACCCTCTGGCTGCTGATTGCGTCTGTGGTGATGGGTGGCATTCTGGCGATATTCCTTGCCATTGGCCGCGTGTCGAATAACAAATACATTCGCTTCCCTATCTGGCTGTTTACCTACATTTTCCGCGGTACGCCGCTCTATGTGCAGCTGCTGGTCTTCTACTCCGGGATGTATACCCTGGAGATCGTGAAGGGCACAGAGATGCTGAACGCGTTCTTCCGTAGCGGGCTGAACTGTACCGTGCTGGCATTGACGCTGAATACCTGTGCCTACACCACCGAAATCTTCGCCGGGGCGATTCGTTCCGTTCCCTATGGCGAGATTGAGGCGGCGCGGGCCTATGGTTTTTCCTCTGTGAAGCTCTACCGCTGCATTATTCTGCCGTCGGCGCTGCGCATTGCGCTGCCTGCCTACAGCAACGAAGTGATTTTAATGCTGCACTCCACCGCGCTGGCGTTTACCGCCACCGTACCGGATCTGCTGAAGATTGCCCGTGACATTAACTCGGCAACCTATCAGCCGTTTACTGCCTTCGGGATCGCGGCTGTGCTCTATTTAATCATTTCTTACGTCCTGATTAGCCTGTTCCGCAAAGCGGAAAAACGCTGGTTGCAGCACATAAAACCTTCTTCGACGCACTGAGAATTAAGATGGCTGAGAACAAATTAAACGTTATTGATTTGCACAAACGCTACGGCGAACATGAAGTGCTGAAAGGGGTGTCGCTGCAGGCAAATGCGGGCGATGTGATCAGTATTATCGGCTCATCAGGGTCGGGTAAAAGTACCTTCCTGCGCTGCATCAACTTCCTCGAAAAACCGAGTGCGGGCAAGATTGTGGTCAGCGGCGAGAACATTAATCTGGTGCAGGATAAAGATGGTCAGCTGAAGGTGGCGGATAAACACCAGCTGCGGATGTTGCGTACCCGCCTGACAATGGTGTTCCAGCACTTCAACCTCTGGAGCCATATGACGGTGCTGGAGAACGTGATGGAAGCGCCGGTGCAGGTGCTGGGCTTAAGCAAGCAGGAAGCCCGCGCCCGTGCGGAAAAATACCTGGCGAAGGTGGGCATCGACGCGCGTCAGCAGATTAAATACCCGGTGCATCTGTCCGGTGGTCAGCAGCAGCGTGTCTCTATCGCCCGTGCGCTGGCGATGGAGCCGGAAGTGCTGCTGTTCGACGAACCGACCTCGGCGCTCGATCCTGAACTGGTGGGTGAAGTGCTGCGTATTATGCAGCAGCTGGCCGAAGAGGGAAAAACGATGGTGGTGGTAACTCACGAGATGGGCTTCGCCCGTAATGTCTCCAACCACGTGATTTTCCTGCATCAGGGCATAATCGAAGAGCAGGGGCACCCGGATGAGGTGCTGGCGAATCCGAAGAGCCCACGTCTGCAGCAGTTCCTGAAAGGATCCTTGAAGTAGATGAGATGTCGCCCCCTTCCTGTGGGAGAGGGCATCAGGCCGCACGACTGCTGTAAACGCCCGGTGGCGCTACGCTTACCGGGCCTACGGTTTTGGCAGGTCGGGTAAACGCAGCCCCGCCCGGCACTCAGGCCACCCCACTCTCCAGTCGGTACACCCAGTCGTCGTAGCGCACACCGTTAATCTCATACGCCTGTTCCAGTATCTGGGTGCGCACAAATCCTGCTTTTTCTAATACCCGGACCGAACCGCCGTTATCCGCCAGCACGTACGCATTAACCGCCTTTACCCCCACCCGAATAAACGCATATTCACAGACGGCGCGCAGCGCCTCGCTGGCAATCCCCCGGCCCTGTGCGGCGGGGATGACCGTGTAACCGATATCGGCTTCTTCAGGATACGTATTGCTAATTTGCAGCCCAATATCCCCCAGCGGGGTGTCATCATCGTGAGTGCGAATAACAAAGGTGTGCGGAGCAGTCAGGCGGATGGCAAACAGGCGTCGGGTCTCTTTTTCCGGCGCGAGAGCGGCCATATAGCGCATGATGTCGGGCGATTCGCGTAGCGTACGGAAAAAGGGCCAGTCAGATGGCTCAAAGGGGGAAAGTGTTAGCCTGGAAGTGGTGATCGTTGCCATTGTTACGCCTGAACCTGAGATCGGGCATAACAATGTAGCACAGTCGATCGGGCAGATTTAACCTACCACATCTCCCAGGGCCTCTTCTAAATCGTACCACCTGAAGGCAAACCCGGCGGCCTCAAGGCGCTTCGGCAGCGCGCGCTGACCGCCCAGCACCAGCACTGAGGATTCTCCCATCAGCATGCGGATAGCGGTGGCCGGTGCGCGAATGACAGCAGGGCGATGCACTGCATGCCCCAGAGCATGGGCGAACTGCTCGTTACGAACCGGGTAAGGGGAGACCATATTGAACGGGCCGCGCAGATCGTTATCCAGCAGCCAGAGAATGCCGTTTACCATATCATCAATATGGATCCACGCCAGATACTGACGGCCAGTGCCGATCGGCCCGCCCAGTCCCAGCTTAAATACCGGCAGCATCTTCGCCAGAATCCCGCCTTTCGGCGCCAGCACCACGCCAGTGCGTAGTAGGCAGACGCGAGTATGATCGCTCTGTGCCCCACAGGCGATCTGCTCCCAGCGGGCACACAGTTTATGGGTAAATTCGTTGTGCGGCGGCTCCTCTTCAGTGACCACCACTTCGCCTAAATCGCCGTAATACCCTGTTGCTGAACCGGAGATAAATACCGACGGCGGGTTGTCGCTGGCCTTGAACATATCCACCAGCCGCTGGGTAATGTTCCAGCGGCTGTTGCACAGCCGCTGCTTCTGATCTTCAGTCCAGCGTTTGTCGGCGATGGGTTCCCCCGCCAGATTGATGACGGCGTCAAACCCATTAAGATCCTGATGCTCGGTTAGCCCTTTCCAGATAGTGATGCCGGAGCCGAATGCCTGACGCGCTTTATCTGGACTGCGCGTCACCACCGTTATCTCATGGCCCAGCGTCTGTAAGCGGGGGATGAGATGCCGGCCAATCAGGCCAGTACCGCCGGTTACCAGGATCTTCATACAACCTCCAGGGTTGCGCCTAGCGTTGCCAGCTTAACGTCATTGAGACGGAGTCGGCATAGCGCAGCGCGTGAAGTTTATCGATTTCTACTTCAGCATAGGTGACCCAGTGATGTTCGCGTGCGATATCCAGCACATCCTGAGTTAATTTTTCCAGCAAAGAGAATCGGTTACTCTCGACGTGCTGAATAATGCTTTTAGTGACGGTGCGATAGTTAAGTGCGTCATTGATATCTTCACTGTCCCGGGCTTTATCGGCCGGGTAGTGGATCACCACATTTACCACGATATCCTGACGGTTAGCGCGCTCCTCCTCTTTGATACCGATATAGGTGCGCAGGCGTAAATTTTTAATACGAATAATCGCGTCGTTCTGGGACATTGCAGGCTTCCTCCGTGTCATTATCGGCACCATAATACATGAGGAAAGCGTTTATATCTGCTGTGCTTTTTGCATGGCGCGTTCGGTTGCCGGACGGGTACGGATGCGCTCAAACCAGTTATTCACCGCTGGCCACGATACCAGGTCTACGCGATGGCTTTCTCGGGTATTGACCCACGGCCAGCAGGCGATATCTGCGATGCTGTAATGATCGCCTCCCAGCCACGGTGATTTTTCCAGACGCTTATTCAGCACGTTATAGAGCCGTTGCGTCTCCACCTGGAAACGTTCGATGGCGTAGGGGATCGGCTGCGGCGCAACGTGGTTAAAGTGGGCGTTCTGACCGACCATCGGCCCCAGCCCGCCCACTTGCCAGAAGAGCCACTGCAGGGTGACGTGGCGTTCCCGTAATTCACCGCTCAGCAATTTACCGGTTTTTTCCGCCAGATAGAGCAGGATCTCGCCGGACTCAAACAGGCTCAGCGGTGCACCGCCATCGTCAGGATCATGATCGACGATGGCCGGAATTTTATTGTTAGGCGAAATGGCAAGAAATTCAGGGCGGAACTGCTCACCTTTGCTGATATCAACCGGCAGGATGCGGTAATCCAGCTGGGCCTCCTCCATAAAAAGCGTGATTTTATGCCCGTTGGGGGTCGGGGCGTAGTAAAGGTCAATCATCGCAACTCCTGTCATAACGATTATCGCGGCATAGGATCGAGTATAGGCGGTGATGATAAATCGTGAGTTTTCATCAAGTGACAGCCGGAGCAGGAGGTTATATTTTGGATATCAACCATCACCCGAAGCATTACGAGGACCTTATGAGCCAACCTGCAATTACCTTGTGGTCAGATGCCGATTATTACTCCCCTTATGTCATGAGCGTGTATGTCGCGCTGGCCGAGAAAGGTTTGCCCTTTACCCTGAAAACCATTGACCTCAGCCGGGGTGAAAACCGCCAGCCGCATTGGCGGGGCTATGCTCTGACCCGTCGCGTGCCGGTGCTGGAGAATGACGGCTTTGAACTGAGCGAATCTTCTGCCATCACTGAATATCTGGAGGAGCATTTTGCGCCGCCGGAGTGGGAGCGGATCTACCCCCTGGACCTGCAAAAACGCGCCCGTGCACGACAAATCCAGGCGTGGCTGCGCAGCGATTTGGTGCCGATCCGCGAGGAACGCTCTACCGACGTGGTATTTGGTGGAGTGAAAAAACCGGCCCTGAGTGAAACCGCACAGCGGGCAGCCAACCAGCTTTATGATATCGCCGCCTCCCTGCTTGCCCACGGCCAGCAAAACCTGTTCGGCGAGTGGTGTATCGCAGATGCGGATTTGGCACTGATGCTTAACCGTCTGGTGCTCAATGGTGATGACGTGCCGCAGCAACTGGTGGATTACGCTAACTTCCAGTGGCAGCGGGCTTCCGTACAGCGCTACGTGGCGTTGTCGGCGAAGCGGGCGGGCTGATATTCCGGTATGATGGGGCAGCATTTCGACATAAGGAAACTCTGATGAAGTTGATGTTTGCCTCGGACATCCACGGCTCGCTGCCGGCGACCGAACGGGTGCTTTCGCTGTTCAACCAGAGCGGGGCGCAATGGCTGGTGATCCTCGGGGATGTGCTGAACCATGGCCCACGCAATCCGCTGCCCGAAGGCTATGCGCCTGCTGAGGTCGCCGGGCGGCTCAACGCTTACGCGTCGCGGATTATCGCCGTGCGCGGCAACTGCGACAGCGAAGTTGACCAGATGCTGCTGAACTTTCCCATTACCGCGCCCTGGCAGCAAATCCTGCTGGAGAATCGCCGCCTGTTTGTTACCCACGGTCATCTTTTTGGCCCGGATAATCTGCCCACGCTGAATGCTGGCGATGTGCTGGTTTACGGCCATACTCATATTCCGGTCGCCGGGAAACAGGGCGACCTTATACATTTCAATCCTGGCTCGGTCAGCCTGCCCAAAGGCGGCTTTCCCCCCAGCTACGGCATGCTGGAAGGAAACCATTTGTGCGTTATGACGCTGAATGACGGCCAGGTTATTGCGCAGTCAGAGATTAATCCGTAATTTACTCCTCAACAGTAAAACGCGCCGCGAGAGCGCTTTAAAGAGAAGGTTTCCGATGGTGGAGCACAGTCATTTGGCAAGTACGGAATGGGTGGATATTGTCAACGAAGACAATGAGGTAATTGCACAGGCGAGCCGCGAGCAGATGCGGGCGCAGCGTCTGCGTCATCGCGCGACCTATATCGTGGTGCATGATGGGATGGGCAATATTCTGGTTCAGCGCCGTACCGAAACGAAAGACTTCATGCCCGGGATGCTTGATGCTACCGCCGGTGGCGTGGTGCAGGCCGATGAACAGTTACTCGATTCCGCCCGCCGCGAAGCGGAAGAGGAGCTGGGGATTGCTGGCGTACCGTTCGCCGAACATGGGCAGTTCTATTTTGAAGATGACCACTGTCGCGTCTGGGGAGGCCTTTTCAGCTGCGTCTCCCACGGCCCGTTTGCGCTGCAGGAAGAAGAGGTGAGTGAAGTCTGCTGGATGACCCCGGCTGAAATCACCGCCCGTTGTGATGACTTCACACCCGATTCGCTGAAAGCGCTGGCCCTGTGGATGAGCCGCAACGCCAGCAACGAGCCGGTTAAGCACGAAGAAGCGTAATCGCGACCATAAAAAAAGGCGACCATCAGGTCGCCTTTTTGCGTTTAGATACTGCTTACTGCTGGGAAGACTGGATCGCGGTCAGGGCGATGGTGTAGACGATATCGTCTACCAGCGCGCCACGAGACAGGTCGTTCACCGGCTTGCGCATACCCTGCAGCATCGGCCCGATGGAGATCAGGTCGGCTGAACGCTGTACCGCTTTATAGGTGGTGTTACCGGTGTTCAGATCCGGGAAGATGAACACGGTAGCACGACCCGCAACTGGCGAGTTAGGCGCTTTGGATTTCGCTACGTCAGCCATAACCGCGGCGTCATACTGCAGCGGGCCATCGATAACCAGATCCGGGCGTTTTTCCTGTGCAATACGGGTCGCTTCACGCACTTTCTCAACGTCGCTACCTGCACCAGAAGTACCGGTGGAGTAGGAGAGCATTGCAACGCGCGGTTCGATACCGAAGGCAATCGCGGAGTCCGCAGACTGGATGGCGATCTCGGCCAGCTGTTCAGCGGTCGGATCCGGGTTGATCGCGCAGTCACCGTACACGTATACCTGTTCCGGCAGCAGCATGAAGAACACAGAAGAGACCAGCGAGCTGCCTGGGGCTGTTTTGATCAGCTGCAGCGGTGGACGGATGGTGTTCGCAGTCGTGTGAACAGCACCGGAAACCAGACCGTCAACTTCGTCCTGCTCCAGCATCAGCGTACCGAGCACCACGTTGTCTTCCAGCTGTTCGCGGGCAACGGCTTCAGTCATGCCCTTGCTCTTACGCAGCTCGACCAGACGGGCAACGTAGCTTTCGCGCACCACTTCCGGGTCAACGATTTCAATACCGGAACCCAGCTCTACGCCCTGAGAAGCGGCAACACGGGTGATCTCATCCGGGTTACCCAGCAGCACACAGGTCGCGATACCGCGCTCGGCACAGATGGCAGCCGCTTTAACGGTACGCGGTTCGTCGCCTTCTGGCAGAACAACACGTTTGCCCGCTTTACGCGCCAGCTCGGTGAGCTGATAACGGAAGGCTGGTGGAGAGAGGCGACGGCTGCGCTCGGAGGTAGCAGTCAGGGATTCAATCCAGTCAGCATTGATGCAACCGGCAACGTATTCCTGCACTTTCTCGATGCGCTGATGGTCATCAACCGGCACTTCCAGGTTGAAGCTCTGCAGGCTCAGAGAGGTCTGCCAGGTGTTGGTGTTAACCATGAAGACCGGCAGGCCGGTAGCAAAGGCGCGTTCGCACAGCTTGCTGACGCGTGGGTCCATTTCATAGGCACCGGTCAGCAGGATCGCACCGATTTCCACGCCGTTCATCGCCGCGAGGCAGGCTGCAACCAGCACGTCAGGACGGTCTGCGGAGGTCACCAGCAGAGAACCTGCACGGAAGTGCTCCAGCATGTGCGGAATGCTACGCGCACAGAAGGTCACGGACTTCACGCGACGGGTGTTGATATCGCCTTCGTTGACGATGGTCGCGTTCAGGTGGCGCGCCATGTCGATCGCACGGGTCGCGATCAGGTCGAAGCTCCAGGTCACCGCGCCCAGCACTGGCAGAGAACTGTATTCCTGCAGCTTAGCGGGATCGATTTTCACGATCTGCGCTTTGGACGAGTCGTCAAAAATTTCAGACAGGTCAGGGCGGGTACGGCCTTGCTCATCCACCGGGGCGTTCAGTTTGTTCACGATCACGCCGGTGATGTTGCTGTTTTTCGCGCCGCCGAAGCTGCTGCGGGTCAGCTCAATACGCTCTTTCAGCTGTTCCGGGGTATCAGTCCCCTGGGACATTACGAACACGATTTCTGCGTTCAGCGTTTTGGCAATTTCGAAGTTCAGGGACTGGGCAAACTGATGCTTGCGCGTCGGAACCAGGCCTTCAACCAGCACGACTTCCGCATCCTGTGCGTTAGCGTGATAGTTAGCGATGATCTCTTCCATCAGCACGTCTTTCTGGTTGCTGGAAAGCAGAGACTCAACGTGGCTCATCTTCAGCGGTTCAGCGGCGGGCAGATTAGAGTTCGCACGAACGATAGTTGTGGTCTGGTCTGGCGCATCGCCACCAGCACGTGGTTGAGCGATAGGCTTGAACACGCTCAGGCGAACGCCTTTACGTTCCATCGCACGGATCACACCGAGGCTGACGCTGGTCAGGCCTACGCTGGTTCCGGTCGGGATCAGCATAATAGTACGGGACACGATTTATCCTCTTTCGTTACCGCCGAAAACGGGCGGGCTACAAAACAGCACCGCCAGCATTGCTGGCGGTGTGGAATCAGGCAGTCAGACGGCTCGCGTCTTGCGCGATGACCAGCTCTTCATTGGTTGGGATAACCATTGCCAGAGTGGTGCCTTCTTTGTTGATGAAGCCAGACTTACCAAAGCGCGCAGCCAGGTTACGGTCATGGTCAACTTCAAAGCCCAGCACGCCCAGTTTGCCCAGGGACAGCTCGCGCACCATTGCCGCGTTCTCACCGATACCACCGGTGAAGACCACGCCGTCCAGACGACCGTCCATCAGCGCAGTGTAAGAACCGATGTATTTCGCCAGACGGTGGCAGTAAACGTCCATTGCACGTTTAGCGTCTTCTTTCTCTGCGTAGTTGTCTTCAACGTAACGGCAGTCGCTGGTGACTTCGGTCAGACCCAGCAGGCCAGACTCTTTGGTCAGCATTTTGTTGATATCTTCAACGCTCATGCCCAGGGTATCGTGCAGGTGGAAGATGATCGCCGGGTCGATATCACCGGAGCGAGTACCCATCACCAGACCTTCCAGCGGGGTCAGACCCATAGAAGTGTCAACGCATTTGCCGTTACGGATAGCAGAAACGGAACCGCCATTGCCGAGGTGGCAAGTGATGATGTTCACTTCTTCTACCGGCTTGTTCAGCATTTTCGCGGCTTCTTGCGTCACGTAGAAGTGGCTGGTGCCGTGCGCGCCATAGCGGCGAACGCCATGCTCTTTGTACAGTTTGTACGGCAGGGCGTAGAGGTAAGACTCTTCCGGCATGGTCTGGTGGAACGCGGTATCAAACACGGCCACGTTTTTGTCTTTCAGATGCGGGAAGGCTTTCAGCGCTTCAGTGATACCGATCAGGTGAGCCGGGTTATGCAGCGGTGCAAAAGAAGCGGAGTCTTTAATGCCCTGAATAACAGAGTCATCGATGATCACAGACTTGGTGTACTTCTCGCCACCATGAACGATACGGTGACCGATAGCGGTCAGCTGAGCGGACAGTTCTGGTTTTTGTGCCAGAATAGTGTTAACGATAAAGTTCAGCGCTTCGCTGTGAGCGGCGCCTGCACCTAAAGCCGCTTCCTGTTTGCTGCCGTCCATTTTCCACTTAAGACGTGCTTCAGGAAGATGGAAACATTCGGCCAAACCAGAAAGGTACTCTTCACCGTTGATCGCATCGATGATAGCGAATTTAAGTGAGGAGCTACCGCAGTTCAGAACCAGTACTAACTTACTCGACATGGAAGTACCTATTATTGATACGTGGCTAAAAAACGTCAGTGAGTCAAGGATCGTAGCGCAAGATATCGCTGACATTTATGATTAACATCATGCCCGAAGTACATTTTGGCATGACGAAAAGAATACATATGATTTTATGCCATTTTGCGCATTTTTCCGGCAATGGCATAATGTGCGATAATTTGACGAGTGAACATTCCTCGTCTAAGGCCTTTGCAGGCCGGCACAGGATACCCGATACTGGGTAGCCCTGACAAAAGTTTTTGAACGTTGTCATGACCAGTTGTTGTTTTGCACGAATATTTTAATTTTTATATGTGAAGTTGAGGTAAGCCATGTCGACACCTGTGAACCCTTCCGTGAGCTTTTTTAGCCTGTTTCGCCGGGGACAGCATTACTCTAAGACGTGGCCACTGGAAAAGCGCCTCGCGCCCGTCTTTATTGAAAACCGGGTGATTCGCGCCACCCGCCACGCTATCCGGCTGATGCCGCCCATCGCGGTCTTCACCCTGTGCTGGCAGATTGCGCTGGGTGGGCAACTTGGCCCAGCGGTAGCTACCGCCCTGTTTGCCCTGAGCCTGCCGATGCAGGGATTGTGGTGGTTGGGCAAGCGTTCGGTCACCCCGTTGCCACCGTCGGTGCTGTCCTGGTTCTATGAGGTCCGCGGTAAGTTGCAGGATGCCGGTCAGGCGCTGGCGCCGGTCGAGGGTAAGCCCGACTATCAGGCGCTGGCAGATACCCTGAAGCGGGCATTTAAGCAACTTGATAAAACATTCCTCGATGACTTGTGATTGATCATCGAAACGATGAATAAAAGAAGGCACAGTAACCCAACGTTACCGTGTCTTTTTTTTACGCTGCCATGTGCAACAGGAGTCGAAGATGGAAATGACCCACGCTCAACGTCTGATTTTGTCTAATCAGTACAAAATGATGACGATGCTTGATCCCGACAACGCAGAGCGCTATCGCCGCTTGCAGACTATCGTCGAACGTGGTTTCGGTTTACAGATGCGCGAGCTGGATCGCGAGTTTGGCGAACTTAAGGAAGAGACCTGTCGTACCGTTATTGACATCATGGAGATGTATCACGCCCTGCATGTTTCATGGACCAACCTGAAGGATGCACAGACCATTGACGAGCGTCGTGTTACCTTCCTGGGCTATGATGCGGCCACTGAATCCCGTTACCTGAGCTATGTTCGCTTTATGGTCAATGTGGAAGGGCGCTATACCCATTTCGATGCCGGTACTCATGGCTTTAATGCCCAGACCCCAATGTGGGACAAATATCAACGTATGCTCAGCGTGTGGCACGCCTGCCCGCGTCAGTACCATCTGAGCAGCAATGAGATTCAACAAATTATTAACGCCTGACGGAGGTTGATGTGCAGTGTAAAGGTTTTCTGTTTGATCTGGACGGTACGCTGGTAGATTCGTTACCGGTGGTGGAGCGCTCCTGGTGTCGCTGGGCCGACAGGCATGGCATTGACCATCAGGCGGTGCTGAATTTTATCCATGGCAAACAGGCCATAACCTCTTTACGGCACTTTCTCCAGGGAAGAAGCGAAGCAGATATCCAGGCGGAGTTTACCTGGCTTGAGCAGGTTGAGGCCACCGATACTGACGGCATCACCGCCTTGCCGGGAGCGCTTGAACTGCTCCAGCATCTGAATGAAGCGGAGATCCCGTGGGCTATCGTCACTTCCGGCTCTGTTCCTGTGGCCCATGCGCGGCATAAAGCGGCAGGGTTGCCAGTACCAGAGGTGTTTATCACCGCCGAACAGGTGACGCGCGGCAAGCCGGAACCCGATGCCTTTTTACTCGGCGCGAAGCGTCTGGGGCTGGCACCGGAAGAGTGTGTGGTGGTGGAAGATGCCGCCGCTGGCGTGCTGGCGGGCCTTAACGCAGGCTGTCACGTCATCGCTGTGAAGGTTCCCGCCGATTCGCCACGACTGGACGAAGCGGACCTGGTACTCACCACGCTGGAGGCCGTAGACGTCACCCGCTCTGCCGACAGGAATGTAACAGTCTCCCGAAAAATGTAATCCCATGATATAGCCCCACATTGTTGGGGCTTTTTTATGGCACTATCGGCCTCACTCTCTTCTGACAAGGATCTGTTTTGAACGGTGAACTTATTTGGGTCTTAAGCCTGCTCCTTATCGCGATTATTCTTTTTGCGACGGGCAAAGTCCGTATGGATGCCGTGGCTCTGCTGGTGATCGTAGCCTTTGTCCTCAGCGGCACCTTAACCCTCCCGGAAGCCTTTTCAGGCTTTAGCGATCCCAACGTTATTTTGATTGCCGCCCTGTTTATCATCGGTGATGGCCTGGTACGTACCGGCGTGGCCACCAGCATGGGCTCCTGGCTGGTGAGCGTGGCGGGCAACAGCGAAACCAAAATGCTGATCTTTTTGATGCTGACCGTCGCCGGTCTGGGCGCGTTTATGAGTTCCACCGGGGTCGTGGCCATCTTTATACCAGTGGTGCTGAGCGTCTCTATGCGCATGCAGATCTCGCCATCGCGCCTGATGATGCCCCTCAGCTTCGCCGGGCTTATCAGCGGCATGATGACGCTGGTGGCCACGCCGCCGAACCTGGTGGTCAACAGCGAACTGCTGCGTGAAGGGCTGGAGGGCTTCAGCTTCTTTAGCGTGACGCCGCTGGGGCTGGTGATCCTCGTGCTGGGCATTATCTATATGCTGCTGACCCGTTTTGCCCTCAAGAGCGACAAGCAGGATAAACCCCGCGACGGCTGGAAGCGCCGCACCTTCCGCGATCTGATTAAAGAGTATCGCCTGACCGGACGCGCCCGCCGTCTGGCGATCCGCCCCGGCTCGCCGCTGATTGGTCAACGCCTGGATGATTTGAAACTCCGTGAACGTTACGGGGCTAACGTC
This sequence comes from Leclercia sp. GLN_9, assembly GCF_043105735.1. Classification (NCBI taxonomy): domain Bacteria; kingdom Pseudomonadati; phylum Pseudomonadota; class Gammaproteobacteria; order Enterobacterales; family Enterobacteriaceae; genus Leclercia; species Leclercia sp. GLN_9. Next base: position 244,476 of record NZ_JBICLV010000005.1, read on the forward strand.
ATCGGGGTAGAGCGCTGGCGTCGTTTTCGCCGGGTGATCGTGAACGTTAATGGTGTATCGGAGTTTCGCGCCCGGGACGTGTTGCTGATTGATATGTCTTCGGCAGAGGTCGATCTGCGCGAGTTTTGTAGCGAACAGTTGCTGGAGCCGATGGTGCTGCGCGGAGAGTATTTCTCCGATCAGGCGCTGGACGTGGGGATGGCAGAGGTATCGCTGATCCCCGAGTCGGAGCTGCTCGGCAAAACCGTCCGCGAAATAGGTTTCCGTACCCGTTACGGTCTGAACGTGGTGGGGTTAAAACGCGATGGCGTGGCGATGGACGGCTCGGTGGTGGATGAACCTCTTGAATTAGGGGATATCTTCCTTGTGGTGGGCAACTGGAAGCTGATCACCCAACTGGGCCAGAGAGGCCGGGACTTTGTGGTGATGAACTTACCCGTTGAGGTCAGCGATGCGTCTCCCGCCCACAGCCAGGCGCCGCATGCCATTTTCTGTCTGGTGCTGATGGTCGCCCTGATGTTGACCGACGAAATCCCGAACCCGATCGCGGCCATCATTGCCTGTCTGCTGATGGGGAAATTCCGCTGCATCGACGCTGAAAGCGCTTACAAAGCGATCCACTGGCCGAGCATCATTCTGATTGTCGGCATGATGCCTTTCGCGTTGGCGTTGCAAAAAACCGGCGGTGTCGATTTGGTGGTGAAGGGATTGATGGAGCTGGGGGGCGGTTATGGCCCTTACATGATGTTGATGTGCCTGTTTATCATGTGCGCCACCATCGGGTTGTTTATCTCTAATACCGCGACTGCGGTATTGATGGCACCTATAGCGTTGGCAATGGCGAAATCGATGGGGGTATCGCCTTATCCGTTCGCGATGATGGTGGCGATGGCCGCCTCAGCCGCCTTTATGACCCCGGTCTCTTCACCGGTTAATACGCTGGTGCTTGGGCCAGGCAAATACACCTTTAGTGACTTCGTGAAACTCGGCGTACCCTTTACCGTCCTGGTGATGGTGGTGTGCGTCGTGATGATCCCGATGCTGTTTCCGTTCTGACAATTCGCCGGGTAAGGCTGCGCCTTACCCGGCAAAACATTATAAAGGTGAATCCTGACTGATCTCATCCAGGGACAGCTGGAAGCTCGGGACGAAGACCTCCATAAAGTAGTCCATCTCCTCGCTGCGACGCGCTTCCAGGGTCTTTTCCAGCCGGGTTTTTGCCAGTAAAAACTCGTGGTTCCCGGCAGACAGCTCTTCCAGACATTTCAGGTAGGCGCAGAGCGCGTCAGCCTGCTTCACAATCGACCGCTCCTCTTCGCTATAGCTCTGCTCATCAACCAGCGGTTCAAAGATATCCCGCAGCTCATCCGGCACCATATCGACCAGTTTCTGCTGGGCGATTTTCTCAATCGCTTTGTACTCCTGGGCGATTTGCGAATTAAAGTACTTCACCGGGGTCGGCAGATCGCCCGTCAGCACCTCGGAGGCATCATGGTACATGGCCAGCAGGGCGATACGTTCGGCATTCACCTGACCATTGAACTTGCGGTTCTTGATGGCCGCCAGCGCGTGGGCAACCATAGCGACCTGCAGGCTGTGTTCGGAGACGTTTTCGGTGCGCACATTACGCATCAGCGGCCAGCGGTTGATCAGTTTCAGGCGGGAAAGATGGGCGAAAAAATGACTCTGACTCATAAGTTACCTTTGGTCTTGCATAGCGACAGATTTCATTGTGAGGGGAGGGGCGGTGAGATGCAAATCGGGCTGCCAGTGGCAGCCCGAGGGTTATCTTTACTGATGGTATCCGCCGAGGAAACGCCCGAAGCGGCTGATGGCCATCTCCAGCTCATCCTCACGCGGTAGCGTAACGATACGCACATGGTCCGGCCACGGCCAGTTAAACGCCGTCCCCTGAACCAGCAACACTTTCTCCTGCAACAGGAAGTCGAGCACCATCTTCTGGTCGTCAAAGATGTTAAAGCGTTTGATGTCGATTTTCGGGAACATATAGAGCGCGCCGTTTGGCTTCACGCAGGAGACGCCCGGAATATCGTTAATCAGCTCCCATGCGCGTTGACGCTGCTCATACAAACGCCCGCCAGGCACGATAAATTCACTGATACTCTGATAGCCGCCCAGTGCCGTCTGGATAGCGTGCTGTGCCGGTACGTTGGCGCACAGGCGCATGGAGGCCAGCATTTCCAGACCTTCGATATAGCCTTTGGCGTGTTTTTTCGGCCCGTTCAGCACCATCCAGCCCTGACGGAAACCGGCGACGCGGTAGGTTTTCGACAGGCCGTTAAAGGTGACGGTCAACAGATCCGGTGCCAGCGCGGCAATAGAATGGTGCTGCGCCGCGTCGTAGAGAATTTTGTCGTAGATCTCGTCTGCGAAGATGATCAGGTTATGCTGGCGGGCCAGCTCAACAATCTCCAGCAGCAGCTCTTTAGAGTAAACGGCACCGGTCGGGTTGTTCGGGTTAATGATGACGATCCCGCGGGTGCGCGGCGTAATTTTGGCGCGAATATCATCCAGATCCGGGAACCAGTCAGCGGACTCATCACACAGGTAGTGCACAGCTTTACCGCTGGAGAGCGATACCGCCGCCGTCCAGAGCGGGTAATCCGGAGCCGGAACAAGCATTTCGTCACCGCTGTTCAGCAGGGCCTGCATCGCCTGGACGATCAGTTCCGAAACACCGTTACCGATATAGATATCTTCTACGGTCACATCGCGCATGCCCTGCGCCTGATAGTGCTGCATGATGGCTTTACGCGCTGAGTAGAGACCTTTGGAGTCGCTGTAGCCTTGCGCTGTCGGCAGGTTGCGGATCACATCAACCAGAATTTCATCCGGTGCATCAAAACCAAATGGCGCCGGGTTGCCTATATTGAGCTTAAGTACTTTATTACCTTCTTCTTCGAGACGTTTTGCCTCTTTAAGAACCGGGCCACGAATGTCGTAACAAACGTTATCTAACTTGCTGGATTTTTCGATGGGTGACATGAATCTTTAACCTTTTCGCTGTGATTGCGACTTCCTGCCGTGGAAGCCAGCACGAAACAATGTACTCCTCGCTTGGCCAATTTTGAAGCGTCGGCAGAAGAAGATTTTGTTCATCTCTCAAAAGCGATATCGACATTTTTAACTGTTTTTTAAGCTATGATGTATTTTATAATCCACATTTTTATTGTTATTTGGTTATTTATTTTGGTTGTTGCATATTAAAATGGATTTTACGCTGCAAAAAAGACGATTATTGAGAGGTTCAGGGTAGCAGTGCTACAGTTTCCTTAAGCAACATTTCGTAAAAGCTGAATGAAATGCACTAGCATTTACTTCACGGCGTCTTTATATAAAGGTTGCCCATGTGAAATTAATGTTAAGTATTATTAATCATTAAGTCCTGGGCGAATTATTAGTTATTTCCAAATAAAGACAAAATCACAACTTTCGTTAATATAAATAAAATTAGTTTAGCGAGTTATCAACCAGGTTAAATCACTGGAAGCGCAATAAGGCTTATAAATAAAAAGGTTTTAGGGTAAGATGTCACCGGGTTTAGCGAGTAAAGATAACAGGCCACAGCAGGTCTTGTTGGCTGAACCTTTGAAGTTTGTTGTAATTGTTTGAATTATCTCTGCCTTGAGAAGTTAAGTAACACCATTGCTGCTTAACCTCTACTGCGATAAAGTTGACGTCGGAAAGGCATTGTCTTTAACGGAATTTACATCAACCGACAAACTTCTATTTATCTCAATCGTTTTTGAGAATAAAAATATCGTCAGATAAGTTGTTTCTGACCACTGATATACCCAGCACAATTACATTACGCAGGCACTCTGCCAGACCGGGACGTCAGAGGATTTTTTTCAGAAGGAACTGTATTACTTTTACGCACACAGCTTAAACCCGGGGCAGCTCCGTACGAGCAACCTGTAAGTGAAAAGATATGATTAATGCAAATCGTCCGATACTGAATCTCGACCTCGATCTGCTGAGAACCTTTGTGGCGGTCGCCGATCTGAACACCTTTGCTGCTGCCGCGGCCGCAGTTTGCCGCACGCAATCTGCGGTCAGCCAACAAATGCAACGCCTGGAGCAACTGGTGGGTAAAGAGCTTTTTGCCCGTCATGGTCGCAATAAGCTGTTAACGGAACACGGTATTCAGCTGCTGGGTTATGCCAGAAAAATCTTACGTTTCAACGATGAAGCGTGTACATCTTTAATGTTTAGTAATCTGCAGGGCGTCTTAACCTTAGGCGCATCTGATGAGTCGGCCGATACCATTCTGCCGTTCCTGCTCAACCGAATCAGTTCGGTTTATCCGAAGCTTGCGCTGGACGTCAGAGTAAAACGCAATGCATTTATGGTTGATATGTTGCAGGAGCAGGAGGTCGATCTGGTGGTGACAACCCACCGCACCGGCCAGTTTGAGAGTCTGACGTTGCGGACTTCGCCAACCCACTGGTACTGTGCCGCAGAGTTTTCTCTGCAGCGCGGCGAGCCCGTTCCTCTGGTGCTGCTGGACGATCCTAGTCCGTTCCGCGACATCGTGCTGGCTACGCTCAATGCTGCCAACGTGCCATGGCGACTCGCCTATGTGGCCTCCACCTTGCCTGCGGTTCGCGCAGCGGTGAAAGCGGGGCTGGGCGTCACGGCACGTCCGGTTGAGATGATGAGCCCGGATTTACGGGTGCTAGGCAAAGCGGATGGGCTGCCTGCGCTGCCGGATACGGAGTATATGCTGTGCCACAACCCGCTCAGCAAAAACGAACTGGCGCAGACTATTTTCAATGCCATGGAAAATTACGATAACCCCTGGCAGTACAATAATGTTACTCCGGAAGGGGGGGATGACTCCCTGGTGATTGAGCGCGATTTCGAGTAAACGAACTTCTCATGCTTTGTTAACATTTTGTTCCCGGAAAAAGAACCACTCAGGCTGATAACCCGCAGAGTGGTTCTTTTTTTGCATCTGCTTCCGTACACATTAGCGTTATCATTTGACAATTGTCTTCTTTATCAAATTGATAATTCTCGATGGCGCCCTGCCTGAACCGCTCACCCGCTTCTCTCCAAAGTCAATGGGCATGTTAAAAAAGCAGCTAAGATGTTGCTGTTTTTTTGATTGAATTAACAAAAGCGTGTCACAGATCAAGAAAATACTCCTCTTTGGGGGGAGGAATCGGTAGCAAATCCTGTCAAAATAGGCAGGTAATCTTTGTGTTAGATCACTACGGACACGATTCAACACCCCAACGCCGGAACGCGCCTCACACGTTTTGAGGGTAAAGGGCATTAAATGTTAATGAAGTTCGAACAATGTAATCTAATGTGAAGAAACTTTTGTTAAAGTTGACAAAAGGTTATAGAAAGGAGTAAAAAACCACATCATTTTGCTGTCTATGTCTCATTTTTCGACAGTTAGTGTAAGGTTATTTGTTCCTCCCCATGAATCGATGTGATGCCCATCTGCCAGAAAGAGCAGGATTTTAGGTATCACTTTTGATGAGTAAGCAATGAGTATGTCAACATCCACAGAAGTCATCGCTCATCACTGGGCATTCGCAATCTTTCTTATCGTAGCCATTGGCCTGTGCTGCCTGATGCTTGTCGGCGGCTGGTTCCTCGGCGGTCGCGCCCGGGCAAGGCACAAAAACACGCCATTTGAATCGGGTATCGATTCGGTAGGTACTGCGCGTTTACGTTTGTCCGCCAAGTTCTATCTGGTGGCCATGTTCTTCGTCATTTTTGACGTGGAAGCGCTTTACCTGTTCGCATGGTCAACCTCCATTCGTGAGAGTGGTTGGGTAGGCTTTGTCGAGGCCGCAATTTTCATTTTAGTGTTACTGGCCGGTCTGGTTTATCTGGTGCGTATTGGCGCGCTGGACTGGACACCTGCGCGTTCACGCCGTGAACGTTTCAACCCGGAAAACAGTATCTCTAATCGTCAGCAGTAACAGCGAGGCAATAAGATGGATTATACGCTCACCCGCATAGATCCTAACGGTGAGAATGACCGTTACCCCCTGCAAAAACAGGAGATCGTAACCGACCCCCTGGAGCAAGAAGTCAATAAAAGCGTGTACATGGGCAAGCTCGAAAATGCCATGCACGATATGGTCAACTGGGGTCGTAAAAACTCCATCTGGCCTTACAACTTTGGCCTTTCTTGCTGCTACGTTGAAATGGTGACGTCATTCACTGCGGTGCATGACGTTGCGCGTTTTGGTGCAGAAGTACTCCGTGCCTCTCCGCGTCAGGCTGACCTGATGGTGGTGGCGGGGACCTGCTTTACCAAAATGGCGCCGGTCATTCAGCGTCTGTACGACCAGATGCTCGAGCCAAAATGGGTTATCTCCATGGGTGCTTGTGCAAACTCTGGCGGTATGTACGACATTTATTCTGTCGTGCAAGGCGTAGATAAGTTCATCCCGGTGGACGTTTACATCCCGGGCTGCCCACCGCGTCCAGAAGCCTATATGCAGGCGCTGATGCTGTTGCAGGAGTCGATTGGCAAAGAACGCCGTCCGCTCTCCTGGGTCGTGGGCGACCAGGGTGTATACCGCGCTAACATGCAGTCCGAGCGCGAGCGTAAACGCGGCGAACGTATTGCAGTGACCAATCTGCGTACACCAGACGAAATTTAATTTGCGCCTGTGGGCATGGAGATAACCTTCGCATATCACTATTCAAATAGCGCGAAGCCACGCCCGACAGTCACCACGGACCTTTTGCAATGGTGAACACTATGACCGACTTAACCGCGCAAGACGCCGCCTGGCAAACACGGGATCATCTGGATGACCCGGTCATTGGCGAACTGCGCAACCGTTTTGGGCCGGATGCCTTTACTGTTCAGGCCACCCGCACCGGGGTACCCGTTGTTTGGGTGAAGCGTGAACAGTTACTGGAAGTGGTTGATTTCCTCAAGAAACTGCCTAAACCGTACGTTATGCTGTTTGACTTACACGGCATGGACGAACGTCTGCGTACTCACCGCCAGGGTTTACCCGCGGCGGATTTTTCCGTTTTCTACCACCTGATCTCAATAGACCGCAACACGGATATCATGCTCAAGGTGGCATTGTCTGAAAACGACATGCATCTGCCGACCATCACAAAACTTTTCCCGAACGCCAACTGGTATGAGCGTGAAACCTGGGAAATGTTCGGCATGACCTTCGACGGCCACCCGCACCTGACGCGCATCATGATGCCGCCAACCTGGACGGGTCATCCGCTGCGTAAAGACTATCCGGCGCGCGCCACCGAATTCGACCCGTTTGAGCTGACCAAAGCCAAACAGGATCTGGAGATGGAAGCGCTGACTTTCAAGCCGGAAGACTGGGGCATGAAGCGCGGTACCGACAACGAGGACTTCATGTTCCTCAACCTCGGTCCAAACCACCCGTCTGCGCACGGTGCGTTCCGTATTATTCTTCAGCTTGATGGCGAAGAGATCGTCGACTGCGTGCCTGATATCGGTTACCACCACCGTGGTGCTGAGAAGATGGGCGAGCGTCAATCCTGGCACAGCTACATTCCGTATACCGACCGTATCGAATACCTCGGCGGCTGCGTAAACGAAATGCCTTACGTGCTGGCCGTTGAGAAACTGGCAGGGATCACCACCCCGGATCGCGTTAACGTGATTCGCGTGATGCTGTCAGAACTGTTCCGTATTAACAGCCACCTGCTGTACATCTCCACGTTCATTCAGGACGTCGGCGCAATGACCCCGGTCTTCTTCGCCTTTACCGATCGTCAGAAAATCTACGATCTGGTAGAAGCGATTACCGGTTTCCGTATGCACCCGGCCTGGTTCCGTATCGGCGGTGTAGCACACGATCTGCCGCGCGGCTGGGATCGTCTGCTGCGTGAATTCCTCGACTGGATGCCGAAACGTCTGGCGTCGTATGAGAAAGCCGCACTGCGTAACACCATTCTGATTGGTCGTTCGAAGGGCGTTGCTGCCTACGGCGCGAAAGAGGCGCTGGAGTGGGGGACAACAGGTGCAGGTCTGCGTGCCACCGGTATTGATTTCGACGTGCGTAAAGCCCGTCCTTACTCTGGCTACGAGAACTTCGACTTTGAAGTCCCGGTTGGCGGCGGTGTTTCCGACTGCTACACCCGTGTGATGCTGAAAGTGGAAGAGCTGCGCCAGAGCCTGCGCATTCTTGAGCAGTGCCTCAACAACATGCCGGAAGGCCCGTTCAAGGCGGATCACCCGCTGACCACGCCGCCACCGAAAGAGCGCACGCTGCAGCATATCGAAACCCTGATCACGCACTTCCTGCAGGTTTCCTGGGGTCCGGTCATGCCGGCGCAAGAATCCTTCCAGATGATCGAAGCGACCAAGGGTATCAACAGTTACTACCTGACCAGCGACGGCAGCACCATGAGCTACCGTACCCGTGTGCGTACGCCAAGCTTCGCGCACCTGCAGCAGATCCCGGCCGCCATTCGCGGCAGTCTGGTCTCCGACCTGATTGTGTATCTGGGTAGTATCGATTTTGTTATGTCAGATGTGGACCGCTAATTATGCACGAGAATCAACAACCACAAACCGAGGCTTTTGAGCTGAGTGAAGCAGAGCGTGCCGCCATTGAGCACGAGATGCACCACTACGAAGACCCGCGTGCGGCGTCCATTGAAGCGCTGAAAATCGTACAGAAACAGCGTGGTTGGGTGCCGGATGGCGCGATCTATGAGATCGCAAAAGTACTGGGGATCCCGGCAAGCGACGTAGAAGGCGTAGCCACCTTCTATAGCCAGATCTTCCGCCAGCCAGTTGGCCGCCATGTGATCCGCTATTGTGACAGCGTTGTTTGTCACATCACCGGTTATCAGGGCATTCAGGCCGCTATCGAGAAAAAGCTCGATATCAAGCCGGGGCAGACCACATTTGATGGTCGCTTTACGCTGCTGCCAACCTGCTGCCTGGGTAACTGCGACAAGGGGCCGACCATGATGATTGATGAGGATACTCACAGCCATCTGACGCCGGAAGCCATTCCTGACCTGCTGGAGCAGTACAAATGAAAACTGTAATTCGTACTGCTGAGACTCATCCGCTGACCTGGCGTCTGCGCGATGACAAACAGCCGGTATGGCTTGAAGAATACCAAAGCAAAAACGGTTACGCCGGGGCGCGCAAAGCCCTGGGCGGTATGGCGCCTGATGAGATCGTCAATGCAGTAAAAGACGCTGGCCTGAAAGGGCGTGGCGGCGCAGGCTTTTCCACCGGTCTGAAGTGGAGCCTGATGCCGAAAGACGAATCCATGAACATCCGTTACCTGCTGTGTAACGCCGATGAAATGGAGCCAGGGACTTATAAAGACCGTCTGCTGATGGAGCAGCTGCCGCACCTGCTAGTGGAAGGCATGCTGATCTCCGCGTTCGCATTGAAAGCCTACCGCGGCTACATCTTCCTGCGCGGTGAGTACATCGAAGCGGCAGAGAACCTGCGTCGCGCGATCGCTGAAGCCACCGAAGCGGGCCTGCTGGGCAAAAACATTCTCGGCACCGGTTTTGACTTTGAGCTGTTCGTGCACACCGGGGCAGGGCGTTATATCTGTGGTGAAGAGACCGCACTGATTAACTCCCTTGAAGGCCGCCGTGCTAACCCACGTTCCAAGCCACCGTTCCCGGCAAGCTCCGGCGTGTGGGGTAAACCGACCTGTGTAAACAACGTCGAAACCCTGTGCAACGTCCCGGCTATCCTTGCTAATGGCGTGGAGTGGTATCAGGGCATCTCTTCAAGTAAAGATGCCGGTACCAAGCTGATGGGCTTCTCCGGTCGCGTGAAGAATCCGGGCGTCTGGGAACTGCCGTTTGGCACCACCGCACGTGAAATTCTTGAAGACTACGCCGGCGGCATGCGTGATGGCCTGAAATTCAAAGCCTGGCAGCCAGGTGGGGCAGGAACAGACTTCCTGACCGAAGCCCACCTTGACCTGCCGATGGAATTCGAAAGCATTGGTAAAGCAGGCAGCCGTCTGGGTACGGCGCTGGCGATGGCCGTCGACCACGAGATCGGCATGGTATCGCTGGTGCGTAACCTGGAAGAGTTCTTCGCCCGTGAGTCCTGCGGCTGGTGTACCCCGTGCCGTGATGGTCTGCCGTGGAGCGTTAAGATCCTGCGTGCTATCGAGCGTGGCGAAGGCCAGCCTGGTGATATCGAGACACTTGAGCAACTGTGTCGATTCCTGGGTCCAGGTAAAACCTTCTGTGCGCATGCGCCAGGTGCGGTTGAACCCCTACAGAGCGCGATTAAATATTTCCGCGACGAATTCGAAGCAGGCATCAAGCAGCCGTTCAGCAATACCCATTCAATCAATGGTATTCAGCCGAACCTGCTGAAAGCGCGCTGGTAATTCCCCCTCAAGCCGGCTCTCTCCCTCAAGGGAGAGGGAGAAAACCGGGCTATATCCTCTCCTTCAGGGAGAGGGGTAGGGTGAGGGTGATAAGAAGAATTTTGATTAACGCTCGGTTTATACCGAGCCAACTGGAAGCATGCTAATGGCTACGATTCATGTAGACGGCAAAGAATACGAGGTCAATGGCGCGGACAACCTGCTGGAAGCTTGTCTGTCCCTCGGCCTTGATATTCCGTATTTTTGCTGGCATCCGGCGCTGGGGAGCGTCGGTGCTTGCCGCCAGTGTGCGGTGAAGCAATATCAAAACGCGGAAGACACGCGTGGTCGCCTGGTGATGTCCTGTATGACGCCAGCCGCCGAAGGTACCTTTATTTCTATCGACGACGCGGAAGCCAAACAGTTCCGCGAAAGCGTGGTGGAGTGGTTGATGACCAACCACCCGCACGATTGTCCGGTGTGTGAAGAGGGCGGTAACTGCCACCTTCAGGATATGACCGTGATGACCGGGCACAGCTTCCGTCGTTACCGTTTCACCAAACGTACCCACCGCAACCAGGATCTGGGGCCGTTCATCTCTCACGAAATGAACCGCTGCATCGCCTGCTACCGCTGCGTGCGTTACTACAAAGACTACGCAGACGGCGAAGATCTGGGCGTGTATGGCGCACACGACAACGTCTACTTTGGTCGCCCGGAAGACGGCGTACTGGAGAGCGAATTCTCCGGTAACCTGGTCGAAATCTGTCCGACCGGCGTCTTCACGGATAAAACGCACTCCGAGCGTTACAACCGTAAGTGGGACATGCAGTTTGCGCCGAGCATCTGCCAGCAGTGCTCCCTCGGCTGTAACACCAGCCCGGGTGAACGTTACGGTGAACTGCGTCGTATCGAAAACCGCTACAACGGTACCGTTAACCACTACTTCCTCTGCGACCGTGGTCGTTTCGGCTATGGCTATGTGAACCTGAAAGACCGTCCGCGTCAGCCGGTTCAGCGCCGTGGCGATGACGTGATCACGCTGAACGCCGAACAGGCGATGCAGGGCGCGGCAGATATTCTGCGCCAGTCGAAGAAAGTGATCGGTATCGGCTCCCCGCGCGCCAGCATCGAAAGCAACTTCGCGCTGCGTGAACTGGTAGGCGCGGAAAACTTTTACACCGGTATCGCTAAGGGCGAGCAGGAACGTCTGCAACTGGTGCTAAAAGTGCTGCGTGAAGGCGGTATTCATACCCCTGCGCTGCGCGAAATCGAATCTTATGATGCGGTTCTGGTATTGGGTGAAGATTTAACCCAGACCGGTGCGCGCGCTGCCCTGGCGGTTCGTCAGGCGGTGAAGGGTAAAGCACGTGAAATGGCAGCGGCCCAGAAAGTGGCTGACTGGCAGATCGCGGCGATCCTCAACATCGGTCAGCGCGCCAAGCATCCGCTGTTTGTCACTAACGTCGACAACACCCGTCTGGACGACATCGCGGCCTGGACCTACCGTGCCCCGGTTGAAGATCAGGCGCGTCTTGGCTTTGCTATCGCTCACGCGCTGGACAACAGCGCCCCGGCCGTTGAAGGCCTGGATCGCGATCTGCAGAACAAGGTTGACGTGATTGTGCAGGCGTTGGCCGGTGCGAAAAAGCCCCTGATTATTTCCGGTACTAACGCCGGTAGCACAGAGATCATTGAAGCGGCGGCCAACGTGGCTAAAGCCCTGAAAGGTCGCGGTGCTGACGTTGGCGTGACCATGATCGCCCGTGCGGTAAACAGCATCGGTCTGGGCATGATCGGCGGCGGCTCGCTGGAAGAGGCGTTAAGCGAACTGGAATCCGGTGCTGCAGACGCTGTCGTGGTGCTGGAAAACGACCTCCATCGTCATGCTTCTGCTGCCCGCGTGGACGCTGCCCTGTCTAAAGCGCCGCTGGTGATGGTTATCGACCATCAGCGCACGGCGATCATGGACAAAGCGCATCTGGTGCTCTCTGCAGCAAGCTTCGCAGAAAGCGACGGTACCGTTGTGAACAACGAAGGCCGTGCCCAGCGCTTCTTCCAGGTTTATGACCCGGCGTACTACGACAACAGCATTGTGATGCTGGAAAGCTGGCGCTGGCTGCACTCCCTGCACAGCACCGTGCTGAGCCGTGAAGTGGACTGGACCCAGCTCGACCACGTGATCGACGCCGCCGTGGCACAACTGCCGCAGCTGGCTGGCATTAAAGATGCGGCGCCGGAAGCAAGCTTCCGTATTCGCGGCCAGAAACTGGCGCGTGAACCGCACCGCTACAGCGGCCGTACCGCCATGCGCGCCAACATCAGCGTGCACGAACCGCGTCAGCCGCAGGATAAAGACACCATGTTCGCCTTCTCAATGGAAGGGAACAACCAGCCGTCTGCTCCGCGTTCGCAGATCCCGTTCGCATGGGCGCCAGGCTGGAACTCCCCACAGGCATGGAACAAGTTCCAGGCTGAAGTGGGCGGTTCTCTGCGTCACGGCGATCCGGGCGTGCGCCTGATTGAAGCCTCCGAAACCGGTCTGGCGTTCTTCTCTACCGTTCCGGCAAGCTTCCAGGCGGAAGAGGGTAACTGGCGTATTGCGCCGTACTACCATCTGTTCGGTAGCGACGAATTGTCTCAGCGTTCCCCGGTCTTCCAGACCCGTATGCCGCAGCCGTACATCAAGCTCAACCCGGCAGATGCCGCGAAGCTTGGCGTGAACGCAGGCGCTAACATCAGCTTTAGCTACGAAGGCCAGACAATCAGCCTGCCGCTGATTATCTCTGAAGGTCTGACAGCAGGGCAGGTGGGTCTGCCAATGGGTATGCCTGGCATCGCGCCAGTGCTGGCGGGCGCGCGTCTTGATAACCTGCAGGAGGCAAAAGCATGAGTTGGTTAACGCCTGATCTTATCGACATCCTGCTGAACATCCTGAAAGCGGTTGTTATTTTGCTGGTGGTCGTCACCTGCGGCGCGTTCATGAGCTTCGGTGAACGTCGTCTGCTCGGTCTGTTCCAGAACCGTTACGGACCGAACCGCGTGGGCTGGGGTGGTTCACTCCAGCTGGTCGCGGACATGATCAAGATGTTCTTTAAAGAGGACTGGGTTCCGCGCTTCTCGGATCGCGTGATCTTTACTCTGGCACCAATGATCGCCTTTACCTCGCTGCTGCTGGCGTTTGCTATCGTTCCGGTTAGCCCGACCTGGGTTGTGGCGGATCTGAACATCGGGATCCTGTTCTTCCTGATGATGGCAGGCCTTGCGGTCTACGCGGTGCTGTTCGCCGGCTGGTCCAGTAACAACAAATACTCCCTGCTGGGTGCGATGCGTGCGTCTGCGCAGACCCTGAGCTACGAAGTGTTCCTGGGTCTTTCCCTGATGGGCGTGGTGGCGCAGGCCGGTTCATTCAACATGACCGACATCGTCAACAACCAGGCCGATATCTGGAACGTGATCCCGCAGTTCTTTGGGTTTGTTACCTTTGCTATCGCGGGCGTGGCGGTGTGTCACCGTCACCCGTTTGACCAGCCAGAAGCCGAACAGGAACTGGCCGACGGTTACCACATTGAATATTCCGGTATGAAGTTCGGTCTGTTCTTCGTGGGCGAGTACATCGGTATCGTCACCATTTCCGCGTTGATGGTAACGCTGTTCTTTGGTGGCTGGCATGGCCCGTTCTTACCGCCGTTCATCTGGTTCGCGCTGAAAACCGCGTTCTTCATGATGATGTTCATTTTGATTCGCGCAGCGTTACCGCGTCCGCGTTATGACCAGGTAATGTCCTTCGGCTGGAAAGTGTGCCTGCCGCTGACGCTCGTCAACTTGTTGGTAACGGCGGCTGTCATTCTCTGGCAGCAGCCATAAGGGGCTTTAGACCATGACCTTGAAAGAATTATTGGTAGGTTTCGGCACCCAGGTACGCAGTATCTGGATGATCGGCCTGCACGCGTTTGCCAAACGCGAAACCCGGATGTACCCGGAAGAGCCGGTATATCTGCCGCCGCGCTACCGTGGCCGTATCGTGCTGACGCGCGATCCAGACGGCTCAGAGCGCTGCGTTGCCTGTAACCTGTGTGCGGTAGCCTGTCCGGTAGGCTGTATCTCTCTGCAAAAAGCCGAGACGGTAGACGGTCGCTGGTACCCGGAGTTCTTCCGCATCAACTTCTCACGCTGCATCTTCTGCGGTCTGTGCGAAGAAGCGTGCCCGACCACGGCGATTCAGTTGACCCCGGACTTCGAGCTGGGCGAATACAAGCGTCAGGACCTGGTGTACGAAAAAGAGGATCTGCTGATTTCCGGTCCGGGCAAATACCCGGAATATAACTTCTACCGGATGGCGGGTATGGCAATCGACGGCAAAGATAAGGGCGAAGCAGAGAACGAAGCCAAGCCTATCGACGTCAAGAGCCTGTTACCGTAAGGAGAGGGGCAATGGAATTCGCTTTTTATATCTGTGGCCTGATCGCCATCCTGGCTACGCTGCGAGTGATTACGCACACCAACCCGGTGCATGCGCTGCTCTATTTAATCATTTCGCTGCTGGCCATTTCCGGGGTGTTCTTTGCGCTGGGCGCACACTTTGCGGGTGCGCTTGAGATCATCGTTTACGCCGGTGCCATTATGGTTCTGTTCGTCTTCGTGGTGATGATGCTGAACCTGGGCGGCTCGGAAATCGAACAGGAACGTCAGTGGCTGAAACCGCAGGTGTGGATTGGTCCGGCAATTCTGTCGGCCATCATGCTGGCGGTGATCGTCTACGCCATTCTGGGTGTCAACGACCAGGGTATCGACGGTACGCCAATCAGCGCCAAAGCAGTGGGTATCACCCTGTTTGGGCCATACGTACTGGCGGTTGAACTGGCCTCGATGCTGCTGCTGGCAGGTCTGGTTGTCGCGTTCCACGTGGGCCGCGAAGAGCGTAGTGGTGAAGTGCTGAGCAACCGCAAGGACGACAGCGCGAAAAGAAAAACGGAGGAACGCGCATGATTCCTTTACAACATGGACTGATCCTCGCAGCGATTTTATTCGTGCTGGGCTTAACCGGTCTGGTTATCCGCCGCAATCTGCTGTTTATGCTGATTGGCCTGGAGATCATGATCAACGCTGCCGCGCTGGCCTTCGTGGTCGCCGGGAGCTACTGGGGCCAGACCGATGGTCAGGTGATGTACATTCTCGCCATCAGCCTTGCGGCTGCCGAAGCGAGTATTGGCCTGGCGCTGTTACTGCAGCTCCACCGTCGCCGCCAGAACCTGAACATCGATTCAGTAAGTGAGTTGCGTGGATGAACATGCTTGCCTTAACCATTATTTTTCCGCTGATTGGCTTCCTGCTGCTGGCATTTTCTCGCGGCCGCTGGTCTGAGAATCTGTCTGCTACCGTTGGCATTGGCTCTATTGGTCTGGCTGCGCTGGTTACAGCGTATGCGGGTATCGACTTCTTCAGTAACGGACGTCAGCCTCACAGCGTGCCGCTGTGGACCTGGATGTCGGTCGGTGATTTCAACATCGGTTTCAACCTGGTGCTGGATGGTCTCTCCCTGACCATGCTCTCCGTGGTGACCGGCGTGGGCTTCCTGATCCACATGTTCGCCTCCTGGTATATGCGCGGTGAAGAGGGTTACTCCCGCTTCTTCGCCTACACCAACCTGTTTATCGCCAGCATGGTCGTTCTGGTGCTGGCCGATAACCTGCTGCTGATGTATCTCGGCTGGGAAGGCGTGGGTCTCTGCTCTTACCTGCTGATCGGTTTCTACTACACCGATCCGAAGAATGGCGCAGCAGCCATGAAAGCGTTCGTCGTGACCCGTGTGGGTGACGTCTTCCTCGCCTTCGCGCTGTTCATTCTCTACAACGAACTGGGCACGCTGAACTTCCGCGAAATGGTGGAGCTGGCGCCAGCGCACTTCGAAGCAGGCAACAACATGCTGTGGTGGGCAACGCTGATGCTGCTGGGTGGTGCTGTGGGTAAATCCGCACAGCTGCCTCTGCAAACATGGCTGGCCGACGCGATGGCGGGTCCAACCCCTGTCTCCGCGCTGATCCACGCCGCGACCATGGTTACCGCTGGTGTTTACCTGATTGCGCGTACCCACGGTCTGTTCCTGATGACCCCGGAAATTCTGCACCTGGTCGGTATCGTCGGTGCAGTGACGCTGGTGCTGGCAGGCTTTGCCGCGCTGGTGCAAACCGACATCAAACGCGTTCTCGCTTACTCCACCATGAGCCAGATTGGCTACATGTTCCTGGCGCTGGGCGTACAGGCGTGGGATGCGGCGATTTTCCATCTGATGACGCACGCGTTCTTTAAAGCGCTGCTGTTCCTCTCGTCTGGTTCGGTGATCCTTGCCTGCCACCACGAGCAGAACATCTTCAAGATGGGCGGTCTGCGCAAATCCATTCCGCTGGTTTACGTCTGCTTCCTGGTAGGTGGCGCGGCGCTGGCGGCACTGCCGCTGATCACCGCGGGCTTCTTCAGTAAGGACGAAATCCTTGCGGGCGCCATGGCAAATGGTCATATCAATCTGATGGTTGCGGGTCTGGTCGGTGCATTCATGACCTCTCTGTATACCTTCCGTATGATTTTCATCGTCTTCCACGGTAAAGAACAAATTCACGCTCACGCAGGGAAGGGGATCACCCACCACCTGCCGCTGATTGTGCTGCTGGTGCTGTCCACCTTCGTTGGCGCGATGATTGTGCCACCGCTGCAGGGCGTACTGCCGGACACCACCGAGCTTGAGCACGGTCGCGTTCTGACGCTTGAAATCACCTCCGGTGTGGTCGCTATCGCGGGCATCCTGATTGCTGCATGGCTGTGGCTGGGCAAACGTACGCTGGTGACTGCCGTTGCCAACAGTGCGCCGGGCCGTCTGCTGGGCACCTGGTGGTACAACGCGTGGGGCTTCGACTGGCTGTACGACATGATCTTCGTGAAACCATTCCTCGGCATTGCGTGGCTGATTAAACGCGATCCGCTGAACTCACTGATGAACACTCCGGCGATCCTCTCCCGCTTTGCAGGTAAAGGCCTGCTGTTCAGCGAGAACGGGTATCTGCGCTGGTATGTGGCGTCCATGAGCATCGGTGCGGTTGTGGTGCTGGCGCTGCTGATGGTGTTGCGTTGATCGTTAAGTGAATTTATTCGAATTCGTTGAAAATCAGGCCCCTGCTGGGGGCCTTAAAAAGGAATGCAAATCGCCATGTTACTACCCTGGCTAATATTAATTCCCTTCATCGGCGGCTTCCTGTGCTGGCAGACCGAACGCTTTGGCGTGAAGATGCCGCGCTGGATTGCGCTGATCACCATGGGATTGACGCTTGCGCTTGGCCTGCAACTCTGGTTGCAGGGCGGCTATTCTCTGACCCAGTCTGCGGGCATTCCGCAGTGGCAGTCTGAATTCATTCTGCCGTGGATCCCGCGTTTCGGTATTACCATTCACCTGGCGATTGATGGTCTGTCGCTGCTGATGGTGGTGCTGACCGGTCTGCTCGGCGTTCTGGCGGTCCTGTGCTCCTGGCGAGAAATCGAAAAATATCAGGGCTTCTTCCACCTGAACCTGATGTGGATCCTGGGCGGCGTTATCGGCGTGTTCCTTGCCATCGACATGTTCCTGTTCTTCTTCTTCTGGGAAATGATGCTGGTGCCGATGTACTTCCTGATCGCGCTGTGGGGCCATAAGGCGTCCGACGGTAAAACGCGTATCACGGCGGCAACCAAGTTCTTCATTTACACCCAGGCGAGTGGTCTGGTGATGTTGATTGCCATCCTGGCGCTGGTGTTCGTGCATTACAACGCGACCGGCGTCTGGACCTTCAACTATCAGGACCTGCTGAAGACCCCGATGTCACACGGTGTTGAATACCTGCTGATGCTGGGCTTCTTTATCGCGTTTGCGGTGAAAATGCCGGTGGTTCCACTGCACGGCTGGCTGCCGGATGCGCACTCCCAGGCACCAACGGCGGGTTCCGTTGACCTGGCGGGCATCTTGCTGAAAACCGCGGCCTACGGTCTGCTGCGTTTCGCTCTGCCGCTGTTCCCGAACGCCTCCGCAGAGTTCGCGCCAATTGCCATGTGGCTCGGCGTGATCGGTATCTTCTACGGCGCGTGGATGGCCTTCACGCAGTACGACATCAAACGTCTGATCGCCTATACCTCCGTTTCCCACATGGGCTTCGTGCTGATTGCTATCTACACCGGCAGCCAGCTGGCGTACCAGGGCGCGGTGATCCAGATGATTGCGCACGGTCTGTCCGCAGCCGGCCTCTTCATCCTGTGCGGCCAGCTTTACGAACGTCTACACACCCGTGACATGCGTCAGATGGGCGGTTTGTGGGGCAAAATGAAATGGCTGCCAGCGATGTCGATGTTCTTCGCTGTTGCCACCCTCGGGATGCCGGGTACCGGTAACTTTGTTGGCGAATTCATGATCCTGTTCGGCAGCTTCAAAGTGGTGCCGATGATCACCGTGATTTCGACCTTCGGTCTGGTGTTCGCTTCGGTTTACTCACTGGCGATGCTGCACCGCGCTTACTTCGGTAAAGCGAAGAGTGAAATCGCTGCCAAAGAGCTGCCGGGGATGTCGCTGCGCGAGCTGTTCATCATCCTGCTGCTGGTCGTACTGCTGGTGCTGCTGGGCTTCTATCCGCAGCCGATTCTGGATACCTCGCACTCCGCGATGGGCAACATCCAGCAGTGGTTTGTTAATTCTGCTTCTACTACAAGGCCGTAAATCGCCATGACAATAACTCCACAACAACTGATTGCGCTGCTACCGCTGCTGATCGTCGGATTGACGGTGGTGGTTGTGATGCTCTCCATTGCGTGGCGACGCAATCACTTCCTGAATGCCACCCTGGCGGTTCTGGGTCTGAACGCTGCGTTAGTCTCCCTCTGGTTTGTTGGCCAGGCGGGTGCGATGGATGTCACTCCGCTGATGCGCGTTGACGGCTTCGCCATGCTGTACACCGGGCTGGTGCTGTTAGCCAGCCTGGCAACCTGTACCTTTGCGTACCCGTGGCTGGAAGGCTACAACGACAACAGAGAAGAGTTTTACCTGCTGGTTCTGATTGCCGCCCTGGGTGGTATTCTGCTGGCGAACGCAAACCATCTGGCGGCGCTGTTCCTCGGTATTGAGCTGATCTCTCTGCCGCTGTTCGGCCTGATTGGTTATGCCTTCCGTCAGAAGCGCTCTCTGGAAGCGAGTATCAAGTATACGATCCTGTCTGCTGCTGCTTCGTCCTTCCTGCTGTTCGGTATTGCGCTGATCTATGCTCAGTCCGGTAACCTCTCCTTCGAAGCGCTTGGCAAGAGCCTCGGCGACGGCATGCTGCATGAGCCGCTGCTGCTGGCAGGTCTGGGCATGATGATTGTAGGCCTCGGCTTTAAACTCTCTCTGGTGCCGTTCCACCTGTGGACGCCAGACGTTTACCAGGGTGCTCCGGCACCGGTCTCCACCTTCCTGGCGACAGCGAGCAAAATCGCTATCTTCGGTGTGGTGATGCGTCTGTTCCTGTACGCACCGGTAGGCGAGAGCGAAGCGGTTCGTGTGGTTCTGGGTATCATTGCCTTCGTCTCCATCATCTTCGGTAACCTGATGGCGCTGAGCCAGACCAATATCAAACGTCTGCTCGGTTACTCCTCCATCTCGCACCTGGGCTATCTGATGGTGGCACTGATTGCGCTGCAGAGCGGCCAGATGTCCATGGAGACCGTAGGTGTCTACCTGGCCGGTTACCTGTTCAGCAGCCTCGGCGCGTTCGGCGTGGTAAGCCTGATGTCCAGCCCGTACCGTGGCCCGGACGCAGATTCACTGTTCTCCTACCGTGGTCTGTTCTGGCACCGTCCGATCCTGTCCGCGGTGATGACCGTGATGATGCTCTCTCTGGCGGGTATCCCGATGACGCTGGGCTTTATCGGTAAGTTCTACGTGCTGGCAGTGGGTGTGCAGGCGGGTCTGTGGTGGCTGACAGCGGGTGTCGTTATCGGCTCCGCGATTGGTCTCTACTACTACCTGCGCGTGGCCGTGAGCCTGTACCTGAGCGCACCTCAGCAGCTCAACCGCGATGCGCCAGGCAACTGGCAGTACAGCGCCGGGGGTATTGTGGTGCTGATCTCGGCCTTGCTGGTACTGATCTTCGGTATCTATCCGCAGCCGCTGATCACCATCGTGCAGCACGCGATGCCGCTGATGTAAGCAAGGTAAAAACAAAAACCCGCCTCGGCGGGTTTTTTTATGGTCTTCTCCCTCTCCTTGTGGGAGAGGGCTGGGGTGAGGGCAACAGCCCGCACTGAACATAAAACCCGCCTCGGCGGGTTTTTTTATGGTCTTCTCCCTCTCCTTGTGGGAGAGGGCTGGGGTGAGGGCACCAGCCCGCACTGAACGAAAAAACCCGCCTCAGCGGGTTTTTTTATGCTTTCTATTTGCTGCCTCTGCCCGTGCAAGCGACGCACTGCCGGGCAAAAAAACGCAAATCAGGCCAACTGCTTACGACTAATCAACGGTCCATCAATCTTCTTCGTCGAGCGCTCCAGCACCTCTTCAATCACCGACGACAGCTCATTCAGCTCGAACTTCGCCACGTAGCCATCGGCTTTCACCTTGCGGATATGGTCTTCGTTGGCGTTGCCGGAAAGGGAAGAGTGGATCACCACCGGAATGTCCTTCAGGATGGCGTCGGTTTTGATTTTGCGCGTCAGGGTAAAGCCGTCCATCTCCGGCATCTCAAGGTCGGTCAGGACCAGAGCGATCTTATCGGTGATCGGTACGCCTTCTGCCTGCGCCTGCGCTGCCAGCACGCCAATTTTCTCCCACGCCTCTTTGCCGGTGATATGCATCAGCGCCGGGATCGCCATCGCCTGCAGCCCTTTTTCCAGCATCGAACGCGCCACTTTGGAGTCTTCCGCCACAATCGCCACGGCACCCGGCTTAATATTAAATTGGGTGGTTTTCAGGTCGGTCGCGTGCAGGTCATGATTGGCCGGGGTGATGTCATACAGGATCTGCTCAACGTCCAGCACCATCGCCAGATCGTTGGTATCCGTCTTCTCGTCCAGGCAGGCAATACTGGTGATATAGCGTCCGCTGACGGCGGTTTCAGCCGCATGCACCTGCTTCCAGTCCAGTCGCATAATGTTTTCGACCGACTCGACGGCAAAGGCCTGCACGCTGCGGGCATACTCGGTGATCAGCAGAATGTTCAGACCCGTCGCCGGTTTGCAGCCTGCCACGGCGGCCAGGTCGATAACCGGGATCACCTGGTCACGAATATTGACCATCCCCATCAGGGGTGACTTCATGCCCGCCGGTTTGGTGAACGCTGGCATGGGCACAATCTCGCGAAGCTTAAAGACGTTGATGCCAAACAGCTCAGATTTATTTTCGTTCATCGATGTGCCGAGACGGAACAGCAACAGCTCAAAACGGTTCGACAGAGTAAGATTTGCCCTGTCATCAATGTCTTTCTGGAAATTATCCATTCTACCCTCGAGTGAAAAATACCTGCCTGTTAAGGGTTATCGGCAGACCCGGGGAAAAATAGAGCGTTAAACGCGCACCACGGCAAAATCTTCTGCAAGCTCGCTGTCGGCAAACAGGGCGCGGCACTCGGCCAGCAGCATGGCGCAGCCCCCGGCGTCATAGCGCGAGCTGACGTGGGTAATCACCAGTTTTTTCACCTGCGCTTCGCGGGCAAGCATGGCGGCCTGACGCGTTGAACTGTGGCCGCGGCTGTTGGCTTTCTCCTCCATCGCCGATTCCAGGGTGGCTTCATGCACCAGCAGATCGACGCCCCTGGCCAGCGCGAGGGCGTTCTCACAGGGGGCGGTATCCCCGAAGATAGCCAGTTTCTTGCCCGGGCGGGGCGGCGAGAGATAGTCTGCGCCATCGATCGTCCGGCCATCGTCCAGCGTGATGCGTTCACCGCGCTTGAGCTGCTGGAACAGGGGGCCGAAGGGAACTCCGGCGGCAATCAGCGCCGCGCCATCCAGGGCGCCGGGTTTATCCTGCTCTTCAATGCGATAGCCGTAACACTCCACGGGATGATTCAGCGCGGCCGCGGTCACGGTCCAGGCATCATCGCTGAACACCACTCCTGCGCTTATCTCGACAATCTCGAGCGGATAATCGGTCCAGGAGCCACTGATGCGCAGGCTGGTTTCGACAAATTCACGGATCCCGGGCGGGCCGTAAATGGTCATCGGGTGGAGATTGCCCGCCATCGAGCGACTGCACAGCAGCCCCGGTAGACCAAAAAGGTGATCGCCATGCAGGTGGGTAATGAAGATTTTATCCAGCTTGCCGGGATGGCTTGCGGTCTGGAGCAGCTGATGCTGCGTGCCTTCCCCACAGTCAAACATCCACAAGCCACCGCGGGTCGGGTGCTGTAAATCCAGCAAAATTGAGGTGACGTTGCGCGTCCGGGTCGGCACGCCAGCAGATGTTCCTAAAAAAAGCAGCTCCATAATGCACTCAGCCTCTGTGCCAGGGACGAAAAGTCATTAGTATAACGGCTACCGACACGATAAGGAGACCCCCATGATCCAGTGGCAAGATCTGCACCATAGCGAGCTGACCGTTCCCGTGCTTTACGCGCTACTCAAGCTTCGCTGCGAAGTCTTTGTAGTGGAACAAACCTGTCCTTACCAGGATATCGATGGCGACGATCTGGTGGGGGAGAACCGGCACATCCTCGGCTGGAAAGATAACCAACTGGTGGCGTATGCGAGGATTCTGAAAAGCGACGACGATTTTTCTCCCGTTGTGATTGGCCGGGTGATTATCAGCCAGCAGGCGCGGGGCGAAAAGCTCGGATATGCGCTGATGGAGCACACCCTGCATTCATGCGAAAAACAGTGGCCGAACAAAGCGTTATATCTTGGCGCGCAGGCCCATTTGCAGGCGTTTTATGCCCGTTTTGGCTTTGTGCCCGTGACGGACATTTACGATGAAGATGGCATTCCGCATATCGGGATGGCGAAAGAGGCAGAACAAGCGTAGCAGGCAGAATCGGCAAGGATTGTCTATAGTTAGCGAACTGATGCAACTACAAGGAGAAAACTATGTCCTTCCAATCTTCGGAATCGCACGTTGATGATGATCTGACGCTGTTAAGTGAAACGCTGGAAGAAGTCCTTCGTTCTTCAGGCGATCCGGCCGATCAAAAGTACATTGAGCTAAAGGCGCGTGCTGAACAGGCACTGCATGACGTGAAAACGCGCGTAAGCCATGCGTCGGACACTTACTATTATCGGGCGAAAAAAGCGGTCTATCGTGCGGACGATTATGTCCGTGAAAAACCGTGGCAAGGTATCGGAGTAGGTGCCGCCGCCGGTCTGGTGCTCGGTCTGCTGCTCGCCCGCCGTTAATTCTACACGCACGCTTCTCCCTGCCAAATCGTGGGTACTGCTTTTTCCAGCCAGTACCCCGTATAATGTAAGGTCTTTGAGCTGGGAGAAGTTCGCGTGCACTCGATTTCCACCGCGCTGGCAGGCCTTTGCCACCAGTTAGCAGACGATATTCCTGATGTACCTGGCCTGCATCACCTCGATGTTTCCTTTGCGCTCAACGATGCGTTTGACCCGCTCGCCTGGCTGAATGCCCAGCACTGTTTTCCTCAGTTCTACTGGCAGCAGCGTAACGGTGATGAAGAGTACGCCGCGCTGGGGGCCACAAAACACTTCGCCTCTCTCTCTGATGCCCGTCATTTTTTGCACTGTTATCCGCAATGCCCAGACGTTCGGGTGGTGGGGGTTAACGCCTTCGATCCGTACCAGGGCAACCTGTTCCTGCCGCGTCTGCTGTGGCAGCGCAGCGGCGGAACCGCGACGCTGCGCCTGATACTTTGCAGCGCAACCTCGCTGAAAAACGATGCGCAACACGCACACGAATTCCTGCGTTCCCTCAGGGACAGCCAGCCCGTTAAGGCGCTTAACCAGCCGGTGGTGAGCGAAACCCACCGGCCTGAGAAATCCGGCTGGCTGACGTTAATCACCCGCGCAACCGACGCCATTGCCCGCGGGGAGTTCGATAAAGTAGTGCTGGCCCGGGCAACGGATCTGCATTTCAACCTGCCGGTCAACCCTGTCGCTCTGATAGCCGCCAGCCGTCGGGTGAATTTCCAGTGCTACCACTTTCTAATGCGCCCTGATGCTACCCGGGCCTTTCTCGGTTCGTCGCCGGAACGTCTGTGGCGGCGGCGTGGAACCCTGCTGCGTACCGAGGCGTTGGCCGGTACGGTCGCCAGTCACCCGGATGATGCCCAGGCCGCCCGCATGGGGGACTGGCTGATGCATGACGATAAAAATCAGCGTGAAAATATGCTGGTGGTCGAGGATATCTGTCAGCGCCTGCAACGTGATGGCGGCGTGCTTGACGTGCTGCCGCCGCAAATTGTGCGCTTGCGTAAGGTGCAGCATTTACGCCGCTGCATCTGGACTGCATTGCAACAGCCGGACGATGAACAGTGCCTGATGCGGCTGCAACCTACCGCCGCCGTCGCCGGTCTGCCGCGCCAAAATGCGTGGGATTTTATCGCCCGCAATGAACCCTTCGATCGGGAGTGGTATGCCGGGTCCGCTGGCTATCTGTCGTTAGCGCAAAGCGAGTTCTGCGTGGCATTGCGTTCGGCCAGAGTGCAGGAGACCTGCGTGCGCTTGTACGCCGGGGCGGGGATCGTCAGCGGTTCCGACCCTGAACAGGAGTGGCAGGAGATTGAAAATAAAGCTGCCGGACTGCGTTCTCTCCTCCTAAAGGATTAATACTGAGTCGTACTTACCCGATTCATATCAAAATTACATCTTTTCCTATTATTTATACTTAGTCGCAATATTGATACCGGACAATTCCATGTCAGTGAGTTCCTTTAACCGGCGCTGGGCGGCGGTGATCCTTGAAGCCCTGACCCGCCATGGCGTCAGGCACATTTGCATCGCACCCGGCTCGCGTTCAACGCCGTTGACCCTGGCTGCCGCAGAGAACCGTGCTTTTATTCATCACACCCATTTTGATGAACGCGGTCTTGGGCATCTGGCGCTGGGGCTGGCCAAAGCCAGTAATACCCCGGTGGCGGTTATTGTAACTTCCGGTACCGCGGTGGCTAACCTCTATCCGGCTCTGATTGAAGCCGGTCTGACCGGCGAAAAGCTGGTGCTGCTAACGGCGGATCGTCCCCCGGAGCTGATCGACTGTGGCGCAAACCAGGCCATTCGTCAGCCGGGTCTCTTCGCCTCACATCCCTCGGAAACGCTATCCCTGCCGCGTCCGACCCGGGATATTCCCGCCCGCTGGCTGGTCTCCACAGTGGATAACGCCATGGGCGCATTGCGCGCGGGGGCGCTGCACATTAACTGTCCGTTTGCCGAGCCGCTGTATGGCGAAATGGATGATACCGATCTTGCCTGGCACCAGGCGCTGGGTGACTGGTGGCAGAGCGATAAACCCTGGCTGCGCGCCCCCGCAGCGCTTTCAAGCCCTGAACAGCGCGACTGGTTCTTCTGGCGGCAAAAACGCGGCGTGGTGCTGGCGGGCAGAATGAGCGCGGCGGAAGGAAAAAAGGTGGCAGAGTGGGCGCAAACCCTGGGCTGGCCGCTGATTGGCGACGTACTCTCCCAGACCGGGCAGCCGCTGCCGTGTGCGGATCTGTGGCTGGGCAATGCGAAGGCCGTTACCGAACTGGAGCAGGCGCAGATTGTGGTCCAGCTGGGCGGCAGTCTGACGGGGAAACGGCTGCTGCAGTGGCAGGCAACCTGCACGCCGGAAGAGTACTGGCTGGTCGATCCGCGGGAAGGGCGGCTGGATCCGGCGCACCATCGCGGGCGTCGGCTGGTCTCGAATGTCGCCGACTGGCTGGAACTGCATCCGGCGGAAAAACGCGGCCCCTGGGCCACGGCGATCCCGGAACTCTCCCGCCAGGCCTGGCAGCTGACAGCGCAACACAGCGAGGCGTTTGGCGAGGCGCAGCTGGCGCACCGTATTCGCCACTATCTGCCCGAGCAGGGGCAGCTGTTTGTCGGCAACAGCCTGGTGGTGCGTCTGATTGATGCCTTTTCCCGCCTGCCGGCAGGCTATCCGGTGTTCAGTAACCGTGGCGCCAGCGGCATTGACGGGCTGATCTCCACCGCAGCCGGGGTCCAGCGTGCCAACGCACGCCCGACGCTGGCGATTGTTGGCGATCTGTCGGCGTTGTACGACCTGAACGCGCTGGCCTTGTTACGTCAGGCTTCGGCGCCCTTTGTGCTGCTGGTGATCAACAATAACGGCGGGCAGATTTTCTCCCTGCTGCCGACGCCGCAGAGTGAGCGTGAGCGCTTCTATCTGATGCCGCAAAACGTGCAGTTTGAACACGCGGCAGCCATGTTCAGCCTCCGCTATCAGCGCCCTACAAGCTGGGGGGAGCTGGAGAGCGCCCTGAATACGGCGTGGAGCAAACCTCGCGCCACGCTTATCGAAGTGGTGGTTAACGACAGCGATGGCGCGCAGATGCTGCAAAACCTGCTGGCGCAGGTAAGCCATCTATGATCCTGCAAGGCACGCACTGCACCGACGCGGCAGGAAAACCCTGGCTGGTTTTCCTGCACGGCTTTTCCGGCGATCGCCTTGAATGGCAGTTGCCCGAAGCGTGCCTGGAGGATTACCCCCGCTTATATCTTGATTTGCCGGGACACGGCGAATCGGCGCACGTTGCGGTGCACGATTTCAGCGACATGCATACATTGCTGAATCGCACTCTTCTTAGTTACAACATACTAACGTACTGGCTGGTGGGGTACTCCCTTGGCGGCCGCATTGCGATGTATCACGCCTGCCAGCGCCCTGATGGACTACAGGGATTGATTGTTGAAGGGGCGCATCCGGGGTTGCGTGATGATGACGAACGGGCAAGACGTCGCGCCTCTGATGCCCACTGGGCTGCGCGTTTTCGCCATGAACCCTTAGAGGCGGTGTTTGCAGACTGGTATCAACAGCCGGTCTTTGCCTCATTAACTGACGCGCAGCGTCGGGCGCTGGTAGCCCTGCGCAGCCGTAACAACGGCGCGACCCTGGCCGCCATGTTGCAGGCGACATCCCTGGCTGAACAACCCGATTTAAGGGCTGCGCTCGCTGAGTGCGCAGTTCCCTTTTTCTATCTGTATGGCGAGCGGGACGACAAGTTCAGGGCGATTGCCCGGGAGCTTCCCGCGATCGGCCATCAAATTTCCCATGCCGGACATAACGCCCATCGGGAAAATCCCGTTGCGGTGGCCGAGCGTCTGGCTCAGATACTCCGTTTATCCATAAAGGACACTCTATGATCTACCCTGATGAAAACATGCTCTACGCACCGGTGGAATGGCAGGACTGCTCCGAAGGTTACACCGACATTCGTTACCACAAATCGGCGGACGGGATCGCCAAAATCACCATCAACCGTCCCGAGGTGCGTAACGCGTTTCGTCCGGTCACCGTTAAAGAGATGATCCAGGCGCTGGCAGATGCCCGTTACGACGACAATATCGGCGTGATTGTCCTTACCGGGGAAGGCGAAAAAGCGTTCTGTGCCGGCGGCGATCAGAAAGTGCGCGGCGATTACGGCGGATACCAGGATGACTCTGGCGTGCACCACCTGAACGTGCTCGACTTCCAGCGCCAGATCCGCACCTGTCCAAAACCGGTTGTTGCGATGGTGGCTGGCTACTCCATCGGTGGCGGTCACGTGCTGCACATGATGTGCGACCTGACAATCGCGGCAGAAAATGCCATCTTCGGCCAGACCGGCCCGAAAGTCGGCTCCTTCGACGGCGGCTGGGGTGCCTCCTACATGGCCCGTATCGTGGGTCAGAAAAAAGCACGCGAGATCTGGTTCCTGTGCCGTCAGTACAATGCCCAGGAAGCGCTGGACATGGGGCTGGTTAACACCGTGGTGCCGATTGCCGATCTGGAAAAAGAGACCGTGCGCTGGTGTCGTGAAATGCTGCAAAACAGCCCGATGGCGCTACGCTGTCTGAAGGCGGCACTGAACGCCGACTGCGATGGTCAGGCCGGGCTGCAGGAGCTGGCGGGCAATGCCACCATGCTGTTCTACATGACCGAAGAGGGTCAGGAAGGGCGTAACGCGTTCAACGAGAAGCGCCAGCCAGACTTCAGCAAATACAAACGGAATCCGTAATGCGCAGCGTACAGATCTACCGCTGGCAGGTACCGATGGACGCGGGTGTGGTTCTGCGCGAACGGCGGTTAAAAACGCGCGACGGTCTGTTCGTTCATCTGCAGCAGGGCGATCGGCAAGGGTGGGGCGAAATCTCCCCCCTGCCGGGCTTCAGCCGCGAGTCGCTGGAGGAGGCGGACGCCTCGCTGCGGGCCTGGTGCCTGGCCTGGCGCGACGGCGCAGATCCGCAGTTGCCCGGTCTGCCTGCGGTGGATTTTGGCATCAGCTGTGCGCTGGCCGAACTGGACGGTACGCTGCCGCAGAAAGCCGATTATCGCGCAGCCCCGCTCTGTACCGGGGATCCTGACGAACTCTTTGCCGTGCTCGCCGCCATGCCGGGCGAAAAAGTGGCGAAGATCAAGGTGGGGCTATACGAAGCGGTGCGCGACGGCATGGTGGCGAATCTGCTGCTGGAGGCCATCCCGGATCTGCGTCTGCGCCTTGATGCCAACCGTGCCTGGACTCCATTGAAAGCGCAGCAGTTTGCGAAGTACGTTAACCCGGCGTATCGGGATCGCATCGCCTTTCTGGAGGAACCCTGTAAAACGCGCGCGGATTCGCTGGCGTTTGCCCGGGAGACAGGGATTGCCATCGCCTGGGATGAAAGCCTGCGCGAGGATGATTTTGCGTTTGTCGCCGAGCCGGGTGTCAGCGCCGTGGTGATCAAACCGACCCTCACCGGCAGCCTGGAGAAAGTGCGCCAGCAGGTCTCTGCGGCACAGGCGGCAGGCCTGACGGCGGTGATAAGCTCCTCCATTGAATCCAGTCTTGGGCTGACACAGCTGGCCCGTATCGCAGCCTGGCTGACGCCAGACACGGTCCCCGGCCTGGACACGCTAAACCTGATGCAAGCTCAGCTTATCCGCTCATGGCCTGACAGTACGCTGCCGCAACTCGACGTCGAGGCGCTGGAGCCGCTGCTATGAGTTTTTCCGACTGGCCGTGGCGGCACTGGTGCGCGCGGCAGGCTGATAAACCTGCGCTACGCCTGAACGAAGAGACGCTCACCTGGCAACAGCTGTGCGATCGTGTAGATCGCCTGGCGACGGGTTTTCATCGTCAGGGCGTACAGGAAGGTGACGGCGTGATGCTGCTCGCCCACAATCATCCGCACACCCTGCTGGCGTGGCTGGCGCTGCTTCAGTGCGGGGCGCGCATTCTGCCCGTTAACCCTCAGCTGCCGCGTCCGCTGCTGGATGTCTTATTGCCGCAAATGACCCTGCGTTTTGCGCTGGTGTTAACCGGCGTGTTCGACGGGCTGCCTGGGCTGGCTTTACGCGATGACAGGGGGCATTACAGCGTTGCATGGCAACCAGAGCGTCTGGCCTCCATGACGCTCACTTCCGGCTCGACCGGGTTACCTAAAGCGGCGGTACATACCTGTTCGGCCCACCTTGCCAGCGCGCAGGGTGTGCTGGCCCTCATGCCGTTTAGCGGCGACGATGATTGGCTGCTTTCGCTGCCGCTTTTTCATGTCTCCGGGCAGGGCATTTTATGGCGCTGGCTGCAAGCAGGTGCTCGCCTGACCGTGCGTGAGAAACAGCCGCTGGAGCAGGCATTGCAGGGCTGTACTCACGCCTCGCTGGTGCCAACCCAACTGTGGCGCCTGATCAATGGTGAGCATCGCGTCGCCCTGAAAGCCGTCCTTCTCGGCGGGGCGGCCATTCCTGTGGCGCTGACGGAGAAGGCACGCGAGCAGGGCATTCGGACCTTCTGTGGTTACGGTCTGACTGAATTTGCCTCCACAGTCTGCGCCAAAGAGGCGGACGGAGAACCAGATGTCGGTTTCCCTTTGCCGGGGCGAGAGATACAGGTCGTCGAGGGAGAAGTCTGGATCAAGGCACGCAGTATGGCGGCGGGTTACTGGCGAGACGGCGCATTGCTCCCGCTGACCAATGCGCAGGGCTGGTTCGCCACCCGCGATCGCGGTGCGTTGTGCGACGGTCGGCTGACCATCCTGGGTCGGATGGATAATCTCTTTTTCAGCGGCGGGGAGGGGATCCAGCCGGAAGAGCTGGAGCGGGTGATCGGCACCCATCCTCAGGTAAACCAGGTGTATGTGGTTCCCTTCGATGATGTCGAGTTTGGTCAACGGCCGGTGGCGGTCGTCGAGTGCGAAGCGGGAACGGATATCGCCCAGCTACCGCACTGGGTGAGCGATAAGCTGGCGCGCTTTCAGAAGCCGGTACACTGGCTTATGCTCCCGGCTGAACTGAAAAATGGCGGAATTAAAATCGCCCGCCGCGCCCTTCAACAGTGGGTTCATCAGTCGTTACGAGGTTGAATTGCGACTCTTCGCGGTGATCGGCTGCGGGTAAAGGGCAGGGCGCAGGCATTCATCCTGCGATAAAAACGGGAGCCCAGGCTCCCGTTTCGTTTTCAACGTCGCTGCCATTCAACGCATCCGTGCCGTTAAACTGACGTCGCTGGCATCCTCAGGGTAACGCTTTTTCCGAATTTAACATTGTTAAAACCTGTAAGTATCAACTCGTTACAATCTAATTTTTTTATTATCTCGCCGCAGCGTTGATCGCAGGCCGACTCACGTTAAAATCTCGCGGTTTTGAATAATTCTAATCACATTGCGCGGGATCACGACAATGAAAAAAGTGGCATTACTGGGCTTAGGCCTGATGTTTGCGTCAGCAGCGGCAAACGCAATCTCTTTTAACGGCTCGGCGGGTAAGGACTATACCCACCTGGGCTTTGGCCTTGGCACCGAGACGTCCGGTCTGGCGATGACCGGTGGCTGGACCCATAACGACGATGATGGCGATGCCGCCAGCCTCGGTCTCGGTCTGAACGTTCCTCTCGGTCCATTCCTGGCCACTGTCGGCGGAAAAGGGATCTACACCAACCCAAACAACGGCGACGAAGGTTACGCCGCGGCGGTGGGCGGCGGTCTGCAGTGGAAGATTGGCGACAGCTTCGGCCTGTTTGGCGAGTACTATTACTCTCCAGACTCGCTCTCCAGCGGCATCAACAGCTATAAAGAAGCCAACGCCGGTGCGCGCTGGACCATCATGCGTCCAATCACTATTGAAGCCGGTTATCGTTATCTGAACCTGGCCGGTAAAGACGGCAATCGCGATAACGCTCTGGCCGATGGCCCATATGTTGGCGTGAGCGCGGGCTTCTAATCTATTTCGGCGCAGTGCTCTGCTGCGCCAGTTTCTCTTTTCACCCATCACCATTGCGCTATAGTGTTTTGACCATAGAAGTGGGAGAACACAATGATTAACGTGGAAATGTTATCCACTGGCGACGAAGTGCTGCATGGGCAAATTATTGATACCAATGCGGCCTGGCTTGCCGATTTATTCTTTGAGCAGGGATTACCACTCACGCGCCGCAATACGGTGGGCGACAATCTTGAGTCACTGGTGAACATTCTGCGCGAGCGCAGCGAACAGGCTGACGTGCTGATTGTGAACGGCGGACTCGGCCCGACCAGCGACGATCTCAGCGCTCTGGCCGCCGCGACAGCGAAAGGCGAAGGGCTGGTGATGCATGAAGAGTGGCTGGCACAGATGGAGCGCTTTTTCTCCGATCGTGGCCGCGTCATGGCCCCGAGCAACCGCAAACAGGCTGAGATCCCCGCCAGTGCCGAACTGGTTGATAACCCGGTTGGCACCGCCTGCGGGTTTGCCATTCAACTCAACCGCTGCCTGATGTTCTTCACGCCGGGCGTGCCGTCTGAATTCAAAGTGATGGTTGAGCAGCAGATCCTGCCGCGCCTTCGTCAGCGTTTTACCCTGCCGGAGCCGCCTCTGTGTCTGCGCCTGACCACTTTTGGCCGCTCTGAAAGCGATCTGGCCCAGAGCCTGGATCACCTGCAACTCCCGCCGGGCGTGTCGATGGGCTATCGCTCCTCGATGCCGATTATCGAGCTTAAGCTCACCGGCCCGGCAACAGAGAAAGCCGCCATGCTGGCGCTGTGGCCGGAAGTGCAGCGTGTCGCGGGTGAAAGCCTGATTTTTGAGGGGACCGAAGGGCTGCCAGCGCAGATCGCCCGTGAGTTGCAGTCCCGCCAGTTGAGCGTGACCCTGAGCGAGCAGTTTACCGGTGGATTGCTGGCATTACAGCTTTCACGCGCCAGCGCGCCGCTGCTGGCCAGTGAAGTGGTGCCGTTCCAGCAGGAAACCCTGGCGCAGACCGCTCGCTGGGCATCAGAACGCAGAGTGAAACATTTTGCCGGACTGGCGCTGGCTATCGGTGGCGTGGATGACGAGCACCTTAACTTTGCGCTGGCGACGCCGGAAGGCACACACGCGCTGCGGGTGAAAATGAGTGTCACCCGTCACAGTGTGGCGGTGCGTCAGGAGGTGTGCGCCATGATGGCGCTCAACATGCTGCGCCGCTGGCTGAACGGGAAAGAGGTCGCCAGCGAACACGGCTGGATCAACGTTGTTGAGTCGGTGTTTGTCGAGTGATGAATCTGCCGGGGCGGACACCCCGGCAACCTCTAGCCCAGCGCCTTTGCCAGTAAGGTAATGGGATGCTCGCAACGTTTGCGGGTGGACATTTCAATCTGCCATTTGCAGGTTTCGCAGTCCGTCACCACGATATCTGCGCCGCTCTCTTCAATCTGACGGAACAGCGGCGCGCCAATCGCCTGCGAGGTGGGGTAGTTTTCTCGCTTAAACCCGTAGGTGCCCGCGATGCCGCAGCAGCGCGAATCCAGCACCGTCAACGTCAGCCCCGGTATCAGCCGTAGCAATTCCAGCGTATACAGCGACCAGCCCATTTTTTCCATATGACAGGGCGTGTGATAAACCACGTTCAATGGCAATGGTTTCAGTGGCAGGGTCTGTCCACTGTCCAGCTTGCGCCACAGGAAGCGAGTCGCCAGTTCAATATGGTCGCGCAGGTCGGTGTTCTCCACATCCAGAAGATGCGGATATTCATCCCGCAGCGTGAAGGTGCAGGTAGACGACGTGGCGAGCACCGGGATCCCTTTTCCGACAATGGCTTCGCGCAAGGCGGCGACATTGCTGATCGCCTGCTTGCGCGCTTTATCCGTGAAGCCGTTGGCAATTAGCGGCACACCGCAACACTTCTCTTTATTCAGTAGCTGTACGCCAGTGCCCATCGCATTCAGGACGTTGAGCAGATCTTTTGCCAACTGAGGGTGATTGTAATTCACGTAGCAGCCGTGGAAGAAAGCCACCTGATCGCTAAACTGCGCCTGTTCCGCCGCCACGGATTTGTACCAGCCGCGAAACGTCCCCTGAGAATATTTCGGCAGACTGCGACGGTGGTCGATTTTCAGGGTGGCATCCAGCAGCTTGCGTACCGGTTTCAGCGAGGTCGCAGCGTTCACCAGCGGGGCGAACGGCGTTGAAACAGTGCCCATCAGGTCGGTATGGCTGAGGATGGCATCACGCAACGTCGGTTTTTGGGTGCTATAACGCGCGCGGGCACGCTGAATGATATCGCCGATTTTGACATCTGACGGGCAAGCCACTTCGCAGCGCTTGCAGTTGATGCAGTATTTCAGTGCTTCATCGTACAGCGCGCCGTCCTTCAGGCGCAGGCGCTCCCCGTCTGGACCGGCCTGCTTCGGCCCCGGGTATTGCGGGTTTACGCCGCTGACCGGGCAGACCGTGGTGCAGACCGTGCATTTAATGCAGCTTTCAAAGCGGGTGTCGTTCATTGTTCGGCCTCCATGCTGTGGATAATCTGCCCGGCGACATGCAGTGCCGTTATCGCGCATACGCCGCCGCCGCAACCCTGGGCAATAGGATCGTAGCCGCCCAGAATCGAGCCGATGGCGTAGAGATTTTCAACGGGTGTACCGGAGAGTTGAGGACGCAGACGTTCATCGACGATCACCCCGAACTGTTGCCAGGGCTGCGGCGTGAAGAAATCACTCTGGTACCAGTCTGCACGCGAGGCGCTTTGACGAACATCCAGCCCGAGGATGGCCTCGCGGATGCCGTCCCGGCTGCTCAACAAGCCGTTGCTGAAGAAACTGCCGCTGGCGAGCACCGTATGGCGGGCGCGCAACGGAATATCGCCGTGGTTACGGGTCCAGATTTCGCTTACCGCGCCCTGCGCCAGCGTGATTTTTTTGACCTCGTCGCCTGCCATCCATACGCCACCCTGGGCAATAAATTGCCGCTGGAGCTGGTTATGCAGACGAATGCCCGGCACCGAAGGGGGAAGCGTCGGCAGTAAACCCAAAGAGCAGGGCAAGCGATCGGACAGCCAGTGCCAGAGGCGATTGTCCGTTAAGCCGAAACAGGCCGGCATAAACAGAGCATCGCAGGTTTCGCCGAGCGGCCGGAGTGCCTCATACAGTTGCGGCCATTTATCTTCATGATCCAGCAGGCGGGCAATATTCACCGCACGAAACTCGCTGGGGTTGTCACGCAGTACGTCGAGTTCAGGAAGGTCGATCTCAGCGGCATCGACGTTAATCCCCCGCTGGCTCAGCGAGGCGGCGGCCAGGTGCGGCTGGAAATCAAGAAAACCGCTGATCCCGACCACCAGCACACGCTTCGCGTCGAAGGGGGCGACGGGAACCTCTTCCGGGCTGAGCCAGGCAGATCGCAGGGTGCCAAGTGGGGTCACACGCTGATGATTTTGCTGCGCGTTGCCCTGTAAGCCCGCGCCGCTGCGTGCCAGCAGCGTTTCCGCTTCCCTGGCGTAGCGTATAACGTTTTCGACGCCCGTAAGGCGGTACGGGTGCGCTGGAGGCAAATCGTCAAAGGCCATCGGCCCTAACAGATCCAGCGAGCCGGACGAGAAATGCAGCGCGCTCTGGCCCCGGGTAACGATGGCGCAGCGAAGCCCGTGCGTCGTGAGTTTGATGCCGCAGAGCAAACCCGCCAGGCCACCGCCGACAATCAGGGTATCAAATTTCATCCTGCGACTCCTTCTCCAGACCACAAAGCCCCTGGTAGACCCAGCGGGTAAACTCGCTTTCACGCAGGGCATCGCCCCAGGCGACAGGCTGAATGCCTTTCCAGCGCTCGTTTAAAAATTCACTCAACTGGCTCAGTGACTGGCCTGAGGTAGTGACATGAAAGCGCTGTAACAGCCCTGCTGCCCGGCAGGCGCACAGTTCACCCTGACAGGTTCCCATGCCGACGCGGGTACGGCGGCGCAAGTCCAGCAGATTGTTCACCGTCAGGTTCTCCACGGCGTATTGAACCTCCCCGGCGGTCACCGCCTCACACTCGCACACCAGGCTGCGGCTAAGCCGCCCTCCGCCAATCCATGCGGGTGTTCTGTCACCGTGACGATAGAGGGCAGAGCCGCGCAGCGGGGCGGGGAGCGAGATGATTTTTTGCAGGGTTTTTTCGGTTGCTTCACGCGAGCCGGGCAGAGGCTTTTCCGCCGTGACGCACGTTTTGGTGTTGCCCAGTTTCCGGCACACGGCATCGGTGGTCCATTGCGCCATCAGGCGATAGGTCATCAGCTTGCCGCCGGTAATGGTGATAAAGCCCTCCATCCCGTCACGTTCGGCGTGATCGAGCAGCACAATGCCGCGGCTAACGTTACGTCCACTCGGATCGTCATCGCTGGCCACCAGCGGGCGAACGCCGGCATACGCCCGCAGAATACGGGTTTGTGCCATGACAGGTGCCAGTTTTTCACCTTCACGCAGCAGGATATCCACCTCGTCAGCCGTCACCCGGTTGGCGTCAATTTCGCTGTAGTCAACGTGGGTTGAGGTGGTGCCAATCAATGAAATGGTATCCCCCGGCACCAGGATATCGGCATCAGAGGGTTTACGGCAGCGGTTAATGACGTGGTTGTTGATGCGGTGATCGAGGATCAGCAGGGAACCTTTTGCCGGAAACATACGAACGGAGAGGTCGGCATATTCCGCGATGCGCTGACCCCAGATCCCCGCCGCGTTCACCACGACGGCGGCAAACAGGTCGCTGTGCTCTTTGTATTGCGTATCAAATACCCGCACGCCGCGAACGGTGTTGCCTTCGCGGATTAGCCCGGTGACCTCATGCCCGGTCAGGATACGCGCGCCGTGCTCGCGGGCGTCCAGCATATTGGCGGCCGTCAGCCGGAAGGGATCCACCGTGCCGTCCGGGACCGTAACTGCGCCGATCAGGGCAGGGTTTACGGCGGGTTCTATACGGCGGGCCTGCGCAGGGTCAATCGCTTCAGCAGCGATCCCGGCTGCGGTACAGGCGGAAATAAAGGTTTGTTGAAACGAAAGATCATCTTCAGGCAGCGTGATAAACAGACCATTGGTTGGTTCAACGCAGTGACGGGCGATGCGCCTGAGGATCTGGTTTTCAGCAATACACTCCCGTGCGGATTCCGCATCCGTGACCGCATAGCGCGCGCCGCTGTGGAGCAGGCCGTGATTACGCCCGGTTGCCCCTGTCGCGATATCATGGCGTTCAAGAAGTGTAACGCTTAAGCCCCGCAGCGCACAGTCCCGGGCAATCCCCGCCCCGGTTGCGCCACCGCCGATGATTATCACATCGCTGTAACGAGGATCCTGAAGTGTCATCGTCTTTCCTCTATGTTCGTTTTTCTATCATTTAGCCACATGAAAGTTGTGGTTTGTTTGATTTCGAACATAAACGCGCCTGATACGAAAATGAAACGCCATTCCATGCGTCTTTATGCGCATTCTGTCATATTTCTGTAACAATCTGTGCGTTGATTCACAGTAACAATCGCTGTGATTTCTTAACATCCCCGCCTCTGGAATCAGGTGCGAGCCACCTGCTCACTTTCTCTAAGGCCACGGAGGCTGTCATGCTCAGTATCTTTAAACCTGCGCCGCATCAGGCGCGTCTGCCAGAGGCAGAAATAGATCCGCTTTATCGCCGCCTGCGCTGGCAAATCTTCCTGGGGATTTTCTTCGGGTATGCGGCTTATTACCTGGTGCGTAAGAACTTTGCGCTTGCCATGCCCTATCTGGTGGAGCAGGGCTTTTCGCGCGGCGATCTGGGGTTCGCGTTGTCCGGGATCTCAATCGCTTACGGTTTTTCCAAGTTCATCATGGGGTCAGTGTCGGATCGTTCGAATCCGCGCGTGTTCCTGCCTGCCGGGCTGATTCTGGCGGCAGCGGTGATGCTCTTTATGGGCTTCGTTCCCTGGGCGACCTCCAGTATTGCGGTCATGTTTGTGCTGCTGTTCCTCTGCGGCTGGTTCCAGGGGATGGGCTGGCCGCCGTGTGGACGCACCATGGTGCACTGGTGGTCGCAGAAAGAGCGTGGCGGCATCGTGTCGGTGTGGAACTGCGCGCATAACGTCGGCGGCGGTATTCCACCTCTGCTGTTCCTGCTCGGTATGGCCTGGTTCAACGACTGGAAAGCGGCGCTCTATATGCCCGCCTTTGGCGCCATCGTGGTGGCGATTATCGCTTTTGCCCTGATGCGTGATACGCCGCAGTCCTGTGGCCTGCCGCCGATCGAAGAGTACAAAAACGACTATCCCGATGATTACAGCGAGCAGCACGAAGAAGAGCTGTCGGCAAAACAGATCTTCATGAAATATGTGCTGCCAAACAAACTGCTGTGGTACATCGCGGTGGCAAACGTGTTTGTTTATCTGCTGCGCTACGGCATTCTGGACTGGTCGCCAACCTATCTGAAAGAGGTGAAGCACTTCGCGCTGGATAAATCTTCCTGGGCCTACTTCCTGTATGAGTATGCGGGGATCCCGGGCACGCTTCTATGCGGCTGGATGTCGGACAAAGTCTTCCGGGGCAACCGTGGTGCGACGGGCGTCTTCTTTATGACTCTGGTGACCATTGCGACCATCGTTTACTGGCTCAACCCGCCGGGTAATCCATCCGTAGACATGGCGTGCATGATTGTCATCGGCTTCCTGATCTATGGCCCGGTAATGCTGATTGGCCTGCACGCCCTGGAGCTGGCACCGAAAAAAGCGGCAGGGACAGCGGCGGGCTTTACCGGTCTGTTTGGCTATCTGGGCGGTTCGGTCGCGGCCAGCGCCATTGTTGGCTATACCGTTGACTTCTTCGGCTGGGACGGCGGCTTTATGGTGATGATTGGCGGGAGCGTCCTGGCGGTACTGCTGCTGATTGTGGTCATGATCGGGGAAAAACGTCACCACGCTGAAGTGCTGGCACGTCGTCAATAAGGAGAGGGGCTTTGAAACTGACTCAATTAGCGACTGGCCTGCTGCTGGCGGGGCTGATGACCGGCTCCGCGCTGGCGGCCGATAAAATTGTTATCGCCCACCGTGGCGCGAGCGGTTATTTGCCGGAGCACACGCTTCCGGCAAAAGCGATGGCCTATGCACAGGGCGCTGACTATCTGGAGCAGGATCTGGTGATGACGAAGGACGACCAACTGGTTGTCCTGCATGATCATTATCTGGATCGCGTGACCGATGTGGCGGAACGTTTCCCGGACCGCGCCCGTAAAGATGGCCGTTATTACGCCATCGACTTTACGCTGGCGGAAATCCGTTCGCTGAAATTTACCGAAGGTTTTGAGATCGAAAACGGCAAGAAGGTGCAGGTCTATACGGGACGTTTCCCGATGGGCAAATCTGACTTCCGCATTCACACTTTCGAAGAGGAAATAGAGTTTGTTCAGGGGCTGAACCACTCCACCGGTAAAAACATCGGTATCTACCCGGAAATCAAAGCGCCGTGGTTCCACCATCAGGAAGGCAAAGATATTGCGGCGAAAACGCTGGCAGTGCTAAAGGAGTACGGCTACACCCGCAAAGAGGACAAGGTTTATCTCCAGTGTTTTGATGCCGCTGAACTGAAGCGCATCAAAACCGAGCTGGAGCCGAAGATGGGGATGGACCTCAATCTGGTGCAACTGATTGCCTATACCGACTGGAATGAAACCCAGGAGAAACAGCCTGACGGCAAGTGGATCAACTACAGCTACGACTGGATGTTTAAACCGGGAGCAATGCAGCAAATTGCGCAGTACGCGGACGGTATTGGGCCGGATTACCACATGCTGGTGGCGGACGGCTCAACGCCGGGTCACGTTAAGCTGACGGCGATGGTAAAAGACGCCCATGCCAGCAAGCTGCAGGTGCACCCGTACACGGTGCGTGCAGACCAGTTGCCGGACTATGCGACGGACGTGAATCAGCTTTACGACGTGCTGTATAACCAGGCGGGTGTGGACGGGTTGTTTACCGACTTCCCGGATAAGGCGGTCGAGTTTATTCAGCGGAAGTAGATTTGGTTGGTCGGGTAAGACGAAGACATCACCTTAACCCTCTCCCACGGGAGAGGGGATAAGGGCGCTTACATTTCGATTTCGATATCCCCTTTTGCCCGGCAGCAGCAGGGCAAAATTTCCCCTTCGTTAATGAAGGCCAGCGGCTCGGTGATCCAGTCGACCTGGCCTATCACCAGACGGCAGCGGCAGGAGCCGCAGTAACCTTCACGGCACTGGTATTCAACTTCAATCTGGTGAGATTCCAGCGCAACGAGCAGGGAAGGGTGCTCTTCCTGGCACAGGAGCTCTGTGCCAGAAAGACGAAGCGTCACGCGGCTCATCAGAGCTGGAAATCGCTCAAATCGTCAGTGTTGACTTCGGAGTCAATCTGACCGACGAGGTAGGAACTCACTTCCACTTCCTGCGGCGCCACCTGCACGTTATCGGAAACCAGCCAGGTGTTGATCCACGGGATCGGGTTGGAGCGGGTCTGGAACGGCAGATCGAGACCAACCGCCTGCATACGGATGTTGGTGATGTACTCCACGTACTGGCAGAGAATATCTTTGTTCAGGCCGATCATAGAGCCGCCCTGGAACAGGTATTCCGCCCACTCTTTCTCCTGCTGTGCCGCCTGAACAAACAGGTCGTAACTTTCCTGTTTGCACTCTTCAGCAATTTCGGCCATCTCGGGATCGTCCACGCCGCTGCGCAGCAGGTTCAGCATATGCTGGGTGCCGGTCAGGTGCAGGGCTTCATCGCGGGCGATCAGGCGGATGATTTTGGCGTTGCCTTCCATCAACTCGCGTTCTGCGAAGGCGAAGGAGCAGGCAAAACTGACGTAGAAGCGGATCGCTTCCAGCGCGTTCACGCTCATCAGGCACAGGTAGAGCTTTTTCTTCAGCTCACGCAGATTCACGGTCACGGTTTTGCCGTTCACGGTGTGCGTGCCTTCACCCAGCAGATGCCAATAGCTGGTCATCTCGATCAGGTCGTCATAGAAGTGAGAAATGCCTTCGGCGCGCTTCAGGATCTGATCGTTGGTGACGATATCATCAAACACAATCGCCGGATCGTTGACGATGTTACGAATGATATGGGTATAAGAGCGGGAGTGGATCGTCTCGGAGAACGCCCAGGTCTCAACCCAGGTTTCCAGCTCCGGGATAGAGATCAGCGGCAGCAGCGCCACGTTCGGGCTACGGCCCTGGATGGAGTCCAGCAGCGTCTGATACTTCAGGTTGCTGAGGAAAATATGCTTTTCATGTTCCGGCAGAGCCTGGAAATCGATACGGTCGCGGGAAACGTCAACCTCTTCCGGGCGCCAGAAGAAGGAGAGTTGCTTTTCAATCAGCTTTTCGAAGATGTCATATTTTTGCTGATCGTAGCGTGCCACGTTGACCGGCTGGCCGAAGAACATCGGCTCTTTGAGCTGGTCGTTTTTCGTCTGTGAAAAGGTGGTGTATGCCATGAGTGTGTCCTGTTGAGATTGTACTGCCCGGCGGGCCGGGCCTACAAAAACGTAGGCCGGGTAAGCGTTACGCTACCCGGCAAAATTACTTAGATCTTACATGCGCCGCTTTCGCAGCCATCATCCTGAATGGACGGGACCAGATCGTCCTGCGCATCTTCCGCACCGTCACGGGTGTTTTGATAGTACAGGGTTTTCACGCCAAATTTATAGGCGGTAAGCAGGTCTTTCAGCAGCTGCTGCATCGGTACTTTCCCTGACGGGAAGCGTGACGGATCGTAGTTGGTGTTCGCAGAGATCGACTGGTCGATAAACTTCTGCATGATGCCCACCAGTTGCAGGTAGCCGTCGTTGTTTGGCATTTCCCACAGCAGCTCGTAGTTGTTTTTCAGCAGCTCGTAGTCTGGCACCACCTGGCGCAGGATCCCGTCTTTCGACGCTTTGATGCTCACGTGACCGCGCGGCGGCTCGATGCCGTTGGTGGCGTTGGAGATCTGCGAGGAGGTCTCGGACGGCATCAGGGCAGAGAGCGTAGAGTTACGCAGGCCGTGGGTTTTAATCGACTCGCGCAGGCCTTCCCAGTCGAGGTGCAGCGGCTCGCTGACGATCCCGTCCAGATCTTTCTTGTAGGTGTCGATCGGCAGAATGCCTTTAGCGTAGGTGGTTTCGTTGAACCACGGGCAGGCGCCTTGTTCGATGGCCAGTTCGTTAGAAGCTTTCAGCAGGTAGTACTGAATGGCTTCGAAGGTCTGGTGCGTCAGGTTATTGGCGCTGCC
Organism: Leclercia sp. GLN_9; assembly: GCF_043105735.1. NCBI lineage: Bacteria > Pseudomonadati > Pseudomonadota > Gammaproteobacteria > Enterobacterales > Enterobacteriaceae > Leclercia > Leclercia sp. GLN_9. The sequence continues at coordinate 286,410 of NZ_JBICLV010000005.1, forward strand.
GTCGGAGTAACGTTTGCCGTTTTTCGCCAGCCAGTAAGCGTAGTTGATCACGCCAATACCGAGAGTACGACGACCCATTGCCCCGCGTTTTGCCGCCGGGATTGGGTAATCCTGGTAGTCCAGCAGGGCATCCAGCGCGCGAACCGCCAGCACTGCCAGCTCTTCAAGCTCGTCCAGGCTATTAATCGCACCCAGGTTGAACGCAGAGAGCGTACACAGGGCGATCTCGCCGTTTTCGTCGTTCACATCTTCCAGCGGTTTGGTCGGCAGGGCGATCTCCAGGCACAGGTTAGACTGGCGCACTGGTGCAACGACCGGATCGAACGGGCTGTGGGTGTTGCAGTGGTCAACGTTCTGGATGTAGATACGGCCCGTGGAAGCACGTTCCTGCATCATCAGGGAGAACAGTTCAACCGCTTTCACACGCTGCTTACGGATGCTGTCGTCGTTTTCATACTGAACGTACAGACGCTCGAACTCATCCTGATCGGCAAAGAAGGCGTCGTACAGGCCCGGGACGTCGGATGGGCTGAACAGGGTGATGTCGCCGCCTTTCAGCAGACGGGTGTACATCAGCTTGTTGATCTGAACGCCGTAATCCATGTGACGTACGCGGTTACCTTCCACGCCACGGTTGTTTTTCAGTACCAGCAGGCTTTCGACTTCCAGATGCCACATCGGGTAGAACAGGGTGGCTGCGCCACCGCGTACGCCGCCCTGAGAGCAGGATTTCACCGCAGTCTGGAAGTGTTTGTAGAACGGAATACAGCCGGTGTGGAACGCTTCACCGCCGCGAATCGGGCTGCCCAGCGCACGGATGCGACCGGCGTTAATCCCGATACCGGCGCGTTGGGAAACGTATTTCACAATGGCGCTGGAGGTGGCGTTAATGGAGTCCAGGCTATCGCCACACTCGATCAGTACGCAGGAGCTGAACTGACGGGTAGGGGTGCGCACGCCGGACATGATCGGCGTCGGCAGAGAAATCTTGAAGGTGGAAACCGCATCGTAGAAACGCTTCACGTATTCCAGACGGGTAGCACGCGGATAGTTAGAGAACAGGCAGGCGGCCACCAGAATGTAGAGGAACTGGGCGCTCTCGTAGATTTCGCCGGTCACACGGTTCTGGACCAGGTATTTCCCTTCCAGCTGCTTCACCGCGGCGTAGGAGAAGTTCATATCACGCCAGTGATCGATAAACCCGTCCATCTGCTTGAACTCTTCTTCCGTGTAGTCTTCCAGCAGATGCGTGTCGTATTTGCCCAGCTCTACCATCTTCACCACATGATCGAACAACGCTGGCGGCTCAAACTGGCCGTAGGCTTTTTTACGCAGGTGGAAAATGGCCAGACGGGCTGCGAGGTACTGATAATCCGGTGCTTCACGGGAGATCAGATCCGCCGCGGCTTTGATAATGGTTTCGTGGATATCAGACGTTTTGATGCCGTCATAGAACTGGATATGGGAGCGCAGTTCCACCTGAGAAATGGATACGTTATTCAGTCCTTCTGCTGCCCAGTCGAGAACACGATGGATTTTGTCCAGATTGATACGCTCGGTAGCACCGTCGCGCTTTGTCACCAGCAGACTCTGATTCATGTGGGTTTTTACCTGTCCGTGAAAAAAGAAAATATCCCCCGCTTATCCACAGACCTCTGTGGATAAATACTACATATAGGGGTTTTACGATAAGGATAACGCAAGATGGTGAGTATTCTAGTAAGGATTCTTTTCAGTACAAGAGTTGATTTTGAGGTTAAATTGAGGTTGTGAAAGAGTAAAAAAGCGTAAGTCCTCGTACCGTAAGGCCTGGACGTGATGTCAATAATGTAGAAAAAAAAATGAAAAATTGATCGACTGCTGATTTCTTCAACGGGTGGTCAAAAATGCGCAACAAACTGCTGCGCATTCTTAGAAAAAGAGTAGATAACCTTAGTCTTTTTTGGCGGTGGTATGGAGCATGTAGTTAACGTCCACGCCTGGCGCCAGTTTGAACTTGTCGGTCAGAGGATTGTAGTGCAGACCGGTCATGTGCTGCTCTTTCAGGGAGGTGCCATCGACCCAGCTCAACAACTCTGCCGGTTTGATGAATTTTTTCACATCGTGGGTGCCTTTTGGCACCATCCGCAGCACGTATTCTGCGCCGACCACGGCCATCAGCCACGCCTTGCCGTTGCGGTTGATGGTGGAGAAGAACACCTGGCCGCCCGGTTTAACGAGTTTTGCGCAGGCGTTCACCACCGATTGCGGGTCGGGCACGTGCTCCAGCATCTCCATGCAGGTGACGACGTCATACTGTTGGGCAAACTTCGCGGCGTGTTCTTCAACCGTTTCCTGCACGTACTCCACCTGAATACCGCTTTCCAGCGCATGCAGTCGCGCCACCTGTAGCGGCTCGAAGCCCATATCCAGCCCGGTCACGGTAGCGCCTTCGCGCGCCATACTCTCTGCCAGGATACCGCCGCCGCAGCCTACATCGAGCACCTTTTTACCGAACAGGCCGCCGGAGCGTTCCGCGATATAGCCCAGACGCAGGGGGTTAATGCGGTGCAGGGGTTTAAACTCACCTTCAAGATCCCACCAGCGCGAGGCGACGGCTTCGAATTTGGCGATCTCTTCATGGTCAACGTTGGGAGCCACCGGGGATTTTTCCGCATTCATGGACGCTTTTACTCCGTAATTTAAAGACGAGGAAGTATATCAGGATAACAAAGCAAATTAGTTTAAACCTAAGCGGGTGTGTTATAATTTCCGACCTTTGAATCCGGGATACAGTAGAGGGATAGCGGTTAGATGAGCGACCTTGCGAGAGAAATTACACCGGTTAACATCGAGGAAGAGCTGAAGAGCTCCTATCTGGATTATGCGATGTCGGTCATTGTTGGCCGTGCGCTGCCGGATGTCCGCGATGGACTTAAGCCGGTACACCGTCGCGTACTATACGCCATGAACGTATTGGGCAATGACTGGAATAAAGCCTACAAAAAATCTGCCCGTGTCGTTGGTGACGTAATCGGTAAATATCACCCGCATGGTGATACCGCCGTGTACGACACCATCGTCCGTATGGCGCAGCCATTCTCCTTGCGTTACATGCTGGTAGATGGTCAGGGTAACTTTGGTTCGGTCGATGGTGACTCCGCGGCGGCGATGCGTTATACGGAAATCCGTATGTCGAAAATCGCCCACGAGCTGATGGCCGACCTGGAAAAAGAGACCGTTGATTTCGTCGATAACTACGACGGCACCGAGCGCATTCCCGATGTGATGCCAACCAAGATCCCTAACCTGCTGGTAAACGGTGCGTCCGGTATCGCAGTAGGTATGGCGACTAACATTCCGCCGCACAACATCACGGAAGTGATCAACGGTTGCCTGGCCTATATCGACGATGAAGACATCAGCATTGAAGGGCTGATGGAACACATCCCCGGCCCGGACTTCCCGACCGCCGCCATCATTAATGGCCGTCGCGGCATTGAAGAAGCGTACCGTACCGGTCGCGGCAAGATCTATATTCGTGCCCGCGCAGAAGTCGAAGCCGACGCCAAAACCGGCCGTGAGACCATCATCGTCCACGAAATACCGTATCAGGTGAACAAAGCGCGCCTGATCGAGAAGATTGCCGAGCTGGTTAAAGAGAAACGCATTGAAGGTATCAGCGCGCTGCGTGATGAGTCTGACAAAGACGGCATGCGTATCGTGATTGAAATCAAACGTGACGCGGTAGGGGAAGTGGTACTGAACAACCTCTACTCCCTGACTCAGCTTCAGGTCTCCTTCGGGATCAACATGGTTGCGCTGCACCATGGTCAGCCGAAGATCATGAACCTGAAAGACATTCTGAGCGCGTTCGTGCGTCACCGCCGTGAAGTGGTGACTCGCCGTACCATTTTCGAACTGCGTAAAGCCCGCGATCGTGCGCACATCCTTGAAGCGCTGGCCGTTGCGCTGGCGAACATCGATCCGATCATCGAGTTAATTCGCCGTGCGCCAACCCCTGCGGAAGCGAAAGCGGCGTTAGTGGCTCAGCCATGGGCGCTGGGTAATGTCTCAGCAATGCTGGAACGTGCGGGCGATGACGCTGCGCGTCCAGAGTGGCTGGAACCCGAGTTCGGCGTGCGTGATGGCCAGTACTATCTGACCGAGCAGCAGGCTCAGGCGATTCTGGATCTGCGTCTGCAGAAACTGACCGGCCTTGAGCACGAAAAATTGCTCGACGAGTACAAAGAGCTGCTGGAACAGATTGCCGAGCTGCTGCATATCCTCGGCAGCGCCGATCGTCTGATGGAAGTGATCCGCGAAGAGCTGGCGCTGGTTCGCGATCAGTTCGGCGATGAGCGTCGCACTGAAATCACGGCCAATACCGCTGATATCAACATCGAAGACCTGATCAACCAGGAAGACGTTGTTGTGACCCTGTCTCACCAGGGCTACGTGAAGTACCAGCCGTTAACCGACTACGAAGCACAGCGTCGTGGCGGTAAGGGCAAGTCAGCGGCACGTATTAAAGAAGAAGACTTTATCGACCGCCTGCTGGTGGCCAACACCCATGACACCATCCTCTGCTTCTCAAGCCGTGGCCGTCTGTACTGGATGAAGGTCTATCAGCTGCCGGAAGCGAGCCGTGGCGCACGTGGACGTCCAATCGTCAACCTGCTGCCGCTGGAGCAGAACGAGCGTATCACCGCCATTCTGCCGGTTCGCGAGTACGCAGAAGGCGTGAACGTCTTTATGGCAACCGCCAGCGGTACGGTGAAGAAGACCGCCCTGACCGAGTTCAGCCGTCCACGTTCTGCCGGTATTATCGCCGTCAACCTGAACGAAGGCGACGAACTGATTGGTGTGGATCTGACCTCCGGTTCCGACGAAGTGATGCTGTTCTCTGCCGCCGGTAAAGTGGTGCGCTTCAAAGAGAGCGCAGTGCGCGCCATGGGTCGTACAGCGACCGGTGTTCGCGGCATCAAACTGGCGGGCGAAGACAGCGTTGTCTCCCTGATTGTTCCGCGTGGCGAAGGCGCAATCCTGACCGTCACGCAGAACGGCTACGGTAAACGTACCGCCCAGGACGAGTATCCAACCAAGTCCCGCGGCACCCAGGGCGTTATCTCGATCAAAGTGACCGAGCGTAACGGCTCCGTGGTTGGCGCGGTTCAGGTTGATGATACCGACCAGATCATGATGATCACCGATGCCGGTACGCTGGTGCGTACTCGCGTGTCCGAGATCAGCGTGGTAGGCCGTAACACCCAGGGCGTGATCCTCATCCGTACCGCGGAAGATGAGAACGTGGTGGGTCTGCAGCGCGTCGCTGAGCCAGTGGATGACGAAGAGCTCGACTCCATCGACGGCAGCGTAGCAGAAGGTGACGATGAGATCGCACCGGAAGCGGATACTGACGACGATGCAGCGGATGACGCTGAAGAGTAATGTCTCCTGACGATAAAGGGCCGGTCTCCGGCCCTTTTCTTTTGCCGGTACACGCAATTGCAGACAACCGAACATTGCGACTATGCGCGTTTACCGCTACCTTAAAGCCCATTCCTTTTGACCCTGATGGCGGAGCCTCGCCCCCTTGAAATACCTCGTCTCCTTTCGAACCACGCTGAAAGTTTCTCGCTATCTGTTCCGGGCGCTGGCGCTCCTGATTTGGGTGTTGATCGCCCTGTTTTCGGTGTTTTACATCGTCAATGCGCTGCACCAGAAGGAGTCGGAGATCCGCCAGGAGTTCAACCTTAGCTACGAACAGTCCCAGCGCTACATTCAGCGCACCGCAGACGTCATGAAGGAACTCAAGTACATCGCGGAGAACCGGCTGACGGCAGAAAACGGCGTACTGGCCACCCGCGGACGCGACAGTAAAACCGAGGTGCCCAACTTTGAGCCGCTGTTCCCCGATTCTGACTGTTCTGTTATGGGGCCGGCATGGCGGGGTTCGCTGGCGTCGCTGGCCTGGTTTATGCGCTACTGGCGCGATAACTTCTCGGCAGCGTACGATCTGAACCGGGTCTTTCTGATTGGCAGCGAAAATCTCTGTATGGCCAATTTTGGCCTGCGTGACGTACCGGTCGATCGCGAGAACGCCCTGAAAAGCCTGCGCGAACGGATCACCAAATACCGCAACGCACCACAGGATGAGCGCGGCAACAACCTGTTCTGGATAGGCCAGGGGCCGCGTCCAGGGGTAGGGTACTTCTATGCCATGACGCCGGTCTATCTGGCAAACCGCCTGCAGGCGATGCTCGGCACTGAACAGACTATCCGCATGGAGAACTTTTTCACCCCCGGCAATCTGCCGATGGGCGTAACCATTCTCGATGAAAATGGCCACAGCCTTATCTCGCTGGCGGGGCCAGAAACACGTCTCAAGGTTGACCCTCGCTGGATGCAGGAGCGTTCATGGTTTGGCTATACCTCCGGTTTCCGCGATCTGGTACTGAAAAAGAGCCTGCCGCCATCGTCCCTGAGCATCGTCTATTCCGTTCCGGTGGATCTGGTCCTGGAACGTATCCGCATGCTGATCCTCAACTCGGTGCTACTCAACGTGCTGGTGGGGATTGCGCTGTTTACCCTGGCGCGGATGTACGAGCGCAAAATATTTATCCCGGCGGAGATCGATGCTCAGCGCCTCGAGGAGCATGAGCAGTTCAACCGCAAGATTGTCGCCTCTGCGCCGGTGGGGATCTGTATTCTGCGCACCCTGGATGGGACTAACATCCTCAGTAACGAGCTGGCGCATAACTATCTCAATATGCTGACCCACGAGGATCGGCAGCGGCTGACGCAGATTATCTGCGGACAGCAGGTCAACTTTGTCGACGTGCTCACCAGCAACAACACCAATTTGCAGATTAGCTTTGTGCACTCGCGCTATCGCAACGAGAACGTCGCCATCTGCGTGCTGGTGGATGTCTCCGCACGCGTCAAAATGGAAGAGTCGTTGCAGGACATGGCCCAGTCGGCTGAACAGGCCAGCCAGTCGAAATCGATGTTCCTTGCGACGGTCAGCCACGAGCTGCGTACCCCGCTGTACGGTATTATTGGTAACCTCGATCTGCTGCAGACCAAAGAGCTGCCCCGGGGCGTAGACCGTCTGGTGACGGCGATGAATAACTCCTCCAGCCTGCTGTTGAAAATCATCAGCGATATTCTCGACTTCTCCAAAATTGAGTCCGAGCAGCTGAAAATTGAGCCGCGCGAATTCTCACCGCGCGAGGTGATGAACCATATCAGTGCCAACTACCTGCCGCTGGTGGTACGTAAGCAGTTGGGGCTGTACTGCTTTATTGAGCCGGACGTGCCGGTATCGCTGCAGGGCGATCCGATGCGCCTGCAGCAGGTGATCTCCAACCTGCTCAGCAACGCCATTAAGTTTACCGACATGGGCTGCATTGTGATGCATGTCTCCAGGGCAGGGGACTATCTGAGCATTCGCGTACGCGACACCGGGGTCGGTATTCCGGCCAAAGAGGTGGTCAAACTCTTCGATCCGTTCTTCCAGGTAGGGACCGGGGTTCAGCGCAACTTCCAGGGCACCGGTCTGGGGCTGGCGATCTGTGAAAAACTGATCAGCATGATGGACGGCGATATCTCGGTGGATACCGAACCCGGTATGGGTAGCCAGTTCACCATTCGCATTCCGCTGTATGCCGCGCAGTCTCCGGCCAACGGGCTGGTAGAGGGATTAAGTGATAAACGCTGTTGGTTAGCGGTCAATAATGCCTCGCTGTATGCCTATCTGGAATCCCTGCTGACGACACACGGTATTCGCGTGGCACGCTACACAGGCCAAACGCCGGATGCGGAAGACATGCTCATCACCGACGATGAACTGACGCAGCCGTGGCAGGGTAAAGCGGCGGTGATCTTCTGCCGTCGCCATATTGGCATTGCCCAGGAGCGTGCCCACGGTGAATGGGTGAACAGCGTGGCCTCGCCGCACGAACTGATTGCGCTGCTGGCGCGGATCTACCGTGTGGAGATGGAGACAGCCGACGGCACGACGGCGCTACCGTCACCGGAATCGGTGCAGTCGATGAATGAAGACATGATGATCCTGGTGGTGGATGACCATCCGATTAACCGCCGCCTGCTGGCTGACCAGCTTGGCTCGCTGGGCTATCAGTGCAAGACCGCGAACGATGGTGTGGATGCGCTGAATGTGCTGAGTAAAAACCATATCGACATCGTCCTGAGCGACGTGAACATGCCGAACATGGATGGCTATCGCCTGACCCAACGCATTCGCCAGCTGGGGCTGACGCTGCCGGTGGTGGGCGTCACCGCTAACGCCCTGGCGGAAGAGAAACAGCGCTGTCTGGAGTCGGGGATGGACAGCTGTCTTTCCAAGCCGGTAACGCTGGACGTGCTGAAACAGACGCTGTCGGTGTACGCGGAGCGGGTGAGGAAGACGCGAGTATAAAAAAAGCCCACTTGTGGTAATGCCAGGCAGTTAAGCCCGGCGGATTGTTCCGTTCACCTCATGTTCAGCAGAACATGGCATTACACAACCCG
>NZ_JBICLV010000006.1:0-78857 GCF_043105735.1 Leclercia sp. GLN_9
AGTTCACGAACTTCCATCTCAACCAGTTCCAGCAGCTCTTCGTCATCAACCATGTCGCATTTGTTCAGGAACACGATGATGAAAGGAACGCCTACCTGACGACCCAGCAGGATGTGCTCACGGGTCTGAGGCATTGGGCCGTCAGTCGCAGCAACAACCAGGATCGCGCCGTCCATCTGCGCAGCACCGGTGATCATGTTTTTAACATAGTCGGCGTGGCCCGGGCAGTCTACGTGTGCGTAGTGGCGAGTCGGGGTGTCATATTCAACGTGAGAAGTGTTGATGGTGATACCACGAGCTTTTTCTTCTGGTGCGTTATCGATCTGGTCGAATGCACGAGCAGAACCACCGTAGGTTTTTGCCAGAACGGTAGTGATTGCAGCGGTCAGAGTAGTTTTACCGTGGTCAACGTGGCCGATAGTACCAACGTTGACGTGCGGTTTTGTACGTTCAAATTTTTCTTTAGACACGGCTATATTCCTTACTATAGTGCTCTCCCCTTTGGAGAGAGCACGGGACTTAGGTTTTAATCCTGTGGATTATTTACCACGGGCTTCAATTACGGCCTGAGCAACGTTGTTCGGCGCATCATCATACTTCAGGAATTCCATGGTGTATGATGCACGACCTTTGGTCAGAGAACGCAGCTGAGTTGCATATCCGAACATTTCAGACAGCGGAACTTCAGCGTGGATCTTAACGCCAGTTACTTCAGATTCCTGACCACGCAGCATACCGCGACGACGGCTCAAGTCACCGATAACGTCACCGGTGTTCTCTTCAGGAGTTTCTACTTCAACCTTCATGATCGGCTCAAGCAGAACTGGTTTCGCTTTCTTAAAGCCTTCTTTAAAGGCGATAGAAGCAGCCAGTTTAAACGCCAGTTCAGAGGAGTCAACGTCATGGTAAGAACCGAAGTGCAGACGAACACCCATGTCTACTACCGGGTAACCAGCCAGTGGACCAGACTTCAGCTGCTCCTGGATGCCTTTATCAACGGCAGGGATGTATTCACCAGGAATCACACCACCTTTAATGTCGTTGATGAACTCGTAACCTTTCGGGTTAGAGCCTGGCTCCAGTGGGTACATGTCGATCACAACGTGACCATACTGACCACGACCACCGGACTGCTTAGCGTGTTTACCTTCAACATCGGAAACTTTCTGACGAATCGCTTCACGGTAAGCAACCTGAGGTTTACCTACGTTAGCTTCAACGTTGAATTCACGACGCATACGGTCAACGATGATGTCCAGGTGCAGTTCACCCATACCAGCGATGATGGTCTGGTTAGATTCTTCATCAGTCCATACGCGGAATGATGGGTCTTCTTTAGCCAGACGGCCCAGAGCCAGACCCATTTTTTCCTGGTCAGCTTTGGTTTTCGGCTCAACGGCGATAGAGATTACCGGCTCTGGGAACTCCATACGCTCCAGAATGATTGGGTGATCTGGGTTACACAGGGTGTCACCAGTAGTCACGTCTTTCAGACCGATAGCAGCAGCGATGTCGCCCGCACGAACTTCTTTGATCTCTTCACGTTTGTTCGCGTGCATCTGTACGATACGACCGAAACGCTCACGTGCAGCTTTCACGGAGTTCAGGATGGTGTCACCGGAGTTAACCACACCAGAGTACACACGGAAGAACGTCAGGTTACCTACGAACGGGTCGGTAGCAATTTTGAACGCCAGAGCAGCAAACGGCTCTTCATCACTTGCGTGACGCTCAGCCGGCGTGTCTTTACCGTCGTCCAGGATACCGTTGATCGCAGGAACGTCTACCGGGGATGGCAGGTAGTCAACTACCGCATCCAGCATCGCCTGAACACCTTTGTTCTTGAACGCAGAACCACAGGTTACCAGGATGATTTCGTTGTTCAGAACACGCTGACGCAGAGCTTTTTTGATCTCTTCTTCAGTCAGTTCTTCACCACCCAGGTATTTTTCCATCAGCTCTTCAGAAGCTTCCGCTGCGGACTCGATCAGGTTCTGGTGCCATTCGTCAGCCAGGTCCTGCATGTCTGCTGGGATATCTTCGTAGGTGAAGGTTACGCCTGCATCTTCTTCGTTCCAGTTGATGGCTTTCATTTTCACCAGGTCGATTACGCCGGTGAAACCTTCTTCAGCACCAATTGCCAGCTGCAGCGGAACAGGGTTCGCGCCCAGACGGGATTTGATCTGACCAACAACTTTCAGGAAGTTAGCACCCATACGGTCCATTTTGTTAACGAACGCGATGCGTGGAACTTTGTATTTGTTTGCCTGACGCCATACGGTTTCAGACTGTGGCTGAACACCACCAACTGCGCAGTAAACCATTACCGCACCATCCAGAACACGCATGGAACGTTCTACTTCGATGGTGAAGTCAACGTGCCCCGGGGTGTCGATGATGTTTACGCGATGCGGTTCATACTGCTTAGCCATACCAGACCAGAATGCAGTAGTCGCTGCGGAGGTAATGGTAATACCACGCTCCTGCTCCTGCTCCATCCAGTCCATGGTAGCGGCGCCGTCGTGAACTTCACCGATTTTATGGTTTACACCGGTGTAGAACAGAATACGTTCGGTAGTAGTGGTTTTACCGGCGTCGATGTGCGCACTGATACCAATGTTACGGTAGCGTGCGATGGGTGTTGTACGAGCCATTTGATTCCTCGTTTATCTTTTTAGGCGTTCAGTTAAGTAACCCAAAGCGGGCTGCTTCGCTGAAGCGCCCGCCTGGTGACTAATACTCCGAAGGGATTACCAACGGTAGTGTGCGAACGCCTTGTTGGCTTCTGCCATACGGTGAACGTCTTCACGTTTCTTAACTGCAGTACCTTTGTTGTCTGCAGCATCAGAAAGTTCGTTCGCCAGACGCAGAGCCATGGATTTATCACCGCGTTTACGAGCAGCTTCAACGATCCAACGCATTGCCAGAGCATTACGACGAACCGGACGAACTTCAACTGGAACCTGATAAGTAGAACCACCAACGCGGCGGGACTTAACTTCTACAGTCGGGCGAACGTTGTCGAGAGCGACTTCGAAAGCTTCCAGTTCATTTTTACCAGAACGCTGAGCCAGGGTCTCAAGCGCGCTGTATACGATTGCTTCTGCAGTAGATTTTTTACCATCTACCATCAGGATATTTACAAATTTTGCCAGCAGTTCTGATCCGAATTTCGGATCTGGAAGAATTTTACGCTGACCAATGACGCGACGACGTGGCATGGGAATACTCCGTTGTTAATTCAGGATTGTCCAAAACTCTAAGAGTTTAGTGTGACATTAAGATAAATCAGTTTGGCCTTACTTAACGGAGAACCATTAAGCCTTAGGACGTTTCACGCCGTACTTAGAGCGAGATTGCTTACGGTCTTTAACGCCGGAGCAGTCAAGCGCACCACGAACGGTGTGGTAACGAACACCCGGAAGGTCTTTTACACGACCGCCACGGATCAGGATCACGGAGTGTTCCTGCAGGTTGTGACCTTCACCACCGATGTAGGAAGTCACTTCAAAACCGTTAGTCAAACGCACACGGCAGACTTTACGCAGTGCGGAGTTTGGTTTTTTAGGAGTGGTGGTATACACACGAGTACATACACCACGTTTCTGCGGGCAGGCTTCCAGCGCAGGCACGTTGCTTTTTGCAACTTTGCGAGCGCGTGGTTTGCGTACCAGCTGGTTAACTGTTGCCATTAAATAGCTCCTGGTTTTAGCTTTTGCTTCGTAAACACGTAATAAAACGACCTCATACAATATGAGGACGCGAAATTTTAGGGCTACGTCGAAAAGGTGTCAAGAAATATACAGCGATCTCACATCACCAGTTCATTTGGCCAGCGTGCTGGACAACCAGATTAACGAAATCAGTATAGCTAACCACGTCAATACTGGCTGAAATTTGACCAGTCAGGCCGCGAGCCTCGATGTCATCTTTAAGCGCAGAGACAGAGATGGGGGCATTATTGAGAAGATCAACAAAGCGGCTGCCCTCCACCGCCGCCAGAACGCCATCCTGGATAAGCAGCAGGGCGTCGCCTTCACGCACCATTCTTAACAGACTTTCGATGTCGCAGTGCCAGGGGGAGTGGCTCAGAGTATGGAGCATGACGGCCTCAGAATGTCAGGATAGTGTCGAACCGGGAGAGATGTTCACGCAGTACCTCTGGCTCCACCACCGTGGCGTCGAGAACAAAGGGCGTGTTTTCATTCAGACCGCGCGCCTGCAGGGAGGCGGCACAAACGTAAAACGTCTCTATGTCATACAGCGGCAGAACTTTAAAGGTCGCGATGTAGTCACGCGCCAGCACGACTTGCGGCTGCTGGCCGGTAAGCAGCTGGAATACGCCGTCGCCGATAAAAAATACGCCGATCTCTTCCGTCAGTGCAGAAGTCGCCAGTAACGCATCCAGCCCTTCCCTTCCGGCGGCACTGCCATGCGGAGCAGAGGAAAAAACAAAAGCCACGCGGTTCATCAGAATTGCACCATTCGGTCGCAGGTTAATGCGGCTTGGGCCAGCGCCCCGAGGCCACTCAGTGAAAAGCCGTCATTAAGGTTGGCAGCTGGCAGGCCCAGGCGCTGTGCTTCGTTCGCATCGCTTACGCCACGACGGAGCGCCGCCGCCACACAGATGTGCAGAGCAACCCCGTGCTGCTGGTTTAGCGATTGCCATGCACGCACCAGATCAAACTCATCAGAGGCAGGAGACGTCAGTTGGTTGGCGTTATAGACACCTTCCCGATAAAAAAAGACGCTGACCAGCTCGTGCCCGGCGGCAAGCAGCGCGCGCGCAAATTGCAACGCACTGCTGGCCTGCTGCGTACCGTAAGCCGGTCCTGTCACCATTAACGCGAAACGCATTACTTCTCGTGCCCCAGGAAATCGCCGCTTTTAAACTGACGGATATAGAGATACACCGTGTGTTTAGAGATATTGAGACGATCCGCTACCTGGTTAATCGCATCTTTGATATCAAAAATGCCTTTCTCGTAGAGGTTAAGCACGATCTGGCGATTCTTGGCATTGTTGGACACATTGCGATCGGCATTGACTTCTTCGATGGTGAATTCCAGCGTCTGGGTGACGAGGTCTTCAACCGAGGAGGCAAAGTTAACAGAGGATCCAACATCCGGTGTTTCTGGCGGAATGAAGGTGTTCATGATCTGGGAGAACGGCACATCGAGATTCATATTGATGCACAGCAAGCCAATCACCCGATGATCGCGGTTGCGGATGGCAATCGTCACGGACTTCATCAGGACACCGCTCTTCGCGCGGGTGAAATAACATTTTGAGACGCTGCTGTCCGCACCGGTCATGTCGTGCAGCATACGCAGTGCAAGGTCGGTGATTGGCGAGCCAATTTTACGGCCAGTATGCTCACCATTGGCAATGCGGATGGCAGAACATTTCAGATCTTGCAGGGAGTGCAATACGATTTCGCAGTGGGACCCAATGAGCATCGCTAACCCGTCCACTACCGCTTCGTAGGATTTCAGAATATCGAAATCGGTCTGATCGAAAGGACGCTGATCCAGCAAATCAAGTTCGCTGGTTTCGTTGGTTAAAAGCGACCTGGTCATGAAAAAAACACTCCTTTTCAGGAGCCTGTCGGTAGGTTTTCAGGGCAGGCTCATTATTTACACGGGCAACTAAATTAATACAGCGTAGTTAGCGCTTCCAGTGTTAATTATATCTGCACCATAATAAAAAACCGCCGCTTCAGGGGCGGCGGTTGTTACCGATTTACTTCTTGGTGGCTTCTGCTGACGCTTCTGGCTTCGCGTCCGGCTTAGCATCCGCTTTCGGGGCTGGCTTAATGTCCAGCAGCTCTACATCGAATACCAGCGTGGAGTTAGCCGGGATACCCGGGACGCCAGTTTTGCCGTAAGCCAGATCTGGTGGGATGACCAGCTTGATTTTACCGCCTTTCTTGATGTTCTTCAGGCCTTCAGTCCAGCCCGGGATAACACCATCCAGACGGAAGGAGAGCGGCTCACCACGGGTGTAAGAGTTATCGAACTCTTTACCGTCAGTCAGGGTACCTTTGTAGTTCACAACTACGGTATCGCTGTCTTTCGGCGCGTCGCCGGTACCTTCTTTCTCTACTTTGTAGACCAGGCCAGTAGCAGAGGTTTTCGCGCCTTTCTCTTTAGCGAAAGCGTCACGGTAAGCTTTACCCTTCGTTTCGTTCTCGGTCGCGTCTTTCTCCATCTTCTCCTGCGCTGCGCCTTTCACGCGCGCTTCGAAAGCCTGCAGAGTTTGCTCGATTTCCTGGTCTGACAGTTTGCTCTTATCAGCAAAGGCATCCTGAACACCGGCGATCAGTTGCGCCTGATCCAGTTTGATGCCCAGTTTTTCTTGCTCTTTCAGAGAGTTTTCCATGTAACGGCCCAGAGATGCGCCCAGTGCGTAGGCTGATTTCTGGTCGTCATTTTTGAACGCCGCATTGCTGTTAGCAGTCGCAGCAGGCTTTGCTGCAGTATCGGCAGCGAAAGTCAGCGGCGCATGCAGAGCGACGGCCATCGTGGTCGCCAGCAGCGTTACTTTAAACAGTGATTTCATCCATTTCTCCAGGGCCGGGGACTCTCACCCCGTATTAAGCGTAAATGAGAAGCGTACTATAAAACGTTGAGGAACAAATCTACAGGTAGACGCCTCTGATTAGCACCACATTTCAGACTATTTTTGTTTAAATTAGTTTCTTAGCGCAGGGATGTTTACTGCGCGTGAGGATAATCTCGGGTAAAATCCGCCGCCGCAAGCCCCGGACGGGCTAAACAAGACCAACGAGGTGAATCATGCAGGATAACGATATGGAAGCACGACTGGCTGAACTTGAAAGCCGACTGGCTTTTCAGGAGATCACCATCGATGAGCTAAATCAGACCGTAACGGCCCACGAGCTGGAAATGGCCAAACTGCGGGATCTGCTGCGTCTGTTAACCGAAAAAGTGAAAGCGTCGCAGTCATCGCACATTGCGTCACAGTCAGAAGAGACGCCGCCGCCTCACTATTGAGACGTAAAAAAAGCGGGATTAATCCCGCTTTTTTGTGCCTGAAGCCGTGAAGCTTAGTGGCAACCGCAACCGCCATTACCGCAACCACCTTTACCGTGGTCGTGACCATGGTCGTGATCGTGGCCGTGACCGCCGCAGCAACCATCGTGACCGTGATCGTGGTCATGGCCGTGCGCACCGTGAACGTGGCCGTGAGCCAGCTCTTCTTCGGTGGCTTCGCGGATTGCAACCACTTCAACGTTGAACTTGAGGTTCTGGCCAGCCAGCATGTGGTTGCCATCAACCACAACGTGGTCATCTTCAACTTCAGTGATTTCTACTGGAACCGGACCCTGGTCAGTTTCAGCCAGGAAACGCATGCCAACCTGCAGTTCGTCAACGCCCATGAACACGTCTTTAGGAACGCGCTGCACCAGGTTGTCATCGTACTGACCGTAAGCGTCGTTTGCGCCTACAGCAACGTCAAATTTGTCGCCAACTTCGTGACCGTCCAGCGCGTTTTCCAGACCGGAAATCAGGGAACCGTGACCGTGCAGGTAGTCCAGCGGCGCACTCACCGGAGACTCATCAACCAACACACCGTCTTCTGTACGTACCTGATAGGCCAGGCTGACCACCAGGTCTTTTGCTACTTTCATGATATCTCCTGAGCGTGGGAAAATTGCTGGCGCAGATTGTAACGGAAATCTGCACCCGTGTACCCTTTAGCTTAAAAAAACTCAGGGCATATCGCTAGTCGGGATGAAAAATCCCTATCACTTGCTCTTCTTTGCGAACATGCTCGCGAACCTCTTTATCCGCTTCACGCATCTGGTGTCCGCACTTAACACACTCAACAATATCGATATTATTCTCTCGCCACATGGCCAGAGTATCCTGAGCCTGACAGGCCGGGCATTTCGCACCGGCGATAAAGCGTTTACGTACCGCCATTCTCTACCTCGTTATTCAAATTCATCCCAGCCGTCCAGCTGCCGACGCTCCTGCTGCATCTCACGCTGGAAGATCTCTTCCAGCTCGCGGCGCGCTTCCCGCACCCGGGAAATTTGCACCGTGTCGGTATGCACCGGCATCAACTCGCGCAGCATCATCATATCCAGACGGCGAAAATGTAACTGCGCGCGCTGGGCCTGATGCGGATGCATACCCAGCGTCACTAACGTTTTGCGCCCCAGCTCCAGCGCACTAGAGAAGGTCTCACGGGTAAATTGCGTTACCCCGGCCTGGAGCAGCTCATGTGCCTCTACACGCCCGCGCGCTCGCGCCAGGATATGCAGATGCGGAAAATGCTGCTGGCAGATCTGCACCAGCTTCATGGTGTCTTCCGGCTCATTACAGGTGATAACAATCGACTCCGCTGCTTCTGCCCCGGCCGACCGCAGGAGTTCCACCTGAGTGGCATCACCGTAATAGACCTTGTAACCGTACTTGCGCATCAGGTTAACCGCGCTGATATCACGCTCCAGCACCGTCACGCGCATTTTATTCGCCATCAGCAGGCGGCCAATCACCTGCCCAAAGCGCCCGAAGCCCACCACAATGACCTGCGGTTTATCATCATCCACCCAGGGCGCTTCATGTTCATCTTCCGGTGCATTCAGGCGTCGGGAAAGCCGCTTATCGATCAGCTTCATTAACAACGGTGTGGTCATCATTGACAGCGTGACGGTCACCAGCAGCAGCGCCATCTGGTCATGCTGGAACAATCTCTGGGACGATGCTGTGGAGAAGAGCACAAAAGCGAACTCTCCCCCCTGGCTCAGCACCCCGGCAAGCTGCGCACGCTCCGGGTAACGCAGACCGTATACCCGCGCCAGCACGTACAGCACCAGCATTTTGACGGCGATCAGCACCGCAACGCCCAGCAATACGGCCAGGATATGGGTGTAAAGCACGCCAAGATTCAAGGCCATGCCAACCGAGATGAAGAACAGCCCTAACAGCAACCCCTTAAACGGGTCGATGGCAATTTCCAGCTCGTGCCGGTACTCACTTTCCGCCAGCAGTACGCCGGCAATAAAGGTTCCCAGCGCCATCGATAGCCCCAGCGCATCCATAAACAGCGCCGAACCCAGCACCAGCAGCAGCGTGGCGGCGGTAAACACTTCCCTCACCCCGGACGCCGCAATAAAGCGGAACACCGGACGCAGCAGATAACGTCCGCCCACCAGCATGCCGCCAAAGGCCAGCACCTTCATGCCGATTTTCATCCAGTCGAAATGCTCGTCGCCTGATCCCGCCAACAGCGGAACCAGGGCCAGCGCCGGGATCACCGCCAGATCCTGAAACAGCAGCACGGAGAAACCCAGCTGCCCCGTTTCGTTGCGGTTCATGCCTTTGTCGCGCATCAGCTGTAACGCCATGGCGGTTGAGGACATCGCCAGCCCAATCCCGCCAACCACCGCCGCCTGCCAGGAGAACTGAGCCAGCATCAGCAGGCCGCCGAGGATCACCGCACTACCGATAACCTGGGCAGCACCCACGCCGAAGATGGAACGCCGTAGCTGCCAGAGCTTTGCCGGGTTCAGCTCCAGGCCGATAATAAACATCAGAAAGACGACACCCAGCTCCGAGAAGTGCAGGATTTCGTCCACATCACTGATAAACCCCAGCCCCCAGGGGCCAATGGCGATACCCGCCAGCAGATAGCCGAGCACCGCGCCAATACCCAGTCGCGAAGCCAGCGGCACCGCCACCACGGCGGCGAGCAGAAACAGCACGCCCGCCAGCAACAGATCGGAACCCTCCATCAGTGGCCTCCCGTCAGATTGGGTGCAGCCAGCCAGTCACCGTAGGCTTTGGCATGGCTGGCCAGCTCATCCTGATGCTGCCGACGCGCCCAGTAGATAATGATCGGACTTAGCCAGTGCATGTGGCACATGGCCGCCGTCAGCTCGAACGGGCGCAGGATATCGTTCATCGAATAGCGGTTAAGCCCATCGTGACGATACGCACTCTCCGGCTCGCCGGTAGTAATAACGTTCCGCCAGTACTTTCCCGCCAGCTGGTTTCCTCCCACCCCACTGGCAAAGCCCCGGCTCAGCACGCGGTCCAGCCACTCTTTCAGCAGCGCCGGGCAGCTGTAGGTATAAAGCGGATGCTGGAACACAATGACGTCGTGCTCGCGCAGCAGCGCCTGCTCATAAGGGATGTCGATAAAAAAATCGGGGTAGTGCGCGTAGAGATCGTGCACCGTTACATTACTGAGCCGTAATGCCGGCTGGAGCAAAACCCGGTTAGCGACCGAGTCCTGAGACTCTGGATGGGCATACAGCAGCAGCACTTTTGCTGTCTGGGACATCATTCCTCTCCCGGGTCGTCATCACTGTTATTTTGGGCTACCATGGCACACCCACGCGGCGCGTGGCGGCACATTTAACCTGATTATAATGACAACTTAACATAGTCGGAACATACGGCGCTCTATGATTGTTTTCTCCTCATTACAAATTCGTCGCGGCGTACGCGTCCTGCTGGACAACGCTACAGCCACCATTAACCCGGGCCAGAAAGTAGGCCTGGTGGGCAAAAACGGCTGCGGTAAATCCACGTTACTGTCATTGCTGAAAAACGAGATCAGTGCTGACGGCGGTAACTTTACCTACCCTGGCAACTGGCAGTTGGCTTGGGTGAACCAGGAGACGCCCGCGCTGAGCGTACCGGCAATGGACTATGTTATTGACGGCGACCGGGAGTACCGCAAACTGGAAGCTGAACTTAATGCCGCCAACGAACGCAACGATGGCCACGCGATTGCCACCGTCCACGGCAAACTCGACGCCATCGACGCCTGGACTATCCGCTCCCGCGCCTCCATGCTTCTGCACGGTCTGGGTTTCAGCAATGAACAGCTGGAACGTCCGGTTAGCGACTTCTCCGGTGGCTGGCGCATGCGTCTTAACCTGGCCCAGGCGCTGATCTGCCGCTCCGATCTGCTGCTGCTCGATGAACCGACTAACCACCTCGATCTGGATGCCGTCATCTGGCTGGAGAAGTGGCTGAAGAGCTATCAGGGCACGCTGATCCTGATCTCTCACGACCGTGACTTCCTCGACCCGGTGGTAGACAAAATTATTCATATCGAACAGGAGTCGATGTTCGAATACACCGGCAACTACAGCTCGTTTGAGCGCCAGCGCGCGGTGCGACTCTCCCAGCAGCAGGCGATGTACGAAAGCCAGCAGCAGCGGGTGGCGCATCTGCAAAGCTTTGTCGATCGCTTCAAGGCCAAAGCCTCCAAAGCCAAACAGGCCCAGAGCCGTATCAAGATGCTGGAACGTATGGAGATGATTGCCCCGGCACACGTCGACAACCCGTTCCACTTTAGCTTCCGGGCGCCGGAAAGCCTGCCTAACCCTCTGCTGAAGATGGAAAAGGTCAGCGCTGGTTATGGTGACCGCATCATTCTTGATTCCATTAAGCTCAACCTGGTTCCGGGTTCCCGTATCGGTCTGCTCGGGCGCAACGGTGCCGGTAAATCCACCCTCATTAAGCTACTGGCGGGTGAACTGGCCCCGTTCCGCGGCGATATTGGTCTGGCGAAGGGCATTAAGCTGGGCTACTTCGCCCAGCATCAGCTGGAATATTTACGCGCGGATGAATCGCCGCTGCAGCACCTGGCGCGTCTGGCACCACAGGAGATGGAGCAGAAGCTGCGCGACTACCTGGGTGGCTTCGGCTTCCAGGGCGATAAAGTGACCGAGAATACCGGGCGCTTCTCCGGCGGCGAAAAAGCGCGTCTGGTGCTGGCCCTCATCGTCTGGCAGCGTCCGAACCTGCTGCTGCTCGATGAACCAACTAACCACCTGGATCTGGACATGCGCCAGGCCCTGACCGAAGCCTTAATCGAATTCGAAGGCGCGCTGGTGGTGGTCTCGCACGACCGGCACCTGCTGCGTTCCACCACTGACGATCTTTATCTGGTGCACGACAGCAAAGTGGAGCCTTTCGACGGCGATCTGGAAGATTACCAGCAGTGGCTGAGCGACGTGCAGAAGCAGGAAAGCCAGCCTGCGGAAGGGGCCAAAGATAACGCCAACAGCGCCCAGGCGCGTAAAGACCAGAAGCGACGCGACGCGGAGCTGCGCACGCAAACCCAGCCGCTGCGTAAAGAGATCACCCGTCTGGAAAAAGAGATGGAGAAGCTCAACGCCACGCTTGAGGCCGTAGAAGAGAAGCTGGGCGACAGCGGTCTGTATGACCAGTCGCGCAAAGCCGAGCTAACCGAGTGCCTGCAAATACAGGCCAAAACCAAATCCAGCCTTGAAGAGTGTGAAATGGCCTGGCTGGACGCGCAGGAACAGCTCGAAGGGATGCTCCAGAGCGACTGACCCGGTGGAGGGGCGATGATACCTGACCTGACCAGCGAAATTACATTTCGCAAACTTAGCATCTTCATGACATTTATGGAGACGGGCAATATTGCCCGTGCTGCTGAGGTGCTGAACCTCAGTGGGGTCAGCGTCCATCGCGCCTTGCATACCCTGGAAGAGAACGTTCGCTGTCCGCTGTTCACGCACAAAGGCCGTAATCTGATTGCCCTGCCCGCTGCCTGGACGCTGCTTGAGTACTGCCAGGAGGTGATGCAGGTCATGGAGCGCGGGCTGGAAGAGGCGCGCAAAACGGCCGGCGTTGGTCAGGGCCGTCTGCGGGTTGGGACGCTCTACTCCCTGACGCTCGAGACGGTTCCGCAGTTAATTATGGGCATGAAGCTGCGCCGCCCGGATCTGGAGATGGATCTCACCATGGGATCCAACGAGACTCTGTTACACATGCTGGATGAAGGCTCGCTGGATGCCATTCTCATCTCCCTCTCTGAAAGCGAAATTGACCGCAATCACCTCGAAGTGCTGCCCTTGTTCCACGACGATATCTTTCTTGCCGCTCCCGCCTCGGCGCAGCTGAATACCGAAGCGCTGGCGGATTTACGCGACTATAAAAATCAGAAATTCGTGGCTCTCGCCGAGGGCTTTGCCACCTACGCCGGGTTTCAGGAGGCGTTTCATATCGCCGGATTCGAGCCGGAGATCGTCACCCGGGTGAATGATATTTTCTCGATGCTGAGCCTGGTGCAGGCGGGTGTCGGCTTTACGCTGATGCCGGGCAGGATGAAGAAAGTGTATGAAAACTCGGTGCAGCTGTTGAAGCTGGCGCAGCCGTATCAGATGCAACAGCTGATCGCCATCGTCTTTGCCCGCAACCGCGAGCAGGATCCAGGCCTGCGGGCGCTGGCGGCGGAAGGCCGCATGTACGCCCGCCGCCTTGAGCAGAACGCTAATCCTTAAGACGCCGCGCCAAATGCACCGCGACGTCAATCCCGCTTCGTTCCAGAGAGACTGACTCCCCTTCCCAGGCCGCCTGACGCGTTAAGCAGGTCAATATGCCGCCGGGCGGCATCTCAATAGCCAGCCGCGCTTCACGCTCGTTAGCGGCAATCACCGCCTCCTGCCAGCGTACGGTGCGGGCCATATTCATCGCCAGATCGTCGGCGATCTTCTCCGGCTGCCACAACACGCGGCCGGTGCTGCCGCTCAGGTATGCGCAGCGGGGACGAGAGAGCGTGACCCGGCTGAACGCCTCGACAAGTTTTTGCGCCGGTTCCGCCAGTAGCGCGCAGTGCGACGGCACGCTGACCGTCAGTCTTTTGGCTTTGTTCGCCCCTTTCGCCAGCGCACGCTCGGCTACCTGCGCCATGCCGTCATCGGCACCGGCGATCACAATCTGCGTCTCCGCATTCAGGTTGGCGATATAGGTGCCGGTACCTTCGATAAGCTGTTCCACTTGCGGCAGGGTCAAGCCCATAATCGCCGTCAGGCCATAGCCGTGCGGATAGGCCTGCTCCATCAGGTCGCCACGCAGTGCGACCAGCCTAAGCGCGTCGGTGAAGTCCAGCGCGCCCGCAATAACCGCCGCCGGGTATGCGCCAATGGACAGCCCGCTGACGATATCCGGCGTCACGCCGCGTCGCTCAAGCTCGCGCGCCCAGGCGACACCGGCTATCAGTAGCGAAAGCTGCACCGCGCGGGTATGGGATAACGAAGCTGCGCTATCCAGCGTATCAACCTCCGTTCCCAACACCTCGCGCGCCTGCGCCAGTTCAGTGCCCGGCAGGTTTTGCAGCATGCCTTCATGCTGTGTGCCCTGCCCCGGAAAAGTAAACAGTATTTTCATCACGCCTCCCTGTGCCACGGGTCCGTCACCAGACGTGGCCCGCGGCGGGTTTTCAGCAGCGTTTTGCCGTCGCGCAGCCATTCCGCCAGCGCAAAGCCGCCCTCGGGCGTATCCACCTGCGTGTCTGCCCGGCACAGCGCGCGGCTAAGCTGGGCTTGCCAGGCGGCAAACGCGTCGGGGGAGACTGGGTGCGGAGCGCGGATCAGCAGGTCGAGATCGCTGTCGGCATGGATAACCGGAATGCCGGTCGCCAGCGCGTAGCCTGTGCTGCCGGTAATGCCCCACGCCCACGGCCACGGCTGCTGAGAAAGTTGCAGCGCCACCTGAACGGGTGGCTGCGTCACAAAGGGTGAGCGTAGCAGCTCGGCCGTTACGCTCAGCGATTCGGGCGAAACCACGCGCGTTACGCGTTCTGGCTTCACCCATCCGGCCGCCCGCTGGTCGCGGCGCAATCCGCGCACGCCAACGGGGATACGGCCTTCGCTATCAACATCACGCCGCACCACCACCGGCAATCCGGTGTGCCAGGCCGCATCCACCCAGGATTCGGTGATGCCTACCAGCGCGTCACGCGCGGTGAGCCAGATTAAGTCGTGCGGGCGTAATGTTGTGGTCATGATTACATTCCTGAAGTCAGCGAGATAAACAGCGGCAGCGACAGGATACACAGGACGGAGCTTAACAGCAGCACGGCTTCTGCATCCGGGGACTGTACGCCAAAGCGGTTACCAAACACGACGCCAAAGAAACCGGCAGACAGGGCAATCATCAGGATCGCGGTGATGGCCACGGAACCGTGCAGACCGAAGATTAAAACGATACCCCAGGCAATCGCAGGCTGGATCAGCAGCTTGGCAATGGTAGAGGTGATCACCATGGTGTTGATCTGCAGCTTACGTGCCGACAGAATCACCCCGGTCAGGAACAACGCCGCCGCAGTGGCGGACAGCCCCAGCGGTTTAATCGCCGCGAGAACCAGATCCGGCATTTTGATACCAATCGCTGACAAAATCACACCCAGCAGCGGGCCCATCACGATAGGTTTTTTAATCGAGCGCCACATCAGTACCGGCAGCATAGAGAGCGTTGAGCCGGAGTTATTCCCTTCGGCGCGCGCTTTTTCACGCTCCAGAATCAGCAGACAGAACGGCGTCATCAGTACGGAACCACAGGCAATGGAGACCGCCACCGAGAGCGAGGTCGCCGGGCTTTCGCCCAACACGCTGCCCAGAATCGGCAGGCCCAGCGCGGCATAGTTTGGCAGCGCCACGGTCAGGGTCAGCACGGCGGCGTCCTGTGGGGATTTTTTAAAGACTTTGGTGGCGAGGAAGTAGATTGCCGCGTAGGTGATCCACATCGCCAGAGTCAGGACCAGGATCAGCGGCGACTGGGCAATGATACCTGTCCAGGGCGTTTGCACCGTGGCGCTGAACAGCGCGGCGGGCAGCGCAAAATCCATCACAAAGATATTAAGCAGAGACACATTTTTGTTATCCACCATTTTCGCTTTACCGGCCCAGAAGCCGAGCAGCATGATGACAAAAATGGGGGCAAGGGCATGAACAATCACATAAGTCATAAATCACCTGTAAAAAAGAAGTTTAAGCACTGACGCGATGGTTATTATTTTCAGGATGCAGGTTCCCGCGTGGGCGCAACGGGTGCGCCCACGGGCATGCATCTGGCAGGTCTTTTATTTTTTCGGTATTACCAGCTGGCGCGCATACGTTCGCGTACCAGAGCAGAGCTATGACGGTTGTCGGCACCCAGACGGCTCTTCAGCGTCGGATCCCGGCGAGCGTCATCAATGGCCTGTTGCAGGGTGGTTTTCACCAGCGCCAGATCGAGGGATGAAGGGGCGTCCGGGTTGCTTATATCCAGCAGGTTTTCCAGCAGCCCCAGTGTCGCGTAGTTACTGATGTCATACGCCATGGGCGGGATCGTTGCCGCCAGCTTTTCCAGCGCATCGACAGTACGAAGCGTGATGCGCGCGGCAGACTCTTTCCCCATCGCGTGGATTAACACGCCCTGGTCGTTAAAGGCGATCAGTCGGTTGGCCTGATAGCCGTGGGCCAGAAACGCCCCGGACATCGCTTTACCGACGATAAGGCCAATCACCGGATGGCCTGCCAGACGCGCGTTAGCATAGGCTGCAGCGGCACCGGCCAGCGCCTGGTGAATACCAAACCCCTCTTCACGACGGCCATAAGCCTGACTCGGCACGTCGATCACCGCCACAATCGGGCGTTTAACCGTTTTGTCAGCATCGGCCGCGACGGTTTCACTCACCACTTTGGCCAGCGTCCAGCCTTCCAGCAGACCGACTTCGCCTCGTGCCGCACGCGGATAGTGGTTGTTCGCATCAGGTACTACGGCGACAAAGCGCACCGCTTCACCATTCAGCTCGCCGTCCGCCGCCTGAACCGACGGGCAAAGCCCTTCCAGACGGCTGGCATTCGGGGCAAGGGTTTCCAGCCACAGCGCACCACGGCTAATTGAAGTACTCATCATTTCACCTCCCGGGCAAAGAGCGCGTGAATCTGTTCGGTATCCGCCTGTTTGCGGGTATCGAAGTGGGTCAGGCGTTCGAGATACCAGTCGTAATTATCGGTGCGGTGTTTTGCCGGCACGCCTTTCGCAATCGCGTCGTTCATCGCCGCTTTTACCGCGTTCACACCGTCGCCCACCAGCGCATCCACCAGCCCGCTTTCATAGCGGATTTCGCCCCCGGTCATGCTCCAGATAAACGGACGGTCGCGGGAGTCGTACTCTTCAATTCCCGCCTCCTGCTCGATAACCTGCGGGCCGTTCAGCCCCAGACGCGCTTCACGGGTGACGATAAGATAGCTGCACAGCGCTGCCGCAATGGACATCCCGCCGAAGCAGCCGACGGTACCGGCGACAATGCCGATGACCGGGGTATAACGGCGCAGATCGACAATCGCGGCGTGAATATCGGCAATCGCCGCCAGGCCGAGGTTCGCCTCCTGCAAACGAACGCCGCCGGTTTCCAGGCTCAATACCGCCTGGGTTGGAATGCCGTTGCGGTTATCTTCCGCCGCCAGCTCCAGCGCCGCCGCCATTTTGGCACCTGAAACTTCGCCCATGCTGCCGCCCTGGAACGCACCTTCGATGGCGACCACTACCGCGGGTTTGCCGTTGATGGTGCCTTTTGCCACCACCATGCCGTCATCGGCCTGCGGCACAATTCCCTGTGGCCCCAGCCACGGAGACATAATCCCTTCAAAAGGATCCAGCAGTTCGCGATAGCTGCCCTCGTCGAGCAGAGCCTGCGCACGCTGACGGGCTTTTAATTCGATAAAGCTGCTGTCATCACGCATGGCTCACCCCCTCAAAGACTTGTTCAATACGAATGCGTGCCACGCCCGGCGTGGCGCCGAAGTCGTGGATGGTCAGTTTGCCCGCCGGCAGGCTGCTGACGGTCTGCAATCGGGTAAACAGCGCATCCCAACGGCTACGGCTGTTATCGACGGAGGTGGTGATATCAATCGCCAGCGTCTGGCCCTGGTCGGCGGTGAATAACACCTCCATATCCCCGGAGCCAACAACGCCTGCCAGCGCTTTGCCGCTAAGGGTACGGCTGGCGGGCAGAGTTAATGTAATTTTTTCCATAACATCCTCTTAATTCGCTAAATAAGGCGTCTCAATGCGGTCAAGGAACAGCGTGGCGGCCAGCAGGTCGGCTGCACCGCCCGGTGAGGCATTGAGCAAGAGCATTTGTTTGTCTAATACGGCTAAGATGCGTTGCCCTTCAGGGTGAGCGGTGCCGCCAGCGGCTAACACCGCGCGGGCGCCGCTCTGCATGGCGTCCAGCCCCGCCATACCGGCGCGGGAGAGCACGCAGGTATCGGTGAGTGAGGTCATGATCGCCATTAATGCATCGAGCCGGGCATGGGCTTCTGTACCGCCATTAAGTCGGCTCAGGCGAAGCTGCGGCAGTGCCCGCTGCATAATGTGCGGAAACGCCTGCTGCGCCTCTTCGCGCGCGCCTGGCACCCGATAACGGTGCGTGGCGCGCAGCCCTTTGCTGAACACTTTCGGGGCGGCATCATCCGGCAGTTTCGCCAGTTGCGCGGCGGTATCAGCTACCGCCCGGGCTTTCCCCTTGCCGCCGAGCATCGCCACGGCGCTGACTAATAATCCCAGCGCCCAGATAGCGCCACGGTGGGTATTCACCCCGCCGGTAGCGGCCATCATCTGCTGCTCACCTTCGCGCCCCAGCCGACCCACGGTCTGCCGTAGCGCGATATCGGCCGGACGCTGCCAGCTTTGCAGCGCCAGCGCCTGAAACGTGGGGGTCAGGCTGTGCGCCGAACGCTCCATCAGAGCGAGGGATAAATCGTAATGCGCGCCGTTCCCCCGGCTGTCCACCAGACCGGGTTTCGGGCTTAGTCGCGCTTCGTCAATCAGACACTGCGTGGCGGTTCGCGCCAGCCATTCGGCACCGCCTTCAACCTGGATCCGGGGGAGAAGTTTCATTACCAGCTCCTGAATTTCGCAGGTGGGTTGTACAGACCGCCCGACCATTCCACCAAGTCAGACACGCTGCCCGCCGCCAGCAGAGAGCGGGTGGCGTCAGTGCGGCGGATCCCCATATCTTCCGGGTAAACCACTTTGCCGCTCTGGCGCAGCTCCGCGACACGTTTAGCGTCCACACCCAGACCGATATCGGTAATACCCGCGACGGCCGCGACCATGGCACGACGCTCCTCAAGATCTTTTGCGCGGTAGAGGTAAGCAATCCCCTCTTCTGTCAGCACGTGGGTAACGTCATCGCCATAGATCATCACGGGTGCCAGCGGCATGCCGGAGGCTTTTGCCACGTCAACGGCGTCGAGTTTTTCCACGAAGGTCGGTTTCACACCTGCCTGGAAGGTTTCGACCATCTGCACCACCAGCTTTTTACCGCGCTGCATAGGATCGGGTTCAGTGATCATGTTCAGCCAGGCCGGGGTGGCATGGCGACGACCATGCGGGTCATGCCCCATGTTTGGCGCGCCGCCGAAGCCGGAAAGACGACCGCGGGTGACGGTTGAGGAATTGGCATAGCCATCAACCTGGAGCGTTGAACCAATGAACATATCCACCGCGTACTGGCCTGCCAGCTGGCAGAAGGCGCGGTTAGAGCGCATGGAGCCGTCGGCACCGGTAAAGAAGATGTCAGGGCGGGCACGAATGTACTCTTCCATACCCAGCTCACCGCCGAAGCAGTGCACGCTCTCCACCCAGCCGCTTTCGATAGCCGGGATCAGCGTTGGATGCGGGTTCAGGGTCCAGTGTTTACAGATTTTGCCTTTCAGGCCGAGCTGTTCACCGTAGGTAGGCAGCAGGAGTTCAATAGCGGCGGTGTTGAAGCCGATACCGTGGTTCAACGACTGGACCTGGTGTTCTGCATAGATGCCTTTGATGGCCATCATCGCCATCAGGATATGTTCCTGCTTAATCAGACGCGGGTCACGGGTGAACAGCGGTTCGATAAAGAACGGCTTGTCAGCCACTACCACGAAATCAATCCAGGAGCCGGGAATATCCACGCGCGGCAGATCGCACTCGTCGTCCACCAGCTCGTTCACCTGCGCGATGACGATGCCGTCGTGGAAGGCAGCGGCTTCGACCAGCGCCGGGGTATCCTCGGTACTGGCACCGGTATAAAGGTTCCCTTTACGGTCCGCTTTAAAACCGGCAATCAGCGCCACGTTTGGCGACAGATCAACATACAGGCGGGAGTAGAGCTCGATGTAGGTGTGGATGGCACCAATCTCCAGTTGCCCGTCTTCCAGCAGCTGCGAAATACGCAGGCTTTGAGTACCGGAGAAAGAGAAGTCGAGTTTGCGGGCAATGCCCTTCTCAAAAATATCCAGGTGCTCGCTACGACCAACGCTCGGCATAATCATATGCAGGTCGTGAACGATTTGCGGGTTCACTTCGGCGAGCATTCGTGAAAGAAAATCTGCCTGTTTTTGGTTATTCCCTTCCAGTACTACTTTGTCGCCTGGGGCGATCAGTTTTTCCAGCATGGCGACAAGGTCGCCTGTTGGCAGTACCTTGCCCTGCACCGGGACGGAAGCCAGGCGGCGCGCTTTTTCAGTGCGACGCGTATTCCAGCTCCGGGCTGGCGTTTGCCCTGATAACATTGTTAACCTCCTGATTCAGCACATCTTTAGATTTGCTTAACGCTGAGTTAAGTGTGCTCTCTGGTGATAAAGCCATCAATTAAGCCTGGAACAGAATCGTTAGCCTGAGAGTAATAATGAAGGTGATAAATTGTGATCAGGATCATTACCTGCTGTTAAACAACAGACTATGGGCAGGAAAAAGGGGTGTCGCGAGGGGGATGAATCTCAGGCCCGCGTCTCTTTTTATAAACAGGAGCCGATTCGGAAGGTATAGTGAACAATTGAAAAGAGTTAACATCACATCGTTATGACGCAGACAATTCCATCCGAATTTAACTTTACGCCCGACGAGAGCACGGCTTTTGTCCCCATGCGGGGCGTGTCGAATCGACACCTGCAGACCATGCTGCCGCGCCTTATCCGCCGTAAAGTGCTTTTTACCCCCGTCTGGCAGCGCCTTGACCTGCCGGATGATGATTTTGTTGATTTAGCCTGGAGTGAAGATCCGCTGCAGGCACAGCACAAACCCCGGCTGGTGGTCTTTCATGGTCTGGAGGGCAGTCTGCACAGCCCCTACGCTCACGGCCTGATTCAGGCGGCGAAAGCGCGTGGCTGGCTGGGCGTAGTGATGCACTTCAGAGGGTGCAGCGGTGAACCCAATCGCCAGAAACGCATCTACCACTCCGGCGAAACGGAAGATGGCACCTGGTTCCTGCGCTGGCTGGCAGAGACCTACGGCCCGGCCCCGACGGCGGCAGTGGGCTATTCGCTGGGAGGAAACATGCTCGCCTGCCTGCTGGCAAAAGAGGGTGACACGGTTCCACTGGATGCCGCCGCCATTGTCTCCGCCCCCTTTATGCTGGAGCACTGCAGCTATCATATGGATAAGGGCTTTTCGCGCGTTTATCAGCGCTATCTGCTGAACTTGCTCAAAGCCAATGCCGCACGCAAACTAAAAGCTTACCCGGATACGCTGCCGGTCAGTCTGCGACAGCTGAAGAAAGTGCGTCGCCTGCGCGAGTTTGACGATCTGATCACCGCCAAAATTCACGGTTTTGCCGATGCTATTGACTACTATCGTCAGTGCAGCGCCATGCCGTTGCTGAGTAAGATCACCAAACCGGTGCTGATTATTCATGCTAAAGACGATCCTTTTATGGATCATCACTCGATACCCGCGCAGGAGTTTTTGCCCGCGAACGTGCAGTATCAGTTGACCGAACATGGCGGGCACGTGGGCTTTGTCGGCGGCACGCTACGTCGTCCGAAGATGTGGCTTGAAACGCGTATCCCGGACTGGCTGACCACATACCTGGAACCGATAAGATGATTATTCCCTGGCAAGATCTGGCTCCCGAAACGCTGGATAATCTGATTGAAAGCTTTGTGTTACGCGAAGGCACCGATTATGGTGAACAGGAACGTTCGCTTGAGCAGAAGGTGGCCGATATCAGGCGCCAGCTGCAAAGCGGTGAGGTCCTGGTGGTATGGTCAGAGCTGCACGAAACCGTCAACATCATGCCTCGCAATCAATTTCGCGGTTAACCGCGACCTCTTTCCATTCAGGGAGTTGCTATGTCTGCCAGACATCCGGTTATTGCCGTTACAGGGTCGAGTGGTGCGGGTACTACCACCACCAGCCTCGCCTTTCGTAAGATCTTCTCCCAGCTGCATCTGCGTGCCGCAGAAGTGGAAGGCGACAGCTTTCACCGCTTCACTCGTCCTGAGATGGACATGGCCATCCGCAAGGCGCGCGATCTCGGTAAACACATCAGCTACTTTGGCCCTGAAGCGAACGACTTTGGCCTGCTGGAACAAACCTTCGCCGAATACGGGCGGAGCGGCACCGGCCAGTCGCGCAAATACCTGCACACCTATGACGAAGCGGTGCCCTGGAACCAGGTGCCAGGCACCTTTACCCCCTGGCAGCCGCTGCCGGAACCGACCGACGTCCTCTTTTACGAAGGCCTGCATGGCGGGGTAGTCACGCCGGATCACGATGTGGCGCGCCATGTTGATCTGCTGGTGGGGGTCGTGCCTATTGTTAACCTGGAGTGGATCCAGAAGCTGACGCGGGATACCAGCGAACGCGGTCATTCCCGCGAGGCGGTGATGGACTCCGTGGTGCGCTCTATGGAGGACTACATTAACTTCCTGACGCCACAGTTTTCCCGCACCCATATTAACTTCCAGCGCGTCCCGACCGTGGACACCTCGAACCCCTTTGCCGCTAAAGGCATCCCTTCGCTGGACGAGAGCTTCGTGGTGATCCATTTCCGCAATCTGGACAATATCGATTACCCCTGGCTACTGGCGATGCTACAGGGTTCGTTTATCTCACACATCAATACGCTGGTGGTTCCGGGCGGGAAGATGGGGCTGGCGATGGAGTTAATCATGATGCCGCTGGTGCAGCGGTTGATGGAAGGGAAGAAGATCGACTGAGGCTGTGTCGCCCGGTGGCGCTACGCTAACGGGCCTACAGAAACCTACTGGCCGGGCAAACGACGTGCCGCCCGGCGTTTTATCCGGGGCTTACGCCTCGATCACTTCATACGAGTGGGTAATGTTGACCGCTTTCTCCAGCATCAGCGCTACGGAGCAGTACTTCTCCGCAGAGAGATCTACCGCGCGGGATACCGCAGCGTCTTTCAGTTGTTTGCCGGTGACCACGAAATGAAGATTGATATGGGTGAACAGGCGCGGCGCCTCTTCACGACGCTCTGAGGTTAGCTTAACTTCACAGTCGGTCACATCGTGACGTCCTTTTTGCAGGATCGACACCACGTCGATCGCGCTGCATCCGCCTGCCGCCATCAGGACAACTTCCATCGGGCTTGGCGCTTTGTCACCGGAGTTGCCATCCATTAAAATCTGGTGCCCGGAAGCCGACTCACCAAGGAACGTTAACCCTTCGACCCATTTCACACGTGCTTGCATTTTAATTAACTCCAGGATTGCATTTTTCCTGACAGATTACGCGTCAGTAACAATTCTGACAACGGAAGTCGACCTGCATCAAGCTGAAGCGAGACACCAGGAGACAGGCGGCGAAAGCTATGCTAAAACAGTCGAGATGCTACAGTAATACATTGACGTTGCACATGTATGCAGAGGACATCACACATTACAGGCTGCTAATTATTGTGCAGGCCAGACCCCAGGCAAGGGGAAGAATTCGATTGCAACCCCAGAGTACAGGTACATAACCAGACTCTGGAGCCAGCTTATAACAGAGGATAACAGCGCATGGTGCTTGGCAAACCGCAAACAGACCCGACTCTCGAATGGTTCTTGTCTCATTGCCATATTCATAAGTACCCATCGAAGAGCACGCTGATTCACCAGGGTGAAAAAGCGGAAACGTTGTATTACATCGTCAAAGGCTCGGTGGCAGTGCTGATCAAAGATGAAGAAGGCAAAGAGATGATCCTCTCTTACCTGAATCAGGGAGATTTCATCGGCGAACTGGGCCTGTTTGAAGAAGGACAGGAGCGTAGCGCCTGGGTCCGTGCAAAAACCGCGTGTGAAGTGGCTGAGATCTCCTATAAAAAGTTCCGCCAGCTCATTCAGGTTAACCCGGATATCCTGATGCGCCTCTCTTCGCAGATGGCTCGCCGTCTGCAGGTCACGTCCGAGAAAGTGGGTAACCTCGCCTTCCTCGACGTAACAGGCCGCATTGCTCAGACCCTGCTGAACCTGGCGAAACAGCCAGACGCCATGACCCACCCGGACGGTATGCAAATTAAAATTACCCGTCAGGAGATTGGTCAGATCGTCGGATGTTCTCGTGAGACAGTAGGCCGTATTCTGAAAATGCTGGAAGATCAAAACCTGATTTCTGCCCACGGTAAAACCATCGTGGTTTACGGAACACGTTAATTCCGCTAAAACGGCGTGGCATCGCATGATGACACGCCGTTTTTGTCTCTATCACCCATGTGGCGCAGGCTCATTTATCACCCGGAAGTTAACTACGCACTGCGGCAAACGCTGGTGTTGTGTCTTCCTGTGGCTGTGGGTTTGATCCTCGGCGATCTGCAACACGGCCTGCTTTTCTCCCTCGTTCCTGCCTGCTGCAACATTGCTGGCCTGGACACACCGCATAAACGCTTTTTTAAACGCCTGACTATTGGTGGCTGCCTGTTTGCCGGCTGTAGCCTGGCCGTACAGCTGTTGCTGGCGCGCGATATTCCGCTGCCCCTCATTCTGACCGTGCTGGCGATGACGTTAGGGGTCACGGCAGAGATCAGTGCCCTGCATGCCCGACTGCTGCCCGCCTCGCTGATTGCGGCCATCTTTACCCTGAGCCTGGCGGGGAACATGCCGGTCTGGGAGCCGCTACTGCTCTATACGCTGGGCACCCTCTGGTACGGGCTGTTTAACTGGTTCTGGTTCTGGATGTGGCGCGAACAACCGCTGCGTGAATCCTTGAGCGTCCTCTATCAGCAGCTGGCCGATTATTGCGAAGCAAAATACACCCTGCTGACGCAGCATACCGACCCTGAAAAATCGTTACCGCCGCTGCTGGCCCGCCAGCAGAAGGTGGTCGATCTGATCAGCCTCTGTTACCAGCAGCTGCATATGCTGGCGGCCAACAGAAATCACGAATACAAACGCCTGCTGCGCACCTTCCAGGTGGGGCTGGATCTGCAAGAGCATATCTCGGTCAGCCTGCATCACCCGAAGGAGGTGCAGAAGCTGGTAGAGCGCAGCCACGCCGAAGCGGTGATACGCTGGAACGCGCAGACCGTTGCGGCACGCCTGCGGGTGTTGGCTGACGATATTCTTTATCATCGTTATCCCACCCGGTTCACCATGGACAAGCAGCTTGGCGCGCTGGAGAAAATCGCCCGTCAGCACCCGGATAACCCGGTGGGCCAGTTCTGCGCCTGGCACTTCAGCCGTATTGCCCGCGTGCTCCGCACGCAACGCCCGCTCTATCCGCGCGATCTGATGGCTGACAAGCAGAAACGCCTGCCGTTGTTCCCGGCCCTCAAAAGCTATCTGTCGCTGAAGTCTGCCGCCCTGCGTAATGCGGCGCGCATCAGCGTGATGCTGAGTATCGCCAGCCTGATGGGCATGGCGCTGCACCTGCCGAAACCTTACTGGATCCTAATGACCGTGCTGCTGGTGACGCAAAACGGCTACAGCGCGACGCGGGTACGTATTCTTCACCGGGCGGCCGGCACCATGGTGGGCCTGATCATCGCGGGCGTGACCCTGCACTTACACGTCCCGGAAGGTTATACCCTTGCCGGAATGCTGATAGTGACTCTGGTGAGCTACCTGATCATTCGCAAGAGCTACGGCTGGGCGACGGTGGGCTTTACGGTCACAGCGGTATATACCCTGCAACTGCTGACTCTGAACGGCGAGCAATTTATTATCGCCCGGCTGGCCGATACCCTGATTGGCTGCCTGATTGCTTTCGGTGGAATGGTCTGGCTGTGGCCACAGTGGCAGAGCGGGCTGCTGCGCCAGAATGCCCACGATGCACTGGAGGCCGATCAGGAAGCCATCCGCCTGATCCTCAGCGACGATCCGCAGCCGACGCCGCTGGCCTGGCAGCGCATGAAGGTCAACCAGGCGCACAATGCGCTATTCAACTCCCTCAACCAGGCGATGCAGGAGCCGGGCTTCAACTCGGCGTATCTGGCGGATATGAAGCTGTGGGTGACCCACAGTCAGTTTATCGTCGAGCATATCAACGCGATGACGACCCTGGCACGGGAGCATACGATGCTGACGCCGGACCTGGCGCAGCGTTATCTGCAATCGTGTGAAATTGCCCTGCAACGCTGCCAGCAGCGTCTGGAGTATGATTCACCGGGCGAAAGTGGCGATGAGAATATCCTGGAAGCCCCCGAAACCATGACCTACGGTCCTATGAGCACGCTGGAACAACATCTGCAGCGCACCCTCGGGCATCTGAACACCATGCACACCATTTCGTCGGTGGCATGGCGTCAGCGCCCGCATCATGGGATTTGGTTGATCCGGCGGTTGAAACGAACACCGCATTAAACGCAAAACGGTAACCCCCAGGTTACCGTTTTTTATATATGCGCCCTATCCGTGCGGGAGAGGATAAGGATAAACGCAGCGCCCTTACGGCTGCACCACGCGCTTCACCGCCTGTGCAAAGCGGGTCATCCCTTCATCGATATCCTGACTTTCCACCAACAGCGACGGCGCAAAGCGCATTACGTCCGGCCCGGCGTTGAGCACCATCGCCCCTTCACTGGCGGCGGCGTAGAGGAAATCGCGCGCCCGGCCTTTGTATTGCGGCTTCAGCTCGGCGCCAATCAACAGCCCCATGCCGCGAATATCGCTGAACACATCGTACCGGGCATCGATCTGCTGGAGGTGTTTCACAAACTGCTCGCGCTTCGTCATCACACCGCTCAACACTTCCGGCGTATTAATGATATCGAACGCCGCCCCTGCCACCGCACACGCCAGCGGGTTGCCGCCGTAGGTGGAGCCGTGAGAGCCGACGTGGAACGCCGAGGCAATATCCTGGGTGGTGAGCACCGCGCTGACCGGGAAACCACCGCCGAGCGCTTTGGCGCTGGTCAGGATGTCTGGCGTCACGCCGTAGTGCATGTAGGCAAACAGATCCCCGGTACGGCCCATGCCGCTCTGCACCTCATCAAACACCAGCAGCGCCTGGTGCTGGTCGCACAACTCGCGCAGCCCCTGCAGGAACTCCGGGGTAGCCGCCATCACGCCGCCTTCACCCTGAATCGGCTCGACCACCACGGCACAGGTGTGATCGTCCATCACCGCTTTCACCGCATGCAGATCGTTAAACGGCACGTGAATGATGTCGGCTGGTTTCGGGCCAAAGCCGTCGGAATATTTAGGCTGGCCGCCCACGGTCACCGTAAAGAGCGACCGGCCATGGAAAGCGTTATGGAAGGCGATGATTTTGGTTTTAAACGGGCTATGGCGGGTGGAGGCGTAGTAGCGCGCCAGCTTAAAGGCCGTTTCGTTGGCTTCGGTGCCGGAGTTCATAAACAGCACGCGCTCGGCAAAGGTGGCGCCGATAATTTTACGCCCCAGACGCAGCGCCGGTTCGTTGGTAAAGACGTTGCTGGTGTGCCACAGGGTTTCACCCTGAGTTTTGAGCGCCTCGACCAGCGCCGGGTGACAGTGGCCTAACGCTGTCACCGCAATTCCGCCCGCAAAATCAATGTACTCTTTACCCTGCTGATCCCAGACGCGGCTGCCTTTCCCCTTCACCGGGATAAACTCAGCCGGTGCATAAATTGGCAGGATAACTTCATCGAATGTTGCGCGCGTAATTGCAGATTGTTCAGTTGCCATGTAACCCCACCCTTTTTTAAGCAAGAAGCAGAAGTGAAAATATAATCACGAAATATGCTTAAAAAATCACTTTATGGCAACTAAAAATCAACGATGGAGGAAATTAGCCAGCAGTTGATGGCCCTGTTCGCTCAGAATGCTTTCCGGGTGGAACTGCACCCCTTCCAGATCCCATTCGCGATGGCGGATACCCATGATCTCCCGGGTCTCGCTCCAGGCGGTGACCTCAAAGCAGTCGGGCAAGGTTGGCGGGTCGATAACCAGCGAGTGATAGCGGGTCACGGTCAGAGGATTATTCAGGCCAGAGAACACCCCCGTGCCGTTGTGGGTCACCGGGGCGGTTTTGCCGTGCATCACTTTCGCGGCACGGACAATGGTTGCGCCCATAACCTGGGCGATGGCCTGATGCCCGAGGCAGACGCCGAGGATCGGTACTTTCCCGGCATAGTGCTTAATCACCGCCAGCGAGATCCCGGACTCATCCGGCGTGCAGGGCCCCGGAGAGATAACGATCTTTTGTGGGTTCAGCGCCGCGACATCTTCCAGAGAAAGTACGTCGTTGCGCCGGACCACCACTTCCGCCCCCAGCTCGCAAAAATACTGGTACAGGTTCCAGGTGAAAGAATCGTAGTTATCTATCAGCAGAATCATGGCGGCTCCCGAAAAAATGGCCGCCCTATTCTACTCAGTTTCCCGGGCTTCGCTTACCACTTTGCTGAAGATTGTGTTCAGCGCGCTCAAATCCCCCATCGCACCGCTCTGGTTGGCCTGCGCCCACGCTTCCGGGTCGATGCCGCGCCAGTCGAGTTGATAGCCCGCGTGGATCGCCAGCTGCTCAAAGAAGATGCGCTGAACAATACCATTGCCGATGCGGAACGGGTGCAGGACGTTGATCTCGCAGTAGTAGTGGCTGAGGCGGTTAATAAAATCTGCTTTCTCCAGCCCGACGAGATACCCCTCCTCCTCCAGATCCTGCATCAGGGCATTGCCCTCTTTTTCGATATAGGCGAAGTGGCAGAATCGGGTATCACCCTGATAAATATCCATTTCGCGGATATCGCCCGCCCAGTCAAAAATATCCTGGTAGAGATGCTGGTGAATGGCGCACAGGTGCGGCAGCCCACGTAACAGCGGCCCCAGGCTCAGGGTCGCGGCGCGCAGTGCGGTAAATTCATATGCCGCCTGGGCGAGCCGCTCGGCCTGACGAATGCCCAGCCGGTTACGCATCACATTCAGTTCAGGGTAGAGATAAGGATCGCGATCGTTACCGTATTTATCGCTCATGCAGCCCCCTTAACTCCTCAAGACGGCGTTGCGCCTCATCTGCGCTGAGGGTGACCAACGGACTATCGACCCCTTCAAGGCGGCGACTGGCCTGGAAATTGATATTTCGCTGTTGTTCCCAGAGACGGGATTTTTGTTTGTCAGTGAGCTTTTTCACCTGTTACCTCCCTGATTGCGCTCGTGTGCCACAAGTATAAGCAGCAAACTACGGTTTCGCAGGAAGGTAAAGGCAACGCGGGCATTGCTTGCCCGCGTCATCAGGGATTACGGCAGGACTTTCGCAGAGAGGATAACTACCGGTTTTGTCGGCACATTCTGGTAAGGACCCACATCGTGAGTCTGCACCTGAGAAATTTTATCGGCCACATCCATGCCTTTCACAACTTTACCAAATACCGCATAGCCAAAATCACGCTGGCCGTGGTCGAGGAAGGCGTTATCGGCCACGTTGAGGAAGAACTGGCTGGTCGCGCTGTCTTTATCGGCGGTACGCGCCATTGAGATGGTACCGCGGCTGTTGCGCAGGCCGTTATCCGCTTCGTTCTTGATAGGCGGGTTCGGCTGTTTCTGCTGCATCTGCTCATTGAAGCCACCGCCCTGCAGCATAAAGCCCGGGATCACACGGTGGAAAGTGGTGCCGTTATAAAAACCGCTGTTCACATAATCGAGGAAGTTTTTCACAGAAACAGGGGCTTTCTGACTGTTCAGTTCCAGCTCAATGTTACCGGCAGAGGTGGTCAACAGAACGTGCGGGTCTCCTTTGGCTGCCAGCGCAGCAGGAGAGAGGGCTGAAAGGGCGAGTACAGCCGCGACAGCCGCCAGGGTTGATTTGAGCATGAGAATTCCTTAACAAAGCGCAGTAAAGAAAGCGAATGGCTTGATTCTAAAGAGCAGTATGAATACAGGCCAGCCTTTTACCTAATTTTACGAATTTGAAACAGATGTAACCGATAAGAAACCACTGACGCAGGTATTAAAGTGATACAAATCACACTAAAAACTGCAATTTTTGTTTAATTGCTCATAAAAGATTTAATTAGATCACATTCGCGCTTAAAATCTGGCCGCTCGCAGCGCCTTTCGGGCGCTTTACATTTCTATTCACAGGCCAGTCATGACTAACAGCAATCGTATCAAGCTCACATGGATCAGCTTCTTCTCCTACGCCCTTACCGGTGCGTTGGTTATCGTCACCGGGATGGTGATGGGAAATATCGCAGAGTATTTCAACCTGCCCGTTTCCAGCATGAGTAACACCTTCACCTTTCTTAACGCCGGGATCCTCATCTCCATCTTCCTGAACGCCTGGCTGATGGAAATCGTCCCCCTGAAAACGCAGCTGCGTTTCGGCTTTGTACTGATGTTGGGTGCCGTTGCAGGTCTGATGCTCAGCCACAGCATCGCCCTGTTCTCTGCCGCCATGTTTGTGCTTGGGCTGGTCAGCGGGATCACCATGTCCATCGGGACGTTTCTCATTACCCACATGTATGAAGGCCGCCAGCGCGGCGCGCGTCTGCTGTTTACCGACTCCTTCTTCAGCATGGCAGGGATGATCTTCCCGATGGTGGCCGCCGTTCTGCTGGCGCGCAGCATTGAGTGGTACTGGGTTTACGCCTGCATCGGCCTGGTCTACGTGGCGATTTTTGTCCTGACCTTCGGCTGCGATTTCCCGGTTCTCGGCAAGAAAGCGCAGACCACCAGCGAGCCGGTGGTAAAAGAGAAGTGGGGTATCGGCGTACTGTTCCTTTCCATTGCCGCTCTGTGCTACATCCTCGGCCAGCTGGGCTTTATCTCCTGGGTGCCAGAGTATGCCAAAGGCCTGGGAATGAGCCTGAACGATGCCGGTCAGCTGGTGAGTGACTTCTGGATGTCCTACATGTTCGGTATGTGGGCCTTCAGCTTTATTCTGCGCTTCTTCGACCTGCAGCGGATCCTCACCGTGCTGGCCGGTGCCGCCACCGTGCTGATGTACCTGTTCATCAACGGTTCGCCGGAACAGATGCCGTGGTTTATCCTGACGCTCGGCTTCTTCTCCAGCGCCATCTACACCTCGATCATTACTCTGGGTTCACTGCAAACCAAAGTCGCCTCGCCGAAACTGGTTAACTTCGTGCTTACCTGCGGCACCATCGGGACCATGCTGACCTTCGTCGTTACCGGCCCGATTGTGGCACACAGCGGCCCACTGGCGGCGTTACACACCGCTAACGGCCTCTACGCTGTGGTGTTCGTGATGTGTCTGGTGCTGGGCTTCGTGACCCGCCACCGCCAGCACAATACTGCGGCAGCGTCTCACTGATGCCTCATGCCCCTCTGCTGCCTGCAGAGGGGCTGTTTTGGGTAAAGCACACCTCTTCTCCCCCGCGATCTGTCTGTATCCACGTCTGTGCCAGCTGCGTGGTGGCAATCACCCTTCCCTGACGAATCGACCAGCGTACCGGCACCTGACACCGCACCGCATCAAAACCCGTCTCCGCAGGCAGGATCACCAGGTTAGCCGGGTTGCCCGGTTCAATGCCGTAATCGGCCAGACCAAAAGTACGCGCGCTGTTGTGGGTGATCAGATTAAGTCCGCTGTCGATTTGCGGATAACCCATCATCTGACAGACATGCAGCCCCATATGCAGAACCTGCAACATATTGCCGGTGCCCAGCGGATACCAGGGATCAAACACATCGTCATGACCGAAGCAGACGTTAATTCCCGCCTCCAGCAACTCCTTCACCCGGGTAATGCCGCGCCGCTTCGGATAGTCGTCAAAACGGCCCTGCAAATGAATATTCACCAGCGGATTGGCGACAAAGTTAATCCCGGAGAGCTTCAACAGACGAAACAGCCGTGACGTGTAAGCCCCGTTATAAGAGTGCATCGCGGTGGTGTGGCTGGCGGTGACACGCGGGCCGATCCCGGCTTCATACGCCAGCGTCGCCACCGTTTCGACAAACCGTGACTGCTCGTCGTCAATCTCGTCGCAGTGAATATCCAGCGGCCGGTCGTACTTCTTCGCCAGTTCAAACGCAATATGCAGCGACTGCACGCCATACTCGCGGGTGAACTCAAAGTGCGGGATGGCCCCCACCACGTCGGCCCCCAACTGCAACGCCTCTTCCAGCAGGGCGGCACCGTTGGGGTAAGAGAGGATCCCCTCCTGCGGGAAGGCGACGATTTGCAGCTCAACCCAGGGGGCTACCTCCTGCTTCACCTCCAGCATCGCCTTCAGGGCGGTAAGGGTCGGGTCAGAGACATCCACATGCGTACGAACAAACTGGATACCATTGGCGATCTGCCACTTAAGGGTCTTCCACGCCCGGGCTTTGACATCTTCATGGCTGAGCAGCGCCTTGCGCTCCGCCCAGCGTTCGATGCCCTCAAACAGCGTGCCGGACTGGTTCCAGTTCGGTTCACCCGCAGTCTGGGTGGTATCAAGATGAATATGCGGCTCGATAAAAGGCGGAAGAGCCAGACCACCCCGCGCGTTTAACACTTCATAGCTCTCGCTTTGCCCCTCGCCCGTTGGGGTGATTTCGCCAAAACGACCGTTCTCAATAGCCAGTTGCCATAATCCGTCCCGACCCGGTAACCGGACGTTCTGGATCAGCCAAAGCGGTGCTGTAGACATCGTATTCTCCCGAAAAAGGGGGCTGAAATTTAGGAGTAGCGGATTAATAAGATTAGCCCCCTAATTTGTACACAAAATCGGCTAAGACGAAAAGCCTGCGATTTCCGTTACTTAGAAAAATCCTGACAAATCAGTCATCTACCCACTAAGGAGTAGTTTAAGGCGTATTTGATTTGCATCAATAAGTGGCTTTGCTGAATCGTTAAGGTAGGCAGTAATAGAAAAGAAATCGAGGCAAAAATGAGCAAAGTCAGACTCGCGATTATCGGTAACGGCATGGTCGGTCACCGCTTTATTGAGGATCTTCTTGATAAAGCCGATGCTGACCGGTTCGATATTACCGTGTTCTGTGAAGAACCCCGTAAGGCGTACGACCGCGTGCACCTCTCCTCCTATTTCTCTCACCACACCGCTGAAGAGCTTTCTCTGGTGCGTGAAGGTTTTTACGAGAAACATGGCGTGAAGGTGCTGGTGGGCGAACGCGCTATTACCATCAACCGTCAGGAAAAAGTGATTCATTCCAGTGCGGGACGCACGGTTTTTTACGACAAACTGATCATGGCGACAGGCTCTTACCCGTGGATCCCACCGATCAAAGGGTCAGAAACTCAGGATTGCTTCGTCTATCGTACCATTGAAGATCTCAATGCCATTGAATCCTGCGCCCGTCGCAGCAAACGCGGCGCGGTGGTCGGCGGCGGTCTGCTCGGCCTCGAGGCCGCGGGCGCGCTTAAAAACTTAGGCGTTGAAACCCACGTCATCGAATTTGCCCCGATGCTGATGGCTGAGCAGCTTGACCACATGGGTGGCGAGCAGCTCAAACGCAAAATTGAGAGCATGGGTGTGAAAGTTCACACCAGCAAAAATACCAAAGAGATCGTCCAGGAAGGCACCGAAGCGCGTAAAACCATGCGCTTTGCCGACGGCAGCGACCTGGAAGTCGACTTCATCGTCTTCTCTACCGGTATCCGCCCGCGCGACAAACTGGCTACCCAGTGTGGCCTGGCCGTTGCCCAGCGCGGCGGCATCATGATCAACTCCACCTGCCAGACCTCCGATCCCGATATCTATGCCATCGGGGAGTGCGCCAGCTGGGAAAATCACGTTTACGGTCTGGTTGCCCCTGGCTACAAAATGGCGCAGGTCACTGCCGACCATATCCTC
The DNA here is from genome assembly GCF_043105735.1 of Leclercia sp. GLN_9. Lineage (NCBI taxonomy): Bacteria > Pseudomonadati > Pseudomonadota > Gammaproteobacteria > Enterobacterales > Enterobacteriaceae > Leclercia > Leclercia sp. GLN_9. The sequence goes on from NZ_JBICLV010000006.1 coordinate 33,724, forward strand.
GGTAATGAAAACGCCTTCACCGGCGCAGACATGAGCGCCAAGCTGAAACTGCTGGGCGTTGACGTGGGCGGCATTGGTGATGCACACGGTCGCACGCCAAACTCACGCAGCTACGTTTACCTCGACGAAAGCAAAGAAGTTTATAAGCGCCTTATCGTAAGCCCGGACAACAAGACCCTGCTCGGTGCGGTGCTGGTGGGTGATACCAGCGACTTCGGTAATCTGCTTCAACTGGTACTGAACGCCATCGAACTGCCGGAGAACCCGGACGCCCTGATTCTGCCAGCCCACGCGGCCAGCGGTAAGCCTTCGATTGGTGTCGATAAACTGCCAGACAGCGCGCAGATTTGCTCCTGCTTCGATGTCACCAAAGGCATGCTGATTTCTGCCATTAACAAGGGTTGCCACACCGTGGCGGCGCTGAAGGCCGAAACCAAAGCAGGTACCGGCTGCGGCGGTTGTATCCCACTGGTTACTCAGGTGCTCAACGCCGAGCTGGCGAAACAGGGCATTGAAGTGAACAACAACCTGTGCGAGCACTTCGCTTACTCTCGCCAGGAGCTGTATCACCTGATCCGCGTGGAAGGCATCAAATCCTTCGACGAGCTGCTGCAGAAACACGGCCAGGGTTACGGCTGTGAAGTGTGTAAACCGACCGTCGGTTCTCTGCTGGCCTCCTGCTGGAATGAGTACGTGCTCAAGCCGCAACACACTCCGCTGCAGGACACCAACGATAACTTCCTGGCCAACATCCAGAAAGACGGTACTTACTCGGTGATCCCACGTTCTGCCGGCGGGGAAATCACCCCGGAAGGCCTGGTGGCAGTGGGCCGTATCGCCCGCGAATTTAACCTGTACACCAAAATCACCGGTTCCCAGCGTATCGGTCTGTTCGGTGCGCAGAAAGACGACCTGCCGGAAATCTGGCGTCAGCTGATTGAAGCAGGCTTCGAAACCGGTCATGCCTATGCCAAAGCGCTGCGTATGGCGAAAACCTGCGTCGGCAGCACCTGGTGCCGCTACGGTGTGGGCGACAGCGTCGGCTTCGGCGTTGAGCTGGAAAACCGCTACAAAGGCATTCGCACCCCGCACAAAATGAAGTACGGCGTCTCTGGCTGTACCCGTGAATGTGCCGAAGCGCAGGGTAAAGATGTGGGTATCATCGCCACTGAGAAGGGCTGGAATCTGTACGTCTGCGGTAACGGCGGGATGAAACCGCGTCATGCGGATCTGCTGGCGGCGGATATCGACCGTGAAACGCTGATCAAGTATCTCGATCGCTTCATGATGTTCTACATCCGTACCGCAGACAAACTGACCCGTACCGCACCGTGGCTGGATAACCTGGAAGGCGGCATCGACTACCTGAAGTCAGTCATTATCGACGACAAACTCGGCCTGAACGCGACGCTGGAAGAAGAGATGGCACGCCTGCGTGACGCCGTGATTTGCGAATGGACTGAAACCGTCAACACCCCGGCGGCGCAGGTTCGCTTCAAACACTTTATCAACAGCACACAGCGCGACCCAGGCGTACAGGTGGTGCCAGAGCGCGAGCAGCATCGCCCGGCAACACCTTATGAACGCATTCCGGTCATGCTGGTGGAGGAAAACGTATGAGCCAGTGGGTAAACATCTGCAAAATCGACGAGATCCTGCCTGCCACCGGCGTGTGTGCGCTGTTAGGTCATGAGCAGGTTGCTATTTTCCGTCCGCGCCACGACGAACAGGTCTTTGCCATCAGCAATATCGACCCGTTCTTTGAGGCCAGCGTGCTGTCCCGTGGGATTATCGCTGAGCATCAGGGCGAGCTATGGGTTGCCAGCCCGCTGAAAAAGCAGCGTTTCCGTCTGAGCGACGGACACTGCATGGAAGATGAAAGCCACTCCGTGAAGCACTATGACGTTCGTGTCAAAGACGGCAAAGTGCAGCTTCGAGGCTGATTAACACGGGGGCGCAATGCCCCCGCTTTTGTAATGTTCTCCCGTTCGGGATTTTTTCAACTTTTTACACGAAATCATGTGCGCTGCATCGCGGCGGCAACTGAACGAATCCCCAGGCGCATAGTTCACTGTGTGAGTGGGATGAGTGAAGGCAGCCAACAACGAGGCAGCGTAGAGGATGAAGTGTACAGGATAATCAAATGTTTACAGACACTATCAATAAGTGTGCGGCTAATGCTGCGCGTATTGCACGCCTCAGTAAAAACAGTCCCCTCGGATTTTGGATCAGCTCCGCCATGGCGGGGGCCTATGTCGGGTTGGGGATCATTTTAATTTTCACCCTCGGCAATCTGCTCGATCCCTCTGTTCGTCCGCTGGTGATGGGCGCCACCTTTGGTATCGCCCTGACCCTGGTCATCATCGCTGGCTCTGAACTGTTCACCGGCCACACCATGTTCCTGACGCTGGGCGTGAAAGCGGGCACCATCAGTCAGGGCCAGATGTGGGCGATCCTGCCACAAACCTGGCTCGGCAACCTGGTCGGCTCCGTGTTTGTCGCCCTGCTCTACAGCTGGGGCGGTGGTAGCCTGCTGCCGGTTGATACCAGCCTTGTTCACACCGTCGCGCTGGCAAAAACCTCCGCACCGGCGATGGTGCTGTTCTTCAAGGGCGCGCTCTGTAACTGGCTGGTGTGTCTTGCTATCTGGATGGCAATCCGCACTGAAGGCGCCGCGAAATTTATCGCTATCTGGTGGTGTCTGCTGGCCTTTATCGCTTCCGGCTACGAGCACTCCGTAGCCAACATGACGCTGTTTGCCCTCTCCTGGTTCGGTCACCACAGCGAAGCGTATACGCTGTCAGGTATCGGCCATAACCTGTTGTGGGTAACCCTTGGCAATACTCTTTCTGGGGTTGTATTTATGGGTTGGGGTTACTGGTATGCTACCCCTAAAGCGGAGCGTCCGACTCCGGCTACCATCGCAACCGTTCAGGCGAAAGCCAACCCGTAAGAAGAGGTAATGTCGTGGATCACCTGCCAATATTCTGTCAATTACGCCATCGCGACTGCCTGCTTGTAGGTGGTGGCGATGTGGCTGAACGTAAAGCCCGCCTGCTGTTAGAGGCCGGTGCCCGACTCACCGTCAATGCCCTCGCCTTCGCCCCGCAATTCACCGTGTGGGCGCAGGAAGGGATGCTCACCCTCGTCGAAGGGGAGTTTCGGGAATCGCTGCTCGATACCTGCTGGCTGACCATTGCCGCCACTGACGACGATGCGGTTAACCAGCGCGTCAGTGACGCCTGTGAAGCGCGGCGAATCTTCTGCAACGTGGTGGATGCGCCGAAAGAGGCGAGCTTTATCATGCCGTCAATTATCGATCGCTCGCCGCTGATGGTCGCCGTCTCCTCCGGTGGGACTTCACCAGTGCTGGCGCGCCTGCTACGCGAAAAGCTGGAAGCGATCCTGCCGCAGCATCTGGGTCAGGTGGCTCATTACGCAGGGAAACTGCGCGCCCGGGTGAAAAAGCAGTTCGCCACCGTCGGCGAGCGCCGCCGCTTCTGGGAGAAATTCTTTGTGAACGATCGCCTGGCGCAGTCGCTGGCGAATCAGGATCAGAAAGCCGTGGATGAGACGACCGAGCAGCTCATCAATGCGCCGCTCGATCACCGTGGCGAAGTGGTGCTGGTGGGGGCGGGTCCGGGCGATGCGGGCCTGTTAACCCTGAAAGGGCTGCAGCAGATCCAGCAGGCGGATATCGTGGTCTATGACCGCCTGGTCTCCGACGACATCATGAACCTGGTGCGCCGGGATGCGGATCGGGTGTTTGTTGGCAAACGTGCCGGGTATCACTGCGTACCGCAGGAAGAGATTAACCAGATCCTGCTGCGTGAAGCGCAAAAGGGTAAACGCGTGGTGCGCCTGAAAGGCGGCGATCCGTTTATCTTCGGGCGCGGCGGCGAGGAGCTGGAAACCCTGTGCGAGGCAGGCATTCCGTTCTCGGTGGTGCCGGGCATTACCGCTGCCTCTGGCTGTTCTGCCTATTCAGGTATCCCGCTGACCCACCGTGACTACGCACAGAGCGTGCGCCTGGTCACCGGCCATCTGAAAACCGGCAGCGAGCTGGACTGGTATAACCTGGCGGCAGAGAAACAGACCCTGGTGTTCTATATGGGGCTGAACCAGGCGGCGACCATTCAGGCTAAGCTGCTCGAACATGGCATGGAAGCGACAATGCCGGTTGCGCTGGTGGAAAACGGCACGTCGATCAAACAGCGTGTGGTGAGTGGCGTGTTAACCGAGCTGGGCGAGCTGGCGCAGCAGGTTGAAAGCCCGGCGCTAATCGTGGTGGGCCGCGTGGTGGCGCTGCGTGACAAGCTCAACTGGTTCTCAAATCATTAAGTCAGACTGAACATAATCTCCACAAAATGAGTAGTCCTGTTATGGACTACTCCTCTCTTACTGCTGTCGATAACATGCTCTCCGAGAAAGCCTATTTCTCTCTATTCCCTCATGTTATTGACAAGGAAGCGTTATGTTCAAACTGGCAAAGATTGCCCTGGTTGCAGGCATCTTAACTACCCTGACGGCGTGCACTGGCCACGTGCAAAACACCAAAAATAACTGCAGCTACGACTACTTGCTGCACCCGGCGATCTCTATCTCCAAGATCATCGGCGGCTGCGGCCCGGCAGCAAATCAGTAAGCTTTTTTCAGGCATAAAAAAACCGGGAATATCCCGGTTTTTTTATTGGTAGAGCAGTGCGGCCTGATGCCTTCGTCCTGCTCCTCTCTTAAGAGAGCGTACAAAGCCTGGAAACGGTAACAGGGTTACCGTTTTGCTTTTACTTATGGCTTCGCCACAAACCCAATCGCTTCATACACCGCTTTCAGCGTTTCGGAGGCGCGCGCGCTGGCTTTCTCGGCTCCTTCTTTCATCACTTTCTGCAGGAAGGCTTCGTCATTGCGGAACTGGTGATAACGCGCCTGCAGCTCGGTCAACATGCCGGAGACCGCGTCCGCCACTTCGCCTTTCAGATGGCCGTACATTTTGCCTTCGAAGTGCTGCTCCAGCTCGGGAATGCTCTGGCCAGTGACGGCAGAGAGGATATCCAGCAGGTTAGAGACGCCCGCTTTATTCTGCACGTCGTAACGCACCACAGGTGGCTCGTCAGAGTCGGTAACCGCACGCTTAAGCTTCTTCACCACCGCTTTCGGATCTTCCAGCAGGCCGATCACGTTGTTGCGGTTATCATCCGACTTGGACATCTTTTTGGTCGGCTCCAGCAGGGACATCACGCGGGCACCGGATTTCGGAATGAACGGCTCTGGCACCTTGAAGATATCGCCGTAAATCGCGTTGAAGCGCTGGGCCACGTCGCGGCTCAGTTCCAGATGCTGCTTCTGGTCTTCACCCACCGGAACCTGGTTGGTCTGATACAGCAGAATGTCAGCCGCCATCAGGACCGGATAGTCAAACAGACCGGCGTTGATGTTTTCAGCGTAACGGGAAGACTTATCCTTGAACTGGGTCATACGGCTCAGTTCGCCGAAATAGGTATAGCAGTTCAGCGCCCAGCCCAGCTGCGCGTGTTCCGGGACGTGAGACTGAACGAAGATGGTGCTTTTCTCAGGATCGATACCGCAGGCCAGATACAGCGCAAGGGTGTCGAGCGTCGCTTTACGCAACTGCTGCGGATCCTGGCGCACGGTAATGGCGTGCTGGTCAACGATGCAGTAGATACAGTGATAGTCATCCTGCATGTTCACCCACTGACGCAGCGCACCCATATAGTTGCCAATGGTCAGTTCACCTGAGGGCTGTGCGCCACTAAATACGATGGGCTTAGTCATTTTTCAATTCCTGATTTTCACTGTGCGAAAGCCCGAGAACGGGCAGTAAATCTTTGAAGTGGTCGAAGACGAAATCCGGCTCACTCAGCGTAATGGATTCACCGTAGTTGTAGCCATAGGTCAGGCCCACGGACGGGCAACCTGCAGCCCTGGCCGCCAGAATATCATTGCGCGAATCCCCTACAAAGAGCAGCGCATCCGGCGTTAAGGATAATTTTCCTGCCACCAGCAACAGCGGCTCGGGATGCGGCTTTTTATTCTGCACGTCATCGCCACCGACAACCACCGAGAAGTAGTCGGCGATACCCAGCGCTTCCAGCAAAGGCGCGACAAAGGCCGTCGGTTTGTTGGTGACCAGCGCCAGCGGCATACCTTCAGCATGCAGCGCGCTCAGGGTGCCCGCCACATCCGGGAACAGGAAGCTGCCCTCTTCTACCGTCTCTTCATAAAAACGGTTGAACAGCTTACGCAGGAGGCGAATTTGCTCTTCCTGCGGGATATCCGCGTGATCGACGCCAGGTTTGCCCTGCGCCGCACGCTGAATGGCACGCTCCTGACGCGCCCAGGTCAGCGCGCGCTCCATCAGCACGTCTGCTCCGTTACCAATCCACGTTATCACGCGGTCTTCACCCGCCATCGGCAGTTCCAGCGCATACAGCGCCTGGTCAACCGCCGCGGTTAAGCCCGGCGCGCTGTCCACCAGCGTGCCGTCGAGGTCAAATGCAACGCCCCGAATTGCCTGCAACTTATTCATGACTTACCTTCGCCAGTTCACTGCGCATTTCATCGATGACTTTCTTGTAGTCCGGCTGGTCGAAAATCGCCGAGCCGGCCACGAACATATCTGCGCCCGCCGCGGCGATGTCGCCGATATTGCTTACCTTCACGCCGCCATCCACTTCAAGACGGATATCAAAGCCTGATTCGTCGATGCGGCGACGCACTTCACGCAGCTTATCCAGGGTTTGTGGAATGAAGGATTGACCACCAAAGCCCGGGTTGACGGACATCAGCAGGATCACGTCCAGCTTATCCATGACGTAATCAAGGTAGCTCAGCGGCGTGGCTGGGTTAAACACCAGGCCCGCCTTACAGCCGTGCTCTTTAATCAGCTGCAGGGTGCGGTCAACGTGTTCAGAGGCTTCAGGGTGGAAAGTGATGATGCTGGCACCCGCGGCGGCAAAATCCGGCACGATGCGGTCGACCGGCTTCACCATCAGATGCACGTCAATGGGGGCGGTCACGCCGTAGTTGCGCAGTGCCTTCAGTACCATCGGGCCGATGGTCAGGTTAGGCACGTAGTGGTTATCCATAACGTCGAAATGAACGACATCCGCACCGGCAGCCAGGGCTTTCGCGGTATCTTCGCCCAGCCGGGCAAAATCAGCCGAAAGAATTGAGGGTGCAATCAAATACTGTTTCATCCGCATCTCCTTGAACTTTGTTTAACGGCGGGCGAAACGGCTCAGGGTAGATAGAGAGCCAGCAGTTCGTCCACCTTTTTACGTGTACCGCCGTTGCTGCTGATGCTGCGCCGGACTTTGACCTGAAAATGCTCTGCGGTTTTGTACCATTCGCGCGTATCAGGCGTGTCGTGATTCGAAATTAACACCGGAATTCTTTTGCTGACCAGCTTTTCCGCCATTTCTGCCAGACGCGCCTGCTCGGCAGGGCTGAAGCTGTTGGTGTGATAAGCGGTAAAGTTCGCGGTGGCAGACAGCGGGGCGTACGGGGGATCACAGTAAACCACCGAGTTAACGTCAGCACGGTCCATACACTCTTCATAGGAGAGGCAATGGAACTCCGCATTCTGCGCTTTTTCAGCAAAGTGATACAACTCGGCCTCAGGAAAATAAGGGCGCTTGTAGCGACCAAAAGGCACGTTGAATTGACCACGCAGATTATACCGGCACAGGCCGTTGTAGCCATGGCGGTTGAGGTAGAGGAACAGCACTGCACGACGGAACTTATCCTGGCACTGATTAAATTCAGTGCGAAACAGATAGTAAACGTCCGGGTTGTTGTTCTCTGGGGTAAACAGCTTACGCGCCTCAGCAACGTACTCGTCGGTACGCAGCTTTACGATGTTATAGAGGTCGATAAGATCGCTGTTGATATCCGCAAGGATATAACGGGAGTAGTCGGTATTGAGGAATACCGAGCCAGCGCCCACAAAGGGTTCGACAAGACACTCACCCGCAGGCAGGCGTTGTTTAATATCATCGAGCAGGGGGTATTTCCCCCCTGCCCATTTCAGAAAAGCGCGATTTTTTTTCATGCTGACTAACTGATTACACCTTCTCCGGCTGTGGAGAAAGCTCCGACAGCATCCTGCGCTTCACAGATTACTTCAAATCGGACTGAACCTGACGGATCGGCTTCGCCCATGGGTTTTTCGCCTGAACATCGGCTGGCAGTGTGGCAACCGCGCGTTTTGCTTCATCTTTCGAAGCATACACACCGCTCACCAGCACATACCACGGCTGACCGTTACGGGTAGTCTCATAGACGACAAAGTTTTTCAGGTTCGACTTTTTCGCCCAGCTGTTCAGGTTGTCATAGTTGGAAGAACTGCTCAACTGCAGCGTGTAATTGCTGGAGGAGGCAGACTTCAGTGAAGTCACATTTCCTGACGTTTTACCGGTGCTGGCCGTGGCCGCAGGGGCTGCTGCCGCTGGCGTCGAGGCTGTCGCCGTCGGCGCTGGCGTTGCGGTCGCCTTCGGTGCCGCCGCTGTCGCAGCAGGCGCTTTCGCCGGTGCGCTGGTCGTGGTTTCGTTACGCTTAGGCTGAGTGGTCGCTTTCGGCTCTTCCGCTTTCGCCACTGGCTGCGGCTTCACGTCACGCTTCGGCTCAATCACCGTTTGTTTACGTTCCTGATGCTGAGCAGGCTTCGTCTGACGTGGCGCAGATTCTGTCGCCGCCGTCTGATGTTGCCCGGTCGCACCGCGGATTGGCGCCACGGTCGCAGGCTCGGTCGGCAGCGTGGAGTTGACCACCACATTGTTAACCTGCTGCTGGTTCTGCGGCTGCGTCAGCGCATTGTTCAGATCGCCCTGCACTTCAACACGCTGCTGGCCTTCCGGGGTTGCCGGTGCCTGACCCTGGGTTGGTGTGGACGCTACTGGTGGCAGAGAGATATCCTGCTGGGTGTTCCCGGCAGTCTGCTCAGCGGAAGTGGTACCCGGCGCAGGCTGGGTGCCATTGGCCTGATCGGCAGCATTGCCGGACAGATCAACACTCTTCTCAGTAGAGGCGCTCTGATCCGCTGGATTGCTTGACGGGGCTTTAAGTGCCGAGCCGACGCCGATAATCAGCAGCAGCAGGACCAGCACACCCAGCCCCATCATAATGTACTGGCGGGAAGCGGGCTTCGCCGGAGCAGCTTTGCGCTTACGCGGACGGCGCTCAACGGGCGCTTCGTCCACTGAATCATCATCAGACTCATAATCTTCTTCACGCTCGTCGCGGGCAGCACGGCCACGCGAAGGACGAGGATCATCGTTGTCGAGATCGACCTCATCAAAGTTGATTTGCGGCTCGTTATCACGTTCTGAAGATTGGCGAGTACGACCAGTACGACGATCGCTGGGATCGGGTTTCAGCTCGTCTTCTGGTTTGAATTCATCCATTTAACACCCCACTAAAAGGCTTATGCCTACGACTTTGCACATCACCTGAAGCAAAATGGCTACGTTTTACCGCAGCCGGACCTTTCTAATAGTTACGCCTACTGACAATCAGCAATAGCGCCAAGAACCACATCGTGCGGCACACCGCCACGCACTTCACTCTTACCTATCGCAAGCGGGAGCACCAGACGCATCTCGCCTGCTAATACTTTTTTATCGCGCATCATATGCGGCAGGTAGGCCTGCGCCGACATTTCACGCGGCCCGGTCACCGGTAACCCGGCACGCTCCAGCAGCGTGATAATGCGTTGTGTATCGGCCTTGCTGAACTGACCCAGACGCTCCGAGGTGCGAGCGGCCATCACCATCCCCGCCGCAACGGCCTCGCCATGCAGCCAGTTACCGTAGCCCATTTCGGCTTCGATAGCATGACCGTAGGTGTGCCCCAGATTCAGTAAAGCACGTAAGCCTGTTTCGCGCTCGTCTGCAGCCACGACTTCTGCTTTCAGCTCACAGCAGCGGCGAATACAGTACGCCATCGCCTGACCATCCAGACGCAGTAAGGCATCCATGTTCTCTTCCAGCCAGCTAAAGAACGCACCGTCCAGAATAATGCCGTACTTGATCACTTCCGCCAGGCCCGACGCCAGTTCACGCTGAGGCAAGGTTTGCAGACAGTCGAGATCCACCACCACCGAAGCGGGCTGGTAGAACGCGCCAATCATGTTTTTGCCAAGCGGATGGTTAACGGCCGTTTTGCCGCCAACAGAAGAGTCGACCTGCGACAACAGCGTGGTAGGTATTTGAATAAAACGGACGCCGCGCTGATAGCTTGCCGCAGCAAATCCCGTAAGATCGCCCACAACACCGCCGCCTAACGCCAGCAGTGTAGTATCGCGACCATGCGGTTTTTGCAGTAATGCGGTAAAGACGGTATCCAGTACCGTCAGGCTTTTATACTGCTCGCCATCAGGCAGAATCACACTGTCGACCTTCACGCCAGCCTGTTCAAGGCGCTGACGTACGTTGTCGAGATAAAGCGGAGCCAGCGTCTCATTGGTGACCAGCATTGCCTGATCACCCGCTTTCAGTGGTAAGAAGGAAGCTGGGTCGTTAAACAAACCAGCCGCGATAGTGATAGGGTAACTCCGTTCACCGAGAGTGACTGTAATCCTCTCCATAACGCGACATCCACCTTAAATGCTTTTACCCGCAGGCGAGTGTATATAAAGCCAGAATCAGTTGCTTTCCAGCATATGAATAATCTGGTTTGCGACCACTTTAGCGCTCTGGTCGTCGGTGCGAATGGTGACGTCAGCAATCTCTTCGTACAGCGGATTGCGTTCACCAGCCAGGGCTTCCAGAACTTCGCGTGGAGGCGTCTCAACCTGCAGCAACGGGCGTTTTTTATCACGCTGCGTACGCGCCAGTTGTTTTTCGATGGTCGTTTCAAGATAGACCACGACACCGCGGGCGGAGAGACGGTTGCGAGTTTCGCGAGATTTTACAGAGCCGCCGCCAGTAGCCAGCACAATGCCCTGTTTTTCCGTAAGTTCATTAATGACTTTTTCTTCACGGTCACGGAAACCCTCTTCGCCTTCTACATCGAAGACCCAGCCCACATCAGCTCCGGTTCGTTTCTCAATCTCTTGATCAGAATCGTAAAATTCCATATTGAGTTGTTGAGCTAACTGGCGCCCAATAGTGCTTTTGCCGGCACCCATAGGCCCAACCAGAAAGATATTGCGTTTCTCTGCCATTTTTTCGGTACTACTAAGACTATTCGTTAATGGTAAACCCGCTTCACCGGTATCTGGCGTAGCAGGACATGAACTGAAACCTCATATGCGATAGAGCGAGAGTCAGACTAAAAATTATCTCAATACTCCTGCTTGTTTGGCAACAGATTAAATCACCCTGCCGCCGCTTAAGTTATTAAGGAGTGAGATTGTGTATGCTGATTCTCAAATCGGTACTCCTTGTATGCTAATTCATGCCCCACGTCAAACATCTGCAACAAACTGAATGCAAAATCACGCGGGGCATCTCGGGACATTATGGCACTGCAACCAGACGAGGCGTGATAAAAACCACTAACTCCCGGCGTTCGTTGTCTTTTCCCTGATGGCTGAACAGTTGCCCCAGGAAAGGAATACGGCTCAAGCCTGGCACAGATTCGCTGCCGGTTTTATGCCTCTGAGAAAAAATCCCGCCCAAAGCCAGTGTTTCACCGCTATTGACCTCGACCTGAGTTTCGATCTCCTGCTTATCTATCGCCAGCGTTTCGCCATCGGCCTGCTGCAAAACCTGGCCCGGGGTGTTTTCACTGATGCGCAGCTTCAGGCGAACCCGTCCGTTGGCCAACACTACCGGCGTCACCTCCATGCCCAGCACCGCCTCTTTAAACTCAACCGATGTTGCGCCGCTCTCGCCGCTGGAGACCTGATAGGGGATTTCGCTGCCCTGCTTAATGCTGGCGGGCTGCATGTGTGATGCGAGCAGGCGCGGGCTGGCGATAATATCGACCTGCTGTTTTTGCTCCAGCGCAGAGAGTTCGAGATCCAGCAGTTGGCCATTGATCCGCCCGATAATAAACCCCACCTGGGTGGTGGCGCTGTTGACGGCCAGATCGCTGCTGAGCATCGTCAGCTGTCCTGGCTTACCAGGCTGCGCCCCCTGGGACAGATTCCACTTCACTCCCAGCTCTCGCAGGCTTTTTTCACTCATGCTGACGATATGCGCGGCCAGCTCCACCTGCGCCACGGGGAGATCTATCTGCGCAACCCAGTGCTGTAGCGCCTCCAGCGCGGCCCGGTTATCGCGCACCAGCAGGCGGTTGGTGCGTTTGTCTACCGCCAGGCTGCCTTTCGGGCTAAGGAGTTTTTCGGCAGCCTGCTGGATATCTCCCGCATCGGCGTAAGAGAGAGGCAGACTGCGCGACTCCAGCGGCGCACTGAGCTGTTGTTTTGTTCGCTCGGCCTCCTTTTTGGCCTGCTGTTTCTGCTGCCAGTCGACGGTGTGGATATAAAAAATGCCCGCCTGCTGGCGCATTACCAGCCCGGCACTGGTGACCACCGTCTGGATCGCCTGCAGCCAGGGAACCTCCTGCAGGCGCAGTGAGACCTTCCCGCTGACGTCCGGGGAGATAATCATGTTGCGGTTCTCCTGCTCCGCCAGCGCCTGCAAAAGCTGGGCAACCGGTACCTCATCCACCACCAGGCTCACCGGTGCTGGCTTCGCGGCCAGCGCCTGGCTGACCATCAGCAGTAATCCCACGATCCCTGTTTTCATCCTGTTTCGTTCCTTGTCGTTGCCATCGCCACTGCGGCAGTTCGCATGCCCCGGGCATATCGATGACCAGTTCCTTTTCATTCAATGCCGCCACCCGACTGCCCTGCGCCAGCGTGTCGCCGCGACGAAGGCGCAGCCACCGCGACGTTTCATCCCGGACGATCGCCACTGGCACCGCGCCAAGCACCACCCCGACATAGCGCCACTGCTGCAGCGTTGCATCCGGGCAGCGTGATTCCGGGGGCTGAAAGGGATCGCGCAGGCCGAGCAGGAGCGGCAGTAATAACAGCACGCCACACTTAACCCGCATCCTGGTGCTCCAGCTGCATGACGACCTGTAACTTGTTGTGCTCAGGCTGAATGCTAAAACGCGCTACCGCAACGTCGCGCCGGGCAAGAGTGGCAAACAGCGAGGGGATCTGCGCCCACGTCGCTTCAATCACCAGTTCACCTCCTGTGCCCACCGGCTGCCAGCGAACCATGCGCAGCTCATCAGTATCAAACGCCAGCGGCGAAAACGGCTGTGCCGCCACGGGAGCGTGTGTGTCGTCAGGGGGTGAGAGCTTGCGTACAGCGACCCACAACCGGGCATGAGCCTCTGCGTGCCGCACCTGCGCGGCCTGCTGCGTTGCTCTCTGCCGATCCTGCATTCGTCCCTGCAAACCGGTCACGCAGATCAGCAGCAACGCTGAGCTGATTCCCCAGCACAGGCAGCGCCCGCGCGGTGTCATGGCATACCAGCTGTCAGGATGGATCCGCATCAGCACTCTCCTTACGTTTCAGCGTCCAGCTGAACAGCCAGCGGCCCTGGGCATCCTGACGCATCTCCCCTGGCGCACCGGGGGTAAACCCAGGCATCTGGCGTAGCGCCGGATCCAGCGCCGCCAGGGCAGGCAGCGTGGCGGCGTAGCCGGTCAGGGAGAGGGTCGAGTGCTGAAAGCGCAGCTGCGCCAGCCATGCCTGCTCTGGCAGAAGGTGGGATAAGGCGATCAATGCCGGTTGCCAGGCTTCCGTCCTGGCTTTGTCGCGCATCCACTGCTGCTGTTGCTGGTGTTTGGCCTGTAAAGCCGTCCACTGCTTTTGCCGCTGCTCCAGTCCCTGACGCAGTGCCACATCGCTGGCGTGCCGCAGCGCGCTGGCGCGTGTCACAAGCGCATCGCTGACCCGGCTGGTGGCGTAGATCATTAGCGCCACAAGCAGCGAGCCGGTAAACATCCCTCCCCAGAAGCGCAGGCAGCGACGCTGTTGCCGCTGGCGCCACGGCAGAAGATTGGCCGTCCTCATCATGCGTGCTCTCCGGTCGCCAGCGCCAGCGCGACGCTGAAATCGGCCCCATTTTCAGGCAGTGGCGGCTGGCGTCGGGATAACACGCACCAGGGGTCAAAGTTGCCTGCCCCACAGCAGGCGATCTCGTCAACACCGAGTGCCAGCAGGGCGGCGAGCCTTTCGACGTCCGGGGCCTCCGCCAGCCCGCGCCTGCCCCACTGGTGGCGCATTGCCCATAGCCACTGGTCCCGATCGCGCCAGGCGACGCACTGGGCCGGGGCTTGTACAAAGGGCAGCAGGTGAGCCAGCGCGCCCGCATCGGGCGTGATGGTGGCCAGCCGCAAACGCAGTTCCCGGGCCAGTTCCAGTAGCGTCGCCACCTCCTTATTCTGTGCCGCCGTGACGTGATAAGCGTTACTGAAGGTATCTTCCGCATAGTCAAAACGCAGGGCATCGGGGGCCATCTCCAGTTCACGGCTCATCGCCGCGGCGATCCAGGCGGTCTGTTCGCTGTCGCGCAGGGTCATGGAAGGGCGTGGAAGCGTGCGCTGTAAGGTGCGGGCGGCCGGGAAGGCGAGAAAAATTTGATGTTGATGAGGCAGCAACTGGCGCCACTCGCGCAGTGCCGCAGCCAGCTGTTCAGGCTGAAGAATTTGCCCGTCGCGGATAATACCTGCCGCCAGAGGGAGCTGCCACCAGCGGCGCAACCCCCACCCTGACTTTTCGCGTACCAGCGCGACCGCCAGAACCTTATCCTGTTGAATATGAACGCCTGTATGCCATGTTTTAAATGCCATGTTTCACGATCTCCTTATCGTTCCGGGGGATAACGGCTATATCAATGCTACAGGCTTGCCTTTATACTACCGCGCGATTGTTTAGAAACTGCCCAGTTCAAACTAAATGGGAAATCTCCAGTGAAGTTCGTAAAGTATTTATTGATCCTTGCAGTCTGTTGCATTCTGCTTGGAGCAGGCTCGATTTTTGGTTTGTACAAATATATTGAGCCGCAACTGCCTGATGTCGCTACGCTTCGTGATGTCCGGCTCCAGATCCCAATGCAGGTCTACAGCACGGATGGCGAACTTATCGCCCAGTACGGTGAGAAGCGCCGTATCCCGCTGACCCTGAATCAGATCCCCCCCGTCATGGTGAAAGCCTTTATTGCCACCGAGGACAGCCGCTTTTATGAGCACCATGGTGTCGATCCGGTGGGGATTTTCCGTGCCGCAAGCGTGGCGTTGTTCTCCGGCCATGCCTCTCAGGGTGCGAGTACTATCACCCAGCAGCTGGCACGTAACTTCTTCCTTAGCCCTGAAAAAACGCTGATACGTAAGGTCAAGGAAGTGTTCCTGGCGATCCGTATTGAGCAGATGCTGAATAAAGATGAGATCCTTGAGCTTTATCTCAACAAGATCTATCTCGGCTACCGTGCCTATGGCGTGGGCGCGGCGGCGCAGGTCTATTTTGGCAAATCCATTGAGCAATTAACCCTGAGTGAAATGGCAACCATCGCCGGTTTGCCGAAGGCGCCTTCAACCTTCAACCCGCTCTACTCACTCAATCGCGCCACCGCCCGCCGCAACGTGGTGTTGTCGCGCATGCTGAGCGAAGGCTATATCAGCCAGACTCAGTACGATCAGGCGCGCAACGAGGTGATTGACGCCAACTACCATGCGCCGGAAATTGCCTTCTCCGCGCCTTATCTCAGCGAAATGGTGCGTCAGGAGATGGTCTCCCGCTACGGCGAGCAGGCTTATGAAGATGGCTACCGCGTCTACACCACCATCAGCCGCAACGTCCAGCAGGGCGCGCAGCAGGCGGTGCGTAATAACGTGATTGATTACGACATGCGCCACGGCTACCGCGGCCCGTCAAACGTGCTGTGGAAAGTGGGCGAGTCTGCCTGGGACAGCAAAAAAATCACCGATACCCTGAAACCGCTGCCAGGCTACGGGCCATTTGTCGCGGCAGTAGTGACCCAGGCCACTCCGCAGGAAGCCACCGCGATGCTCGCTGATGGCACTTCCGTATCGCTGCGCATGGATGGCATTCGCTGGGCTCGTCCGTATCGGTCAGATACGCAACAGGGTTCGACCCCGCGTAAAGTGACCGATGCAGTACAGGTAGGTCAGCAGATCTGGGTCCGTAAGGTTAACGACGCCTGGTGGCTGGGGCAGATCCCGGACGTTAACTCTGCGCTGGTCTCCATCGATCCACATAACGGCGCGGTGCTGGCGCTGGTTGGCGGCTTCGATTTCAACCAGAGCAAATTTAACCGTGCCACCATGGCGCTGCGCCAGGTCGGGTCCAATATCAAGCCGTTCCTCTACACCGCGGCAATGGACAAAGGTTTGACCCTCGCCAGCATCCTTAATGACGTGCCGATCTCCCGCTGGGATGCCGGTGCAGGTTCTGACTGGCGACCTAAGAATTCACCGGCAGAATACGCCGGGCCGATTCGTCTGCGTCAGGGGCTGGGGCAGTCGAAGAACGTGGTGATGGTTCGCGCCATGCGCGCCATGGGCGTCGATTATGCGGCAGAGTATCTGCAACGCTTCGGCTTCCCGGCACAGAATATCGTGCATACCGAGTCGCTGGCGCTGGGTTCTGCCTCCTTTACCCCGATGCAGGTTGCGCGCGGTTATGCGGTGATGGCGAACGGTGGCTTCCTGGTCGATCCATTCTTCATCAGCAAAATCGAGAACGATCAGGGCGGTGTACTGTTCGAAGCAAAACCGAAAATCGCCTGCGCAGAGTGTGATATTCCGGTGATTTATGGCGATACGCCAAAATCAGACGCCCTGAACAATCAGGACATGGAAGATGTCGCCATTTCTCAGGCGCAGCAAAATGCGGTGGTACCAAAGCCACAGCTCGAGCAGGCTAACCAGGCGCTGGTTGCGCAGACCGGTGCTCAGGAGTATGCCCCGCATGTGATTAACACGCCGCTGGCCTTCCTGATCAAAAGCGCGTTGAACAGCAACATCTTTGGTGAGCCGGGCTGGCAGGGGACGGGCTGGCGTGCCGGTCGCGATTTGCAGCGCAAGGATATCGGCGGTAAGACCGGGACGACCAACAGCTCGAAAGATGCGTGGTTCTCGGGGTATGGCCCGGGTGCGGTGACCTCGGTGTGGATCGGCTTTGACGATCACCGCCGTGATTTAGGCCGTACTACGGCGTCCGGGGCGATCAAAGATCAGATTTCCGGTTACGAAGGCGGGGCCAAAAGTGCTCAGCCTGCCTGGGATGCCTTTATGAAGATGCTGTTGGACGGCGTACCGGAGCAGCCATTAACCCCACCACCAGGCATAGTGACGGTCAATATCGATCGCAGCAGCGGTCAGTTGGCGAATGGCGGTAATAGTCGGGAGGAGTACTTCATCGAAGGCACACAGCCAACGCATCAGGTGGTGCATGAGGTGGGTACAACGTTGATTGATAACGGCGAGACACACGAGCTGTTCTAACTGTCTGCCCCCTTTCCCGCCGGGAGAGGGGGATTCTTCTGTTACAACCTGCCCTGCCCTTTCAGCCATTCCCGCACCAGGAACAGCGCGCTCACGTTCCGGGCTTCGTTGAAATCTGGCTCTTCCAGCAGATCCATCAGATGCGCCAGCGGCCAGCGCACCTGCGGCAGCGGCTCGGGTTCATCCCCTTCCAGCCATTCAGGATAGAGATCTTCCGCCAGCACGATATTCATTTTGCTGGAAAAATAGGAGGGAGCCATGCTGAGCTTCTTCAGGAAGGTTAACTCCTTCGCACCAAACCCAACCTCTTCTTTCAGCTCACGGTTCGCGGCTTCATAGACCGATTCACCGGGATCAATCAGCCCTTTGGAGAAGCCAAGCTCGTAAGACTCGGTCCCCACCGCGTATTCGCGGATCAGGATCAGATGGTCATCAACAATGGGCACAATCATGACGGCTTCGCGCGTGGAGGGACGCATACGCTCGTAGACGCGGCGCACGCCGTTACTGAACTCCAGGTCCACACTTTCAACATTAAACAGACGCGATTTGGCGACGGTTTCAACATTCAGGATGGTGGGCTTTTGTAAGGGTTTGCTCATTTTGACGGGTCTTTGCTGAGTGAACTGGCGTCATTGTGCGATACGCCGCACGGTTTGGGCAATGTCAATCGCGCTTTATTTACATTTATGTAACCTGTGCAGATTCATTCCTCATTTCGCTTAAAAAGTCAAGAGGTTGAAATTATTCCAGGAATTTGCTGATATCCCGTCAGGTTTAGCTTTGCTATCATCAGCGATCACTGGGATGCGCTTCAATTTGCTCAAGTTCAACGCCTTACATGCCGATAGCCAATCACAGACACGCATTCACTGTTAAAAAGGTGCTACAGACTACACCTGTAAGTAAAAGTAAGATGGGGAAAGCATGAGCACCATTTTGATTGTCATCGCTGCTATGCTGGCCTGCGCATTCATTGCAGGGTGGTTGTACAGACGTCGGGCGCAGCGTCGATATCGCCTGCCTTATCACAATGCCTTTGCCGGGGCGAATACCCGCAAACTCACCGCTGAAGAACGCAGCGCGATTGAGCAATATCTTGAGTCGTTTAACCGCATCCAGCAGACGCCGGCAACAGGCGCCAGCGCCGCACCCGTGTCGTTAAGCCTCAATGCCCAGAGCAGCACCGTGCTCTGCGTAACGCGCTCCATTACCCGCTACGGTATCACCACTGACGATCCCAATAAATGGCGTTACTACCTCGACTCGGTTGAGGTGCATCTGCCACCGTTCTGGGAACAGTACATCAACGATGAAAACAGCGTTGAGCTGATCCACACCGATTCAATCCCGCTGGTAATCGTCCTGAATGGGCACTCCATTGCGGAGTATGTTCAGGAAGCGCCCCACTTTGCGCTGGAACATGTCAGTTCAACCCAGGCTTCGATTCGTGGCGAAGAGACAGAGCAGATTGAGCTACTGAATATTCGTCAGGAGACGCACGAAGAGTACGCCCTGAGCCGCCCGGACGGCATTCGCGAAGCGCTGCTGATTGTTGCCGCTTTCCTGCTCTTTTTCTTCTGCCTGGTCAGCCCGGATGTTTTTGCTCCCTGGCTTGCTGGCGGTGGTGTGCTGCTGCTGGCGGCGGGACTCTGGGGATTATTCGCCCCGCCTGCCAAAAATTCGCTGCGTGAGATCCACTGTCTGCGCGGCACGCCAAAACGCTGGGGACTGTTTGGCGAAAACGATCAGGATCACGTTAACAATATCTCGCTTGGCATCATCGACCTGATCTATCCGCGTCACTGGCAGCCCTGGCTGGCGCAGGATTTAGGGCAAAAAACCGATATTGATATCTACCTGGACAGGCACGTTGTGCGCCAGGGACGCTATTTATCTCTGCATGACGAGGTCAAAAACTTCCCGCTGCAGCACTGGCTGCGCAGCACGGTGATTGCCGCTGGTGCCGGGATCATACTGGCGATGCTGGTTCTCCTCGTCCCGCTGGATATGCCGATCAAATTTACCCTGTCGTGGATTAAGGGCGCCCAGACCATTGAGGCCACCAGCGTCGAGCAGCTCGAAAACGCAGGCGTGCGCATTGGCGATACGCTGCGTCTGAAGGGCACCGGGATGTGTAATATCCATGCCCCTGGCACCTGGAACGCCCGGCAAAGCTCTCCCTTCACGCCCTTTGATTGCTCGCAGGTGATCTGGAATGACGCCGCGCCCCTGCCGCTGCCGGAATCCGACATCGTTAACAAAGCCACGGCCCTGACCCAGGCGCTGTCGAACCAACTGCATCCCAAACCGGAAAATAACTCACGCGTCAGCCCGGCATTACGCTCCGCCATTCAGAAATCGGGCATGATCCTGCTGGATGACTTTGGCGATATCGTGCTGAAAACCCAGGACCTCTGTGCCGAACAGGATGAGTGCATCAGGCTGAAAAATGCACTGGTTAACCTCGGTAACAGCAAAGACTGGGAGTCCCTGGTCAAACGTGCCGATGGCGGTCGTCTTGATGGCGTTAACGTGCTGTTACGTCCGGTCAGCGCGGAGTCGCTGGAAAATCTGGTCGCCACCTCCACTGCCCCCTTCGTCACCCGTGAAACCTCACGTGCCGCCCAGGCGCTTAATAGCCCGGCTCCCGGTGGTTTTGTGATCGTCAGCGACGAAGGCAGCGAGCTGGTCGATCAGCCTTATCCGTCCGTGGCGCTCTATGACTACCCGGCCCAGGAGCAGTGGGACGAGTTTCAGCGCCTGGCGCAGATGCTGATGCGCACGCCGTTCAGTGCCGAAGGGATTGTGACGGGCCTCTTCACCGATGCCAATGGCACCCGTCATGTCGAGCTGCACAGCATGCCTGACAGCGCCGGGTTATGGCGCTACATCGCCACCTCACTGCTGATGCTGACGCTGGTGGTGTGCATGCTCTGGAACGCCTTTATGGCGCTGCGTCGCTACCAGCGCTCGCGTACGCGTCTGGCCGATATTCAGCAATACTACGATAATTGCCTCAACCCAAAGCTTATCCCCACGCCTGAGAGCCTGATCGGATAACGCTCCCGCGCGGCAGGATATGCTACCCTGTCGCGCACGTTTCTTCTGGCTGGAGTTTTCCCCCATGCATTTTGATATCGACTGGCAGGAGGTCGATACCGTCCTGCTGGATATGGACGGTACGCTGCTCGATCTCGCGTTTGATAATCACTTCTGGCAAAAACTGGTGCCTGAGACCTACGGCGAGCAGCAGGGGATCTCCCCGGCAGAAGCACAGGAATTCATACGCCAGCAATATACCGCCGTACAACATACGCTAAACTGGTACTGCCTGGACTACTGGAGCGAACGCCTCGGTCTGGACATTTGCGCGATGACTACCGCTCAGGGTCCGCACGCCGTATTACGTGAAGATACCGTTCCCTTTCTCGATGCCCTGAAAGCGAGCGGCAAACGGCGCATACTGCTGACCAACGCGCATCCACATAATCTGGCGGTGAAGCTGGAACATACCGGACTGGCCTCACACCTTGATTTATTACTTTCCACCCACACATTTGGTTATCCGAAAGAGGATCAGCGATTGTGGCAGGCGGTGGCAGAAGAGACCGGCCTGCAGCCAGAAAGAACGGTGTTCATTGATGACAGCGAACCGATTCTGGATGCGGCGGCAACCTTTGGCATTCGTTATTGCCTTGGCGTAACGAATCCTGATTCTGGCCTGGCTGAAAAGAGCTATCTGCGGCATCCGGGGCTGAACGACTATCGCCGGATGATCCCCTCACTCACCGTGAAGGAGAAGCCATGAAAGAAAAACCCTCCGAAGGGGTAAGACTGGACAAATGGCTGTGGGCTGCCCGCTTTTACAAAACGCGCGCCCTCGCCCGGGAAATGATTGAAGGCGGCAAAGTGCATTACAACGGGCAGCGCAGCAAACCGAGCAAGCTCGTGGAGCTGAACGCCACCCTGACCCTGCGTCAGGGCAACGACGAACGAACGGTGATTGTGAAAAACATCACCGAACAGCGTCGCCCGGCAACGGAAGCCAGCACCCTGTATGAAGAGACGGCCGAAAGCGTTGAAAAACGCGAGAAAATGGCGCAGGCGCGCAAGCTGAATGCCCTGACCATGCCGCACCCCGACAGGCGACCGGACAAGAAAGAACGACGCGATCTGATTAAATTTAAAAATGGCGAGAATGAGTGATTCTTGCTGAACGAGAGATGACTATGGCCCAACACGACCAATTACACCGCTATCTGTTTGAACAATTTGCCGTTCGCGGCGAGCTGGTGACGGTATCCGAAACCTGGAAACAGATCCTGGAAAACCATAACTACCCGCAACCGGTGAAAGCCGTGCTGGGCGAGCTGCTGGTTGCCACCAGCCTGCTGACCGCCACCCTGAAATTTGCCGGTGACATCACCGTGCAACTCCAGGGCGATGGCCCGATGAGCCTGGCGGTGATCAACGGCAATAACCAGCAGCAGATGCGCGGCGTGGCGCGCGTACAGGGCGAGATCCCGGAAGACGCAGATCTGAAAACGCTGGTCGGCAACGGCTACCTGGTGATCACCATCTCTCCTGAAGAGGGTGAACGCTATCAGGGCGTGGTCGGTCTGGAAGGCGACACCCTGGCGGCCTGCCTGGAAGATTACTTCATGCGTTCTGAACAGCTGCCGACACGTCTGTTTATCCGCACCGGCGAAGTTGACGGCCAGCCGGCCGCAGGCGGTATGCTGCTGCAGGTGCTGCCAGCCCAGAATGCGCAGAGCGACGATTTCGACCATCTGGCGACGCTGACCGAAACCATCAAAGCTGAAGAGCTGTTCACCCTGCCGGCGAACGAAGTGCTGTGGCGTCTGTACCATGAAGAAGAGGTCACGCTGTACGATCCGCAGGACGTAGAGTTCAAATGCACCTGTTCCCGTGAACGTTGCGCGGGTGCGCTGAAAACCCTGCCGGATGAAGAGATCGACAGCATCCTGGCGGAAGATGGCGAAATCGACATGCACTGCGACTACTGCGGTTCGCATTACGTCTTTAACGCGATGGATATTGCCGAGATCCGTAACAACGCCTCTCCGGCCGATCCTCAGCTGCACTAAGTCTCCCCTGAACTGCCCTCTTCCGAGGGCAGTTGTTTTTTCCTTCCGCCCGGCTACCCTTTCTTTTTGTTCACTATTCTTTCCGCTCCGGCTGAATCGTTATCAGTGATGTAAGGCTTACGTAATTTTCTTTCATGTATGCGCTTACACTCACATTATCGTAGTTAAATTTACCGCCAATTAACCTTTTCAGAACATTTTCGCCAACCAAAAAGTGATTCCTGCCATAATCTGCTCCGCGAAGTGACAGGAGTCACAGCGTTTTCCGTCATAAAGGGTTTTTGTCCAGATACGCAAATCTATGAGCCCGGTCGCGGTTAACATTCGAGGAAAAACCCTACAATTTCGAGCAGTATATATTGGCTAAGGAGCAGTGATATGCGTGTTAATGGTTTAATCCCGCAGGATCTCAAGGCTTATGGTATCAACGACGCTCACGATATCGTCTACAACCCCGATTACGATACGCTGTATCAGGAAGAGCTGAACCCAGCGCTGGAAGGATACGAACGCGGTATATTGACGACCACCGGTGCTATCGCTGTCGATACCGGTATCTTTACCGGCCGCTCGCCGAAAGATAAGTACATTGTCCGTGACGACACCACCCGCGACACCCTGTGGTGGTCCGATAATGGCAAAGGGAAGAACGACAACAAAGCGATCTCCCCGGAAACCTGGCAGCAGCTGAAAACCCTCGTCACCCAACAACTTTCCGGCAAGCGTCTGTTCATTATTGATGCTTACTGCGGCGCTAACGCTGATACCCGTCTTTCCGTCCGCTTTATCACCGAAGTCGCCTGGCAGGCGCATTTCGTGAAGAACATGTTCATTCGTCCCACTGATGAAGAGCTGCAAAGCTTCAAACCTGACTTTGTGGTGATGAACGGTGCGAAGTGCACTAACCCGAACTGGAAAGCCCAGGGGCTGAACTCGGAAAACTTTGTCGCCTTTAACCTGACGGAACGTATCCAGCTGATCGGCGGCACATGGTACGGCGGCGAAATGAAGAAAGGGATGTTCTCGGTAATGAACTACCTGCTGCCGTTACAGGGCATTGCGTCGATGCACTGCTCGGCGAACGTCGGCGAGAAAGGTGACGTGGCTGTGTTCTTCGGACTGTCCGGCACCGGTAAAACCACCCTCTCCACCGACCCGAAACGCCGCCTGATTGGCGACGACGAGCATGGCTGGGATGATGACGGCGTGTTCAACTTCGAAGGCGGCTGTTACGCCAAGACCATTCGTCTGTCGCCAGAAGCGGAGCCAGATATCTATCAGGCTATCCGCCGCGATGCGCTGCTGGAGAATGTCACGGTACGTGCCGACGGTACGGTCGATTTTGACGATGCGTCAAAAACCGAGAACACCCGCGTCAGCTATCCAATCTACCACATCGACAACATCGTTAAGCCGGTGTCGAAAGCAGGCCACGCAACCAAGGTGATCTTCCTCACCGCCGATGCGTTTGGCGTGCTGCCGCCGGTTTCGCGCCTGACCGCCAGCCAGACCCAGTATCACTTCCTCTCCGGTTTTACCGCCAAGCTGGCCGGGACCGAGCGCGGTGTGACTGAGCCAACGCCAACCTTCTCCGCCTGCTTCGGCGCAGCTTTCCTGTCGCTGCACCCGACGCAGTACGCCGAAGTGCTGGTGAAACGCATGCAGGCCGCGGGTGCCCAGGCGTATCTGGTGAACACCGGCTGGAACGGCACCGGCAAACGTATCTCAATCAAAGATACCCGCGCCATTATCGACGCCATTCTGAACGGTTCGCTGGATGATGCGGAAACCTTCACCCTGCCGATGTTCGATCTGGCGATCCCGACCGAACTGCCGGGCGTGGACAGCCATATTCTCGATCCGCGTAACACCTACGCCTCCCCGGAGCAGTGGCAGGAAAAAGCCTCCCAGCTCGCGAAGCTGTTCGTGGAAAACTTTGAGAAGTACACCGATACGCCAGCAGGTGCGGCACTGGTAAGTGCAGGGCCAAGATAAACGTAAAACGGCAACCGAGGTTGCCGTTTTTCATGTTTGTGCCCACTGGGTGAGGATCGGGGAGAGGCCATCAGGCCGCACCCCGTTTTTTTAACTCTCTTTCACCTGTCCACGCGAAAACGGAACCGGCAGCCACGCGCGGATACTTAACCCGCCTCGCTCGCTGGTACCAATCTCCAGCAGACCGTTATGGTTATCCACAATACGCTGAACAATCGCCAGGCCTAACCCGGTGCCGCTGGTGCTGCGCGCGCTGTCGCCACGGACAAACGGCTGGAAGAGATGTTTGCGCTGCTCCGGTTTAATGCCGGGGCCATCGTCTTCCACCTGGAACCAGGCGCGGCTCAGCTCAGAGCCACTGCTGACCTTGATCCAGCCATTGCCGTAGCGGGCGGCGTTAACCACCATATTCGCCACTGCACGCTTAATGGAAAGAGGATGCATGCGCACGGTGATATCACCCGGCTGCAGGTCGGTTTCGATCTCACGCTCGTAACCGCTCTCTGCCGCCACCACTTCGCCCAGTACCGCGTTAAGATCCGCGACCTCCATCGGCATCTCCTGCCCGGTGCGCAGGTAGTCGATGAACTGCTCGATAATGGCGTTGCACTCTTCGATGTCCTTGTTGATGGACTCCGCCAGATAGCCGTCTTCTTCGCCCATCATCTCGGTCGCGAGGCGAATACGCGTCAACGGAGTACGCAGGTCATGGCTGACCCCGGCCATCAACAGGGTACGGTCATCCGCCAGCTGCTTAACGCCTGCCGCCATATGGTTGAAGGCGCGTGTTACCGAGCGCACTTCCGACGCACCGTATTCGCGCAGCGGAGGCGGGATAATGCCTTTACCGACCTGGAGCGCCGCATGCTCCAGGTCGACCAGCGGTCGGTTCTGGATACGGATAAACAGCCAGGCGCCGCCTATCGCCAGCAGCATAATCGCCAGGGTGTAACGGAACAGCGGCGAGAAGTCGCCCTGATGAATTTCGGTCAGCGGTACACGCACCCAGATGTTGGGTGAGAGCCAGGTTTTTAGCCAGACAACTGGCGAGCTTTTGTTGACCTCAACGCGCACTTCCGTCGGGCCGCCCAGTTGCTGCGCCATCTGCTGGCTAAGAAATTCGTAATGCTGTGCCCAGCGCAGGCCTGCGTCTTCCGCCGCTTCGTTGGAATAGAGCGATATCCCCAGCTCACGGTAGATTTCACGGCGAAACGCCGGTGGCACCACCAGCTGCGTGCCATCTTCCAGCTGCAGTTTATCGGTCATCAGCATACGTACTTCGTAGGCCAGGACCTTATTAAACTGCTGCAGGCTCGGCAGGATCGCAAAGTTCAGCACAACCAGGTAGGTCGTCACCAGGCTGACAAACAGCAGGGTGACGATCAGTAACAGGGTGCGGGCAAACGAGCTACGCGGCGAGAAACGCATTCGCCTCATGCTTTAGAGCCGTCCGGGACAAACACGTAGCCCAGACCCCAGACGGTCTGGATATAGCGCGGATGCGCCGGATCCTCTTCCACCATGCGACGCAGGCGGGAGATCTGTACGTCAATGGAACGCTCCATCGCGGAATATTCACGGCCACGCGCCAGGTTCATCAGCTTATCGCGGGAGAGCGGCTCACGCGGGTGGCTGACTAAGGCTTTCAGCACCGCGAACTCACCGCTGGTCAGCGGCATCGGCTCATCTTCACGGAACATCTCGCGGGTGCCGAGGTTCAGCTTAAACTTACCAAAGGCGATCACCGCCTCTTCCTGGGACGGCGCGCCTGGCAGTTCATTCGCCTGGCGACGCAGTACGGCGCGGATACGCGCCAGCAGCTCACGCGGGTTAAACGGCTTTGGAATGTAGTCGTCGGCACCAATTTCCAGGCCGACGATACGGTCAACTTCTTCCCCTTTCGCCGTTACCATAATGATCGGCATCGGGTTGCTTTGGCTACGCAGACGGCGGCAGATGGAGAGCCCATCTTCGCCCGGCAGCATCAGATCCAGCACCATCAGGTGGAAGGATTCACGGGTTAACAGGCGATCCATCTGTTCGGCGTTGGCAACGCTACGAACCTGGAAGCCCTGCTCGGTCAGATAACGCTCAAGCAGCGCACGCAGGCGCATGTCGTCATCCACCACCAGAATCTTATAATTCTCTTGCATCGTCAGTACTCCCAAAGGTTCGGATAATCTTGAACAGCGTATTCTAAAAAAGTGCGCGTCCACGACCAGCTAATTCTGGTATAAATTCTAGTCGAAATTGTTACAAAGCATATTTTACAGCAGCTTATCTGCACAATCCGTCACAGAACGCATTATTAATCTTGTCTGATAAGCTAAGTGATACGTAATGTGCGCAAGGTATGCAACCTAAGTCGTAAGGCCAGAGAATGAAAACGCCCCTGATCACCCGCGAAGGGTACGAAAATCTGAAGAAAGAGATGGACACGCTGTGGCGGGAAGAGCGCCCGGAGGTGACGAAAAAAGTGACCTGGGCTGCGAGCCTGGGTGACCGGAGTGAAAACGCCGACTACCAGTACAACAAAAAACGGCTGCGCGAAATCGACCGCCGGGTGCGGTATCTGACCAAATGCCTTGAGAACCTGAAAATCGTCGATTACTCCCCGCAGCAGGAGGGCAAAGTCTTCTTCGGCGCGTGGGTGGAGATCGAAAACGACGATGGCGATCTCAAGCGCTTTCGTATCGTCGGCTACGATGAAATTTTTGGTCGTAAGGATTACATCTCCATCGACTCGCCAATGGCGCGGGCGCTGCTGAAAAAAGAGGTCGGCGATCTGGCCATCGTGCATACCCCAGCCGGGGAAGCGACCTGGTATGTGAATGCCATCGACTATGTGAAATAACCCGCAAGAACAATCCGAGAGCCTGGCGCGGCGGCTGGCATTTTGCCGCCTCAATCCGTATAACTATCCCCTGATTTTTCGACCCACAAGATGAAATAGCCATGATGAAAGATTCGCTCTGCCGCATTATTGCGGGTGAACTTCAGGCAAGGGCTGAACAGGTAGAAGCTGCCGTTCGCCTGCTTGATGAAGGGAACACCGTGCCGTTTATCGCACGTTATCGTAAGGAAGTGACTGGCGGTCTGGATGATACGCAGCTGCGTAACCTGGAAACCCGCCTTGGCTATCTGCGTGAACTGGAAGACAGGCGTCAGGCGATCCTGAAATCCATCAGTGAACAGGGGAAGCTGACCGACGATCTGGCAAAAGCCATCAACGGCACCCTGAATAAAACCGAGCTCGAAGACCTCTACCTGCCGTACAAACAAAAACGCCGCACCCGCGGACAGATCGCCATTGAAGCTGGCCTGGCGCCGCTGGCGGATCTGCTGTGGACGACGCCGTCCCACGACCCGGAAACCGAAGCCGCGAAATTTATCGATGCCGATAAAGGCGTGGCCGACACGAAAGCCGCCCTCGATGGCGCACGCTACATTCTGATGGAGCGCTTTGCCGAAGACGCCGCGCTGCTGGCAAAAGTCCGTGATTATCTGTGGAAGAACGCCCATATCGTCTCCACTGTGGTGGCGGGTAAAGAGGAAGAAGGGGCGAAATTCCGCGATTACTTCGATCATCATGAGCCGATCTCAACCACCCCTTCTCACCGCGCACTGGCAATGTTCCGTGGCCGCAATGAAGGTGTGTTGCAGCTTTCCCTGAATGCCGACCCGCAGTTCGACGAGCCGCCGAAAGAGAGCCACGGCGAGCAGATCATTATCGATCATCTCGGCCTGCGCCTGAACAATGCCCCGGCAGACAGCTGGCGCAAAGGGGTCGTGAGCTGGACGTGGCGTATCAAGGTGCTGATGCATCTTGAAACCGAACTGATGGGCACCGTGCGCGAGCGCGCCGAAGATGAAGCGATCAACGTCTTTGCCCGTAACCTGCACGATCTGCTGATGGCCGCTCCGGCGGGCCTGCGCGCCACAATGGGTCTCGATCCGGGCCTGCGTACCGGCGTGAAAGTGGCCGTGGTGGATGGCACCGGCAAGCTGGTTGCGACCGACACCATTTATCCGCATACCGGTCAGGCGGCAAAAGCCGCGGTGGCGGTGGCGGCACTCTGCGAGAAGCACAACGTCGAGCTGGTGGCGATCGGCAACGGCACCGCTTCACGTGAAACCGAGCGTTTCTTCCTCGACCTGCAAAAGCAGTTCCCGAAAGTGACGGCGCAAAAAGTGATTGTCAGCGAAGCGGGCGCGTCGGTGTACTCCGCGTCCGAGCTGGCCGCGCAGGAGTTCCCGGATCTGGACGTTTCCCTGCGCGGGGCGGTCTCTATCGCCCGCCGTCTGCAGGATCCGCTGGCCGAGCTGGTGAAGATCGATCCGAAATCCATTGGCGTGGGCCAGTACCAGCATGACGTCAGCCAGACGCAGCTGGCGCGCAAGCTGGATGCGGTGGTGGAAGACTGCGTAAACGCCGTCGGCGTTGACCTGAACACCGCTTCCGTCGCCCTGCTGACTCGCGTGGCGGGCTTAACCCGAATGATGGCGCAGAATATCGTCGCCTGGCGCGATGAAAACGGCCAGTTCCAGAATCGCCAGCAGCTGCTGAAGGTGAGCCGTCTCGGGCCGAAAGCGTTCGAACAGTGCGCAGGCTTCCTGCGTATCAACCACGGCGACAACCCGCTGGATGCCTCTACCGTTCACCCGGAGGCTTATCCAGTTGTCGAGCGTATTCTGGCTGCGACTCAGCAGGCATTGAAGACGCTGATGGGCAACAGCAGCGAACTGCGTAACCTGAAAGCGGTTGATTTCACCGACGAACAGTTTGGTGTGCCCACGGTAACCGACATCATCAAAGAGCTGGAGAAACCAGGCCGCGACCCGCGTCCAGAGTTTAAAACCGCGACCTTTGCCGATGGCGTTGAAACCATGAACGACCTGTTGCCGGGCATGGTACTGGAAGGCGCAGTCACCAACGTCACTAACTTTGGTGCCTTTGTCGATATCGGCGTGCATCAGGATGGTCTGGTCCATATCTCCTCCCTGGCCGACAAGTTCGTGGAAGACCCACATACCGTGGTGAAAGCCGGTGATATCGTGAAGGTGAAAGTGCTGGAAGTGGATCTGCAGCGCAAGCGTATCGCCCTGACCATGCGTCTGGACGAGCAGCCTGGCGAGACCAACGCCCGTCGCGGCGGCGGTAACAGCGATGCGCGTCAGCAGCAGCGTCCTGCGGCAAAACCACGCGGGCGTGAAGCACAGCCATCCGGTAACAGTGCGATGATGGATGCGCTGGCGGCAGCGATGGGTAAAAAACGCTAAGTACCCTTTCCCTCACCCTGACCCTCTCCTTTTGAAAGAGGGCCGGGGTGAGGGAAAATTCCTCTCGATCGTTAATAACTACTATTAGCAGCAAATATAAAACCATTCATCATCAGTTTATTAACAAATACCCGTTTCACTTCTTCCGTAAATATTGAGCAAGGTCAATCAGCCCGCAAATTAATAGCCCTGGCTACATTCCGTCACATATTTCATATTGAAGACAGAAACCATTCTCATTACCATTGTGCCTGTTGATTATTTAACCGTTCGTTAAGCAGGCACTATGCAATTCACTCCAGCCAGCGCGTGGAAAATTACCGGCTTCACCCGCGAAATAAGCCCGGCCTATCGGCAAAAACTGCTCTCTTTAGGAATGCTCCCCGGTTCCTCTTTCCAGGTGGTGCGCGTTGCGCCTCTGGGCGATCCGGTGCATATCGAAACCCGACGTGTGAATCTGGTTCTGCGTAAGAAAGATCTCGCCTTAATAGAAATAGAAGCCCTGTCTCAATAACACGCCAGCTCCCGCAGCGAGTCGAATAGAATGAAAAAATTAACCATTGGCTTAATTGGTAATCCGAATTCCGGCAAGACCACGTTATTTAATCAGCTTACCGGCGCGCGTCAGCGAGTGGGTAACTGGGCGGGTGTCACGGTCGAACGTAAAGAAGGCCAGTTTGCGACAACTGATAATCAGGTCACCCTCGTCGATCTGCCCGGCACCTACTCATTAACCACCATTTCCTCCCAGACTTCGCTGGATGAGCAGATCGCCTGCCACTACATTCTGAGCGGCGACGCCGACCTGCTGATCAACGTAGTGGATGCCTCCAACCTTGAGCGAAACCTCTATCTGACGTTACAGCTGCTGGAGCTGGGTATCCCCTGCGTGGTGGCGCTGAACATGCTCGATATTGCGGAAAAGCAACAGATCCGTATCGACGTCGATGCCCTCTCCGCCCGCCTGGGCTGCCCGGTGGTGCCGCTGGTCTCCACCCGCGCGCGCGGGATTGATGCTCTCAAGCTGGCGATTGACCGCCACAGCCGCAATACCGACGTGGAGCTGGTGCACTACGCCCAGCCGCTGTTACGAGAAGCCGGGATCCTTGCTCAGGAGATGGCGCACAGCATGCCGTTCAAACAGCGTCACTGGCTCGGCCTGCAGATGCTGGAAGGCGATATCTACAGCCGCGCCTATGCCGGTAATGCCGCGCAGTATCTGGATGCCTCCCTTGCGCGGTTGAACGATGAACTCGACGACCCGGCCCTGCACATTGCCGATGCCCGCTATCAGAGCATCGCCGCCATTTGCGACGTAGCCAGCAACGCCCTCACCGCCGAGCCAAGCCGCTTTACCCGGGCGATGGACTCCGTGATCCTCAACCGTTTTCTCGGCCTGCCGGTGTTCCTGCTGGTGATGTACGTGATGTTCCTGCTCGCTATCAACATCGGCGGTGCACTGCAGCCGCTGTTTGATGTCGGATCCGTGGCAATCTTTATTCACGGCATTCAGTGGCTGGGCTACACCCTGCACCTGCCGGATTGGTTGACCATTTTCCTGGCCCAGGGGCTGGGCGGCGGGATCAACACCGTGCTGCCGCTGGTGCCACAAATCGGCATGATGTACCTGTTCCTCTCGTTCCTTGAGGACTCCGGCTACATGGCCCGCGCGGCTTTCGTCATGGATCGTCTGATGCAGGCCCTCGGTCTGCCGGGTAAATCGTTCGTGCCGCTGATTGTCGGCTTCGGCTGCAACGTGCCGTCAGTCATGGGTGCCCGCACCCTTGATGCGCCACGCGAACGTCTGATGACCATCATGATGGCGCCGTTTATGTCCTGCGGCGCCCGGCTGGCGATCTTCGCAGTGTTTGCCGCGGCCTTCTTCGGCCAGGAGGGGGCGCTGGCGGTCTTCTCGCTGTATGTGCTGGGCATCGTGATGGCGATCCTCACCGGCCTGATGCTCAAACACACCATCATGCGCGGTGAAGCCACGCCGTTCGTCATGGAGCTGCCGGTCTACCACGTTCCACACCTGAAGAGCCTGCTGATCCAGACCTGGCAGCGGCTGAAAGGCTTTGTCCTGCGGGCAGGTAAAGTGATTGTGGTGGTCAGTATCTTCCTCAGCGCGCTGAACAGCTTTACGCTCAGCGGCCAGGCGGCGGATAACATTAATGACTCAGCGCTGGCCTCCGTCAGCCGGGTGATCACGCCGCTGTTCAAGCCGATTGGCGTCCATGAAGACAACTGGCAGGCCACCGTCGGGCTGTTTACCGGCGCGATGGCGAAGGAGGTGGTGGTCGGCACGCTGAACACCCTCTACACCGCAGAAAATATTCAGGAAGAGGAGTTTAACCCGGCAGATTTCCATCTCGGGGACGAATTGTTCAGCGCAGTGGATGACACCTGGCAGAGCCTGAAAGACACGTTCAGCCTGAGCGTCCTGGCGAACCCGATTGAAGCCAGCAAAGGCGACGGGGAGATGGGAACCGGTGCCATGGGCGTGATGAGCGAGAAGTTTGGCAGCGCCTCGGCGGCCTACAGCTACCTGATCTTCGTCCTGCTCTACATTCCGTGCATCTCGGTGATGGGGGCCATTGCCCGCGAGTCGAGCCGCGGCTGGATGGGATTCTCGGTTCTGTGGGGGCTAAATATCGCTTACTCGCTGGCAACGGTGTACTACCAGACGGTCAATTTTAGCCAGCATCCCCACTACAGCCTGATCTGTATCCTGGCGGTAGTGCTGTTTAACGTGGTGGTGATGGGCCTGTTGCGCCGGGCGCGCAGTCGCGTGGACGTCAACCTGCTGGCGAAAGGCAGAACCGCAGCGGCCTGCTGCGACAGCCCGGCCCGCGACTGTCATTAGGAGGCGGCATGGCATCGTTAATTGAAGTCCGTGATTTACTGGCGTTGCAGGGAAGAATGGACGCTACCCAGCTTAGCCAAATTCTGCGCACGCCGCAGGCAATGATCGAGGCCATGCTTGAACGTCTGGAAGCGATGGGGAAAGCGAAGCGTATCCAGGAGGATGCCGACGGCTGCTTATCCGGCAGCTGTAAAAGCTGCCCTGAAGGAAAAGCCTGCCTCAGGGAGTGGTGGGCGCTGCGTTAATCGTCAGTAAAGCCGGGCAAATCTGCCCGGCTTTATCTCATTATTTGAAGACTTCTGCGGTCGCGCGGATATCTTTCTGATCTTTGTTAGCGCTGGTGACGACATAGTACTTGCCGCCCATCTCATCTGCTTTCTTGGAAAGCTCTTTTCTCGCATCCATCGGCGCGGTGGTATCAGAGGTAGAGATATCGCCAACTTTCGTCAAATTCATCTCTTTCACTTTATCTTTCTGGATTTCTTCTGCCGCCATCACGCCAAAAGAGAGTGATCCAATAACCAGAGAAGCAACAATACCTGTAACAAGTTTCATAGTCATGACTCCCAAAGAGGATTGTAGTTTTGATTATCGAAGGCGGGATAACCGCAACGATAAATTAAGTATTGTTGCGGTATGTCACTTTTTCCAGCGGGAATAAAAATAATCAGACTAAACGCTGACTTAAGGTCGTTATCGCTGCGCAAAACTCATTAGGGTGAGAGATAAAGGGCGCATGGGCTGCTTTGGCAACGATCAAGGCTTCGCTCTGCGGCCATTGCTCATCCAGCAACGGCACGATCTTGCGCGGTACCAGCCCGTCGAGATAACCATAGATACGCAGATGCGGCAGCGTCAGGGACGCCAGCGGCTCCCGCAGATCGGCCGTTTTGAGGATCTCCAGCCCGCCATTCAGCACCTCAACCTCCGGCATCGGTAATGACAGCACCGTGGTCTTCAGCGTCCGGGCGTCCTGGCGTGCGGTTTCCGTTCCCATGGTCTGCAGGGCGAGGAAACGCTCCACCGTGCGCTGGAAATCGTTGCTTAACTGCTGCTGGAAACCGGCCAGCACCTCGGATTTGATCCCCGGCCACTCCGCCTGGGCGCTGAAACAGGGGGAGGACGCAACGGTGACCAGCGCCTGCACGCGCTCAGGGTGCGTCAGGGCGATCTGGCTTGCCACCAGCCCGCCCAGGCTCCAGCCCAGCCAGATCGCCTTATCAGGTGCCTGAGCCAGCACCTGCTCCGCCATATCGGCCAGCGGCATCGCGCCAAAATCACGGCTGCGGCCAAAGCCCGGCAGATCCACCAGGTGCAGCGTAAATTGCGAGGCCAGTTCCTCGCTGATGCAACGCCATACTTCCGCGTTCAGCCCCCATCCGTGCAGCAGCACAAGATGGCAATTTCCTGTCCCAACGGTCTGCCACCAAAGGTTATTCATCGATTACTGTTCTCTTTTTTCACAAGGAGGTTATCTATGCTAACAGTGCCCGGCTTGTGCTGGCTATGCCGGATGCCGCTTGCGCTCAGCCACTGGGGGATCTGTTCCGTATGCGAAAAGGGGATTGCGCGGCGTGCAATAGGTTGCCCACAGTGTGGCTTACCTGCCATCCACCCTCACCTGCCCTGCGGGCGCTGCCTGCGTAAACCACCGCCCTGGCAGGCGCTGGTGGCGGTGTGCGGCTATACGCCGCCCTTGAGTCAGCTGGTACATCAACTCAAGTTTTCGGGTCGCAGCCAGCTGGCAAAACCGCTGGCGAGGCTGCTACTGCTGGCGCTGCTGCATGCCCGGCGCAGCCGTGGGTTACCGGCCGTGGATATGCTGGTCTGCGTGCCACTGTGGTCCCGGCGGCAATGGCGGCGCGGGTTTAACCAGAGCGATTTGCTCTGTCGTCCCCTGGCCCACTGGCTAAACTGCCGCTATGCGCCCGAGGCCCTTCGCCGGATCCGCGCCACCCCGGCGCAGCATCAGCTCAGCGCCAGAATGCGTAAACGTAACCTGGACCACGCTTTTGCGCTTGAATTACCGGTCACAGGACGCCATATCGCTGTGGTGGATGATGTCGTGACAACAGGCGCTACCGTCGCAGAACTCTCCCGCCTGCTTTTGCGAAGCGGCGCGGCGTCGGTTCAGGTATGGTGTCTGTGTCGAACCTTGTAGCGCCCTCAGGTTGGGCGTATTATAACCAGGTATTTTAGTCAACTATTAGGCCAATGCTATGATCCGTATTTCCGATGCTGCACAAGCGCACTTTGCCAAACTGCTGGCAAATCAGGAAGAAGGGACCCAGATCCGTGTATTCGTGATCAACCCGGGCACCCCGAATGCAGAATGCGGCGTCTCTTATTGCCCACCGGATGCTGTGGAAGCAACTGACACCGCCCTGAAATTTGAGCAACTCACCGCCTATGTCGATGAGCTGAGCGCCCCGTATCTGGAAGATGCGGAAATTGATTTTGTTACCGACCAGCTGGGTTCACAGTTAACCCTGAAAGCGCCAAACGCCAAAATGCGCAAAGTCACCGACGATGCCCCGCTGATGGAGCGCGTTGAGTACCTGCTGCAGTCCCAGATCAACCCGCAGCTGGCGGGCCACGGTGGTCGCGTCTCCCTGATGGAGATCACCGAAGACGGTCTGGCTATTCTGCAGTTCGGCGGCGGCTGTAACGGCTGTTCCATGGTAGACGTTACCCTGAAAGAAGGGATCGAGAAGCAGCTGCTGAACGAGTTCCCGGAGCTGAAAGGCGTACGCGATCTCACCGAACACCAGCGCGGCGAACACTCCTACTACTGATTGCCCGTCTGTTTGCCCGGTGGCGCTACGCTTACCGGGCCTCTCCCCCGCTTTCCCCTCTCATAACATGACCTGCGTCTCATAATTCACATTTTGACCGCTGGGGTGATTCTCAACCCGCACATGTTACCCGTATCATTCCCGTGGGCACTTAAGCACCTTTACGTCGACCGACTACGCTTAATGATTTAGAAGGCGGCCTGTCTTAGTGCCATCAGTACGCTGTTCCCAGTTGGGGCAACATGAATATGTCGTTGAAACAATGACGTTACCCATAACAATTTTAAAGGCCAGAAAATCATGCCATTAGTCATCGTCGCTATCGGTGTCGTTCTGTTACTCCTCCTGATGATCCGTTTCAAAATGAACGGTTTTATCGCCCTTGTGCTGGTGGCCCTTGCCGTCGGCCTGATGCAAGGTATGCCGCTGGTAAAAGTAATCAGCTCCATTAAAGCGGGTGTGGGCGGTACGCTCGGTAGCCTCGCGCTGATCATGGGCTTCGGGGCCATGCTGGGCAAAATGCTGGCCGACTGCGGTGGCGCACAGCGCATCGCAACCACGCTGATTGCCAAATTTGGTAAGCAGCACATCCAGTGGGCGGTCGTTTTAACCGGCTTTACCGTAGGTTTTGCGCTGTTCTACGAAGTGGGCTTTGTGCTGATGCTGCCGCTGGTCTTCACCATCGCTGCCTCTGCCAGCATCCCGCTGCTGTATGTGGGCGTGCCAATGGCCGCTGCGCTGTCCGTGACGCACGGCTTCCTGCCGCCGCACCCTGGCCCGACCGCTATCGCCACCATCTTCCATGCTGATATGGGTAAAACCCTGCTGTTTGGTACTATTCTGGCGATCCCAACCGTTATTCTGGCCGGTCCGGTCTTTGCACGTTGCCTGAAAGGTATCGACAAGCCAATCCCGGAAGGTCTGTACAGCGCAAAAACCTTCACCGAAGTAGAAATGCCAAGCTTTGCCGTCAGCGTCTGGACCTCTCTGGTGCCGGTGGTGCTGATGGCCCTGCGTGCCGTCTGTGAAATGGTTCTGCCGAAAGGCCATCCGGTGCTCGGCGTGGCTGAGTTCCTCGGCGATCCGGTCATGGCGACGCTGATTGCGGTCCTGATTGCGCTGTTCACCTTCGGTCTGAACCGTGGCCGTTCCATGGATCAGATTAACGATACCCTGACCTCCTCGATCAAAATCATTGCCATGATGCTGCTGATCATCGGTGGTGGCGGTGCGTTCAAACAGGTTCTGGTTGATAGCGGCGTGGACAAGTACATCGCCTCCATGATGCATGACACCAACATCTCTCCAATCCTGATGGCGTGGTCTATCGCGGCAGTGCTGCGTATCGCCCTGGGTTCCGCGACCGTTGCGGCTATCACCGCAGGCGGCATCGTTGCTCCACTGATTGCCACCACAGGCGTCAGCCCTGAGCTGATGGTTATTGCGGTCGGTTCCGGTAGCGTGATCTTCTCTCACGTAAACGACCCGGGCTTCTGGCTGTTCAAGGAGTACTTCAACCTGACTATCGGTGAGACCATCAAATCCTGGTCGATGCTGGAAACCATCATCTCCGTCTGCGGGCTGATTGGGTGTCTGCTGTTGGGTATGGTTGTTTGATATAGCAATTAACGGGTGGCAGCTACGCTTACCCGGCAATAAAAAACCCGCCATCCGGCGGGTTTTTTTATTACTTCCTGGCTGCCGCTTTTCGCCGCTTATCCAGGTCTTTAATCAGCTTATTCACCCCGTCATCGGCAAACATCGCCTCCAGGGAGGTAGACAGCTTGCGACGCCAGTTTTTGTACTGATAGCTGGTGCCAGGGATGTTAACCGGCTCCGGCATATCCAGCCAGTCTTCCGGCTGCAACCCCAACAGCGCGCTGTTGCTGTCGGCAATGTAACGTTGCAGACCGCGGTTCAGCGTTGGGGTCATCGACATCAACGACGCCTTGTGCCCGGTGCGTTTCGGCAGGCAACCGTGCTCGTGCAACGCATCCAGCAGCCCCTGCTTCGACAGCTCACGATCCTGATACAGCCCGCGCAGCATTACCTCGTCAGGGTATAGCCCCAGCGTCTTACCAAGGGTAAGGTCCCCGCTGTCCCACCAGCCACGAAGCGTAGGAAGGTCATGCGTCGTCGCGACTGCCATTGATTGTTCTGGATACGCCTCCGGCGCGCGGAAGTTCTTCTCAAGGTCGTTTTCAAAATAGAGCACTTTGTAAGAGTAAACGCCGCTGTCACGCAGCTTGCTGACGATTTCAACCGGAACGGTGCCGAGATCTTCCCCGATCACCATGCAGTTATGACGCTTACTTTCCAGCGCAAGGATGGAGAGTAAATCGTCTACCGGATAATGGACGTAGGCCCCGTGGTCGGCGGTCTCACCGTAGGGGATCCACCACAGGCGCAGGACCGACATCACGTGGTCGATACGCAGCGCGCCGCAGTTCTGCATGTTGGCGCGCAGCAGCTCGATAAACGGCTCATAGGCGCGGGCAGCGATCACGTGCGGGTCCATCGGCGGCAGACCCCAGTTCTGACCCAGCGGGCCAAGAATATCCGGTGGCGCGCCGACGGAGGCTTTCAGGCAGTAAAGCTCGCGATCGCACCAGGTCTCTGCCCCGCCCTCGGCGACACCCACCGCCAGATCACGGTACAGGCCAATCGGCATGTCGTAGCCCTGACTCTCCTGCCAGCAGGCGGCAAACTGACTGTAAGCCAGCCACTGCAGCCAGAGGTAGAAGTCGACCTCGTCGGTATGCTTTTCGCAAAACGCTTTCACCGCCGGGGAATCAACGGACTGGTACTGCTCGGGCCATACCGGCCAGCCCCAGCGCATTTCGTCCTCTTTCACCTGATATGCGTGCAGCGCATCAAAGGCCGCCTGCCAGTAAAGGCTCTCCCCTTCCCGGGCAACAAACTCCCGGAAGGCCGCCATCTGTTCGTCGTCACGCTTTGCAAAGTCTTTCCACGCCATGCGCAGCGCAGCCATTTTCAGCGCGGTGACGGAAGCATAATCGACCCACTCGGCATCCCGGGCGCGTTGCAGCGTCTGCCGGGTAGTGTCCATCTTCCACCAGGCTTGCGCCTCGGCACTGTTACGGAAATCCTCAACGGCGTTTACGTCGATATAAATCACGTTCAGCCAGCGACGGGATGACGGGCTGTACGGGCTGGCGCTCTCCGGGTTCGCCGGATAGAGGGCATGGATCGGGTTGAGGCCGATAAAGGCCCCACCGCGCTTGCCGACGTCGGTGAGCATCTTTTTCAGATCGCCGAAGTCGCCAATGCCCCAGTTCGCCTCAGAGCGCAGCGTATAGAGCTGCACGCAGGCACCCCACAGTTTCTTGCCCTCTTTCAGCGCCTGCGGCTCGTAGCAGCGTTTTGGCGCCACAATCACCCGGCAGTGCCAGCGGTGATCGTCCTGTGTCAGCGTCAGGGTGTGATAACCCTCCGGCAGTTTTGCCGGCAGGTTGAGATTTTTGCCGCCCGTCGCGTGGCCTTTATGCTGATGCCCCTCTTCGGTCGTCAGCAGCCAGCTAAAGTCGCCACTGCCTTCAATCATCAGCGGCATTTTTTTGCCCGCGGTATAGACCATCACGTTCGGGACGGCGGTAACCGCCGCTTTCGCGACGGGTTTGGCTTTATGCATAGCATCCAGCAAACGCCTCTTGGTCTCAGCACCAATAGACTGCGGTTTACCATGAGCATTGATATAGCTGGGGCTGATCCCCGCCGCCAGGGCGGCATTATCGAGACGTTTACTTTCCATCGCGCTTCCTTAGCGTTTTGCCTGCCAGATACGGGCCTGGTAGTCGCGGATTGAACGGTCAGAGCTGAACATGCCGCAGCGCGCGGTGTTCAGAATGCACGCCCGGGTCCAGGCTTCCTGATCGCGATACAGCACATCGACCTGTTTCTGCGCTTCGACGTAGCCCGCAAAGTCGGCCATCAGCAGGTACGGATCGCCGCCCTGTTTGCCGATGCTGTGCAGCATCTGGTCGAACGCGTGCTTGTCCCCGTCGCTGTATTTGCCGCTCTCCAGCTCCTTCAGCACCGCATCCAGCAGCTTGTCTTTTTTACGCCATTTCACCGGGTCGTAACCTTTGGCTTTGATGGCTTTAACTTCTTCCACAGTATGGCCGAAGATAAAGATGTTCTCGTCGCCCACCTGCTCGGCAATCTCTACGTTGGCACCGTCCAGCGTCCCTACGGTCAGTGCACCGTTCAGGGCCAGCTTCATGTTGCCGGTACCGGATGCCTCTTTGCCCGCGGTAGAAATCTGCTCGGAAACATCCGCCGCCGGGATCATCAGCTCCGCCGCAGAGACGCAGTAATCCGGCAGGAAGACCACTTTCAGCTTGTCGCCCACTTTCGGATCGTTATTCACCGCGTCGGCCACTTTATTGATAGCGAAGATAATGTTTTTTGCCAGGTAATAACCCGGTGCAGCTTTGGCACCGAACAGGAACACGCGCGGCACACGGTCGGCCTGCGGGTTCTCGCGGATCTCTTTGTAGAGCGCCAGAATATGCAGCAGGTTCAGGTGCTGACGTTTGTACTCGTGCAGGCGTTTAATCTGGATATCAAAAATCGCGTTCGGGTTGATCTCAATCCCGGTACGGGTTTTAACGAAGGCCGCCAGGCGCACTTTATTGTCCTGCTTGATGGTGCGGTACGTCTCGCGGAAGGCCGCATCGTCAGCCTGTTTTTCCAGGTTGATCAGCTGGTCGAGATCGTTCGCCCACTCTTTATCCAGCGTTTTATCCAGCAGCTCAGCAAGCTGAGGGTTGCACTGTTTGATCCAGCGACGCGGCGTAATGCCGTTGGTGACGTTGTGGAACTTGTTCGGCCACAGCTGGTGATATTCCGGGAACAGATCTTTCACGACCAGGTCGGAGTGCAGCGCGGCCACGCCGTTCACCGCAAAACCGCTGACCACGCACAGGTTAGCCATGCGAACCTGCTTGTCGAACACCACAGCCAGCTTCGCCCATACCGCTTTATCGCCCGGCCAGGTTTTATCCACCAGCTTTTTGAAGCGGTTGTTGATCTCGTTGATCAGCTGCATATGGCGCGGCAGCAGGGTTTTAATCAGCTTCTCATCCCAGCACTCCAGCGCCTCTGGCATCAGGGTGTGGTTAGTGTAAGCGAAGGTCTTGCTGGTGATGGCCCAGGCGTCGTCCCAGCTCAGCTGATGCTTGTCGATCAGCACGCGCAGCAGTTCAGGGATGGCGATGGTCGGGTGGGTGTCGTTCAGCTGGATCACTTCGTAATCTGGCAGCTCCGCCAGCTTGCGGCCCGCCAGGTGGTGGCGACGCAGGATGTCGGCTACGGAACAGGCGCACTGGAAATACTGCTGCATCAGGCGCAGCTTTTTGCCCGCCAGATGGTTGTCGTTCGGGTAAAGCACTTTGGTCAGCTTGTCGGCGTCGATGCCCTGCTGCTCAGCGCGCAGGAAATCGCCGTCGTTGAATTTGGTCAGGTTAAACGGGTGAGCGTGCGTCGCCTGCCACAGGCGCAGCGGCTGCGCGACGCCGTTACGGTAGCCCAGCACCGGCAGATCCCAGGCCTGGCCGGTAATGGTAAAGCCCGGCTCCCACTGGCCCGCTTTCGTTACTTTACCGCCAATGCCAACCTGCACGTCCAGCGCTTCGTTGTGGCGGAACCACGGGTAGCTGCCGCGATGCCAGTCGTCCGGGGCTTCCATCTGCTGGCCGCCTGCGAAGGACTGGCGGAACAGGCCGTACTGATAGTTCAGGCCATAGCCGGTGGCCGACTGCCCCACCGTCGCCATTGAGTCAAGGAAACAGGCCGCCAGACGACCCAGACCGCCGTTGCCCAGCGCCGGATCGATCTCTTCTTCCAGCAGGTCGGTCAGGTTGATGTTATGCGTATTCAGGACATCGCTGACCTCCTGATACCAGCCGAGGTTCAGCAGGTTGTTGCCGGTCAGACGGCCAATCAGGAACTCCATGGAAATATAGTTAACGTGGCGCTGGCCTGCCACGGGTTTTACCGCGGGTTGGGCGCTCAGCAGCTCTGCGAGCGCTCCACTGACGGCCTGCCACCACTGGCGGGAGGTCATGTCTTCGGCGGCGTGTAAACCAAAACGCTGCCACTGACGCGTCAGGGCAGCCTGGAATTGAGCTTTGTTGAAAGTCGGCTGTGACATAGAGAATCTGCATCCTGTAGAGAGAAAATAAGGCGTTGGTGCTAGTGTGCCTGGCTCCTTACACCACTTCCTCCTCCTGCCGGGGATTAGACAGGGAGGAGTAACAGGGATGAGCGGGAAAGTGTGATCGCCGCCACTTTATGCCGCGGGAGTGAGGGTATTAAGGGTGAGCTTTTCGGTGAGGGAGTCAAAAAATGAAATGCGGTTTCGCCTGAAATATAGGCACCGGGCAATAATTACTTACCTGAAGTAATAACGTTCAGAATTTACTGCACGCCAGCGCGTTATTTTACGCAAGTTACTCTTTCGGGACTTTATTAACTTTTCATGCCATTTACGATTCTATATTCCTTTTTATGCTTAACCGTCTGAAACACGCCACCCCAGTATCCATGCGCTTTTGAGGCCATCGGAAAAGTTCCTTCCTCCCTGCATATATTTTTGTGACACAGTGCAAATTAAGGGACACAAAACCCGGACATAACTTGCAATAAAAAGGTTTCTGACCGAACTTATAAGGATTAATTACGAAGCGCAAAAAAAATAAAAATCTCGATTTCCACACAGTGAAGTGAAACCTATGTTGATTCCGTCCAAATTAAGTCGCCCGGTTCGTCTTGACCATACTGTGGTCCGCGAACGCTTGCTGGCGAAACTTTCCGGCGCGAACAATTTTCGACTGGCGCTGGTAACGAGTCCTGCAGGCTACGGCAAAACCACGCTCATTTCGCAATGGGCTTCCGGCAAGACCGATCTCGGCTGGTACTCCCTCGATGAGGGCGACAACCAGCAGGAGCGTTTTGCCAGTTATTTGATCGCCGCTATTCAGCAGGCGACCAACGGCCACTGTGTCACCAGCGAAGTGATGGTGCAAAAGCGCCAGTACGCCAGCCTCTCTTCCCTTTTTTCGCAACTGTTTATCGAGCTGGCCGAATGGCATCGTCCGCTCTACCTGGTCATTGATGACTACCATCTGATCACCAATCCGGTTATCCATGAGTCGATGCGCTTTTTCCTGCGCCACCAGCCGGAAAACCTGACCCTGGTGATCCTGTCGCGCAACCTGCCGCAGCTGGGCATTGCCAACCTGCGCGTGCGCGATCAGCTGCTGGAAGTGGGCAGCCAACAACTCTCCTTTACTCATCAGGAAGCGAAGCAGTTCTTTGACTGCCGCCTGAAATCCCCTATCGAGGTGGCTGAGAGCAGCCGCCTGTGCGACGACGTGGCAGGCTGGGCGACCGCCCTGCAACTGATTGCCCTGTCGGCGCGGCATAACAACAGCTCGACGCAGCAATCCGCCCGTCGTCTGTCGGGGATTAATGCCAGCCATCTTTCCGATTATCTGGTGGATGAGGTACTCGACAGCGTCGACCAGTCTACCCGTCAGTTCCTGCTGAAAAGCTCCCTGCTGCGCTCGATGAACGATGCGCTGATCGTGCGCGTCACCGGCGAAGACAACGGCCAGATGCGCCTGGAAGAGATCGAACGCCAGGGGTTGTTCCTGCAACGCATGGACGACTCCGGGGAGTGGTTCAGCTACCACCCGCTGTTTGGCAGCTTCCTGCGCCAGCGC
Source organism: Leclercia sp. GLN_9 (assembly GCF_043105735.1). Classification (NCBI taxonomy): domain Bacteria; kingdom Pseudomonadati; phylum Pseudomonadota; class Gammaproteobacteria; order Enterobacterales; family Enterobacteriaceae; genus Leclercia; species Leclercia sp. GLN_9. The sequence goes on from NZ_JBICLV010000006.1 coordinate 76,965, forward strand.
TGTCAGTGGGAGCTGGCAACCGAATTACCGGACATCCACCGCGCCGCCGCCGAGAGCTGGATGGCGCAGGGCTTCCCGAGCGAGGCCATTCACCACGCGCTGGCGGCGGGCGATGCCCATATGCTGCGCGATATTCTGCTCAATCACGCCTGGAGCCTGTTTAACCACAGCGAGCTGGCCCTGCTGGAGGAGTCGCTGCGCGCCCTGCCGTGGGATAGCCTGCTGGAAAACCCGCGTCTGGTGCTGCTGCAGGCCTGGCTGATGCAGAGCCAGCATCGCTACAGCGAAGTGAACACCCTGCTGGCCCGCGCCGAGCAAGAGATGAAAGGCGAGATGGACGCCGCCCTGCACGGCGAATTCAACGCCCTGCGCGCGCAGGTGGCCATTAACGACGGCAACCCGGAAGAGGCCCAGCGCCTGGCCCTGGGCGCGCTGGAAGAGCTGCCCCTGGCGAACTTCTACAGCCGTATCGTCGCCACGTCGGTGCATGGTGAAGTCCTGCACTGTAAGGGCGACCTGACCCGCTCGCTGTCGCTGATGCAGCAGACCGAGCAGATGGCGCGCCGCCATGACGTCTGGCACTACGCCCTGTGGAGCCTGATCCAGCAGAGCGAAATTTTGTTTGCCCAGGGCTTCCTGCAGGCCGCCTGGGAGACCCAGGAGAAAGCCTTCACCCTGATCCGCGATCAGCACCTGGAACAGCTGCCGATGCACGAGTTCCTGCTGCGCATTCGCGCCCAGCTGCTGTGGGCGTGGGCACGTCTGGACGAAGCCGAAACCACCGCCCGCCATGGTGTCGATGTGCTCTCTGCCTATCAGCCGCAGCAGCAGTTGCAGTGTCTGGGCCTGCTGGTGCAGTGCTCGCTGGCCCGCGGCGATCTGGATAACGCCCGCAACCACCTCAACCGTCTGGAGAACCTGCTCGGCAACGGCCAGTATCACAGCGACTGGGTATCCAACGCCGATAAAGTGCGGGTGATTTACTGGCAGATGACGGGCGACAAGAAATCGGCAGCCAACTGGCTGCGCCAGACGCCGAAGCCAGAGTTTGCTAATAACCACTTCCTGCAGAGCCAGTGGCGCAACATTGCCCGCGCGCAGATCCTGTTGGGCGAGTTCGAACCGGCCGAGATGGTGCTGGAAGAGTTGAATGAAAATGCCCGCAGCCTGCGTCTGATGAGCGATCTGAACCGCAACCTGCTGCTGCAAAACCAGCTTTACTGGCAGTCTGGCCGCAAAAATGACGCCCAGCGTGTGTTGCTGGAAGCGCTGCAACTGGCGAACCGCACCGGGTTTATCAGCCACTTTGTGATTGAAGGCGAGACCATGGCGCAGCAGTTGCGCCAGTTGATTCAGCTCAATACCCTGCCGGAGCTGGACCAGCATCGCGCCCAGCGCATCCTGCGTGAGATTAACCAGCATCATCGCCACAAGTTCGCTCATTTCGATGAGACCTTTGTGGAGCGTCTGCTGACCCACCCGGAAGTGCCGGAACTGATCCGCACCAGCCCGCTCACCCAGCGTGAGTGGCAGGTGCTGGGGCTGATCTACTCTGGCTACAGCAACGAGCAGATTGCCGGTGAGCTGGCCGTGGCGGCCACCACCATCAAAACGCATATCCGAAATCTGTATCAGAAGCTGGGCGTCGCCCACCGCCAGGATGCGGTGCTGCATGCGCAGCAGCTGTTGAAGATGATGGGGTATGGGGTTTAAGGCTTTGTGCGGGTGATGCCCTCGCCCTGTCTTACAGAGGGCGCGCAAACACAAAAAACGGCAACCCGGGTTGTAATGTCATTCAGTTAAGCAACTCAGTACTTCTGAATGACTTAAGTGGAAGGGTTCCGTTCACTACAGCACCTCTGCTTTATGCCCCCTCCGCTGCGGTGAACGTGC
>NZ_JBICLV010000007.1:0-31754 GCF_043105735.1 Leclercia sp. GLN_9
ATATTCGATATAAAACCGACACGCTCTTTCTGTTCTATCCGTCAGCTGTTCTTTCATAATTACATTTTCATTGATTTTAAAGTTGGTATCACTACGTAGGTTAATGCGTGTGTAATGCGTAGTCAAATGCGTTGCTTTCTGCGTCGATATCTGCGTAATAAAAAGTGTAGTAAAAGTTATGTTTTATGTAATGCATAGTAATACGGGATTAGCTGGTTTTCAATGTAAAACAACAGGATAAGCTGTTCACTGACCTTCGGGAAAGTAAGAAGGTTTTTTCAAAGGACAGGTAGTCCGGTGACTATAAGCCCATGAAGACAAAAGAGGAAGGATGACGGTTACCTGAGCGATCGATGTCTTCAACAGATGAGGTAACAGAAGAATGTAAGACAGTCATGCACATGAGCGCGTCGAAATACATCTCAGAACCGGTTGACCCCTAGAGGTCAACATAACCCGCTTTTTTACGTATCTCCCCATGGGTATGCCCCGGAGCAGTGACCGAAATTAAATATCACTCATCCGGGTTACCTTTCTTAACCGGAGATACCAAATCATGACCACGCATCCCTTACTTACCGAAGACCAGTTGATTGACATGGCATTTATCACCAGTCTGCTGCAAATGACAGATAAGTGGATTTATAAGCTCATTAAGGATGGAGTCTTTCCCAAACCCATCAAGCTGGGCCGAAGCTCCCGATGGTTAAAAAGCGAAGTCGAAAACTGGCTACAGGAACGAATCGATCAGTCCCGTAAATAACCTCCCACCAGAGTAAACCCTCAGCAGAATAATGACTATCCGGTTGCTCCGGAGGTTTTCTGCTGTCTGTCATTTAAGCCAGAAGGAATATGAACATGAAAGATTACAAGCCTCGTTACGAAGAACTTTATAAATGTTACCAGACCTGGCTGACCGATTTTACGAAGCTGACGGTCAGATCGGGTATGTGCCACCAGAATATATATCATCACCATACCCTGACGGTTGGTAGCCTTAAGTTTCCGGGAGAGGAAGAGGTTATTGCTGTTGTTCCCCAGTGTCTGCACAGGATTATTTATGGCAGAGCAGCAGCCCCACTGACTGTTAATGATGACCTGATCGTCAGTTTATTTACTCAGGAACATCTGCTGGCTCACCATCCCATGCTGGAAGGTATTCTGCTGTCTGAGTGCGTGCGGTTAAAACAGCGTCCTGTGGCAAATAAACTCATCAGTTTGTTTCGGCAGTTCAGCGGTAGCGAGCTGCGTCTGAAGCTGGTCTGGCTATGCTGGTACGATTTGATGCTGGGTAATTGCCTGGATGACTGGACCGACCATCTCAGATTCAAAAAAGATAAAGAGATGGATATCTGGGTCAATGACCGGCAGGCAGAAAACTCTGCGCTGACCAGTCTGATGGACGAGTACGTCTGCTTTGCATGGCGGACGGCAGCCGAGCCACTGAATCAGGCCTGATGCCTTGCCCTGCAAGGTTTCTGAAGGCACTAGTGAGTGTGATTATTAATATCGGTTATTAGTATTATTAATAGGCATTCCCTCTTAATCCTTCACCCTGATTAATCCCAGCATTACCAGATCTTTCAGTAGCCCTGTCAGATACTGCGTCATAGCCTCCCCTCCGGAGGCTTCCTCACATCTGCTGATCTTTGTCAGCACGAAGGAATCTGTTCTATGCAAAACAAACCGCAATGGGAGCCAGACTGGTATCTGGAATCTCTTCTGAACATCCATATTGACGAAATGGTTGATCGCTATGCCTGCCTGCGGGCACTCCGAATCGACTTGTTCTATCAGCATCACACCGCTAAGTACTACCTGCAAAACCACAATCATCTTGAATGGGATCTCCGGTTACTCATGGATTACATGATGCAAATGGGCGCAGTCGTGGGTTATTTCTGGGTTATCGAATGGACAGAAGACCATCACTACCATGCGCACGTAGTCTTCTGGGTAGATGGCAACCGCAGTCGGAAGGTTTATCCCTGGGCTGAGAAGGCCCGTGAGTTCTGGACGTTAATTACCGAAGGTGACGGGGGCTTCCATCGTAGTGAATACAAAAAATATTACAGAGCCAATATCAATATCCCGGTGCGTTACAGCGAACCAGACAGTATCGACAACATCCGACAGGTGTTGGCGTATATGACCAAAATTCAGCAGAAACATGGCCTGCTGCTGTTCGGCTGCAACGATGTCCCTGAACGACCAGCAACCGGGCGACCACGCAAGAGTGACTTCTGAGTAAGGTAGTTTTTTACGCCAGCAATTCATAGTGTGACTACCACACCGCTATTTACCTCGCAACACCTTTAAACCTTCCAACCGCATGGCTTCTGCCTGCCCTTTAGGGACGGCTTATGCCTGCGTGTTGGCTGGCTGGAGCCTAGAATATGTTTGCCAATTCCTTTCTCGCTCTCGACGGTAACGGTGGTCTGAGCGATGCCCTTACAGCCCCTTATGATCGCTACACCTGCAAGTGTGCGGCAATATCCGTGGTAATTTATATTGCGCCTCTGAAGCGGAAAAATCACGCTGGTCGATAGCAAAGGCAAAATGTGTTTTGTCATAAGGCCATATGCTCCAATTTCGCGTATCATAACGGAGTTTTTAAACCCTGACCGTGGAGCCATTATGACCGCCAAAGAATATCTGGGTGACATCATTGGTGGCAGCCTGATGTTGCGTGAGAGCAGAGTCATCGCGGAGCTGCTGATATCCTCACCAAATGATGATCAATGGCATAATGCTATTGTAAATGACAATGTGCTGCAGAAGACCTCAGTGCACAGTGTTAAACGCATGGCTTCAACCCTGCGTAAAAGAATTCAACCGATGGGTGAGGCATTCTGGAGTGAGCTACTAAAGGCCCCTGATGATGCAGCCAGACAAATGTTGCTAATGGCGACAATGTGCCAATCCCCAGTGCTGACCGATTTCATGGCTACAACACTGTCTGATGCCCGGCAGATGTTTCGCGAATCACTGCGAAGCGAAGACTGGCAGGAATTTATTCTATCCCGCCAACGTGCCATCATCGGCTTAGATCAATATTCCGAAAGCTCAATCCAGAAAATGGGCAACAACGTATTTAAGATCCTCGCAGATAGCGGGTATCTGGAATCAGGCCGCAGTAGAAGGTTGAAAAATGTCTATCTACAACCCCAGATAAGAGAGTGGGCAAGTAGTCTCGACTGCCAAAAAGTCTACGATGTGATGGAGTCCGTCAGATGAGAGCAAAACTGGACAGTAAGCCGCAATTGTCAGCTCGTCTCGAACAAATCGAAGACCGGCTAAAAAGTGAAGGCTTCCTGAAAAACCAAGAGCTCGGTGGTGAGATCGGTTTTTATATCTTTGATTACCCACCTCAGTTTGAACTAACCGTACGGGAATATTTGAGATTGACTTTGCCTCGCCTGTCCCGGCAGGGGCTGAATTTTGTTCATCTCAATCTGTTCGAAGAGGTACTGGCAATTTTGCAAGATCGTAAATTGCTGGATAAAGCTTTTGATCTGGAGATCAAAAAAGGTACCGACGAGTTAGCCAAAGCACTTAAAGGGCCTCTTGAACAAGGTCGAATTGCAAGGCATCTGATAGATAAAGTGCTTCCGGCCTCGCCTCAGTTTGTATTGCTATCAGGTCTTGGCCAATGCTGGCCATTGCTACGTGGTCATAGCTTGCTTAATGCATTACATGCCCATATGGGGTCAATACCACTGGTATTGTTTTACCCGGGCAGTTACAACGGCCTCGAACTTTATCCTTTTGATCTGGACAGCGCAGAAGTGGCAACAGCCAACTACTACCGAGCTTTCCAACTGGTGCCACACGCATCTAAGTACTGAAATTTATACTGCTGCCGTAGCTTGTTTTTTGAGAGAATTCAAACCACTAACTTGGCCGCGAAAGAGTCATCACGTTATAGCGAGCAGAAGAGCCTCGCTAAATGATAGAGACGGAATTTTTAATGCAGATAAGAGAGCTGTTTACCAAACAACTGGATCGCCCAATCAATGGTGTGGTGAAAGCCGAACAGCTGGATGAGCAAATCATCTGGACTGAGCTTGACGAGTATGTGGTGACCCGTGAACTTGACCGCCACCTTCGTCACTTTTTTGAGACCTACCTGCCTGGTGTCAGCCATCCAGATGATCCTAGTGTGGCGGGTAAAATTGGGATTTGGGTATCGGGTTATTTCGGTTCCGGTAAATCTCACTTTATAAAGATCCTCTCTTATCTGCTCGGTAACCAGAAAGCCATTAACGATGGCCAGACAAAAGCAGCCATCGAGTTTTTCAAAGAGAAAATCAGCGATCCTCTTCTTTATGGTGACATCCATGCTGCAGTTAACCGCAATACTGAAGTAATTCTCTTTAATATCGACAGCCGCGCAGATACTGAAGACAAAGAAGATGCCATTCTCAAAGTTTTCTTACGCGTCTTCAATGAGCGCCTGGGATATTGCGCTGACCATCCTCATATCGCACACCTGGAACGTGAGCTAGATTCCCGTGGCCAATACGAGCCATTCAAAGCAAAATTCGCTGAACTCACGGGCTCAAGCTGGGAAGAACAGCGTGATGCCTATGGTTTCTGTCGTGATGAAATGGCAAAAGCCTGGGCCTATGCTACCGGCCAGTCAGATGCCTCATCAGTGCAGAGTATGGAAAATCTCGAATCCATGTTTACTCTCGACATTGCCAACTTCTGTAAATGGGTGCGGGAGTATCTCGATCGCAGCGATCCATCTGGCGACAGTAAACGCATGGTCTTTCTGGTAGATGAGGTCGGACAGTTTATTGGCAACAACACCCAGATGATGCTCAAACTTCAGACGATAACAGAAAATATCGGTACCGCTTGTGGGGGCAGAGCTTGGGTGATCGTAACTTCACAAGAAGATATTGATGCCGTACTAGGGGATCTTAGCGCTAAAAAAGGCCAGGACTTCTCCAAGATCCAAGGGCGTTTTCACACAAGGATCTCCCTCTCCTCGTCCAATACCAATGAGGTAATACAGAAACGTCTGCTCGAAAAAAGTGAAGACGCTAAAAATTGCCTGGCAGAATTGTTCAGTCAAAAAGGCGACATTCTTCGCAACCAGTTGACCTTTGATACCAGCACTACAGCTGAGCTTGCTAACTACAGTGATAATGTTGAGTTTGTTGATCACTACCCTTTTATTCCCTATCAGTATCTGCTGGTACAAAAGGTCTTCGAAGCAATCCGCAAAGTGGGGGCTACCGGTAAACATCTCTCCCGTGGTGAACGTTCTCTGCTGGATGCATTCCAGAATGCCGCACGCCAGCAGATGAACAAAGATATCGGTGTATTGGTGCCTTTCCATGCCTTTTATCCGGCAATCGAATCTTTCCTCGATACCAACGTTAAACGCATCTTCGAACAAGCGGCTGAGAAAGCAAGCCTCGATCCTTACGACATTAATATTCTTAAATCGCTGTTTTTGATCCGCTATGTCGATCTGGTCAAATCCACCATTGATAATCTGGTCACACTCTCTATTGAAGAAATAGATACCGATAAAGTGGCACTGAAAAGCCGAATCGAAGCCAGTCTACAGCGTCTTGAAAACCAGCTATTGATTGTCAGAAATGGCGATGAATACGTATTCCTGACTAACGAAGAAAAAGAAGTCGAGCAGGAGATCAAACACACTCAGGTTGAAGCAACTGAAGAGAACCGGCAACTGGCCCGGTTGGTGTTTGAAGAGGTAATGGGCAATCGCCGTCAGTATCGCTATCCGGTAAACAAGCAGGATTACCCTCTGACTCGCTTTTGTAACGGCCACTCTATAGACGGCAGCCAACAAACAGATCTGGTGCTCAAAGTCATTTCCCCACTGGATGCCAATTTTGACAGTTATAACGAACAATCCTACAAGGCACTGAGCCAAGAAGGGAATGGTTGTATTCTGGTACGCCTGTCGAGTGAGAAGCGGATCTGGGCTGAATTTGATACGTGGTTGAAAACCGAGAAATTCCTAGCAGGGATACGAGGTAAACGACCTGAGCAAGAGAAATTGCTAGCAGAAAAAGCACTCGAAAACACCCAGCGTCGCAGCCGTCTGAAATTACTATTCGATGATCTGGTGAAACAAGCACAGATATTCGCACTCGGTAATGAGCTGCAAAGTAAATCGGCTAGTGTCAGCAATATGCTTGATGAAGCTTGTGCCTACGTAATCGAAAACTCATTCCAAAAGCTCTCTTTACTACAAAGCTGTGGTAACAACCCGGTGCAAGAGCTGAAGTCGGTGATCATGGCCGATGACATGGCACAGCTAAATGTAAATCTCGGTGAACAAGACCCCAATGCTGCTGCAAAAAAGGAGATTGAACTCTTTTTAAATGTCGCAGATGAAAAAAATCAGCCGGTCTACCTTAAAGAATTGTTAGAGCGATTCAGTGCTCGTCCCTTCGGCTGGAACCGTGACGAAGTAATGCTACAGGTGACTCATCTGGTCTTGCTTGGTAAGGCTGCGCTATCTACACCGAATGGTGATTTGCCCCTCAAACGCAGCTACGAACATTTTACCTCGGTACGTAGCCACAGCACACTGCGTATTCGTCGAGTACGTCAGCATACAGAACAGCAAGTAGCTAAAGCGGCTAAACTGGCGAAAGATATTTTTAATAAACCCTTCGAGAGCAGCGAAAAAGAGCTGGCGAATAAGCTTCTTGACGTACTAGGCGAGTGGCAGCGGTTAATTAAAGAATTTGATTTTAAAGCTAAAGATGGGAATTGCCCTGGCAAAAGCACCCTGCTTACCGGCAGTCGATTAATCGCCAGCCTGCTTGAGCTGGGCAACAACAGTTATGCCCTAATCGATGGACTCTGCCAGCAGAGCAACGAATGGCAGGATTTTGCCGAAGATTTTGAAGAGGTCGAGGAGTTTTTCACTCGTCAGTTTGATATCTGGCAACAGTTGCGTCGAGCCCTCAACGATCAATTCAAATCCAATCGCCATGCACTGGAGCAAAACCTAGAAGCGGCTAAAGCATTAGCTGCATTGCAGGCTATCTACGATGACAAATCCCCGTATAGCAAACTGCGCCAGGTGGGATCGTTAATTGATCAACTCATCGCCATTAACCTGCAACTGGTAGAACAGAAACGTGCCACAGCTTTGGAAGCGATCAATGCGACCCAGCAAGGGGTTGCACCGCTGGTTGCTGACTTACCAGCAGAGTTACAAAACCAGGCAATGCGTCCCTTTAACCTGTTAAAAGAACGGGTCAGTAACAGCTTATCCTTACATGAGATTGTTAGCCTGCAACAAGAGGCTGATGATGAAGAGGATAAGGTCTTAGAACTGATCAACCGCTATAGCGCCGAACTTCAAGCTCGTCGGGAAGCGGAGCAAGCCGCAGCACGGAAAAAAGCGGCTGAACCGCCTAATAGCGATGCTGGTACTTTGCGAGAACCGGATCCATCAGACTCGCCAACTACTATTGCGAATAACTCTGCTGCGACAGTGGTTAGCCACAAACCAATACCTAAACCTATCGAACTGGTTTCACCCGCAGAATTACTCGGTGCCAGCCATATCTTTATAGAAACGGAGCAGGATATCGACACCTATCTCGCGACACTTCGCAGCCGTTTACAACAGGCAATAGGTCAGGGTAAACGAGTGCGGATCAAATAGTGTTGCGCCCAAAAGCAAGGATGTAAAACGCTCGGCCCCTTTTCTCATCAAAAGGGGCGTAAAGAGTGCTTCGAACACAACCATACGGGAAGAGATAAAACATGTACCAAACCGGTGGCACCATCGAAACGCTGCTGAACAAAGTTGAACAGCATGAATATATTTTGCCTGCAATCCAGAGAGAATTTGTCTGGCGGCCAGATCAAATCTGCCAGCTTTTTGACTCTCTACTACAAGGCTACCCGTTTGGTACCTTCCTGTTTTGGAAAATTAAAACTGAGAATCTGCGTCAGTATCAATTTTATGATTTTATGCGTGACTACCACCAGCGTGATCAAGTCCACTGTAAAAAACTAGATATCATCGGTGAAAATGATCGCATCGCGGTTCTAGATGGCCAGCAGCGAATGACGGCACTAAACATCGGGTTACGCGGTTCCTATAGTTGGAAAACTCAGGGTAAATGGTGGTCCAGTGCAGACGCCTTTATCGAACGTCGCCTCTATCTCAATCTTTTTGAATGCACAGACCCTGACAGCGGAACTCGTTATGAGTTCGAGTTCTTGAGTGAGGATGAGGCAAGCCACAACGATGACCAACACCATTGGTTTTTAGTCTCCCGTATTCTCGGTATGAATGCCTATGACGTAATGATGTCAGTCATGGAAATGAAAATGCCTGATGAACGCAAACCAGCAGCAGGTAAAGTGATTTCCCGTTTTCATGACATCATTCACAATAAACCTTTGATCAGTTACTACCTGGAAGAAGGTCAGGAGCTATCCAAGGTTCTCAATATCTTTATCCGTATGAATAGTGGCGGAACAACACTCTCCTATTCAGATCTACTGCTCTCCATCGCCGTAACGCAATGGAGCACGCTGGATGCGCGTGATGAGATTCACAAGCTAGTAGATGAAATGAACCAAATAGGTAATGGTTTTTCCTTTAGCAAGGACCTGGTGCTCAAAGCAGGTCTGATGCTGAGTGATATCGGCAGCGTTGGGTTTAAAGTCGAGAACTTTAGCAAAGAGAACATGTGCAAGCTGGAAGATAATTGGGAACGCATCCGGAAAGCTTTACTTCTTGCAGTCAATCTACTCAGCAGTTTCGGCTTCAACAGTTACAACCTGGGAGCAGACAGTTCCCTACTTCCCATAGCCTATTACCTCTACCATCGAGATCTGGATAACAGCTACCTATCCCGTAGCGAGTATGCTGCTGATAGGCAGGGGCTCAGAGGTTGGCTCATTCGCTCTATCCTAAAACAATCCGGTATTTGGGGAAGTGGTCTTGATACGCTTCTGACTAGCTTGCGAAGCAAGATCAAGGAACATGGTCAGCAAGAGTTTCCTCTGATAGAAATGTCTATTGCGATGACAGAACGCGGCAAGAGCTTACGCTTTGAAGAAGAAGAACTACAGTCTTTGGTTGAACTCGACTATGGCAACCGCCGAACCTTTGCCTTGTTATCTCTGCTCTTTCCGGGACATGACTTCTCCCACCACTTCCATGTTGATCACATATTCCCTAGAGCCCGCTTTACCAAAAGCCAACTGAAAAAGATAGGCATGACCGATGAAATACAGATTGAAGAGTGGATTATCATGGCTAACCGGCTACCTAACCTACAGTTGTTAGAAGGGGGCCAGAACAATGAAAAACGTGAGAAGTTACCGCATGAATGGTACGAAGTGATGTGGCCGGAGCCAGCTGCCCGTGCCAATCATCTTCACTTACAGGCAATCGACTCACTTCCAGAGACTTTGGCTGGATTTGAGGCGTTCTATCATAAGCGTCGTGAAATATTATTGGCGCGTTTACGTCACATTCTTAGTGAACCTCTTACGGCATAATTTCTTTTTCAGGTGAGTTACAACTCATCCGACATTGTATTCTGAATGGTGGGATACCGCCCGGATAAACCAATTTGTGAGCCTTAATGAACACTGCCAATTTAAAAAAAATAGCCCCTCGGGCTCGTACAGCATTTATCACAGCGATCAAAGCACGCGCTGCTGAATTTGGAATCACTGCCAAGGGCCATATTGAGCCGGTAATCAGCGGTGAAGTTTTGCAAGTTGCTGGATTTACCCATCCAGCCAGTTGTGCCTCTGCCCTTAAGCGCCTGCAACAACGGCTTGCAAACGATAGTTATGAGACTTTAATAGAGCATGTCGCATACACTTGGTTTAACCGCTTCTGTGCCATCCGCTTTATGGAGCTGAAAAGCGAAGAGGGATATTTAGAACACGGTGTGCGTCTGCTATCACACCCGTCTCAGCCACAAGGCTTTGAGGTGTTGGATCGCGCCCCTGAGGTGATCGATTCCCTCATCTCTGAAGGTGTGACTCTAAATAAGCCTGCGCTGCTAGATCTTTTACTAGCAGGTAATGAGCAGGAAGCACTCTTTCGTGAGCTTCTTCTAGGTCAGTGCCACCGACTGCACCAGGCAATGCCATTTTTGTTTGAAGCCATTGATGATGAAACAGAACTTCTGCTGCCTACAGGCCTTACCCGCACTGATGCCTTTTGGCGTGAACTGGTGGATGAGATCCCTGAGCCTGACTGGCAACAAGTCGAGGTAATAGGCTGGCTTTACCAATTCTATATCAGTGAGAAAAAAGAGCAGGTCATTGGTAAGGTGGTCAAATCCGCAGATATTCCCGCCGCTACTCAGCTATTCACACCTAACTGGATCGTACAGTATCTGGTGCAAAACTCGGTGGGCCGACACTGGCTTCAAGCTTATCCGGAGTCCACACTCAAAAGCGTGATGCCCTACTATATTGAAGCGGTAAAACATAGTACTGAAGCTATTACACAACAGGGTAAGCTCACTCCGACAAGCATTGAACCTGAATCAATCCGTGTGCTTGATCCTGCCTGTGGCTCCGGTCATATCTTGGTGGAAGCCTATAATGTGCTCTATCAGATTTATGAAGAGCGCGGTTATCGCAGTCGTGAAATTCCGGAACTAATACTAAGACACAATCTTTTTGGCTTAGATATTGACGACCGTGCAGCACAATTGGCAGGTTTTGCTCTTCTCATGCGCGCACGTCAAGATGACAAACGGTTATTTATACGAGATCTCACTCTTAATATTCATTCATTTAAAGAAAGTCGCCATCTAAATATCAACCAACTCTGGGATGCTTTAAATCTCAATGTCAACGATGCTCAAGGACATGTACAGGATATGTTTATTCCTAGTAAGTCCACGCAAATGGCCACAGATGAGCGCTTGTTATTGCTAATTGATTTACATAAACGTTTTTTCGATGCAAAGAGCTTTGGCTCTCTAATTATACTTCCGGAAGAGAAGTTCGCTACTATCAATTCTCTTCGTAGTACACTTACATCTTTACGCACCACTGGCGACGCTATGCAAAAACAAGCCGCCAATGCACTATTACCTCTACTATCCCAATCAGTCCTTCTTGCTAACCGTTACGATACTGTAGTAGCAAACCCCCCTTATATCGGCAGTAAGTGGATGAATAGCTTACTAAAAAATTATATTGCATTGAATTATCCCACATCGAAGCCCGATCTATATGCTGCATTCATCGAATTAGCTACTTACTTGTTAAAACCATCCGCTTATGCGGGAATTGTGGCAATGGAAAGCTGGATGTTTTTACCAACTTTCTCTGCATTTCGTGAGCAAATGTTTACAAAAATTAAGATGATTGATTTAGTACACATGCCTTATGAAGGCCGTGGAAGAACATCAATGGGGATTAACTTTGGCACTGCTGCATTTATTTATTCTGCAAATAGGAATGAAGGTTACCTAGGCAATTATCAGTGCATACGTTTTAATGAAATTGATAGTCATGGAGTTCCATTCGCTTTTCCTACTATTAATGATCGCTCATGCACTCGAAGTATTTCTGACTTTTCCTCCATACCAGGAAAACCACTGGCATATTGGGTTAGTGATGAAATAATCCAAGCCTTCTCTTACAAAGAAAATCATATTTCTATTGGTACCCTCGCTGAGGTAAGAAAAGGTTTAGCAACTGGTGATAATGAAAGATTTATTAGAGAGTGGCATGAAGTAAATATCAAAGATATTAACATGGACGGAAGTGAAGATAAATCATGGAGTAAATGTAACAACGGTGGAGATTTTAGAAAATGGTATGGTAATCAAGGATCTGTCATTTTTTGGAAAAATGATGGATTTGATATTAGAAACTTCAAAGATGAGAGCGGTAAATTAAGATCAAGACCTCAAGGACTGGATAAAAAATATTTACCAATGGTCAGCTGGACGTCAGCAAGTGCATCTTGCCTTGGTGTCAGATATTATCAAAGCGGATTTATTAGTGATCAGAATGGTAATTTCATTACATCGACTAAAATTCAACATCTTTATTCCGTCTTAGCTTTTTTATGTAGCACCTCTGCAAAGAAGCTAACCGATTTACTCAACCCCACAAAACATATTTTAGTAAGTAATATAAGTGACTTACCATTACCTTCATATTTCTTAAACTCAGATATTGTGATTAATGCCACAATGGAAGCTATTGAGATCGCTAGAGAGGATTGGAATTCTATAGAGACTTCAATCGATTTTAGAATAGACCCACTTGTTTCTATTTCAAAAGCATCCCCAAAAACACTAATGTCATCTTATAGTGAGTTCAAAAATAAATGGGAGGTGAAAACCGACCGTCTGTTTGAGATTGAATGTTTAATAAACTCTTTGGCAGAAAAAAGTTTTGATGGCAACTCAACGTCTGAACCATCAATACACAGGTCTGAAATCACGCTACTCAATAACCCATGGTTTATTTATAAAACTAATAACAACACTAGTGATATTGACTTTATTTTTAAATCGAAAAAAATCTCTAACTTACTGGAATATTCGGTAGGTTGCATGATGGGACGCTATTCACTGGACCTTGAGGGATTAGTTTATGCCTGTGCCGGTAATGAAGGTTTTAAAATATTGGTTGAAAGAGGTGTTTATACCAGTTTCCCTGCCGATAGTGATGGTATTCTGCCACTGACCTCAGAGGCTTGGTTTGAAGATGATATTGCCGCTCGGGTTGAAGAGTTTGTCAGCACAGTTTGGGGTACAGAGCATCTGGAAGAGAACCTACAATTTATTGCCGATAGCCTTTGCTTAGCGGCGATAAGGCCCGTGAAAAAAGGAGGAGAAACCTCCCGCGAGACTATTCGCCGCTATCTCTCGACCCAATTCTTTAAAGATCACTTGAAGACCTACAAAAAACGCCCGATCTACTGGCTATTCAGTTCAGGTAAAGAGAAAGCTTTTGAATGCTTGGTCTATTTGCATCGCTACAATGAAACAACTCTCCCGCGCATGCGCACTGAGTATGTCACGCCTCTGCTCGGCCAAATGCATAGCCGTATTGAGCGCCTGCGCCTGCAACAGAATGAAGCAGAAACAGCCGAAGCCAAACGCATCGGTAAAGAGATCGATAGCCTGACCAAACAGCTTACCGAGCTGCGTTCCTTTGACGACCAGCTTAAACACTATGCTGATATGAAGATCCCGCTCGATCTCGACGATGGTGTTAAGATCAACTACGGCAAGTTCGGTACTTTATTAGCTGAAGTGAAAGCTATCACTGGCGATAAAGCCGAGTAAGTTCAAAAAGATAAAGCGGAGACATTTATGTCTCCGCTTTATCACTTTGTTCTCACTATCCCCTTGTACAAATTAGTTAGATTAGCTATCGAATCTTTAGCATGTGGGATTCAGTCACTAATCAACGTTCAGAGTTGGTATAATCATCTTCAACATTACACACTACCGCCGATTCACAGCCATGGTGCTGATGGCTTAATTATTCCGAGACGTACTGATGGATATCACTCAGCTTCAAACCGGGCTAAACAACAAATTCACCGCAGATCGGATTGTTTTCTGGCACGACCCAGAACAGAGCTTTACTGCACAGCTTACAGAGCTCGCCATACTGTGGAACGGGTTGCCAGTAACAGTGATCAATATGGCAGAGCAGTCACAGCTTCAAACTCGCAAACGCATTGAAATCGATGAACCCACGCAGGGGTTCCTTCTCTACTGGCCCAGTTCAGAACCATCACCAGCTAAAGACTGGTTGCTCGATATACGTCGTTATAGCACCACGTTTTATGCTGATGCAGCCTCAATTCTGCTTAATGACCTCGGCCTCGCCAATATGGCGCTGCGCGACCACATCGCGTCACGTAAAAGCTTTTTCGCCAACAAGGAGCGTACTGCAGCCTTTAAACGTCGCCTGGACGGCCGTGGCGGCATAGAAGATCCGCTATCACTTGATATGAAAATGATAAGTGTCGTGCTGACCTGTCATGCTCAGATTGCCGAAATAATGAAAAGCATTGGCGATCGGTTACTTGAAAATGCTGAAACCGCTCTTGTTCCGCTAGAACAGCATGGATTACTGCCTGCATTTTGGCATTTAATGAACCGTGAATATGGATACCATATAGCTGAAGGGACAGAACCATCACTACGCGAACTGATTCGTAAGTTACTGGTGAGCGAATGCTACGAACAGCTTGATTCCAAAGAACGTCCTGTCTGGCTACAGTCACAACTATTAGCCACGCCTACCGGGCGCGCGAATGCCATGGCTCTGCTATCTGGCTGGCGTGATTCTAATCAGTACAGTAGCCATTTTGCCGAAATCTCTGCACAGGTAGCAGAGCAGCTCGAACTTGCTTCACGCCTGACAACGCAAGATATCTGGCTCTGGGGAGAGGTCGAAGGTTTTGAAGCGGTCGAGCAAGGTTTGATCCGTGAGCTGATATCTGGATTAAACAACGGCGATCTGAGCCTGAATAGAGTAGAGTTTACCCAACTGATATCTCGCCGTCGACATGGGTTCTGGGCCAGAACTGTACCTAAATATGCTTATATTTATCACGCGCTGCAACAAGCCGAATTGCTGCTGGAACTACGTCGTTCCAAACCGGATGGTTTTCATTACTCCTCGGCGCAAGAAATGTATCTGGCCTATGAAGCTGAATTGTTCCAGTTTGATGCAGCCTATCGCCTGTTTAATGAAGCACTATTGCACCTACAGGGACAATCGGTCGAAGTGCTGGCTGTACTGGCCAGTAAAATCGAAGATCTGTATGTAAACTGGTATCTCTATCAGCTTGGGCTAACATGGGATGGTTTGTTAGCTAAAGAGCAGCTACTTGATAACTGGCAGTTGGGTCTCCCTTCGCAGCATCGCTTCTATGATACTGTCATCAAACAACGCTTTACCCAGAGCGGGGTCAAGCGCCAGTTTGTGATTATCAGTGATGCCTTACGCTATGAAGTGGCTCATGAGCTCCAGGGACAGATAAATGAAGCCAAACGCTTCTCTGCACAGCTCAAGAGCCAACTTGGGGTACTACCTAGCTATACGCAACTTGGCATGGCCGCCCTACTCCCCCATGAGCAACTTGACTATGCCGCTACCAGCTCAACAGTATTAGTTGATGGACAGAGCAGCTCGGGTTTAGAAAATCGCAGCACTATTCTCAGTAAGGTGGGTGGTATAGCGATTTCGGCCAAAAGTCTGCTGAGCTGGACCCGGGCAGAAGCTAACGAGGCGGTTGGTGACGCAAAGGTAATCTACGTCTATCACGATGTCATCGATGCTCAGAGTGAATCTCAGAAAAGTGAGCTCAAGACATTCATTCATGCCCGCCAGGCTATAGACGAACTGAATGGACTCATCAACAAAATTATCAATGGGTTTGGCGTTACTCGCGTAGTTATCACAGCCGATCATGGATTCTTATTCCAACAGGCCTCAGTTGAAAACGGGGTAAAATCGCCTCTGAAACACGAACCATCTGGAACTCTGGAAGCTTCAAAACGCTATCTCCTTGCTCGCAATTTACCAACAAACGAAGATGTCTGGCATGGGCAATTACGTAATATTGTTGGTGGTAACTCTGATGTGGAATTCTGGCTTCCGAAAGGAGTGAGCCGTTTCCATTTTGTTGGTGGAGCCCGCTTCGTCCATGGTGGTGCAATGTTGCAAGAGGTCTGTGTTCCAATACTTGAAGTACAAGAGCTGCGTGGCAAGAGACAAACTCTACATGAAAAAACCAAAGTCGACATAGTTCCGGCATACCAACCCATTAAGCTGGTAAATGTGATCGATAAAATCCGCTTCCTGCAGACCGATGCCGTCGATGAACGTCATAAATCAAGAATGGTTCGTTTCTCGGTGGTAGATAGTTCAGAACAAACCGTGTCAGCTATTGAGAAGCTACTCTTTGAAGCGACTTCAAGTAATCTCGATCAGCGCCAGCAAGACGTGCGTTTAAAACTGACCGGTGCTCAATTTGACCGCAAGGCGCAGTATCAATTGCTGCTCGTTGATGATGAGGATGGTATTGAAATGGCACGCTATCCAGTCACTATTGATTTGGCAATCCAGGATGAATTCGGTTTTTAATGGTCGCAAAATAGCGATCCTGCGGATGTGATAAGTAAATTCTAATGTTGGGTACCAGCTAATCAGTACCCGGGAGCAATACCAGATGCCACATGATGAGATAAATCCTACTGAAGGTGAGTTTGTAGGAAAGGAAACCGCACAAGAGCCAGCGGTGAATGTCACACATATCACGAACAATGTAGTAATCCAGCAGATGGACGTTTACACGGAGAAGCTTGCCCAGCCGAGCGGAACTACTGTTGATGAGGCTTCTATGCTCAGCATTGACGATGAGTTATCTCAGCATGCCAGCATGGATCTTGATGCCCGTCTGAATCGTTACTTTAAGGGTAAAGTTGTCCGTAAGGATTTGACCAAACAGCTAAAAGAAGGGGCTAATGTCCCTGTCTATGTACTGGAATATCTGCTCGGTATGTACTGTGCTTCAGACGATGATGAAGTGGTACGCGAAGGTCTGGAAAACGTCAAAAAAATCCTCGCTGAGAACTATGTTCGCCCGGATGAGGCTGAGAAAGTAAAATCTCTGATTCGTGAGCGTGGTAGCTTTAAAGTGATCGATAAGATCGGAGTAAAGCTCAACCAGAAGAAAGATGTATACGAGGCTCAGCTTTCGAACCTAGGTATCAAAGATGCCGTGATCCCCGCCAACATTGTTAAAGCTAACGAGAAGCTGCTCACCGGGGGGATCTGGTGTATCGTTACTCTTAACTATTTTTATGAAGAAGGGCAAAGAATTTCGCCCTTCTCAATTTTCAACCTTAAGCCTATCCAGATGCCCTCCATGGATATGGAAGAGCTTTTTGCCGCCCGGGCTAATTTCTCAACAGACCAATGGCTGGATACCCTGATCCGCTCTATAGGCATGGAGCCAACCAATCTGAAGCAACGGGTGAAATGGCACCTGTTGACGCGGATGATCCCCTTTGTTGAGAACAACTATAACGTCTGCGAACTCGGCCCACGTGGTACCGGTAAAAGCCACGTCTATAAAGAGTGCTCGCCTAATTCATTACTAGTCTCAGGTGGCCAGACGACAGTCGCCAATCTGTTTTACAACATGAGTTCCCGGCAGGTTGGGCTGGTAGGCATGTGGGATGTGGTAGCTTTTGACGAAGTGGCTGGTATTACCTTCAAAGATAAAGATGGTGTCCAGATCATGAAGGATTACATGGCATCGGGCTCTTTTTCCCGTGGCCGTGATTCTATCGAAGCCAAAGCATCCATGGTATTTGTCGGCAACATAAACCAAAGCGTAGAAACGTTAGTCAAAACCAGTCACCTGCTGGCACCTTTCCCGGAAGCGATGATCGATACAGCCTTCTTTGACCGTTTCCATGCCTATATCCCAGGCTGGGATATCCCTAAGATGCGGCCTGAATTTTTTACCAATAACTACGGTCTGATCACCGACTATCTGGCCGAATATATGCGAGAAATGCGCAAGCGTAGCTTCTCTGATGCTATTGACCGCTTCTTTAAACTCGGGAACAACCTCAACCAACGTGATGTAATCGCAGTACGCCGCACGGTCTCAGGTTTGCTCAAATTACTGTATCCTCATGGTGTGTTTGGTAAAGAGGAGGTACGTCCTTGTCTCACCTACGCATTAGAGTTACGTCGTAGAATCAAAGAGCAGTTGAAAAAACTAGGCGGCATGGAGTTTTTTGATGTGCATTTCAGCTATCTCGACAACGAAACTCTTGAAGAGTTTTTCGTCAATGTACCTGAGCAAGGCGGGAGCCAGTTGATCCCCGAAGGTCTGGGTAAACCGGGAGTTGTGCACATGGTTACCAAGGGTGTCACAGGCCAACTGGGCCTGTATCGCTTCGAGACTCAGATGACCCCCGGTAATGGTAAACACACGACATCTGGCCTAGGCTCCAATACACCAGCAAAAGAAGCAATCCGTATAGGTTTTGATTATTTCAAAGGCAACCTAAATCGCATCAGTGCTACCGCAAAATTTTCCGAGCATGAATACCATCTACATGCCGTTGAGTTACATAACTCAGGCCCTAGTACCAAAACCAGCCTTGCCGCCTTGGTAGCCTTCTGTTCCATTTTGATGGGCAAACCAGTGCAAGAACAGATGGTCGTGCTCGGAGATATGACACTTGGTGGTGTGGTGAATCCGGTCGAAGATCTGGCGGGTAGTTTGCAACTAGCAATGGATAGTGGGGGCAAACGTGTGCTGCTGCCGATGGCATCGGCTTCTGATATCCCGACAGTGCCTGCTGAAATTTTTTCCAAATTCCAAATCAGTTTCTATGCAGATCCGGTGGATGCTGTGTATAAAGCACTAGGTGTTCAATAACTTATAATTCGTCATCATCAGAAACAAATAATGGGCAAAATGCCCATTATTTGTTTGAAAAATAGGGAGTTCAGATAGAACTACTTAATTCTCAATGGCGTTACTTTTTTTATTTTTTCGCAAAATCAAACGGACTGACCACCTTCTTCCGATTAGCATCCAGATAGTCCGCCCACCACTGCAGCATCAGTCTCCTCTCTCCCAGATGCTCCGCCTTATGGATATAAGCCGCACGCACAGAACTACGCTCCTGATGGCTCATCTGCCGCTCCACTGCATCCCTCGACCACAATCCTGATTCAATAAGTGAACTACACGCCATCGTCCTGAAACCATGCCCACAGACTTCAACTTTCGTATCGTACCCCATCACTCGCAGCGCTTTATTTATCGTATTCTCACTCATCGGCTTACGCGGATCGTGATCGCCCACAAAGATCAGCTCTCGGTTTCCATTCATGTTTTTGATCTTTCCCAAAATAGCTAAGGCTTGCCGCGACAAAGGAACAAGATGAGGCGTCCGCATCTTTGAACCACGCTGAGAATGTTTAACACCGTCCAACGGTTCACGCTCACCGGGGATCGTCCACATGGCCGTTTCAAAATCCACTTCTGACCAACGGGCAAAACGCAGCTCGCTTGAACGGATAAACACTAACAAAGTGAGTTCAACAGCCAATCGGGTTAAAGGCCTGCCTGAGTAATGATCAATACGATGAAGTAGTTCAGGTATACGGTTAAGCTCCAGTGCCGCACGATGCTGTCTTTTCGCCGTAGCAACCGCACCGGCAATTTCTTGTGCAGGGTTGTAGTCGATTAAACCGCTCTGAACGGCAAAGCGCATAATCGCGGTAGTCCGCTGCTGTAAACGGGCGGCGACTTCAAGACGCCCGGATGACTCCACAGCTTTGATGGGTACGAGCAGATCCCGCGTCTTCAATTCAGCAATGTTACGCTTACCGATAACAGCAAAGAGATTATCTTCGAGGCTTTTCAATACACGAGCACTATGCGATGCAGACCACTTCTGATTACTGGCATGCCAGTCTCTGGCAACCACTTCAAACGTTATCGCCTCTTGCTCCTGCTCTACCTTAACAGCTTTCTTATTCTCAATAGGATCGACGCCGTTAGCTAAAAGCTTACGTGCTTCGTCTCGCCGCGATCGAGCATCTGCTAACGAAACTTCAGGGTATTTCCCCAGCGCCAGCATTTTCTCTTTGCCGCCGAAGCGATAACGCAGCCGCCAATATTTCGAACCATTAGGGTGAACCAGCAAAACCATGCCGTCACCATCCGTCAGCTTATAAGCTTTTTCTTCAGGCTTAGCCGAACGAACCTTCACATCACTCAGAGCCATGATGAGTATCCTTTCAAGGGTTCTGTGTGGGTACAAACATTATCGAACCGGGATATACCCGCAGTTGTACCCGCATCAGTAAGTTGATGTAGATTGAATCAGGTTGACTTAGGTTGAATGAAAAAGCGAGGAAAGCCTTGCGGATACTGGATTTCAGGCACAAAAAAAGACGTCCGTTGACGTCTATTGATGTTCCGATGGTGCCGAAGGCCGGACTCGAACCGGCACGTATTTCTACGGTTGATTTTGAATCAACTGCGTCTACCGATTTCGCCACTTCGGCACTGAAGGGGATGCGGAAACGTTGTGGATTATACCTGTCGCACGCCGCCATGCAAGCGGAGGCGTGCAGTTCCGCAGCTAAGTGTCCAAAAAACCAGCGTAACCCAACCGCCGTTACAGATCCGACACCGCATAACGTATCAGCCCGGCGGCGTTCGGCTCTGGCAGGGCGAGCACGTTGTTCCACAGATCCTGCACCAGGTCGCAGCTCTGCTTCTCTTTGTCCTTCCCTTTTTGCGGCATCTGCAGCAGCTCGATATCGTCGCCGTACTTCCCGCTCAGCTTCTGGATAATCGGCACCACGTCGGTTTCAGCCTGCTGAATCTCCTGCGGGGTCACGGTGTGTTTGTCCGGCCCAGCGGCGGCACGCATCATGTCGACATCGGCCTGCATGCGGCGCTGCATCAGATCCTTATCCAGCAGACGCATCGGGTTGACGCCGCCCTTCACCTCCGGGTAGAGGAAGCGGTAGCAGCTGTCATCGCTCACCTTCTGCATGGCGGCGGTCTGCTCCATGTTGATCTTCATATACTCGACCACGTTGGCGTCCGGGGCGTTTTGCAGGCGCGCCATCTGCAAGTGCAAAATCTTCGGCTGCACGGTGTCGATAATCTGCTGCTCGTTTTTACCCGCTTTTTGCAGGGCCAGCATCTCGTCCTGCACCTTTTTGCGGAACTCGGGTTCCTGCTCTTTAATCACCTGCCACACCGGCATGCTGCTGAGCGCGGTGTCGAGCTGTTGTTCGGTGTTGGGCGCTTTGTCGCGGTAAATCCAGCCTGCCGCCACCATACCCAGCACCACGGCAATGGCGATACGTAAACCCTTTTTCATCGTTCCCTGTCCTTATGTCATGTTAACCGGCACTCCGCTATGAAAGCGGAACTCGCTGTCCGGGGATAAGATCAGCTCCGCCTCTATCTCGCCAAACAGCTTCACGCGCGGGGTGATGTCGTCATCGCTGACCTGCTGCGCCAGGCGCAGATAGTCCTGATAATGCCGCGCCTCAGAGCGCAGCAGCGACAGGTAAAACTTCTGCAACCCCTCGTCGAGGAACGGCGCCAGCGCGGCGAAGCGTTCGCAGGAGCGTGCTTCGATATAGGCTCCGCAAATCAGCTTGTCGATCAGCGTCAGCGGCTCGTGGGTGCGCACGGCTTTGAGCATCCCTTTGGCGTAGCGGCTGGCGGTGATTTTGACGTAGGGAATGTTACGCATCAGCATCGCCTCCCGCACCTGCCAGAAATGGTGCAGCTCCTCTTTAATCAGCAGCACCATGCTGTCGATCAACGCCTGGCCCCAAGGGTCGTCGGTCTTCGGCATCACGCTTTTGCCAATCTGCTTATGCAGGACGACAAAATCGGGTTCCGGGCCTTCGCGGAAGGTAAAGGCTTCGTAGGGCTTGAGCCACTCCAGCAGCGCGTCGGCACTGCTCTCGTCGGCAACGTATTTACGCACCAATAATAGCGCGGTCTGGGCGGCTTTGAGTTCGCACACCATATGGTCGGTGAGCAGCAGCGGCAGGTTAGCCGGGTCGCGGGCTTTATCAATCCATGCTTGCGGGGTTGGGCACTGGAGGAAGTTGAGAACAGGGGCAAGTATCTGCGGGTAATCCATTTTTAACCTTTTGGATGCGGCAGCTTCCGCTGCCGCAAATACACGTCGCTCTTTACGCTGCCTCTTTGTTGGCTGCCTTCGTTCACCCCAGTCACTGACTTATGTAAGCGACCGGGGAGTCACGCCGTTGCCGCCTCGATGCAACGCGAATGTCCCGTGTATTAAATTAATCAGTGACGCACGCCGTCGTCATCTTCATCAACGAAATCTTCGTCGTCGTCTTCGTCACCCTCTTCGCCGTTCGGGTCTTCGAAGTAGGTGCCCCAGCCGTCGTATTCCACTTCAAAACGTTCGGCCAGGTCCATCAGCTGTTCAACCTGGGCGTCGATCAGCTCTGCCTTCAGCGCGCCTTCGCTCAGGATATCGCAGCAGATGACGGTGTCGCCCTCTTCCACTTCCAGCTCTTCTGGCTCGGTCACTTCGTAACCCAGACGGAACGCTTCAACCGCCAGTTTTTCCAGCGCTTCGAAATCATCCGCAGAGAAATGGTGCTCGATGGTGTACAGCGCATCCGGATCGCTGCCGTCTTCCAGCAGTTCTTCAATAATCAGTCGCGTCTCTTCGCGCTGTTCTTCCAGCAGTTCTGGGTTTGCCATGGCTCGTTCCTCTTTAAAGTGCGGCAGATACTTCTATTTTCACACACGGATGTGTTTGCCTCCACCTTTGTAAGAAAGATTTATGATACGGGGTTGCAAGTGAATATTGATACAGATAAAGTGAATTTTAATTCAATAAGTGGCCTTTGCCATGTGAGGATAAAATGTCTGAACTGTATAAAAAACACTTCCTGAAATTGCTCGATTTTACCCCTGCACAGCTCACCTCTCTGCTTGCCCTGTCAGCACAGCTGAAATCCGACAAGAAAAAAGGTACCGAAGTACAAAAGCTTACTGGCAAAAACATCGCGCTCATCTTCGAAAAAGACTCTACCCGTACCAGATGCTCTTTCGAAGTTGCCGCGTTTGACCAGGGCGCACGTGTGACTTATCTCGGGCCGAGCGGCAGCCAGATTGGGCATAAAGAATCAATTAAAGATACCGCACGTGTGCTGGGCCGAATGTATGACGGCATTCAGTATCGCGGATATGGCCAGGATGTGGTCGAAACCCTGGCGGAATTTGCTGGCGTGCCGGTATGGAATGGGCTGACCAATGAGTTCCACCCTACCCAGCTTTTAGCTGACCTGCTTACCATGCAGGAACATCTCCCGGGCAAGGCCTTTAACGAGATGGTGCTGGTCTATACCGGCGATGCGCGTAACAACATGGGTAACTCGATGCTGGAAGCGGCGGCCCTCACCGGGCTGGATCTGCGTCTGGTGGCACCCAAAGCCTGCTGGCCGGAAGAGAGCCTGGTGGCAGAGTGCAGCGCGCTGGCAGAAAAGAACGGCGGCAAGATCACCCTCACCGAAGATGTCGCGGCGGGCGTGAAGGGCGCAGACTTTATCTACACCGACGTGTGGGTGTCGATGGGGGAAGCCAAAGAGAAGTGGGCGGAGCGGATTGCGCTGCTGCGTGGCTATCAGGTGAACAGCCAGATGATGGCGCTGACGGGTAACCCGGATGTGAAGTTCCTGCACTGTCTGCCGGCGTTCCACGATGACCAGACCACGCTGGGCAAGCAGATGGCGAAGGAGTTCGATCTGCACGGCGGGATGGAAGTGACGGACGAGGTGTTTGAGTCGGCGGCAAGCGTGGTATTTGAACAGGCAGAAAACCGCATGCACACCATTAAGGCGGTGATGGTCGCCACCCTCGGTGAATAACCCCTATTATTTTTAAAATGCAGGAGGGTTGCGGCCCTCCTGATATTCACTTTATCCGCTCGGGATAATATAAGCTCACCGGTTGATTAACTTGCCGATACCCGCACCTTGCCGTAAGGGCACCGCTTAAAAATACATTTTACCGTGGCAATACATTCCTTGCTTTCCGGGTCGCGATGGCCGGGGCAGCTGGACATGTTGTGCATCACGCGCCATAGGGTGTGGCTGTATTTGTCTATTTGCAGAATATTAATATCACGTAGCTCGTCATTAACGAATAAACGGTTATGACAAACATGGATTTCATCGCCGGGCTTAAAAAGCTTCTTGCCGTTATACCAGAGAATATATTTATGATTATGCGAAGTGAGAATTTTTGAAAATAACGTCCCAGTAGCCGGACTGGCAATAGTACCCAAAGCGATCCAAGTTTTAGAAGCAGTCATCCAAATACCTTTTAAACGAGCTATGCAAAATGCGTAAAGCCTTACGCTTAATGAGTGTAAGAGAACAATGAAAATGTGGTAATAGGTACAGCCTATCCTTTCAGGCAAGGGCGATAAGCCTCAACGATCACTTAAGTCAAATTTTTGCGCCATGAATATTACGCTGAACAAAACCCCGCCTCCCGGGTCGATTGATTTTTCAGCGTAAACAGGGTACGTTTTGGCCTTAATTCCCGTGCGGATGTGCCGAACTTATGCCTATTATTCAATCTGTTGAACGTGCCTTACAGATCCTCGATCTGTTTAACGAACAGGCGACGGAACTTAAAATCACCGACATCAGTAAACAGATGGGCCTGAGTAAGAGCACGCTCCATTCGCTGCTCAAAACTCTGCAACTGCACGGTTATATCGATCAGAATCCGGAGAACGGTAAATACCGCCCTGGCATGAAGCTGGTGGAACGCGGCCACTTTGTGGTGAGTACGATGGATATTCGCCAGAAAGCGAAGCACTGGCTGACGGACCTGTCGGAGCGCACCGGGCAGACCACCCATCTGGGCATTCTGGACGGGCGCGAAGGGGTCTATATCGAGAAGATTGAAGGCAAGCTTGCAGCCATCGCCTACTCGCGCATTGGCCGTCGCCTGCCGGTGCATGCCACCGCCATCGGCAAAGTGCTGATCGCCTGGCTGAGCGACGCCGAGCTGAACACGCTCCTCGACGGATATGAGTACACCACCTTTACGCCCGCGACTCTGGCCTCACGCGAGGCGCTGCTGGCCGCGCTGGCGCAGACCCGTGAGCAGGGTTATGCCCTGGACAGCGAAGAGAACGAGCAGGGGGTGCGCTGCGTCTCGGTGCCGGTGCGTAACCACGAATCCCGCGTGATTGCCGCCCTGAGCCTGTCGACCTTGACCTCCCGCGTTAACGACGATGAACTGGCGCGTTTCCGCGAGCAGTTGCAGGAG
Source organism: Leclercia sp. GLN_9 (assembly GCF_043105735.1). NCBI lineage: Bacteria > Pseudomonadati > Pseudomonadota > Gammaproteobacteria > Enterobacterales > Enterobacteriaceae > Leclercia > Leclercia sp. GLN_9. Next base: position 24,881 of record NZ_JBICLV010000007.1, read on the forward strand.
TCCGGGCGCCAGCTCTCACGCGCGCTGGGCTACCCGGCCTGAAGGTTTACGCCGTGACTGGCGTATAGCTGAAGTACGCGAAATCGGCGTAGCAGCCGTCGCCGCTGATATCTTCACAGTGCAGCCCGACAAAAGCCCCGGTAAAGAAGCCTCGCCCTCCGATATAGTCATCCGACAGTTTCCACGCCTCATAGGTGACGGGCACGGTCTGCCACGTCTCGCCATCAAACGAATAGCTGTAGCGGTAGACCAGACGATCGACATCCACCCGCAGCCATATGCTCTGCGCCTCATCCGGCACCGGGATGGGCTGCTCGTGCAGCGGCCACGACGGCACGTTGTGGTCAAGCTGGATCACCTTCAGGGTCCTGCCCTGCCCCTCCTCGAAATCGACAAAGCAGTAGCTCCAGTTTTTGCTGTTGTAGTAGCAGGTCAAGCCCGCGCTCTGCTGGAAGTGACGTGGGTCGAACGTCATGCACGTTTCCGCGCGGAAGGCAAAATGCTGCCAGCGACGCGCCACGGTGGACTGGGTAAAGGTCGAGTTGAGGGAGTCGTTACCATACAGGCGTAAAAAACCCGGGCGGGCGCGCAGGGAGCCAAGCGTATCGTCGAACGGAATGCGCAGGGTTTGCAGCTCAGGATCGAGACGTCCACCGTCGAAATCATCCCGCCAGTGAGACGGCGTCACGCCCTGGCTCTCGGCCATTTGCGGGCCTGGCACTGTCAACCGGGCGTGTTTGCCACCTTCAACGTACGGCCAGCCGTCGCGCCATTCGATGCGCGCGATCCCCGTCTCACGCCCCAGCGAGCAGTAGCCACGTCCGCCAGCGGCCAGCAACGGAATGCCCGGCAGACGCTGCGGGCGGCTGGTCAGATACGCCATGTACCATTCGCCGGTGTGGGTCTGGAGCAGCGAGCCGTGCCCGCTTTTTTGCAGCGGGTTCTCGGGCAGATGCCAGCTGGTCATCATCGACACCTCGGGGTGCAGCTCGTACGGGCCATCCAGTGTTTTCGCGCGCAGCACCACCACCGCGTGTTCGTAGCTGGTACCCCCTTCGGCCACCATCAGATAGTACCAGCCGTCTTTACGGTAAATATGCGCCCCTTCGGTGTAGGCCAGCGGCGTGCCGGTGAAGAGGGTTTTACGCTCGGGCGACAGGGTGCCGGTCTGCGGATCAAATTCCTGCATCACAATGGTATTGTGCGGATTGCTGTGATGGCGCGGCCCCCACGGGCGATAAATGTAGTATTTGCGGCCATCGTCGTCGTGGAACAGGGATGGATCAAACCCGCCGTTGCCCATCGGGATCGGCTCACTCCAGGGGCCTTCGATGGAGGGGGCCGTCACCAGGAAGTTACGCCCGTTTTTCCACGGCGAATCGACAATTTTCACATCGGTATAGAGCAGCCAGAACTGCCCGTCGGCGTAGCTCAGGCACGGCGCCCAGATCCCGCCGGAATCCGGGTTCCCCTTCATATCCAGCATCGATACGCGATCCAGCGGGGTACTCACCAGCCGCCAGTTTTTCAGGTCGCGGGAGTGGTAAATGCGCACGCCAGGGAACCACTCAAAGGTTGAGGTGGCGATGTAGTAATCCTCGCCCTGACGGCACAGCGACGGGTCCGGGTTGAAGCCGGTCAGAATCGGGTTGGAAATGGTGTACATAGTGCCTCCTCCTTAATGAGATGCCGCCGTTGCCGCTTCGGGGATGGCGTCGCCCTGCGCCGCGCGATGCTTAAGTAACTGCTGGCTGATGGCTTCCACCCGCGCATCCGAGAGCTTATAAAACGACAGCATGGTGAACATGCCCACGTAGAGCACCACCGGCACCACGCAGAACAGAATTTTGATGGTGGTTAACACTTCGACCGGCTGCACGCTGCTGCTGGCGGAGTAGTTCACGTACGCCAGGATCCAGCCCACCACCGCGCCACCGATCGCCAGGCCGATCTTCAGGCTGAACAGATAGGTCGAGAACACCAGCCCGTCCAGACGGCGGCCGCTGCGGCTCTCTTCGTAATCCACCACGTCGGAGGCCATCAGCCACTGCAATGGCGTCGTGGTGTTAAACACAAACAGGAACAGAATGTTGAGGGCGAAAATCAGCGCCATATGTTCAGCCGGGGTGAAGAAAATCAACAGGCTGATCAGGGAGTAGATGACAATAATCCACTTGAATGCCTTCACGCGGTCAAAACGGCCCAGCAGGCGGGAGGAGCAGAGCGAACCAAACATGGTGGCGATGCTGCCGTAAAGCAGAAACTGGGTCGCCATCTCCGGGTGGTCCATCACGTATTTCACGAAGTAGAGCGTCGCCCCACCGCGCACCACGTTGGAACAGGTGGCCATCATTTTGAAGGCACACATGATCCGCCACTGGCTGTTGCCGAGCAGCAGCTTCAGATCTTTCGCGACCGACGACCCCGGCTGCACCTCAAAGGTGTAGCGCTCTTTGGTGGTGAAGAAGCAGACGTACAGCAGCACCACGCCACTCACCCCCAGCACACACATGGCGCCAAAGTAACCGAGCTGCTCGTTGCCGTTACCGATGATCCCCACCAGCGGCAGGGCAATACCGCTGATCGCCAGCGATCCCGCCGCCGCCAGGAAAAAGCGCCACGACTGCAGGGCATGGCGCTCCTTCGGATCGGCGGTGATCACCCCTGGCATGGCGCAGTAAGGCACGTTGACGAAGGTATAAACCAGCGTCAGCAGGATGTAGGTGACGCAGGCGTAAATAATTTTGCCGTTGGCGGAGAAGTCCGGCGTGTAAAACGTCAGCATACAGACGATGCCAAACGGGATCGCGCCCCACAGCAGGAACGGGCGGAACTGGCCGTGACGGGTACGGGTGCGGTCCACCAGCAGCCCCATCAGCGGGTCGGTCACCGCATCCAGCACGCGAGAGACCAAAAACAGCGTGCCCATAATGCCCGCCGACAGGCCAAACACGTCGGTATAAAAGTAGGCGAGCAGGAACATGGTCGCCTGCCAGACAAAGCCGCAGGCGGTATCACCCAGCCCATAGCCAATTTTATCTTTCATGGTTAATTGCATCATCAGAAATACACCCTTATTTAGTGTGCTGAATTCACAACATCGTGTTAATGGAGTGTAATAAGCTGCTCAATTAACCAGCAATGGTCATATCTTGTTTCTGAATTACGTTATTTTGCTTTTGTGACACGACGCTATATAAGGTAAATAATTGTTTTTAGAGAATTAAAAATAATAAAAAACAGACACGACAAAGCCGCCCACGGAATATTTCCCGTAGGCGACAAAAGTGATAAATATATTTAAATCCCGAGCGCTTTTTTACCGGCGTTTATTACCTCGATGATTTTATCGGTGTCATAAATACAGCCTTTCCAGGTGCCGCCACTTATTGACTGTAATGCCGCCCACAGCCGCGTATCGTCGGGTAAAAAATCATGGGCGTGCAGCTCCGGGTGTGGCTGACGACGTGCCAGCTCCACCGCCCCCTCTGCCGGGGTGAGCGGTGCCAGCGGCGTGCCGATAAAGTTGACGCTGCCGGTCAGGGAAAGGCGGTCCACCACAATCTCGATGATGTCGTTATCGCGCAGTTTGCCGATCGGCCCACCGGCCAGCGCTTCGGGGGCCACATGCCCAAAACAGGCACCGGTGGAGACGCCCGAGAAGCGAGCATCGGTGATCAGCGATACCGTTTTTCCCCAGGAGACATGCTTGAGCGCCGAAGTCAGCTGATAGGTCTCTTCCATCCCGGTGCCGGACGGCCCGCCGCCGATCACTACCATGATGTCGCCCTGTTCGATCTCGCCGCTTTTGATCGCCTTGATCGCCCGGGCTTCCGAGACAAACACCCGCGCCCGCCCGGTGTGACGGTACACCCCGTCCTCACCCACGACCGACGGGTCGATCGCCGTGGCCTTGATCACCGATCCTTCCGGCGCGATGTTGCCCACCGGGAACGCCACCGTGGAGGTCAGCCCCCTTGCTTTGGCGCGTTCCGGCGGCAGGATCACGTCGTCAGGATCGACGCCATCCTGCTCGCGCAGGCACTGCCGGAAGCGTTCGCGGCGCACCGAGGACTGCCACCAGTCGAGGTTTTCCCCGACGGTCTGCCCGGTCACCGTCATGGCATCTTCGTGCAACAGACCCAGCGCGCGCAGATGGAGCATTACTTCCGGCACGCCGCCCGCGAGGAACGCCCGCACCGTCGGGTGATAATCCGGCCCGTTGGGCAGAACGCTCACCAGCCGCGGCACCTTACGGTTGATGCGCGTCCAGTGATCGACGTCAGGAATAGTGCAGCCCGCCGCATGGGCAATGGCCGGGATATGCAGCAGCAGGTTGGTCGAGCCGCCGAACGCGGCATGGATCACCATCGCGTTCTCAATCGCTTTGTCGGTGAGGATATCGCGTGTGGTGATGCCGTGGTTATCCAGCTCCACCACCGCCCGCGCGGACTGGCGGGAAATCTCCAGCCACACGTCCTGCCCGGACGGGGCCAGTGCGGAATGCGGCAGCGCCAGCCCTAAGGCTTCGGCCACCACCTGTGACGTCCCGGCTGTGCCCAGGAACTGGCAGCCGCCGCCCGGCGACGCGCAGGCGCGACAGCCCAGCTCGGCGGCCTCCTGCAAGGAAAGCTCATGGTTGGCGTAACGCGCGCCGATGGTCTGCACCTTGCCCGCATCCTCGCCAAAGGTGGGCGGCAGCGTGGCCCCGCCCGGCACCAGAATGGTCGGCAGGTTGTGCATAGAAGCCAGCGCAATCATGGTGGCAGGCAGGCCTTTATCGCAGGTCGCAACCCCGATCACCGCCCGGCGCGTCGGCAGGGAGCGGATCAGCCGACGAAACACGATCGCCGCGTCGTTGCGATACGGCAGGGAATCGAACATGCCGTGGGTGCCCTGGGAGCGACCGTCGCAGGGGTCGCTGACAAAGGCGGCAAAGGGGATCCCGCCGTTGCGGGTGATCTCTTTCGCCGCCGCCTGCATCTGCAGGCCAATCTCCCAGTGGCCGGTGTGGTAACCCAGCGCAACCGGGCGGCCATCGCCCGCGCGGATCCCACCCTGCGTGCCAATAATCAGCACCTCTTTGCCGGTGAGTTTGTTGGCATCCCACCCCATCCCGGCGTTCTGCGTCATGCCAAACAAATTACCGCTCGGCGATTCCATCAGCATCTGCGGGGTCAGGGGCAGCGCCCCCTGTGGCCCGGCCGCATGGGTGATCACCGAATAGAAGGCGTCGTCCTGCGGGGTAAAAATCTTCTCTATCGACATCGTGACCGTCCGACTCAGCAGAGCTTGAGCTGTTGCAGCAGCGTTTTCAGCTGCGCCTTGCGCGGTTCATCCAGCGGCCCGGCAGGCGGCAGCACATGGGTGGAGACCGGACGCACGCAGAGCACAATGGCCTCTTTAATCACGTTCACGAACGGGGCATCCAGCTGATACATCTGCGGAATTTGCAGCAGGGTCTGATGATACTGCGCCGCCCGGGCCAGATCGCCATCGCGGAAAGCCTGCAACAGTTTCACCGAAATCTGCGGGGCAAAGTTGCCGCTGGCGGAGATCGCCCCATCGCCACCCAACAGCATGGTATTGAACAGGTGATCGTCATAGCCGCACAGCACCACAAAGTCGGGGTGCGCCGCCTTGACGGTGAGGATCATGCTGCGCAGATGGGCCACGGAGTCGATGGTGTCTTTAATCCCCACGATATTGCGGCGGGAGTCCACCAGGGTTTTGACAAGCTGCGGGGTCAGATCCTGCCCGGTCAGCGCCGGGAAGTTATAGAGGATCACCGGCAGGGTCACGCTGTCAGCTACCTGCTCGAAGTAGCGGATCAGATTCGCTTCAGACACTTTCCAGTAGTAGGGATTAATCACCACGATGCCGTCTGCACCGACCTGCTGCGCGTGCTGGCTCAGCTCGATGGTCTCCCGGGCGTTGGTGCCCCCGGTGCCGATCAGCACCGGCACCCGGCGATCCACATGGGCGACAGCAAATTCTGCGATGGCTTTGCGTTCTTCGGTGTTGAGCTGCGAAAACTCCCCGCCGCTGCCCAAAAAGAACAGGCCATTTACACCGGCGTCGATCATGCTGTCGATTAACGTGGCGGTACCGGCTTTATCCAGCGCGCCGTCGGCGGTGAAGATAGTGGAGACAGGGGGAATAATGCCCGAGAACGGTTGAGTCTGCTGCATGGGATCTCCTTGCTGAAAGCATTTGTTCTACATTATAGAACAGCGTTCGTTTATTTGATTTTCATACTATGACGCAGAAAAAGCGCAGGTAAATGGGAAGGAAAGAAGGAGTGTAGAAAATTTAAGCTGGATCACATATTAAAGGGCGCGGCCTGAGGCCCTCACTCTCTCCCGCTGGGTTGAGGGTTCCCCACAAAAATATTGGCACGGTCGGCTCCCGCTCCTCTTTGGGAAGAGGGTTGGGCTGAGGGATCCCCCATAAAAAATGGGCACGGTCAGCTCCCTCTCCCCTTTGGTGAGAGGGCTGGGGTGAGGGATCCCTACAAAAAAATGGGCACGGTCGGCTCCCTCTCCTCTTTGGGAAGAGGGTTGGGCTGAGGGATGCCCACAAAAAAATGGGCACGGTCAGCTCCCTCTCCTCTTTGGGAAGAGGGTTGGGGCGAGGGATCCATACAAAAAAATGGGCACGGTCAGCTCCCTCTCCCCTTTGGGAAGAGGGTTGGGGCGAGGGATCCATACAAAAAAATGGGCACGGTCAGCTCCCTCTCCCCTTTGGGGAGAGGGTTGGGGTGAGGGGAACATGCGACTCAGGTGGTGGTTCCGTTCACTTTACGTTCTGCACTTCTCTGCCAGCCGCGTCACCCGTGAACGTGCCAGGGGGGCTCGCCGCCTCCCCCTGGCTA
>NZ_JBICLV010000008.1:0-26422 GCF_043105735.1 Leclercia sp. GLN_9
ATGTTCACTCAGAGACTTGGTATTCATTTATTGTCCGGAGACATTAAGAATCCATGTCACTTTGAGTGCCCACACAGATTGTCTGATAAATTGTTAAAGAGCAGTGCAACGCGGCTTTCGCTCACCGTTGCGAGGTGGCGTATATTACGCTTTCCTCTTTCAGAGTCAAGCGATTATTTTCGCTTTTCTCTTCAACCGGCCCGGCTGTTTGTGTGAAGTGATTCACATCCGCCGTGTCGATGGAGGCGCATTATAGGGATCCCAGTTTTTAGCACAAGCATTTTTTCGATCTTTTCTACTGACTGTTCTTTTTTCGTTCTTTTCGCCGAAATCCCACGCGATCCGCTCAAATAATGACGCAATTCCTCCTTGATCAAGCAGAATAATAGGATCAAAGTTTCTATAAAAAGCACATCAGTCGAGGTTGATATGTCTGTAGCACTCCGTCCCTATAAAGATCTTTTCCCCAAAAAAGGCGATCGCGTCTTGATCGACAGCAGCAGTGTGGTCATTGGTGATGTCCGTATGGGCGACGACGTCAGTATCTGGCCCCTGGTTGCCATCCGTGGAGATGTTAACTATGTCTCCATCGGCGCACGCACCAATATTCAGGATGGCAGCGTGCTGCACGTTACCCATAAATCCTCTTATAACCCTGAAGGCAACCCGCTAATCATTGGTGAAGAAGTTACTGTCGGTCATAAGGTGATGCTGCACGGTTGCACCATCGGCAATCGTGTTCTGGTGGGTATGGGATCTATTTTATTGGATGGTGTGGTAGTAGAAGATGATGTGATGATTGGTGCCGGGAGTCTGGTTCCGCAAAATAAGCGGTTAGAAAGCGGCTTTCTTTATTTAGGTAGCCCGGTGAAACAGATCCGCCCCCTGACAGAAGCGGAGAAGGAAGGCCTGAAGTACTCAGCCAATAACTATGTTAAGTGGAAGAATGACTATCTGGATCAAGAGAGCCAGAACCAGCCCTGATCATCTTCTTCGCCTGCACGGATCGCATCGCTGGCTTCTTCTTCCAGATCCCAGCGATGTTCACGAAAAAGAGTGAGTGGCAGGCCTTCGCCAAAACGACGAACCAGTGTTGCCCCTTCAATCGCACACATCGCTTGCATGCCGTTCACCAGAGCGGGAAAACAGACGGCCCGCTTTTCGTCGTCCCACGTTTCCCGGTCCGAAAACTGGATCGCCTGGTTCATGCCGACAGCTCCTGTTTGAGCTTTTCAATCACGGGTTCGACTGCTGGCAATACACCGTGCCACAACAGTACGGCGTGTGCGGCCTGCCCCACCAGCATTCCCAGCCCATCAGCAAGATGTTTTGCACCGTGTTGTTCACACCAGCTCAGAAAAGACGTTTTGCCTTTTTGGTAGAACATGTCGTAGCAATGAACATGCGCGTTAACTAATGAAGAAGGAATAGCGGGAACCTCGCCAGCAATACCGCTCGAGGTCGCATTAATGATCAGATCAAATTCATGACCACTTAGCGCGTCCATGCCCACCGCTTGAATGCTCCCGGTATGGGCAAACAAGGTGGCCAGCTCTACGGCACGGGAATAAGTACGATTCGTTATGGTCACAGCGCAATCCAGAGAGAGCAACGGTAAAATAACCCCACGCGAAGCCCCACCCGCACCTATCAACAGGACGCGCGCGCCTGGTTTGATAAATGATAGCCGCTCCAGATCGCTCAGCAAGCCGATACCGTCCGTGTTATCCCCCAGAATCCGGCCATCTTCAAGCCGTTTAAGGGTATTCACCGCTCCCGCGAGGGACGCACGTTCCGTTAATTCATCGGCACGCTCGAATGCCTCTTCCTTAAAAGGCACGGTGACATTTGCCCCTTTTCCGCCACCAGCAAAAAATTTATTCAACGTCATGACAAAGCCATCGACAGGCGCAAGCACACGTCCATAAGGATGATCAATGTGCAGCTGCTGCGCAAACTGCTGATGAATAAACGGTGACTTGCTGTGAGCGATTGGATTACCAAAAACGGCGTACGCTTCCATCTCATTACCCCTGGCGAAAACGTTCGCCGGTCAAAGCATCACGAATTTCTGACGGATTCAGGCGACCGCCGGTTTCACCGATAACCACAGGAAAATCGTTACCAAACTGCGCTAACACCTCTTCTGCTGTACGGCATGGAGGCAAGCCCGTCAGATTGGCACTGGTAGAGACCAGCGGTTTACCAAAACGATGGCAGAGTTCGATAACCAAGGGATGGTCTGTTACGCGAACGGCGAGTGAATCAAACCGTCCCGTCAGCCACCGCGGGGTCGTTGGCAGCGCAGGGAATACAAAGGTCACGGGACCCGGCCAGGCCGCAAAAATAGTTTCACGTTGCGCAGACGTCAACATGGAATCATCAATATAAGGTTTAAGCTGGTCGAAACTGGCAGCGATGAGAATCAGCCCTTTTTCAACCGGCCTTTGTTTGAGTGTTAACAGGCGCGATACGGCTAATTCGCTGTCGGGATCGCATCCCACCCCAAAAACAGCTTCTGTTGGATAAGCGATGACATCTTCTTTATTCAGTACGCCCACTGCATGCGCAATGGAGTCTGATTGCAGGTTATTATTCACTTTTTTGATCCGCCGAAACCGGCTTTCCACATTGTTTACTGGCGCAAAAACGCTTCATGCCTTGCGCCGTTTTCTTCTCGATAAGTAGCGGGTAGTGGCACTCAGGACAGCTTCCCGCCACCGGTTTGAAATTAGTCACGAATTGACATTCAGGATAACGATCGCAGGAATGGAATGTCTTACCATAACGTGAACGCCGTTGAACAAGGTGGCCGCTGTCACATTGTGGACAGGCCAGGGCTGTCTCATCGGGTTTATCAATCTGTTCAGTATGTTCACATTCAGGATAGCGACTACACCCGATAAACATGCCATAGCGACCCTGACGCAGCGCCAGATCGCTGCCACATTGCGGGCATGCCTGTCCCTCCAGAACTTTAACAATATGCCCGTCCGCCTGACTTTTCAGGGGACGGACATAATCACAGTCTGGATAGTGTGAACAACCGAGAAACGGCCCGTGTTTACCGGACCGGATTACAAGCTCTGCCCCGCACTGCGGGCATGGCTCATTTTTGTGCACCGTAAATAGTGCTGATTTGGCCATAACAACTCTTGGTGCTGCATGATGAATTAATGCAGCATACCTTCATTCACTTCAAAGAGTAATTCTTCCATTTGTTGATAGGCATTTTCACAGCCTGGAATGTTGAACAGAACCATCAGGATGACCCATTTCAGATCTTCCAGCTCAAATTCTGCCGTATCCAGCGCCATGACGCGCTCTATCACCATTTCTCGCGTTTCGAGGTTCAGCACCTGAATCTGCTCAAGGAATAAAACAAATCCCCGGCAACTGGCATCCAGCCTTTCACACTCTTCAGCCGTATAAATGCGTACAGACAGTGGATCGGAAGCCAACTGCATCGGTTCGGCGAGGCCTTCTTGATAATCAGCCAGTTTTTCGAGCCATATTAACGCGTTGTAAATATCTTCCCGTTCGAAACCTGCATCGGTAAGATCGCGTGTAAGTTTGTCCTGATCCACGCGTGCTTCAGCTTCGTTATGGATGTAAGTCTCAAACAAATACATGAGTACGTCGAACATGGCTTGCCCTCCTTAATCGGACATAGCCGCCAGGTACAGCTGCGATCCATCCTGCTAACTCCAGTTCGAGTAGCTGTGCTACCGTTACTGGCACAGGTTGGCCGGCACGTTCAGCGACAACGTCAACAGGTGTTACCTCATCTCCTACGTTAGCCAGGAGCTCAGGAAATGGCAATGCTACCTGGTCCTGATCTGATGAATAAAGCCAATTTTCGTGATCCTCAGGCAGCCAGTTAAGGCCATATTGCAAACTTTCCAGAATATCTTCGACCGCCGTTACTGCCGTGGCTCCCTGCTTAATTAACCAGTGCGGCCCCTCACATCCTGGATTTCCAATCGCCCCTGGCAGCGCAAAGACTTCGCGTCCCTGCTCGAGTGCGCATTTCGCCGTAACGAGTGAACCACTCTTTAACAGAGCTTCGATAACGAACACCCCCTGACTTAGGCCGCTAATAATACGGTTACGCCGGGGAAAATTACCGGGCCATGGCGGCGTAGCGAGAGGAAACTCCGAAACCACAGCGCCACCGCTCTCAACAAGCTGCATGGCCAGCGAGTGATGCCGACGGGGGTAGACACCGGACAAGCCGTTGCCTAAAACCGCCACGCTTTTCCCTTTAACATTAAGCGCGGCACGATGTGCAACCCCATCAATCCCACAGGCGAGACCGCTGGTAATTGTCAGGCCCGCCTGGGCTAACTGTTCACACAGGATCTTGCCCCATCGCTCTCCGTACCAGGAATGGGAACGGCTACCCACGACGGCTAGCTGCAGGCTCGACAGCACCCGCACATCCCCCATGACGAACAGGGCGCCAGGGTAATCCGAAATTGCGCGCAGCTGGACGGGGTACAAGGCATTGTCAGCACATAACAGGTGATGGCCTGGCTCTGCCAGCCATTGCATGCTGCGTTCCAGCTCATGCGCCGAAAATGAAAAGAAGCGCGTCTTTTGCTTTTGGGTCAGCCCCACGCCTGCCAGCGCAGTGTTATCAATGTGGGGTTCACGCTGCAACTGCTGCGCTATCGCCACCATCTTATCGCCGTATAATTCTCCAATGCTTATCAGGCGTAACCATATCTCTGTGGATGTCATCCTTTCCCCTGCCACAAGCCGCTCTGGCAATCTTTGCGATTGGTCACTGATGCTGTCAATCAGAGGGGGTTTTGTCTAGAATAGAGGTTATATTCTTATCAACTCCTGAATACGACTCTGGAAAAATATGGCAGTTTTGCAAGTGTTACATATCCCGGACGAGCGCCTTCGCAAAGTCGCCGAACCGGTTAAAGAAGTGAATGCAGAAACGCAACGTATCATTGATGATATGTTCGACACGATGTACGCCGAAGAAGGTATCGGTCTCGCAGCTACGCAGGTAGATATTCATCAGCGCATTATCGTGATTGATGTTTCCGAAAACCGTGAAGAACGCCTGGTATTAATTAACCCGGAGTTACTGGAAAAAAGCGGTGAAACCGGAATCGAAGAAGGCTGTCTCTCCATTCCTGAGCAGCGTGCGCTGGTTCCTCGCGCAGAGAAAGTTAAAATACGTGCGCTTGATCGCGACGGTAAGCCATTCGAACTGGAAGCGGACGATCTTCTGGCAATCTGCATTCAGCATGAAATGGATCATCTGGTCGGTAAGCTGTTTATCGATTACCTCTCTCCATTGAAACAGCAGCGTATTCGTCAGAAAGTAGAGAAACTGGATCGCATGCGCGCTCGCGCATAACGTGACCCCGGATACAAGGATTAACGTGTCTACATCACTACGTATCATCTTCGCAGGAACACCTGACTTCGCAGCGCGTCATCTGGACGCGCTGTTGTCGTCTGGCCATCAGGTTGTCGGCGTTTTTACTCAGCCCGACCGCCCGGCAGGCCGCGGTAAAAAATTGATGCCGAGCCCGGTTAAAGTGCTGGCAGAAGAACACGGCTTACCGGTTTTTCAGCCTGCTTCGTTGCGGCCACAGGAAAACCAGCAGCTGGTCGCAGATTTAAATGCGGATGTCATGGTGGTTGTGGCTTATGGCCTCATCCTGCCAAAAGCGGTACTGGATATGCCGCGCCTGGGTTGCATTAATGTCCACGGTTCACTGCTTCCGCGTTGGCGCGGCGCAGCTCCGATTCAACGTTCGTTGTGGGCCGGAGATGCCGACACTGGCGTGACGATTATGCAGATGGACGTAGGTCTGGATACCGGCGACATGCTCTATAAGCTTTCTTGCCCTATTACCGACGAAGATACCAGCGCCACGCTGTATGACAAACTGGCGGAGCTTGGGCCAAAAGGTCTTATTGATACGCTGCAGCAGCTGGCGGATAACCGTGTTCAACCGGAAGTCCAGGACGAAGCCCTGGTGACCTATGCCGATAAGCTCAGCAAAGAAGAGGCCCGCCTCGACTGGTCACTTCCTGCAGCCCAGCTTGAACGGTGCATTCGGGCATTTAATCCCTGGCCAATGAGCTGGCTGGAAATAGACGGGCAGCCGGTGAAAGTCTGGCAGGCCTCCGTCATTGCCGGACCAGTCAATGCCGCACCCGGAACAATAGTTGAAGCGAATAAGCAGGGTATTCAGGTCGCAACTGTTGAAGGGATCCTGAATCTGGAATCCTTACAACCAGCCGGTAAAAAAGCCATGAGCGCGCAGGATCTTCTGAACTCACGCCGTGAATGGTTTACGCCTGGCAATAGTCTCGCCTGAGATCATCTCCATTTAAGGCCCGGTGTTTCCGGGCATTTTTATTTTTGCGGTTATGAAAAAACAAAATTTACGCAGCCTGGCAGCGCAGGCAATTGAACAAGTGGTCGAACAGGGCCAATCATTGAGCAATGTCCTGCCACCATTACAGCAAAAAGTTTCCGATAAAGATAAGGCGCTTCTTCAGGAGTTGTGCTTTGGCGTTCTGCGCACCTTACCGCAGCTGGAGTGGCTGATCGGAAAACTAATGGCGCGCCCGATGGCAGGCAAACAGCGCGTACTTCATTATCTGATCATGGTCGGCTTCTATCAGTTACTGCATACCCGTATTCCGCCTCATGCCGCACTGGCCGAGACGGTAGAAGGTGCAGTTGCGGTAAAACGTCCGCAGCTTAAAGGGCTGGTTAATGGCGTTTTACGCCAGTTCCAGCGTCAGCAGGATGAATTGCTGACTGAATTTGCCCGCTCGGAAAAACGTTTCCTGCATCCCGACTGGTTATTAAAACGTCTGCAAAAAGCCTATCCTCAGCAGTGGGAAACGCTGGTTGAGGCTAATAACCAGCGACCGCCTATGTGGTTACGCGTCAACCGCAACCACCACTCCCGCGATGCGTGGCTGGCACTACTGGAAGAAGCCGGGATGAGTGGATTCCCGCATCCGAAATATAGTGATGCGGTTCGTCTGGCCGCGCCAGCGCCGGTGCATACTCTTCCAGGGTTTGAACAGGGCTGGGTTACCGTTCAGGATGCCTCTGCCCAGGGTTGCATGACCTGGCTTGAACCGCAAAATGGCGAACGTATCCTTGATCTGTGCGCCGCGCCTGGCGGTAAGACAACGCATATTCTGGAAGTCGCACCGCAGGCAAGCGTAATGGCGGTCGATGTTGACGAACAGCGTCTTTCACGTGTTTACGATAACCTTAAACGGCTTGGCATGAAGGCCGAGGTCAAACAGGGCGACGGACGTACACCAGCTCAGTGGTGCGGAGATGAGCAGTTCGACCGTATTTTACTGGATGCCCCTTGTTCCGCTACCGGGGTGATCCGCCGCCATCCTGATATTAAATGGTTACGCCGCGATCGGGATATTAAAGAGCTGGCACAGCTGCAGTCTGAGATTCTGGATGCCATCTGGCCACATCTGAAAAGCGGCGGGACGCTGGTGTATGCCACCTGTTCCGTATTGCCAGAAGAGAACAGTCAGCAGATCGCGGCCTTCCTGAAGCGTACGCCCAATGCCCGTCTGCATCTGACCGGTACACCAGAGCAGCCCGGCAAACAAAACCTGCCAGGGGCAGAAGAAGGCGACGGCTTCTTTTACGCTAAGCTAATCAAAGAGTGATGTTGAAAACGGGTCACAAGATATGAAGATAATCATTCTGGGCGCGGGACAGGTGGGCGGTACGCTGGCAGAAAACCTGGTCGGTGAGAATAACGACATCACAATCGTTGATACCAATGGCGATCGTCTGCGCAGCCTGCAGGATAAATTTGATCTGCGTGTGGTTCAGGGGCATGGTTCTCATCCACGGGTGTTACGTGAAGCCGGTGCTGATGATGCCGATATGCTGGTTGCTGTTACCAGTTCCGATGAGACTAATATGGTTGCCTGTCAGGTCGCCTATTCACTCTTCAACACCCCAAACCGCATTGCACGTATCCGCTCCCCGGATTATGTCCGCGATGCCGATAAGCTGTTTCATTCCGATGCGGTTCCTATCGACCATTTGATTGCGCCAGAACAGCTGGTTATCGACAGCATCTACCGACTGATTGAATACCCGGGCGCACTGCAGGTGGTGAATTTCGCGGAAGGTAAAGTCAGTCTTGCAGTGGTCAAAGCCTATTATGGTGGCCCACTGATTGGCAACGCGCTTTCCACCATGCGCGAACATATGCCGCATATTGATACCCGTGTCGCCGCGATCTTCCGTCATGATCGCCCTATCCGACCGCAAGGCTCTACCATTGTCGAAGCCGGAGATGAAGTCTTCTTTATTGCTGCATCGCAGCACATTCGTGCAGTAATGAGTGAACTTCAGCGACTGGAAAAACCCTATAAACGCATCATGCTGGTTGGGGGCGGTAATATCGGTGCCGGTCTGGCTCGCCAGTTGGAAAAAGATTACAGCGTTAAACTGATCGAACGCGATCAACAGCGAGCTTCTGAGCTGGCAGAAAAACTGCAAAATACGATCGTTTTTTATGGCGATGCGTCGGATCAAGAGTTGCTCGCCGAAGAACATATCGATCAAGTTGATCTTTTCATTGCGGTCACCAATGACGATGAAGCCAACATCATGTCAGCGATGCTGGCAAAACGGATGGGCGCGAAGAAAGTCATGGTGCTTATTCAGCGTCGGGCGTATGTCGATTTGGTACAAGGCAGCGTCATTGATATCGCAATTTCACCGCAACAGGCCACTATTTCTGCCCTGCTGAGCCATGTACGTAAAGCGGACATCGTGGGTGTGTCTTCTCTACGTCGCGGAGTGGCAGAAGCTATCGAAGCCGTGGCGCACGGAGATGAAAGTACTTCCCGTGTGGTAGGGCGTACTATCGACGAAATTAAGCTCCCGCCGGGGACCATCATTGGTGCGGTAGTGCGCGGTAATGATGTGATGATCGCCAATGATAACTTGCGCATTGAGCAAGGCGATCATGTAATCATGTTCCTGACAGATAAAAAGTTTATTACCGACGTCGAACGTCTGTTCCAGCCAAGTCCTTTCTTCCTGTAATGCCTGAAGGGTGCTGTTATCAGCACCTTTTTTTATAACCCAATAATATGTAAGGGTTATATTTCTGTGACGCATGTCTCTCTTCAATGGCAATCCGCTAATGATTTGTTAAACTTGTATTTGTCAGCTGGCACAAGGAGAACAAAATGAGTTTTATTAAAG
Source organism: Leclercia sp. GLN_9 (assembly GCF_043105735.1). Taxonomy (NCBI): domain Bacteria; kingdom Pseudomonadati; phylum Pseudomonadota; class Gammaproteobacteria; order Enterobacterales; family Enterobacteriaceae; genus Leclercia; species Leclercia sp. GLN_9. The sequence continues at coordinate 9,254 of NZ_JBICLV010000008.1, forward strand.
AATTTCGCGAATTTGCGATGCGCGGGAATGTAGTGGATTTGGCTGTAGGTGTAATTATTGGTGCAGCGTTTGGTAAGATCGTTTCATCACTGGTTGCCGATATTATCATGCCCCCGCTGGGATTATTGATTGGCGGGATCGATTTCAAACAGTTCGCTATAACACTGCGTGAAGCACAAGGTGATATTCCTGCAGTGGTAATGCATTACGGCGTGTTTATTCAAAACGTATTTGATTTTGTGATTGTTGCTTTTGCCATCTTTATGGCTATCAAGCTGATCAATAGATTGAATCGTAAGAAAAAAGAAGAACCGGCTGCGCCGGCAGCACCCTCGAAAGAAGAAGTATTGCTGACAGAAATTCGTGACTTACTGAAAGCGCAAAACAACCGTACTTTGTAAGGCTCTGAAAGCAAGAAGGCCAGTGGTAAGAAAGCGATTTGCTTGCTTGCCACTGGCCTCCCAGTTACCCCGTTTCGCATGTTTATTTTTACGTAGATAACTTCCTTTCCCTTTCTTATTCTTCTCAATTCGCTGCCTGAATAAAGGATCATGTAATAATGCTTCAATAGCGTTATCGTTGATTTGCCCTTTCTTATGCTGATAATGGCTCATGATTTCTCCGGTATAGACAATATCCACGCGAGTGGAAAAGCTGAGATAAATAAAATCAACAGCCGCGCGTTTCTCCGTTTGCCCCCTGCTCGAGTGTTTCGAGGATAGAGCAGTAGACGCTACTATGAGCAGTGCCACAACAAGCATCGTTCAGCCGCTGTAGAGACAGGCGCATCGTTTGTAACTCTTCGATACGCGCTTCGACTTCACTCAGTCTCGCCTGCACAATGCTTTTTGATTCCTGGCAGGTGTGGTGTTCAGGATCGATGCGGATCGACAGCAGTTCACGGATCGATTCCAGCGTAAAACCCAGCTGTCGGGCGTGACGAATGAACTTCAACCGCTGAAGATCCTTATCGGTATACAACCGAAAGCCACCTTCAGTGCGAATTTCATGCTCCATCATCTGCTGTTTTTCGTAATAACGAATGGTGTCAGGCGTGACATCAGCCAGCTTCGCAATCTCACCAATACGATACATCGCTAATCCTCATTCATTTTTTTCACTAGCCGGTCAGCGTAGTCGCCGTGCAGGAAATTTGTGCTTACACCCGCCTGTCGAAGCTTAAGCTCAAGAAGTGCGAGTCGCTGGCTGTAATCCGTATGCTCGGGAGATCCTTGTCTGACTGTACTGAGTAAGTGAGCAAGCTCAACTGCCTCTTTACGCTGCTCAAGTTCTGGCGGCAGGCAACCAGCATTTTTCAACATTCGATAACCTGCTCTCAGTTCAGCAGGAACATGTGAATCATCATCCAGTATTAATGGGCATCCACTACCAGGCAGGTTATCAAATTCACCCTGGCGTTGAGCATCAAGAATGTGTCGTTCTGCCCACTGGTCAAGTAACCACATAGCAAAACTCCGCAGAGAATGAAAAGAATACGACTATTGTAGGAAAGTGGGGATACAGCAGATATAAAAAAACCCACCGAAGCGGGTTTTTTTACGTTACTGCAGATTACTCTGCAGCAGCTTCTGCTTTCTCTGAACGATCAACCAGCTCGATGTAAGCCATCGGCGCGTTGTCGCCTGCACGGAAGCCACACTTCAGAATACGAGTGTAACCACCGGCACGGCTCGCGAAACGCGGGCCCAGTTCGTTAAACAGTTTTGCCACGATCTCGTTATCACGAGTACGGGCGAATGCCAGACGACGATTAGCAACGCTGTCAGTCTTGGCAAGAGTAATCAGCGGCTCAACTACGCGACGCAGCTCTTTCGCTTTAGGCAGGGTCGTCTTGATGATCTCATGACGAACCAGTGAACCTGCCATGTTGCGGAACATAGCCTGGCGATGGCTGCTGTTGCGGTTCAGTTGACGACCACTCTTACGATGGCGCATGACCTTATCCTTCTCAGTAAAACCTTAACCTGTGATCCGGTTACTCGTCAGCAATGCTTGCCGGTGGCCAGTTTTCCAGGCGCATGCCCAGAGACAGACCACGTGAAGCCAGCACGTCTTTAATCTCAGTAAGAGATTTTTTACCCAGGTTCGGCGTTTTCAGCAACTCAACCTCGGTACGCTGTACCAGATCACCGATATAGTGGATAGCTTCTGCCTTAAGGCAGTTAGCAGAGCGGACAGTCAATTCCAGATCGTCAACAGGGCGCAGCAGGATCGGATCGAATTCTGGTTTCTCTTCTTTCACTTCCGGCTGACGTACATCACGTAAGTCAACGAAAGCTTCCAGTTGTTCTGCCAGGATGGTTGCCGCACGACGAATCGCCTCTTCAGGATCGATTGTGCCGTTGGTTTCCATTTCGATGACCAGCTTGTCCAGGTCGGTACGCTGTTCTACACGCGCTGCTTCAACATTGTAGGCAATACGCTCTACAGGGCTGTAGCATGCGTCGACCAGCAGACGGCCGATTGGGCGCTCATCTTCTTCCGAATGAATTCGGGCAGAAGCCGGCACATAACCACGACCGCGCTGAACTTTGATACGCATGCTAATAGCTGCGTTCTCATCGGTCAGGTGGCAGATCACGTGCTGCGGCTTGACGATTTCGACATCACCGTCGTGGGTGATATCGGCTGCAGTCACAGGGCCAATGCCAGATTTATTCAGAGTAAGAATAACTTCATCTTTACCCTGAACTCTCACCGCCAGCCCTTTCAGGTTGAGCAGGATTTCAAGGATATCTTCCTGAACGCCTTCTTTGGTGCTGTACTCATGAAGTACACCATCAATCTCAACCTCGGTCACCGCGCAACCCGGCATCGATGAGAGCAGAATACGGCGCAGTGCGTTACCCAGAGTATGGCCAAAGCCACGCTCTAAAGGCTCAAGGGTCACCTTGGCGTGCGTCGAACTCACTTGCTCGATATCTACCAGGCGCGGTTTTAGAAACTCTGTCACAGAACCCTGCATTGTGTCCTCTCTTTGGTACTAAGCTTTACTTGGAGTAAAGCTCGACGATCAGGTGTTCGTTAATGTCCGCAGACAGATCAGAACGTTCCGGCTGACGCTTGAACGTGCCTTCCATCTTGCCAGCATCAACTTCCAGCCAGGTTGGCTTTTCACGCTGCTCAGCCAGCTCCAGAGCGGCTTTCACGCGAGATTGCTTTTTCGCTTTCTCACGAATGCTAACAACGTCATTCGCTTTAACCTGATAAGAAGCGATGTTAACAACACGACCGTTTACCATGATTGCTTTATGGCTAACCATCTGACGTGCTTCAGCACGAGTGGCACCAAAGCCCATACGGTATACTACGTTGTCCAGACGGCCTTCCAGCAGAGCCAACAGGTTTTCACCGGTGTTGCCTTTCAGACGTGCTGCTTCTTTATAGTAGTTACGGAACTGACGCTCCAGCACACCGTACATACGGCGAACTTTCTGCTTTTCACGCAACTGCACACCATAGTCAGACAGACGCGGTTTACGCGCACCGTGCTGGCCAGGAGCTTGTTCAATTTTACACTTGGTATCGATCGCGCGAACGCCAGACTTAAGGAATAAGTCGGTGCCCTCACGACGGCTCAGCTTGAGCTTAGGACCCAAATATCTTGCCATTTTCTATCTCCAACAATCCTAGAAAACGAACGCGTTATACGCGACGTTTTTTCGGCGGACGACAACCGTTATGAGGGATCGGAGTCACATCAGTAATATTCGTGATGCGGAAACCAGCGGCGTTCAGAGCACGAACAGTAGATTCGCGACCTGGACCCGGACCTTTTACCATAACTTCCAGATTCTTGATGCCGTATTCTTTTACGGCTTCAGCGCAACGCTCTGCTGCAACCTGAGCTGCGAACGGAGTGGATTTGCGTGAACCACGGAAACCGGAACCACCGGCTGTTGCCCAACCCAGTGCGTTACCCTGACGATCAGTAATAGTAACGATGGTGTTGTTGAAAGAAGCATGGATATGAGCCACGCCGTCAGAGACTTGTTTTCTTACACGCTTACGTGCACGAACTGGTGCCTTTGCCATTATTCAATCACCCCGATTATTTCTTGATCGGTTTGCGCGGACCCTTACGGGTACGTGCGTTGGTCTTGGTACGCTGGCCGCGAACCGGGAGACCACGACGATGACGCAAACCGCGATAGCAACCAAGATCCATAAGGCGCTTGATGCTCATGCTAACTTCACGGCGCAGATCACCTTCAACGACAAATTTGGCAACTTCGTCACGCAGCGTGTCGATTTGTTCTTCAGACAGCTCACTGATCTTAACATCTTCAGCGATACCCGCTGCAGCCAGAATGGCTTTGGAACGGGTCTTGCCGACGCCGTAGATCGAAGTTAATGCGATCACAGCATGTTTCTGATCAGGAATGTTAATGCCTGCTATACGGGCCACTATGCACTCCTACTATTTAATATGTACGCACCATGCTGAAAAGCCCGTTTTCAGGATACTCAAATGGAAACGTACAGACATACAAAAGATTGGCTGGCTAATCTAGCCAGCTCAACCCAACTTTGCAAGAAAAATATGCGAAATAATCAGCCTTGGCGCTGTTTATGCTTCGGCTCGGCACTGCAAATCACACGGATGACACCATCACGCTTAACGATTTTGCAGTTACGGCATAATTTCTTGACGGAAGCACGAACTTTCATTTTTACTCTCCGTAACTTCTCGAGCGACCTATTGTCGGCCGTAGCCTTTAAGGTTCGCCTTCTTCAATGCAGACTCGTACTGACTTGACATCATCAGAGTTTGCACTTGAGCCATAAAGTCCATAATCACGACAACAACGATAAGCAGTGAGGTTCCACCGAAGTAGAACGGTACTTTCATTGCATCACGCATGAACTCCGGGATCAGGCAAATAAAAGTAATATAAAGCGCACCAACCAAAGTCAGGCGAGTCATTACTTTATCGATATACTTCGCCGTTTGCTCTCCCGGACGAATTCCTGGTACAAATGCACCGGACTTCTTCAGGTTATCTGCTGTTTCACGCGGGTTGAAGACCAACGCCGTGTAGAAGAAACAGAAGAAGATGATCGCAGACGCATAGAGTAACACATAAAGTGGTTGCCCAGGCTGCAAATACAGCGAAATTGTTGTCAGCCAGTTCCAACCAGTCCCGCCCCCGAACCATGACGCGATGGTCGCCGGGAACAGAATAATACTGGAAGCGAAGATTGCCGGGATTACCCCTGCCATATTCACTTTCAGCGGTAAATGTGTGCTCTGTGCAGCATAGACACGACGACCTTGCTGACGTTTCGCGTAGTTTACCACAATGCGGCGTTGACCACGTTCAACGAAGATAACAAAGAACGTCACTGCAAATACTAATACTGCAACCAACAGCAACAGGAGGAAGTGCAGGTCGCCTTGACGCGCTTGCTCGATAGTATGGGCGATGGCTGGCGGGAGACCCGCAACAATACCAGCGAAGATAATGATCGAAATACCGTTGCCGATACCTCGTTCAGTAATTTGTTCGCCGAGCCACATCAGGAACATCGTTCCTGAAACCAGACTTACAACAGCGGTGAAATAGAATGCAAAGCCTGGGTTAATAACCAGGCCCTGCATACCAGGCATATTCGGTAGACCGGTAGCAATACCGATCGACTGGAATATCGCCAGCACCAGAGTGCCGTAACGGGTGTACTGGCTGATCTTACGACGACCAGACTCCCCTTCTTTCTTCAGCTCTGCCAAGGTCGGATGAACGACCGTCAGCAGCTGGATAATGATCGATGCCGAAATATACGGCATGATACCCAAAGCAAAGATTGAAGCACGGCTGAGAGCACCACCAGAGAACATGTTAAACATTTCAATGATGGTGCCACGCTGTTGCTCAAGCAGTTTGGCAAGTACAGCGGCATCAATACCAGGGATCGGAATAAAAGAGCCAATACGGAACACAATAAGCGCACCGATTACAAACAACAGTCTGCGTTTCAGCTCGCCTAAGCCACCTTTGGCACTTTGAAAATCTAATCCCGGTTGTTTAGCCATCTGCTACTTATTCCTCGATTTTACCGCCAGCAGCTTCGATAGCAGCACGAGCACCTTTAGTAACACGCAGGCCACGAACAGTTACCGGAGTAGAAACTTCACCAGCCAGGATCACTTTCGCGAACTCGATCTGGATACCGATAATGTTTGCTGCTTTCAGCGTGTTCAGGTCTACAACGCCGCCTTCAACTTTCGCCAGGTCAGACAGACGAACTTCGGCTGTGATCGCTGATTTGCGAGAGGTGAAGCCGAACTTCGGCAGACGACGGTACAGTGGCATCTGGCCACCCTCGAAACCGCGACGTACGCCACCGCCAGAACGAGAGTTCTGACCTTTGTGACCACGACCACCGGTTTTGCCGAGGCCAGAACCGATACCACGACCCAGGCGTTTACCCGCCTTTTTAGAGCCTTCGGCCGGAGACAGAGTATTTAAACGCATCTCTTACTCCTCAACTTTAACCATGAAGTAAACCGCGTTGACCATACCACGAACAGCAGGAGTATCCTCGCGCTCAACGGTATGACCAATACGACGCAGACCCAGGCCAAGCAGAGTTGCCTTGTGTTTCGGCAGACGTCCGATTGCACTGCGGGTTTGTGTAATTTTAATAGTCTTTGCCATGGTCAATTACCCCAGAATTTCTTCAACGGATTTACCACGCTTGGCAGCGACCATTTCTGGAGATTTCATATTTTCCAGGCCATCAATAGTTGCACGAACCACGTTGATCGGGTTGGTGGAACCATATGCTTTAGCCAGAACGTTATGAACTCCAGCAACTTCCAGAACGGCGCGCATTGCACCACCGGCGATGATACCGGTACCTTCGGAAGCTGGCTGCATGAAGACACGAGAACCCGTGTGAGTACCCTTAACTGGGTGCTGCAGGGTGCCGTGGTTCAGCGCGACGTTAATCATATTGCGACGGGCTTTTTCCATCGCTTTCTGGATCGCTGCTGGAACTTCACGCGCTTTACCGTAACCAAAACCTACGCGGCCATTACCATCACCAACAACAGTCAGAGCTGTGAAGGAGAAAATACGACCACCTTTAACGGTTTTAGATACGCGGTTAACCGCGATCAGCTTTTCCTGCAGTTCGCCAGCCTGTTTTTCGATGTGAGCCATCTTACACCTCTACCTTAGAACTGAAGGCCAGCTTCACGGGCAGCATCTGCCAGTGCCTGGACGCGACCATGATATTGGAACCCGGAACGGTCAAAGGACACAACTGTGATGCCTTTTTCCAGAGCGCGTTCAGCAACAGCTTTACCTACAGCTGCAGCAGCGTCTTTGTTACCGGTGTACTTCAATTGTTCAGTAATAGCTTTTTCTACAGTAGAAGCAGCTACCAGAACTTCAGAACCGTTTGGTGCAATGACCTGTGCGTAAATATGACGCGGGGTACGATGTACCACCAGGCGAGTTGCACCCAGCTCTTTGAGCTTGCGGCGTGCGCGGGTCGCACGACGGATACGAGCAGATTTCTTATCCATAGTGTTACCTTACTTCTTCTTAGCCTCTTTGGTACGCACGACTTCGTCGGCGTAACGAACACCCTTGCCTTTGTAAGGCTCAGGACGACGGTAGGCGCGCAGATCTGCTGCAACCTGACCGATCAGCTGTTTATCAGCGCCTTTCAGCACGATTTCAGTCTGAGTCGGGCATTCTGCAGTGATACCGGCCGGCAGCGGATGCTCAACCGGGTGTGAGAAGCCCAGAGACAGGCCTACTGCATTCCCTTTGATCGCTGCACGATAACCTACACCAACCAGCTGAAGCTTTTTAGTGAAGCCTTCGGTAACACCAACAACCATTGAGTTCAGCAGGGCACGCGCGGTACCAGCCTGAGCCCAGCCATCAACGTAACCAGTACGTGGGCCGAAAGTCAGAGCGTTGTCTACATGATTAACTTCAACAGCATTGTTGAGGGTACGAGTCAGCTCGCCATTTTTACCTTTGATCGTAATAACCTGACCGTCGATTTTTACATCAACGCCGGCAGGAATAACGACCGGTGCTTTAGCAACACGAGACATTCTTTCCTCCGATTAGGCTACGTAGCAGATAATTTCGCCACCAAGACCAGCTTGGCGCGCTGCACGATCAGTCATAACACCTTTAGAGGTAGAAACAACTGCGATACCCATGCCGGCCATAACTTTTGGCAGCTCATCTTTTTTCTTATAGATGCGCAGGCCTGGGCGGCTGACACGCTGAATGCTTTCTACAACAGCTTTACCCTGGAAATACTTAAGAGTAAGTTCCAGTTCCGGCTTGGTGTCGCCTTCAACTTTAAAATCTTCGATAAAACCTTCTTCCTTCAGCACGTTGGCAATTGCCACTTTCAGCTTGGCGGAAGGCATGGTGACCGCAACTTTGTTCGCGGCCTGACCGTTACGGATACGGGTCAGCATATCCGCGATCGGATCTTGCATGCTCATCTGTCTTTACTCCCGTGATTCAATTGGTAATTACCAGCTAGCCTTTTTCAAGCCTGGTACTTCACCGCGCATGGCGGCTTCACGCAGTTTGATACGGCTCAACCCGAACTTGCCCACGAAACCATGTGGACGACCTGTTTGACGACAGCGGTTACGCTGACGAGACGGGCTGGAATCACGCGGCAGAGACTGCAGCTTGAGAACAGCATTCCAACGATCTTCGTCGGAAGCGTTCACATCAGAAATGATCGCTTTCAGTTCAGCGCGTTTAGCGAAGAATTTATCAGCTAAAGCTACGCGCTTTACTTCGCGTGCTTTCATTGATTGCTTAGCCATTCAGTAACCCTACCTTACTTGCGGAACGGGAAGTCAAACGCAGCCAGCAGAGCGCGGCCTTCTTCGTCAGAGTTCGCAGTAGTGGTAATGGTAATATCCAAACCACGCACGCGGTCGACTTTATCGTAGTCGATCTCTGGGAAGATGATCTGCTCACGGACACCCATGCTGTAGTTGCCACGACCGTCGAAAGACTTAGCGGACAAGCCACGGAAGTCACGGATACGTGGAACAGCAATAGAGATCAGGCGCTCAAGGAACTCCCACATGCGTTCGCCACGCAGAGTTACTTTACAGCCGATCGGATAGCCCTGACGGATTTTGAAGCCTGCAACAGATTTGCGTGCTTTGGTGATCAGCGGTTTTTGACCGGAGATTGCTGTCAGATCAGCTGCTGCGTTATCCAGCAGTTTCTTGTCAGCGATCGCTTCACCAACACCCATGTTCAGGGTGATCTTCTCGACCCGAGGGACTTGCATGACAGAATTGTAGTTAAACTCAGTCATGAGTTTGTTAACTACTTCGTCTTTGTAGTAATCATGCAGTTTCGCCATCGTACTACTCCAAATTACTTGATAGTTTCGCTGTTAGACTTGAAGAAACGGACTTTTTTGCCGTCTTCGAATCTAAAGCCTACACGGTCAGCCTTACCGGTTGCCGCATTGAAGATTGCAACGTTAGAAACCTGAATTGCAGCTTCTTTTTCAACGATGCCACCTGGCTGGTTCAGGGCCGGAACCGGCTTCTGATGTTTCTTAACCAGGTTGATACCTTCAACGACGAGTTTGCCGGAAGACAGAACATTTTTTACTTTACCGCGTTTACCTTTATCTTTACCGGTTAACACGATAACTTCGTCATCACGACGGATTTTCGCTGCCATGATTCGCTCCTTAGAGTACTTCTGGTGCCAGAGAGATAATTTTCATGAACTTTTCAGTACGAAGTTCACGAGTTACCGGCCCAAAGATACGCGTGCCGATAGGCTGCTCGCTGTTATTGTTTAAAATAACGCATGCATTACCATCGAAGCGAATGACAGAACCGTCAGGGCGACGAACACCCTTCCTGGTGCGCACCACTACCGCTTTCAGCACATCACCTTTCTTGACCTTACCACGTGGAATTGCTTCCTTGATGGTGATCTTGATGATGTCGCCTACGCCTGCGTAGCGACGGTGCGAGCCACCCAGAACCTTGATACACATTACGCGACGTGCACCGGAGTTGTCGGCGACGTTCAGCATAGTCTGTTCTTGGATCATTTCAGTGCTCCGCTAATGTCAACTACTACCTGAGACTCTAAAATCAGAGCCGTTAAAAAGCCCCATATCGAGGGCGCGGCATTATAACACCGCTTCTGCAATATGGGTAGAAAAAATAAACGGCCCATTGCTGAGCCGTTTATTCGTATCGAGAAGGCTACTCTATTACAGAACCGCTTTCTCTACAACGCGAACCAGCGTCCAGGACTTAGTCTTGGACAGTGGACGGCATTCACGGATTTCAACCTTGTCGCCGATACCACATTCGTTGTTCTCGTCATGTACGTGCAGTTTGGTCGTACGCTTGATGAATTTACCGTAGATCGGGTGTTTCACAATACGTTCGATAGCTACAACGATGGATTTCTCCATTTTGTCGCTAACAACACGACCTTGCAGAGTACGGATTTTATCGGTCATTACGCACCCGCCTTCTGAGTCAGTAAAGTCTTAACGCGTGCAACATCACGACGTACCTGCTTCAGCAGGTGAGTCTGTTGCAGCTGGCCACTTGCAGCCTGCATACGCAGGTTGAACTGCTCACGCAGCAGGTTCAGCAGCTCAGCGTTCAGCTCTTCTACGCTTTTTTCACGCAGCTCATTTGCTTTCATTACATCACCGTCTTAGTTACAAAGGTGGTTTTGATAGGCAGTTTCGCTGCTGCCAGGCCGAAGGCTTCACGGGCCAGCTCTTCCGGAACACCGTCCATTTCATAAAGGACTTTGCCCGGTTGGATCAAGGCAACCCAGTACTCCACGTTACCTTTACCTTTACCCATACGAACTTCCAGCGGCTTCTCGGTAATTGGTTTGTCCGGGAATACACGGATCCAAATTTTACCTTGACGCTTAACTGCACGGGTCATAGCACGACGTGCTGCTTCGATCTGACGTGCAGTCAGACGACCACGGCCAACAGCTTTCAGACCGAAAGTGCCGAAGCTAACATCCGTACCCTGCGCCAGACCACGGTTGCGGCCTTTGTGCACTTTACGGAATTTTGTACGCTTTGGTTGTAACATCAGCGACGCTCCTTATTTACGGCCTTTACGCTGCTGCTTTTTAGGTTGCGCAGCCGGTTTTTCCGGTTGTTCAACAGCAGCCATACCACCCAGGATCTCACCTTTGAAGATCCATACCTTAACGCCGATTACACCGTAAGTGGTGTGCGCTTCAGAGGTGTTGTAGTCGATGTCAGCACGCAGAGTGTGCAGCGGTACGCGACCTTCGCGGTACCATTCGGTACGTGCGATTTCCGCGCCGCCCAGACGGCCGCTAACTTCAACTTTGATACCTTTAGCGCCCAGACGCATTGCGTTCTGTACAGCACGCTTCATAGCACGACGGAACATAACGCGACGTTCCAGCTGTGAAGTGATGCTATCAGCAACCAATTTAGCGTCCAGTTCAGGCTTACGAACTTCAGCGATATTGATCTGTGCAGGAACGCCAGCGATATCCGCTACGACCTTGCGCAGTTTTTCTACGTCTTCGCCTTTCTTACCGATTACGATGCCAGGACGAGCGGTGTGAATAGTCACACGGATGCTCTTAGCTGGACGCTCGATAACGATACGAGATACAGACGCTTTAGCCAGTTCCTTAGTCAGGTACTGACGTACTTTAAAATCGCTGTCCAGGTTGTCAGCGAATTCTTTGGTGTTCGCAAACCAGGTTGAGTTCCATGGTTTTACAATACCCAGGCGAATACCATTAGGATGTACTTTCTGACCCATTGCTAGTCTCCAGAGTCTCAGCGATCGGACACAACCACAGTAATGTGGCTGGTGCGCTTCAGGATGCGATCTGCACGACCTTTCGCACGCGGCATAATGCGCTTCATGCTTGGGCCTTCGTCTACGAAGATTTTCGCGACTTTCAGATCGTCAATGTCAGCGCCATCGTTGTGTTCAGCGTTAGCAATGGCAGATTCCAGTACCTTCTTAACCAATACCGCAGCTTTCTTGTTGGTATAGGTCAGGATGTCCAGGGCCTGCGACACTTTCTTACCGCGAATCAGGTCAGCAACAAGGCGAACCTTCTGAGCAGAAGAACGAGCATGGCGATGTTGAGCTAAAGTTTCCATCTCTTCCTCCTACCTTATTTCTTCTTCGCTTTTTTATCAGCAGCATGGCCGCGATAAGTACGAGTCGGTGCGAATTCACCCAGTTTGTGACCGACCATTTCATCGGAAACAAAGACTGGAACGTGCTGACGACCATTATGGACAGCGATGGTCAAACCGATCATGTTAGGAAAGATCGTTGAACGACGGGACCAAGTGCGCAGGGGCTTCTTGTCTCCGCTTTCCACCGCTTTCTCTACCTTCTTCAGCAAGTGCAGGTCAATAAAAGGACCTTTCTTGAGAGAACGTGGCATGGCTTATCCTCTAATATTATTTGCTACGGCGACGTACGATAAATTTATCAGTACGCTTGTTGCTGCGGGTCTTCTTACCTTTGGTCTGAACGCCCCACGGAGTTACCGGGTGCTTACCAAAGTTACGACCTTCACCACCACCATGTGGGTGGTCGACTGGGTTCATCGCAGTACCGCGAACGGTAGGACGAACACCACGCCAGCGTGCAGCACCTGCTTTACCCAGAACGCGCAGCATATGCTCAGCATTGCCAACTTCGCCCAGAGTTGCGCGGCAGTCTGCTTCGACTTTACGCATTTCACCAGAACGCAGACGCAGGGTGACATAAGCACCATCGCGCGCAACGATCTGAACGTAAGTACCAGCGGAACGTGCCAGCTGACCGCCTTTACCTGGTTTCATTTCTACGTTATGAACGGTAGAACCAACCGGGATATTGCGCATCGGCAGGGTGTTACCTGCTTTGATTGCAGCATCAACGCCAGACTGAATCTGGTCGCCAGCTTTCAGGCCTTTAGGGGCCAGAATGTAACGGCGCTCGCCATCTTTGTACAGAACCAGCGCGATGTTCGCGGAACGGTTCGGATCGTACTCAAGACGCTCAACAACAGCTGGGATACCGTCTTTGTTGCGTTTGAAGTCAACAATACGGTAAGCCTGCTTGTGACCACCACCGATGTGACGAGTGGTGATACGGCCATTGTTGTTACGACCACCGGATTTGCTGTTTTTTTCAACCAGCGGAGCAAAAGGTTTGCCCTTGTGCAGCTCTGGGTTGACCACTTTAACGACGTGGCGACGACCCGGAGATGTCGGTTTACATTTAACAACTGCCATTGTATTACTCCTCCGACTTACTCAGCGCCGCCAACGAAGTCCAGGTTCTGGCCTTCTTTCAGGGTGACGTAAGCTTTTTTCCAGTCGCTACGACGACCGATACGCTGTCCGTGACGTTTAACTTTCCCTTTAACTACCAGGGTGTTAACGACTTCGACTTCGACTTCAAACAGTTTCTGCACAGCAGCTTTGATTTCTGCTTTGGTCGCGTCTTTAGCAACTTTGAGAACGATGGTATTTGTTTTTTCCATCGCAGCAGACGCTTTTTCAGAAACGTGCGGTGCACGAAGCACCTTCAGCAGACGTTCTTCACGAATCATGCCAGCATCTCCTCAACTTGCTTAACAGCATCAGCAGTCATTACGACTTTGTCGAAGGCGATCAGGCTAACCGGGTCGATACCAGTCGCATCGCGTACGTCAACCTTGTGCAGGTTACGTGCGGCCAGGAACAGGTTCTCGTCCAGCTCACCGGTGATGATCAGCACATCTTCCAGAGCCATGTCTTTCAGTTTCTGTGCCAGCAGCTTAGTTTTAGGCGCTTCTACAGAGAAAGATTCGACAACGATCAGACGATCCTGACGTACCAGCTCGGACAGGATGCTTTTCAGCGCGCCGCGGTACATCTTTTTGTTAACTTTTTGACTGTGGTCCTGCGGGCGAGCAGCGAAGGTCACGCCACCGGAACGCCAGATCGGGCTCTTGATAGAACCTGAACGCGCACGGCCGGTACCTTTCTGGCGCCACGGCTTTTTGCCGGAACCAGTTACTTCAGCACGAGTCTTCTGAGCACGAGTACCCTGACGAGCACCAGCTGCATAAGCAACAACAACCTGGTGAACCAGCGCTTCGTTGAAATCACGACCGAAGGTAGTTTCGGAAACAGTCAGCGCGCTCTGCGCGTCTTTCAATACTAATTCCATTGCTATCCCCTTACGCCTTCACAGCTGGTTTAACGATCAGGTCGCTACCGGTTGCACCCGGAACTGCACCTTTAACCAGCAGCAGGTTGCGCTCAGCGTCAACACGTACTACGTCCAGGCTCTGAACAGTCACACGTTCGTTACCCAGCTGACCTGCCATTTTCTTGCCTTTGAACACTTTGCCCGGAGTCTGGTTCTGACCGATAGAACCCGGAACGCGGTGGGACAAGGAGTTACCGTGCGTGGCATCCTGAGTACGGAAGTTCCAGCGCTTAACGGTACCAGCAAAACCTTTACCTTTAGAGGTACCGGTTACGTCAACTTTTTTAACTTCTGCAAACAGCTCAACGCTAATGTCCTGACCTACGGTGAACTCTTCGCCTTCAGCAAGACGGAATTCCCACAGACCACGGCCAGCTTCAACGCCAGCTTTAGCGAAGTGACCCGCTTCCGGTTTGGTTACACGGTTAGCTTTTTTAGCACCAGTGGTAACCTGAACGGCACGGTAGCCATCGTTAGCCAGGTCTTTAACCTGAGTAACGCGGTTTGCTTCAACTTCGATTACGGTTACTGGGATAGATACGCCATCTTCAGTGAAGATGCGGGTCATGCCCACTTTTTTACCGACTAAACCAATCATTGTATCAACCTCTCAATCGCTCGATGACCTGATTAACCCAGGCTGATCTGCACGTCTACACCGGCAGCCAGATCCAGACGCATCAGAGCATCAACGGTTTTCTCGGTTGGCTCAACGATGTCAACCAGACGCTTGTGAGTGCGGATTTCGTACTGATCACGCGCGTCTTTGTTAACGTGCGGGGAGATCAGAACGGTAAAGCGCTCTTTGCGGGTCGGCAGCGGGATCGGACCACGGACTTGCGCACCAGTGCGCTTAGCAGTCTCGACGATTTCCGCGGTTGATTGATCGATCAGACGATGATCAAACGCTTTAAGACGGATACGGATTCTTTGGTTCTGCATGAGACCAGAGCTCCAATTATTTTATAAACGAAAATGATTACTACTCAAACCCATTACGATTGATGGGAGAGTGTAACCGTTCTTACGTAGCCCCCCAATTGGGAGCATTGTTAGGCAACGAAAAACAGTGTTGCCTGGGTTCAGATTGAACCAGCTGTCAATTACGACAAGCCCGCGCATTATACGTAAATCTGGGCGGGACGCAAGCCCCGTTTAGGAAATAGACGACACCGGTGAGTTTTGCGTTGCGACTCGTAAATTTTCTGTAATGTAACGGCGACCTGCAAATACTCAGGAAGGCTTTACGCAGGGTTTCGTTTTGCAGTTTGTTTAACCACAGCAAGTACGCGGAATATGGCCTCACACATTTCATTGAGGTGCCAAACGATGCTTACTACCCTCCCCTTCCTGTTCGTCTACCTGGGTTTAACCTTTTTATTAGTCCGGGAAGATATCCGTTCGCATCTGCTTTTGGACAAATACCTCTGTCCATTGCTCTGGACGGGTCTGCTCTATCACCTCTGTCTTCATCCCGATTTTCTGGCAAGCGCGGTTCTGGGTGCGATCGCGGGATACACCGGTTTCGCGATGATTTATTGGACTTACAAACTGATACGTAAACGCGAAGGATTGGGATACGGAGACGTGTAATATCTGGGGGCACTGGGCGCATGGCATGGCTGGTGCGTGCTTCCTACTCTGGCCTTATCGGCAGCCCTGCTGGCGACGCTCTATCTTTTGATAAAATCTTTGTTTAAACCGGGAGAACAGATATTAAAAAACCCGCTGCCCTTTGGACCTTTTATGGCGGCAGCAGGTTTAATGATTGGCGGGCAAAGCCTGATCAGCTTTCCACTTTGATCTGTGACTGGAGATAATTCTGCAGACCGATTTTACCGATAAGATCCAGCTCAGTCTCCAGCCAGTCGATGTGCCCTTCTTCATCGGCCAGGATCTGGATCATCATATCGCGGCTGACATAATCGTGAACACTGTCGGCGTAAGCGATAGCTTCACGAAGATCTTTTGCACCCTCGAGTTCCAGTGCCAGATCGGAGCGCAGCATCTCTTCAACGTCTTCACCGATACCCAGCTTGCCGAGATCCTGCAGGTTGGGGATCCCCTCAAGGAACAAAATACGCTCGATATACTTATCGGCATGTTTCATTTCATCAATGGATTCATGGTATTCAACGTCGTTGAGGCGAGTCAGACCCCAGTTCTTGAACATTCTCGCATGGAGAAAGTATTGATTGATTGCGACAAGCTCATTTCCCAATAATTTATTGAGATAACTTATGATTTTAATATCACCTTTCATTATAGTCCCTCCGCTTCCACTTATTGAAGCGTAGATGGGGCTACAGGGATGTCAAAAAAAAGAATGAGCCTCAGGCAATCTCTTTGTATTCCGGGATCTGCATCAATTCGTCTTGCATGATCTCACGGGCAGCGCGAACGCACTTACCGCATTGATTTCCCACTGGAACAAACTTACGCAGCTGCTGAAAAGATTGTGGTTGAAACTGGCGAACGGCCTGACGGATTTTTTTATCACTTACACCATTACATAAACAAACGTACATAACCACTCCCGTTCAAAATATGCGCAAAGTGTAAGTGAGAATAATTATGATTACAATAGCACAAGCATCGAGATACGGGACGGGCGCCAGCAAAAAATGCGAAAATTTGTGACAGGGACAAACGCAAGGCAACAAAAAAGGACGCCGAAGCGTCCTTTTTAATTCAGGGATAATTAATTAGCCCAGAACTTTAGCAACAACACCCGCGCCAACGGTACGGCCGCCTTCGCGGATTGCGAAGCGCAGACCATCGTCCATTGCGATTGGGTGGATCAGGGTAACAACCATCTTGATGTTGTCGCCTGGCATTACCATCTCAACGCCTTCTGGCAGTTCGATGGTACCGGTCACGTCAGT
>NZ_JBICLV010000009.1:0-128379 GCF_043105735.1 Leclercia sp. GLN_9
CAACCGGCCCGGCTGTTTGTGTGAAGTGATTCACATCTGCCGTGTCGATGGAGGCGCATTATAGGGAGTTCTCTTCAGGCCGCAACCCTTAAATGACAGAAAAATGACTGACTGCTGCATTCCCCAGCAAAACCCCGCCTTATACGCATTTGCCCACAGAGTTATCCACAAACATACTCAGATTCCCTGCGACATACACGCTAAGACGGGGCCAGAATCACTCTGCGACTTGCTCTTTCCTCACCAGAATGGTGGTTAAGGTAAAGGAAAGCACCAAAGAGATCGCCACCCCTGCCAGAGCAAAGACAAAATACGGGCCTATATAAGCAGGCAAACTGAAGATGCTCGACAGAATGTAGCCATAGAGACGCACACCGAAGAAGGCAATAAAGGCTGAAGCCAGGGAGCTGGCCACCGTCGCGGCGATGAACGCTTTCTTGTAACGCGTCAGAACACCAAAGAGTGCCGGCTCGGTAATGCCCAGCAGCGCAGAGATGCCTGCCGATAGCGTAACGGTTCTTTCCTGACGGTCCCGGCTCAGACGCCAGATAGCAAATGTCGCCCCCGCAATCGCCATATTGGCCATAAACATCATCGGCATCAGCATGTCGTAGCCGCGGTCGCTAAAGTTTTGCAGAGCAATCGGCGTCATCGCATGGTGCATCCCGGTCAGGATCGCCACCGGGCGGATGGCACCAACGATAAGCCCGGCAAAGCTGGCCGACACGCTAAACAGCCCCTCTATAAAGAAGGCGAGTCCTTTACCGAGCCAAATTCCAATCGGGCCGATTACCACCAGCGCCGCCAGCGCACCTATAAAGAGGGTAAGCGTGGGCGTGAACACCGTTTTCAGAACATCCGGCATGATGCTGTCTACCCAGCGATGGATATAGCTCAATGCCAGCACTGAGAAGATCACCGGTATGACGCTCGAGGCATAGTTAAAGACGGAGACCGGGATCGCATTCATTAACCAGAGGGCACTAACCGCCCCCTCCTGATGGGTCGCCAGGGCTTTCGCTGCTTCTATTAAAGAAGGGTACATCAGACAGGCGGCCACTGCCGCGGCGAGATACTCGTTGGTCTTAAAGATCTTCGCCGCCGACACAGCAAGAAAGAACGGCAGGAAATAGAAGACGCCGCTGGCAATCAGGTCGATAACCATGACGGTGTCGCTTTTCGCCGAAACCACCTTCAGCGCGATCAGCCCGGCCAGCAATCCTTTGATCATCCCGGCACCGGCAATGGCCGGAACAATCGGGCCAAACACCCCCGAGACGGTATCCATAAAGAGGGACACCAGGCTTTTACGCCCCTTTGTCGCCGTCGGCGCTTTCTCATTCCCCTGCCCGAGCACATTAAGCATTTGCTCGTACCAGCTGTTTACCTTTGGCCCAATAATCACCTGAAACTGATCGCTCTGGAGCTGCGCGCCGAGTACGCCAGGCAGATTTTTGATTGCGGTCTGGTCAACCTTATTATCGTCGATTAAATCAAACCGTAGCCGCGTCATACAGTGCCAGACTTTATTAATATTCCCCTGGCCGCCTACCAGACGAATAATATTATTGATGGCTTCTTGCGTCCCCATAAAGACTCCTGCCGGTATGGTTGTTGTTTTAGTGATGCCACGAGAATAGATAAACCATCCAGACAAAACAAACCAATAAAAGTTGATGTCGCTCACATTTAACCACTACCAGAGCCATAAAACCGCTATCAATCCAAAATTGGTATGGTTTTTAATTAAAATACATTCAAATAACTGACCAAAATAAATATTAAAAAAAACGGTTTACCTGTAAACATTTTTAGGGCGATGATATTCCTGTTCCGTATTTCCACAGCGCAGCAAAGGAGTTTTTCGTGACGCCTGTGATTATCAATAATATCGAGTGTTTTATTACCCGGCCGGACCGACATAACCTGGTGACTGTCCGGGTAACTACCGGGCAAGGGCTGGTAGGACACGGTTGTGCCACCTTTCAGCAGCGCCCGCTGGCGGTTAAAACGCTCGTGGATGAATACCTCAAACCGCTGCTGGTAGGCCGGGATGCCAGTAACATCGAAGATCTGTGGCAAATGATGAACGTTAACGCCTACTGGCGTAACGGCCCGGCGATGAATAATGCCATCTCCGGCGTGGATATGGCCCTGTGGGATATTAAAGGGCAGCTGGCTGGCATGCCGCTGTATCAGTTGCTGGGCGGTAAATCCCGCGATGCGATCCCGGCTTACAGCCACGCTAGCGGCGAAACGCTGGAGGAGCTTTTTACCTCCGTCGATCAACTGGTGGCGCAAGGCTATCGCCACATCCGCTGCCAGCTTGGTTTTTACGGCGGCACGCCATCGGCATTGCATGCCCCCGAGAACCCGACCCCGGGTGCGTGGTTCGATCAGCATGAATATATGCGTAATACCGTGGAAATGTTCCACGCCCTGCGCGAAAAATATGGCTGGAAGCTCCATTTCTTACATGACGTCCACGAACGTTTATTCCCGCAGCAGGCCGTACAGCTGGCAAAACAGCTCGAGCCTTATCAGCCCTACTTTATCGAAGATATTTTGCCGCCACAGCAGAGCGCCTGGCTGGAACAGGTTCGCCAGCAGAGCTGCGTGCCGCTGGCAATGGGTGAGTTATTCAATAACCCAGCTGAATGGCACGATCTTATCGTGAATCGCCGCATCGACTTTATTCGCTGCCACATCTCGCAGATCGGCGGTATCACACCCGCGCTGAAGCTGGCGCATCTGTGTCAGGCCTTCGGCGTACGTCTCGCCTGGCATGGCCCCGGTGATATGACCCCCATCGGCGTGGCGGTGAATACGCATCTGAACATTCACCTGCATAATGCGGCTATTCAGGAATTTATCCCGCGCTCCGCCACTACCGACAGCGTGTTCCCTGGCGCGCCAGAGGTGAAGGACGGGTTTATCTATCCCCCAACAGCGCCCGGCATCGGCACAGGCTTTAATGAAGAGCTGGCTCTCGCGCACCCGGTGGTGTATCGCCCACACGAGTGGACGCAAAGCCGCCTGCCGGACGGCACCCTTCATACGCCCTGATTTTGTCGCCAGGCTAAATTATCGCGGTTATACGGGCTGACCCAGGTGCAGGTGTAGTTGATATCAATAATATCGCTCACTTCGAAGACCCGGCCTCCCTCCAGTATCCCGCGATTATTAATATGCATTGCCGGGCTGCCTTTTTTGCAGCCCAGAATGACTGCCTGTTCACGACTGACGCTGACCGCCCGGTAGGTCGTCAGCATATGTGAAATGATCAACCCTTTGCTAAGTACGTACTGCTGGATGGAACGCTCAATCGCCTGCTGATTAAGGTCCGGGAAATCTGCAACCGGCATGCTGGACACTTCCAGCTGTACAGGCTGGTCATCGACGTAGCGCAACCGGCAAAAGTGCCAGATAAAACTCTCTTCATCGATGCCGAAGATCTGCTGCGCCACGCGATCGGGCCTCTTCTTATGCAGGCTAATCATCCGGTAGCGCATCTGATCGAATCGTTTTTCCGTGATCGAGTTGTAAATCAGCGGATTATTACGCGCATGCTCGTTGATCCAGATCCCCGATCCCTGCACGATCCGCACCACGCCAATACTGACCAATTTTTCCAGCGCCTGGCGGATAGTAAAACGCGAGACACCATACTCTTCAGCCAGCTGTCTTTCAGGGGGAAGCTTACGTGGCCCCGCCGTGGTGTCCTGGTAGATTTTGCTCAGCAGATCCTGGGTGACAAACTCTTTCTTTTTCATTATTTGGTCCTGACGTCATTCACGTTGCTTACACCTCAGCACTCCGGCACCCCCTGTGCCAGTAATTCCGGCCAGACTGCCCCCCAATCCGAACCATGCTCCATTCCGCTGACCACTTCCGTTTGCACGCACTTCCCCCCCACAGCCTGTTGAAAACGTCGGGCGACAGCAGGCGGCACGGTGGTGTCGGCCCCGCCACTGTAATGGATCTGCGGCAGGGCGCGAAGCGCGGGAGCACGATCGATTGCATTCTCAGCCGTGGGCATCGGCGTGACATGGTGAATGGCATTCACATACGCCACATCGAGATTGCCCGCCACCGTGCGCAGAGAACGCACATCGCTCCGGCGTTCCGCCAGCAGCGCAGCAATATTGCCGCCCCCGGAGTAACCCACCAAATCGAGCTGTACCCCAGGATAGCGCAGCACTATCTGGTTGAGCGCCTCGCTCATTGCATCAATCACCACGGGGGAGAAGCGGTCCTGCGTCCAGATATTTACGCGGCAGTTAGCCGGTAAGGGCGGCCCGATGAACTGGCAGGGCCGGGAAAGATAAAACACATTTGCCTGCTTATCTGCCGCAGCCAGTTTCAGGCCCGTGGGATTACGCGGCGTCGGATTATCGGACGGGATTGTGCGGCTCTTCCAGGCAAAGCCATCTCCTTCGATGTAAACCCGCAGGGAGTGAACCGGCGGCGTGATTCGATGCCATGCCACAACCGGGAAAAGCTCTGTGTCAAATCTCTCACTGGTAAGACCACTATCGCTGGCTATTTTTTGCGCAGAGATGTACGGATCGACGGAAATACACCCTGCCAACAATAAAGATAAATTAATCAATACCGTTCCCTGCAAAAAGTGAGGATATATCCTCATACCGCCACCAGCCTTAACGCAAATTACTCACATGACAATTTATTGAGAATAAATTCAAGCGGAAATAATTAAGTACTGCTTATTGTTTTCGGCAATGAATTGTATATTCTGCGCCCGAAGATATCGGATTAATCCGAAGAAATCACCGCTGCATTTTGCAAAAACATCGCAACTTTAATGATGGTACACCATGGAAAAGAAACGTCTTAGCCAGCTTATCTCTCTGCTGGTGGCATCAACGACCGCGCACGCCTACGCGACATCTCCAGAATTAATTATCAGTGCCCCAACCAGCAATGTGCAGATCGCTGACGCCAAAGAGTTAGTGCATATCACTCAGGCGGGAAGTGTCACCGGTGCCCCGGGTTCAGCATTAGCCGTTAATTCGGGCGTGAGTGTCACCACGCTGACCAATGATGGTTCCATCACCGACGTGATTAATACCCCCCTGTTCTTAAGCAGCCATGTGGTGCAGATTGATGGGACAGTAGGTGAGCTTAACAATAACGGAACCATTGCCAGCCTTAATCAGTACCAGAATGGCAGAGT
The DNA here is from genome assembly GCF_043105735.1 of Leclercia sp. GLN_9. NCBI lineage: Bacteria > Pseudomonadati > Pseudomonadota > Gammaproteobacteria > Enterobacterales > Enterobacteriaceae > Leclercia > Leclercia sp. GLN_9. The sequence goes on from NZ_JBICLV010000009.1 coordinate 5,198, forward strand.
GGTTGCGGTAGGTGAATCAGGTGTAATTAACACCTTCACCAACAGCGGCACCATTAAGGGTGTTCAGAACGTCTATAACTACTACGACTCAAATTCCAATAATAACGGCACGATAGACAATGCCGGGACCATTACTACTTTACTGAATACCACCGAAGGTAAAATCTTTGGTACTCGCGCCATCAGTAACCAGGGAACCATTGATAACCTGACCAATGCCGGTCTGATCGCTTTTACCCCATCCGAAAATAATATTTACTCGGGTCAAAACAGCGCCATTTTCAATAATGGGACGATCGGCACGTTGCACAACACCGGTACGATTGACGGTGGGACTTCTGATGATTACGACCGTTCCGGAATATATAATAAGGGCACCATTAATACCCTCATCAACGATAATAAGATTAATGGCAGCTTCACCGGTATCTATAGTAACGGCGGCATTAGCGAGATCGTTAATAACGGTGAGATATCAGGCAAGTCGAATGGTATGTATCTCTGGAATTATTACAACCAGAGCGCAGCGGTGCACATTGTCAACAATGGCCAGTTAACCGGCAGCAAGTTTGCGCTGCTTGTGGGGAGTAATAACAGCGATGGCGCGACCCTGACCAACACTGGCGATATTGCCGGTAATATTTTCGCCTTAAATGGGACACCATTAATCATTAACGGTGGCACCACTACCACGGGCACGCTGGCCGGTATCGACGGCGCGACAGGCACCCTTATCGGCTCCGATATCGTCTTCGGCTCCGGCTCCCTGCTCCTGAACGATAATATCGTGACCAGCATGCCTGAATACGGCCTGATGTCACTGCAGATGAGCGATGAAAGTCCTGCATCAAACGGCACCGTGGAGAACGAAGCGGCTTCCCTGCAGGTGAACAACAGCATCAATATCGCCGGTGATTACCATCAAAAAGCAGCCGCAACGCTGATTTCCGGTGTCTCCGATCTGACAGATGCCCGCGGCGATCTGCTTGCCGATACTGGCTATGGCCGTCTCAACGTTAGCGGCAATGCCATTGTCGATGCAGGTTCCAGCATTAAACTGCTGCGCACCGGCAGCACTTACCAGTTTGCTGAAGGCCAGCGTTATGTGGTGATCAATGCCATCGGCGCAGAAACCGACTACCACGCCGATCGGCTGAATTATAAAGCCCTCGGCTACCGGGGTACGGTCAATGGATCTGTTTATGACGCTACTGATAGCAAGGCCCTGGTATTAACCCTGGGCGCAGAGCCGGTCGTTATCGCGCCGGTAGAACCTCAGCCTGAGCCAACGCCAGAGGTTACGCCGCCGGTAGTGACAGAACCCGACGTCACCACCCCGATCGTTACGGTGCCAACACCGCCGACGCCGCCAGCGGAACCGACTCCGGCTCAACCGACTAAACGTGGCTATGCCACTATCCCGAGCGCCACGGCAGCACTCGGCGGGCTGGCGCGCTACTCCGGTATCGCCTCCCCGCAGCTGTTAGATCTCTACAACGCCTCTCTGGCGATTGAAGGTAAACAGGAAGCAAACCGCGCAGGCGAGCGTCTGTCCACCAGCCAGAATCTCAACACCAGTTCCGCAGCCACCGTGGCGACGTCTACCGCTCAGGCAGTGGTGGGTGCTCACATTGATGCCGTGCGTAACCCGCAAGCCTCCGGCGTCAGCGGTGTGGCGACCGGTGATGACTACGCCAACAACTGGATCGTCTGGGGTCAGCCGTTCGGTGGTTATGCCCGCCAGGACAGCACCGACAACGTCAGCGGCTACACCGCGAAATTTGGCGGCCTGATCATCGGTGCCGATCGCGCGCTGGGTGATGACTGGCGTCTGGGCGCAGCCCTGAACTACAGCAACACCTCCGTACACGGGAAAGACAACCTGAGCGGCAACAACTCCACCGCCGATAACTACGGGGTGATTGGTTACGCGGGTTACACCGGCAATCCGTGGTACCTGAACCTCTCTGCGGGTCTCAACCGTCAGAACTACAGCTCCGTGCGTCGCGCTGATTTCACCGGCTTCTCCGGCGCCGCCCACGGCAAGTTCAACGGCCAGTCCATCACCCTGCAAAGCGAGCTTGGCTATCCAATCACTCTGCCGACTGACGTGGTGCTGACCCCGCTGGCAGGCCTGACCTATGGCTATCAGCATGTGGATGGTTACAGCGAAACCGGCGGCAACGGCATGGCGCTGGATGTTAGCAGCACCCACTCGCAGTCTGTGATGAGCGACATCGGCGCCCGCATCGAGAAGACCTTCGCCACCGGCATGGGTAACCTGACGCCGTTCGCCCAGGTCTCCTGGATCCACCAGTACGATAACCGTCAGGTCAGCAGCCATGCGACCTACGCCGCCGATGCCATCGGTGAAACCAGCTTTATCACCAAAGGCGCTTCTCCAGTGGAAGATATGGCAGGCGTGGCCGTAGGCACGACCCTGTATAACGCCAACGATCTGAGCCTCGACGCACGTTATGACCTGCAGGCCGGCGACCGCTACCAGGCGCACACCTTCAGTCTGCGTTTACGCAAGTCGTTCTGATTGTTATCAATAATAACGGGGCCGTGAGTGGCCCCGTTTTTTTATGCTTCTTCGCCAAACATTGTGTTTTTCGCCGCGTCGGTCAATAGTGTCTGTTTTTACTCAACAGTTAACGCTCATGACGCAAACTGCACTCTCCTCTGGATTAAAGGTCGGCGCGCTGCTTCTGCTGCTGATCCTGATTTACACCGGTCTGTATACCTCGGACCGCATCACCTGGCTGATGGAGGTGACGCCGGTCATCATCATCGTGCCGCTGCTGCTCGCCACCCAACGGCGCTACCCGCTGACTCCCCTGCTCTACACGCTGATCTTCTGGCACGCCATTATTCTGATGGTGGGCGGAATGTACACCTACGCCAAAGTGCCCATCGGTTTTGATGTTCAGGAGATGTTCCACCTGAGCCGTAACCCGTATGACAAGCTGGGGCACTTTTTCCAGGGGCTGGTGCCTGCGCTGGCAGCCCGGGAGATCCTGGTGCGCGGCGGCTACGTCACTGGCCGCAAGATGACGGCTTTTCTGGTGTGCTGTATTGCGCTGGCGATCAGCGCCACTTACGAGCTGATCGAGTGGTGGGCGGCGCTGGCGATGGGCCAGGGCGCGGATGATTTCCTTGGGACGCAGGGCGATCCCTGGGATACGCAGTCCGATATGTTCTGCGCCCTGCTCGGTGCACTCACCACGGTGCTGGTGCTCGGACGCTGGCATCAGCGCCAGTTAACACACCTCAGAGCAGCCGATAAAAGGGGTACTGGCGATTATTGATGATAATGAACGCGGTATGTCTGCGTCATGCCTGGTGATTCAGGCATGACGTTTACCAATGCAGGTGGCTAGCGTTCTTTCAAATTGGCGATCGGGTCTCCGCTTTTTTTGCCGAACGCATCGAGAGCTGGATAAAAGGTTTCTCGATATATTTGTAAGTTGCTGCGGAGAGCAACAATATCGTGATAAACCCAACTGATGAGAAAATCATATAGATTTTAACATCCACACTCAGGCCAGAACTTTTCAGGGCATAATTCATGCAGTACCAGCCAATACCATGCAGAAGATAGATGCTATAACTGATCTCTCCAAGCCTGACAATAGCCCGGTGAGTTAATAAGCCAAACAAATCCGCGCCATTAACAATAAAAATAAACAATAACGTCAGAGCCGGGAGTGAATAAAGGCTATACGGCGTGTTGTAGAATAAGAAAGCCAACACGACACACACTACTGCGCTGAGATCGTAATGTAATTTCGTCATTGTGAACGAAGGAACGAACGCCCGCGCTAAAAATCCGCATGAAAAACAAGCCAGGAAGACACCGTATCCGGGATTTATTCCATGCACAACATATGCGGAAAGGAATAAACAGATTAACGCGCCGGTTAAGGGCATAGCTTTCTGTCTCAACAGGATCACTAATGGCAAACTGAAATACAATGCCCACTCCCAGAACAATGTCCAGGTCACGCCCGCATTAATCAGCGTCGCATCAGCCATTCCCAGCACGGCAGGCTTCACACCCGTTACGCCGCCATCAAACCAGAACAGGATAGTGTATCTAAAATCAGTAAAATCCAGGTTATGTCGTCTCGTATAAGCTGCGATTGCAACGCAGCATAACGATGAAACAACGAAGATCGGCACAATGCGCAGAACTCTTTTAAAATAAAAGAGATCCCAGCGTTCGGGCTTCATACCATAAAATAAATATCCAGAGAGAATAAAGAACATCATCACGGCTGCAGAGCCTATCCGAAGATTGAGAGGATAATCATTCAGATTTTCCAGAACCCAACCCTTACCCTCGAAATAAAAATAACTGAGGCCGTAATGGTGAAAAACCACAAATACGGAGAGAAAAAAGCGCAGGCCATCAAGGTTCTTTCTGCGGCTATCATTGTTAGCATCAATAAAGCGAAAAAATTTACTACTGAAAATACAGCAAGATACAACAAGAATAGAAATCATCCACAGCAATAACGCACCTTGTTCAGGCATTTATTTTAACCCTCATTAATACTTACCGGAGAAGCATTCTTTTTTGCATCAGGAGCAATCAAGCATTGATGCAGGCTATCATTCAGGCGAGAGCTTACCACATCTGATTCGTTTCGATAGGCGTCGTGAATGCCGCTACCCCACGCAGCATCTGGTATTCAAAGGGTGTCAATATCCGCGCAATTGCCCATCGGATTGTCTCTTAATCCGTAAGTAGAGTCCGGTGCTGACTTATTCCATTATCATTTCGCTGGCAGCATCGAGTGACCGTAATTTTTTGCCATTAAACAGACGTCAGAAGTGCCCTTGCGCATATTCAGTGCCTGTAGGTGCGCCATCTGCTGCTCTTAATGCCCTCACACCTTAAACAACCAGCAGGCCGTGAAATGGCCTGGGGCGATCTCCTGCATCGCGGGCGCTTCGCGTCGGCATACCGGCATGACGTGCGGACAGCGGCTGCAAAACTTACAGCCTGGCAGCACGGAGGTCGGGCCGGGGATCTCCCCGCGCAGGGTAGCCTGCTCCAGATTGCGGATCCGTGGATCGGGCTGCGGCACCGAGGCTAACAAAGCCCGGGTATAGGGGTGCGCCGGATGCTGATACAGGGCGTTGGCAGGCGCTACTTCCACCAGCTTGCCGAGGTACATCACCCCGATACGAGTCGAGATATGGCGCACCATCGACAGATCGTGGGCGATAAACAGATAAGTCAGCCCCAGCTCCTGCTGCAGATCCTGAAGAATATTCACCACCTGCGCCTGCACCGAGACATCCAGCGCCGACAGCGGCTCGTCGCACAGCACAAACTCCGGGCGCACCGACAGCGCGCGGGCAATGCTGATGCGCTGGCGCTGGCCGCCACTGAACTCATGCGGAAAACGCTGAAGATGTTCCTGTTTAAGCCCGACTTTATAGAGCAGGGTTTCAGTACGCTCTCGCTGCTCCTCGCGGCTGTAACCGTGGATCTGCATCGGCTCGGCCACCAGCTGCTGCACGGTCATCCCCGGATTCAGCGAGGAGTAAGGATCCTGGAAAATGGCCTGCATCCGCTTGCGCAGCGGCTTGAGCTGTTTTTCGCTGGCCTGGGCGATTGCCTGTCCGGCGAAATCGATCTCGCCGGAAGTGATATCAAACAGGCGTAAAATGGCGCGCCCGAGGGTCGATTTCCCGCAGCCGGATTCCCCTACCAGGCCAAAGGTCTCCCCCTGCTGAATCTCAAAGCTAACGCCATCCACCGCTTTGACCGCCACTCCTTTGCGCAGCAGACCGCCGTTAAGGGTGAAGTGTTTATGCAGGTCCCGCACGCTTACCAGCGGGGTATGTTGTTCGCTCATGCCTGCACCTCCTTATCGGCCAGAAGCCAGCAAGCTGCACGATGCCCGGGGTCCGTGATGTAAAACGCGGGCTGGCGCTCGCACTGCGGCATTCGGTGTGGGCAGCGTTCAGCAAACGGGCAGCCCGGGGGTGGGTTCAGCAGCCCCGGCGGCGAGCCTTCGATAGGCGACAGGCGATGGCTGGTCTGTTCCGGGTGCGGCAGGGATGCCAGCAGCCCTTGGGTATAGGGGTGCGCCGGGCGATAAAAGATATCCTCCACGCTCCCCTCTTCCATCACCAGCCCGCCGTACATCACCACCACCCGGCTGCACACCTGGGCCACCACGCCCAGATCGTGGGTGATCAGCAGGATGGCGGTATGGGTTTTCAGTTGCAGGCTTTTTAACAGCCGCAGGATCTGCGCCTGGATGGTGACGTCCAGCGCAGTGGTAGGTTCATCGGCGATCAGCAGTTTGGGATCGCAGGAGAGCGCGATAGCAATCATCACCCGCTGGCGCATACCGCCGCTGAACTCGTGCGGATACTGATCGTAACGGCGCTCCGCTTCGGCAATGCCCACCTTCTCCAGCATGGCGATGCTCGTCGCCCGGGCGGCTTTTTTGTTTAAGCCTTTATTGCGCATCAGGATCTCAGACATCTGTCTGCCGATAGTCACCACCGGATTGAGCGCGGTCATCGGATCCTGAAAAATCATCGCGATCTGGTTCCCGCGAATGGCGCGCATCTGCTTCGGGGTTTTCTGCGCCAGATCGTCATTGTCGAAACGGATCTGTCCCCCGGTGATACGCCCGTTGCTCCCCAGCAACTGGATAATTGACTTGCAGGTGACACTCTTCCCGCAGCCGGATTCGCCGACAATGCCAACCAGCTCTCCCGGCTGCACGTGAAAGCTCACCCCGCGCACCGCGTGGACATCGCCATCGCGGGTGCGGAAGGTGGTTTGCAGGTTGTCGAGTTCAAGTAAGTTATTCATCGCGGTTCGCTCCCGGCTCAAAGGCGGTGCGGAACACGTCGCCTAACACGTTAAAACTGAACACCGTCAGCAAAATCAAGATGCCGGGGAACATCGCCAGCCAGGAGGCTTCGCCGATATACGATTGGGCGTTATTAAGCATGCTGCCCCAGGACGCGGCGGGAGCCTGCACCCCGAGTCCAAGGAAACTGAGGGTCGACTCCATCAGAATGGCCGAAGCAATATTCAGCGTGGCGGCGACAATAATGGTCGGCAGTACGCCAGGGATGATATGGCGCAAGATAATCCGCAGCGGATGTTCCCCCGAGGCGCGGGCATAGAGCACATACTCGCGCTCTTTGACGGACAGCGTTTCGGCACGCACCAGTCGGGACATATTCATCCACGTCAGCAGGCTGATGATCATGATGATGTTATCCACGCCGGGCTTCAGGTAAGCATTAAGCACCAGCAGCAGGAAGAAGGCCGGGATCGCCATCAGGATATCCACCGCGCGCATCATCAGGTTATCCAGCCAGCCGCCGAAGTAGCCGCTCAACGTGCCGACCAGGGTGCCGATCAGCGTCGAAAAGAGCATCGCCAGACTGCCGACCATGAGCGAGATCTGGCCGCCGTAAAGCGCGCGGGTAAAGTAGTCGCGTCCGTATTCGTCGGTGCCGAACCAGTGGGCACCATCGGGCGGCAGCGTGCGCGCCCCCAGCGACATCTGATCCGGATCGTAAGGACTCAGCCCCGCGCACAGGGCGGCAACGACAAAAATAAAAAGTACAAACAGAGAGAACTGCGCCGGACGATTGCGGCGCAACTGGTGACGAACCTGTTGCCAGCGTCTGCTCATCCGGGGTTACCTCAGGGTACGTATGCGGGGATCGGCGAAGCGATAGAGCAGATCGGCGATCAGGTTACCGACGATCAGCATCAGCGACGAGAGCATGATGATCGCCATAATCAGCGGGTAGTCGAGGGAGGTGATCGACTGGATCCCCAGTAATCCCATGCCCGGCCACGAGAAGACGCTCTCGGTGACATAGGCCCCTACCACCAGCTCGCCAAACGACAGGCCAAACAGCGTGAACACTGGCAGCAGCACGTTTTTCAGTACATGCCGGAACAGGATACTGGAACGCGTGGCCCCGTAAGCCAGCTGGGTCTGCACGTAGTCCGCAGAAAGCTGCGAGAGGGTATTGGATCGGATGTAGCGCATGTAGCTGGAGAGGTTATAGAAGGTCAGCGCAATGCAGGGCAGCACGCCGTGGCGCACCACATCCAGCCAGTTGTCCTCCATGCCAATGGTGCGCATCCCCATGCTGGGGAACCAGTTGAGCTGCACGGCAAAGACGGTGATCAGCAGAATGCCAAACCAGAAGATCGGCACCGAGATGCCAATATAAGCGAACAGGTTCAGAACATGATCCAGCCAGCGGTGCTTAAACGCGCCGGCCAGCAGCCCCAGCGGGATAGCGAGGATAATCGCCATCAGCAGCGAAGCCCCCATCAGGCCTAACGTGGCGGGAATACGCTCACCAATCATTACTAACACCGGGCGGTGATAGATCAGCGAATACCCCAGATCGCCCTGCACTATGTTTTTCAGCCACAGAAAATATTGCGTCACCAGCGGCTTATCCAGCCCCAGACTCTGGCGGATACGCTCAATATCCTCGGGTGCCATGCGCGGGGTGATGTAGGCCGCCACCGGATCGCCAGGGGCGAGTTTGACCAGCAAAAACGCCACCAGCGAGATAAAGAACAGCATCGGCACCAGTTGCAGCAGGCGACGCATCAGTAATGTGTTCACGACATGCCCTTACGACTTACCCCACACAAAGCCCCGATCGGTTGACCGGGGCGACAGCTTATTTTTGATAGATTTTTGACAGATCCTGGAACAGATAGACCGGCTTCGGTTCCGCCTCTTTGGTGCCGCCAAAGCGTTTATCTACCGCAACGGTGGCATTGGTATAGGCAATCGGGTAGTACGTCATGTCGTTGGCCACGGTTTGCTGAATTTGCTTGTAGATATCAGCGCGTTTTCCGGTGTCGGTTTCTACCGCACCTTTATCCCACAGGGCATCGAACTGCGGGTTCTTATAGTGGGCATAGTTGTAGGCTTCGTTGCTCATGAACAGCGATTTGTAGCCATCCGGCTCGGCACCCATGATGTAGCCGCCGAGGTTCAGCTCCCAGGCGGTGTTATTCATGTCGAGGCTGCGCTGGGACATGGCGTTAGAGTCGAGCGGCATCAGCTCCACGTTCACCCCAATCCCCTTCAGCGCCTGCTGAATGTAGAGCGCCTGGCTCTCCTGGGTTTTGTTGGTGTTGACGTAGGCCAGACGTAACTTGAGGTTTGCCGGTGCGCCGGAGGCCTTCAGCAGGTCTTTGGCTTTTTGCTGATCGAATGCGTACTGCTCGACGTCATTGGTCTGATAGAGCGTATCCGGTGTCAGGAATGAGGCGGCCGGTTTGGCGTAATCCAGGGAGGTGAATGCGGTCTGGGTCAGCTCGTCTTTATTAATGGCGTAGGCAATGGCCTGGCGCAGTTCCTTACTTTTCATCACCGGCACATTCTGGTTGAAGGTCATGTAGGCCAGACGCCCTTCCGGGTAGACCACAAAGTCAAACTTGCCGGTGTTCTTCAGGCGCGACACATCCTGCGGATCGACCATTTTCAGGTTGATCTCGCCGTTTTGCAGCGCAAGGTTGGCGGAGTTGCTGTCTTTGGCGAAACGGTAGGTTACGGCGTCGAGCTTCGCTTTACCGTTCCAGTAGTCGTCAAAGCGGGTCAGAGCATAATACTGCCCGGCGCGGTACTCTTTAAATTTGAACGGCCCGGAACCGACCGGAGCATCGTTTTTGGTGCTCTTTTCCAGATCGGCTTCATTCGCGAAGACGTGCTGCGGGATCGGGTAGATCTGCACCAGGGTACCGGTGAAGGCGGCGCTCACCTGCGGCAGCGTGAACTTCACGGTGCGATCGTCCACCTTGCTCACCGCCACCGGCTTGCCGCCGTAGGTAAACATACTGCGGAAGAAACTGTGCTGTTTCTCCTCCAGCAGTTTATTGAAGGTGAAGACGACGTCGTCGGCGGTCAGCGGCTGGCCGTCCTGCCATTTCAGATTGGGTTTTAGGGTCAGGGTGTAGCTGAGGTTATCGGCAGAAGGCGTCAGGCTTTCGGCCAGACCCCATTCGATTTTGCCATCGTTAAAGCTGTAGAGCGGAGCATACAGCGCCTGCATGATCGTCAGGGTGGTTCGGTCGCTGGCATACAGCGGGTTAACCGCTAACGGATCGCCGGAGGTGATGCCGATAATCAGTGAGCCGCCCTCTTTTGGCGTATCGCTTTTGGCTGCCGGGGCCGACGCAGCGTCGTTATTTTTGGCATCATCACAGCCCGCGGCGACCAGGGCCAGCGCGACCAGAACAGCAGAAACGAATGGCTTACGCATATCTCACTAACTCCTTGCCTTGAAAGTTTTTTTAACTGCTCATTTTTATTTTTTACCGATATCTGTTTGCGCATCATATTCAGCTTTAGGCGCTTTCGCATTAACAATGAAAATGCGATTTTTGATTAAGCTTATAACGAATTTGATATATATAAGCGCAATGCGGAATAGCGCATAACCTTATGCGCTCAGTTCGTTAAACCGTTCACGGATCTCCTGCTAAACTGCCTCAACACATCCCAAAAAGGCAGATCAACATGTCCGACAACAACTACCAGCCAGCGAAAGTCTGGGAATGGAAGCAGAACCCTAACGGTGGCGCATTCGCCAGCATCAACCGTCCGATCTCGGGCGCTACCCATGACAAAGTGCTGCCAGTCGGTTCGCACCCGCTGCAGCTGTATTCTCTGGGCACGCCAAACGGCCAGAAGGTGACGATTCTGCTGGAAGAGTTACTGGCGCTGGGCGTGACCGGTGCGGAATATGACGCATGGCTGATCCGTATTGGTGAGGGGGATCAGTTCTCCAGCGGGTTTGTTGAGGTCAACCCGAACTCCAAAATTCCGGCCCTGCGCGACCACTCCACCACACCGCCAACCCGCGTGTTTGAATCCGGCAATATCCTGCTTTATCTGGCGGAGAAATTCGGTCACTTCCTGCCAAAAGATCCGGCGGGCCGGGTAGAAACCCTGAACTGGCTGTTCTGGCTGCAAGGCGCCGCCCCGTTCCTCGGCGGCGGTTTTGGTCACTTCTATCACTATGCGCCGGTGAAAATTGAGTACGCGATTGACCGCTTCACGATGGAAGCCAAACGCCTGTTCGACGTGCTGGATAAACAGCTGGCGCGCGGTCGCTACGTGGCGGGGGAAGAGTACAGCATCGCGGATATCGCCATCTGGCCATGGTTTGGCAGCGTGGCGCTGGGCCAGGTCTATGGCGCGGCGGAGTTCCTGGATGCCGAAAGCTACAAGAACGTCCAGCGCTGGGCGAAGGATGTCGCCAGCCGTCCGGCGGTGAAGCGTGGGCGTATCGTCAACCGCACCAACGGCGAGTTGAACGAGCAGCTGCATGAGCGTCATGCGGCAAGCGATTTTGATACCAACACCGAAGACAAACGCCAGGGTTAATCTGTAAGGCCTGATGCCCTCTCCCACCGGGAGAGGGTGCAAACACCTCTAACGGCAACCCTGTTGCCGTTTTGCATTTCTCCTGTCGTGCCTGCCGGCAAAAAAACCGCCTGATGCAGGATCGCTTGTGCCGTATTTGACTGTAAAAACGCCATCAGCCGTTGCCCCTGCAGCGTCATTACCGCACAGGCATACTCCGCACGCGGATTAAAGTGCGCCGGGATGTCGATGACCGTCAACCCTGCTATCGCCCGCAATGCTGGCGCGTAGCTGGCGTATCCGATAAACACCTCCGCCTGTCCACCCTGGATAAGCCACTCTGCTGCCAGCCTGCCCGCCGGAACCGGCGCAGATCCCCGGCCTCCCACCAGGGCCATTGCCCGCTTCCTCACGGCCTCGCCAGCGTTACCCATACGGGTAAACAGCGTCTGGGTGTAATCCCCGGACGGATCGGCTCCCGCCGTCGAGGTGGCAATGCGCAAGTCATCCCGGGTAAGTACAGAGAGCCAGTCGTCACTGTCGCGCAGCACATCGCTGCGCACGGTCAGACAGAGTGTATTGCTCGCGAAAGACGCCACGGATTGCGCCCGCCCCATAACGTGCAGCGCCTGCGGGTGGGCAAGATTGGCCGAGGCGAAGAGATCGCAGGCCTCGCCCGATGCAATACGTTCCCGCAGCAGCCCTGCCGGGCCAAACTGCGTCTCAACCGCTTCCGGGAAGTGGGCCATTAATTGCGGCCACACCCGCCGCAGGCTCCCTGCCGCCAGCACGCGCATCAGTCGTTCCCCTGCCAGGTGGTGCGATAGAAACGCTGATACCAGTCGTTGGCCACTTTGCGCATATCTATGTCTTTAAATTTCTCCGGATAGAGCTTTTTTGCCATCCACAGTTCACCGATCCCCATCGCCTCCGGCATCGGGTAACCCCAGGCTTTGGCGTAGTCTGGCATCAGGTAGACACGATGATTTTTCACCGCGTCAATGGTCTGCCACTGCGCGCCGGTTTTGATCTCGTTGACCACGGAAGGGTAGCGATCCTGCACGAAAATCACCTGCGGGTTCCAGGCGATCACCTGCTCCATCGCCACGGTTTTGAAACCCTGAATGGTCGCCGCCGCCACGTTAACCGCCCCCGCATGGGCCATCATCAGCCCGGTATATTTACCGGAGCCGTAGGTAGTGAGTTCCGGGTTAGCCATGTAGGCGCGAACACGTTTTTCCGCCGGGAGAGTATTCAGGCGGTCGCTGACCCTCCTGCGGCCTTGATCGACGGCGTTAATCAGCGCCTTCGCTTCCGGCTGCTTGTTAACAATCTCACCAATTAGCGCGATCCCTTCGCGCAGCCCGCGATCGTAAGCCTGCTCTTCATCGTTCATCGTAGGGTTCATTTTCGCTTTCTCACCCGCGGCATCGTGGCGCAGGGAGATAGCGACTACCGGAATACCCAGGCTACTGATCTTGTCGATCATCTCCTGCGGCGCGTAGTTGGTGACAAACACCACCTGCGGTTTCAGGGCCACCAGCTTTTCCGGGTCAACGTGGGTGAGATCGCCCAGCATCGCTTTGTGGTTCAGTTCGGGAGCCAGACGCGCGTAGCCGTCGCCCAGCTGCTGTTTCCAGTTTGCCATCACCCCCACGATCTTATCGGTGGCGTTCATTTGCACCAGTAAGTTCAGCGTCTGATGCTGGAGTACCACCACGCGGTCAACCTCATCGGGGAGAGTGACCTGACGGCCAATCTGGTCGGTGATCAGGCGGGAGGCCTGAGAAGAGAGGGGCAGTAAAGCCACTACGCCTAAGGTTAAGGCTTGCCAAAATTGCTGTTTCATCATGTCCTCGCATTCGTTATATATTTTATTATACAGCGATGCGGTTATGCCGTCGTGCCTCCTTTAGAGGTAAAAAGCCCTAATGCAAATCCCTCTCTTTTTTCAACGGCATATTTACAACCATCCGGTAAACTGGCATGAATAATTTCTTTCTTCAGATTATTCGCATGTCAGAAAAGGCGCTGAAACAACAGATTCAGAATCTTAAAAAGCATAATGCCCGGCTTGCCAGGCTGGCGCGTGACGCCCGTAGCAAGCTCAGTGCGGCGCTCGACGGGACCGGTCTGTGTTTATGGCAACTCGACGTTCCGACCGGGAAGCTGATTATTTATAACCGCCGCTGGGGTTCCATGCTGGGCTATCAGCCTAAGGAGCTGAACGCGCAGTTTGAGATCTGGCGCGAGCATCTGCACCCTGATGACAAGCAGAACGTGCTCGACGCGTTCTACGATCATCTGCACGGCAAAACCCCCTTCTACGAGGCGCTGCACCGGATGCAGCACAAAAACGGCACCGTCACCTGGGTGCTGGATCGTGGCCGCGTCACCGAATGGGATGAGCAAGGTAATCCCCTGAAGGTGACCGGTACGCACATCGATATGACCAAAGAGAAGCAGTACGAGGAGCAGCTTGCCCAGCTGGCCAATCACGATCCGCTCACCGGCCTTGCCAACCGCCATGCGCTGCTTACCCACTTCGCGCAGCTAAAAGCCCAGGGGCCACTGTGCATTGCCTTTATCGATCTGGATGATTTTAAAACGGTGAACGACACCTTTGGCCACCGCAGCGGCGACGAGTTACTCATCCAGCTCAGCCAGCGTCTGCGCGACGCCTGCCCGCCTGGGGCCGTTGTCGGGCGTCTGGGCGGGGACGAGTTTGTGCTGCTACTGCCCTTCCCGCTCGCCAGCCTGCTGGTGAACAGCACCGCGCACCACTGCCTGAACGCAGCCCTGACGCCGTTCGAATTGGATAATGGCCAGGCGAAGGTCGGAGCCTCGGTGGGGATTGATGAGGTGCAGGAGGAGGATGATTTCGTCAATGCGCTGCGCCGCGCCGATCGGTCGATGTACCAGATTAAACACACCGGCAAGAATGGCGTGGCGATTGGCCAGACGCTGCTCTCGGTCTCCCGCACCGGAACCTACCCATGAAAAGCACCCGTCACCAGGAACTGATCCGCCTGCTGGCCGCGTCGGACTGGCTGACGACGGACGCTCTTGCCGCTGAGCTTCGCGTCAGCAAAGAGACCATTCGCCGCGATCTGAAACAGCTTCAACAGCAGGGAAGGATCGTGCGCCATCACGGGCGGGCGCGGGCGATCCACCCGGATCATCGCGACGGCGGCGAGCCATTTGGCGCGCGGCTGAAAAGCCATTACGCCGATAAAGCCGACATTGCCCGCCACGCCCTCGACTGGGTCAGCGAAGGGATGACCCTGGCCCTTGATGCCAGCTCAACCTGCTTTCACCTGGCGCGTCAGCTACCGGATATCGCCCTGACGGTGTTTACCAACAGCCTGCCCATCTGCCATGAAATGGCGAAGCGCGAACGCATCACCCTGATCTGCTCGGGCGGGACGCTGGAGCGCAAATATCGCTGCTATGTGAACCCGGCCCTGGTGACGCAGCTGAAAGCGCTGGAGATTGACCTGTTTATTTTTTCCTGTGAAGGGGTGGATGAGCAGGGTGTGATGTGGGATCCCACCCCGCACAGTGCCGGCTTTAAGTCGCAGCTGCTGAGTCGTGCCAGCCAGTCCCTGCTGCTGATCGACAAAAGCAAATTCCAGCGTTCCAGCGAAGTGAAAATAGGTCACCTTTCACAGGTGACCCAATTGATCAGCGACGTGCAACTCGGCCGCCGCTAGCTCGCCAGGCGGAACTTCTGCACCGAGCGTTGCAGTTCTTCGGTCTGGCGCTCCAGGGCAGAGGCCGCAGCTGATACCTGCTCTACCAGCGAAGCGTTCTGCTGGGTCACGCCGTCCATCTGGGTGATCGCCACCCCCACCTGCGAAATGCCTTTGCTCTGCTCTTCCGAGGCGGCGGCAATCTGCTTCATGATGGTGGTTACGCCGGTGATGTCGCGCAGCACGGCGTTCATGGTGGTGCCGGTATCGTTCACCAGTCTGGCCCCCTCCTCCACGCGGGACACGGAGTCGGTAATAAGTCCTTCGATCTCTTTTGCCGCACTGGCGCTGCGGCTGGCGAGATTACGTACCTCCCCCGCCACCACCGCAAAGCCGCGCCCCTGCTCACCCGCGCGCGCCGCTTCGACTGCCGCGTTAAGGGCCAGAATATTGGTCTGGAAGGCGATGCTATTAATGACGCTGGTGATCTCCGCGATTTTCTTCGAGCTGACGGAAATGCCGGTCATGGTATTGACCACGTTCTCCACTAATGCCCCGCCGCGGCTGGCGGTAAGAGACGCCACATCCGCCAGCTCGCTTGCCTGCCGGGCATTGTCTGCATTCAGCTTCACCGTGGCGGTGAGTTGCTCCATGCTGGCGGCAGTCTCTTCCAGCGCCGCTGCCTGCTCTTCGGTACGCGACGAGAGATCGTTATTGCCGCTGGAAATTTCCGTAGCGCCACGCCAGATATTCTCGCTCCCGGCGCGAATGGTACTGACCGCTTCACGCAGGCTGTCCTGCATCGCCGTCAGCAGCGGCACCAGTTGGCCCACGCAGTTACGGCCAAAGGGAGCAATCGGCTGGCTGAGATCGCCCTGGGCAATCTGACGAAAGTGTTGGCGGATCTGATCCAGAGGCTTCACCAGCATCGCAACCAGGTAGCGATCGGCGAAGAGCAAGATCAGCAGGCCAATCAGGGTCGCGGTGATGATCACCGTGCGGGTGAAGCCGGTAAGGCCGTCCACCGTCACGCGGGTGCTGTCGAGAATACTGTCGGCAGCTTTATTGAACTGCCCGGCACTCTCACCAAAGGCGCGACTTAACGGCGGGGTGACGTTATTCGCCTGCTGGCGATAGCCGTCGAGATTACCCTGCTGCGCGAACTGCATCTGGGGCTTTACGCCGTTCTCCAGTAGCGCCTGCCAGTTGGCGATCACCTTAGCGGAGATCTGCGCATCCATCGGCCCCGGCGACATGGCTTTCATCTCATCGAGCTTGTTGCTCATCGTCTCCAGCGCCTGCTGTACGGAGGCCAGATCTGCCGTACCGCCTGCCGCCTGCGCATCCATCGCCCGGCTCAGACGGGTGACGAAGCGGAAGTACTGATCGTTACCCTGGCTGAGCACCGTCATCTGTTTGACCAGTTGCCGATCGACGTCATTGCCATCCGCCACGCGCGAGAGCGCCCAGGAGCTGTACAGCCCGACCGCCGCCCACATTAAACAGAAAATGCCCAGAATCGTCAGCATGACGAACCGGATCGTGAAATTACGAAACACTTGCATATTTATTTCCTTGCCATGAGGGAGATATCGCCCGAAGGCGAGTCTTATCCTCGTTATCGGCAATAAAATGCGAAGCAATACCTTTTATCGGGTAATTTTATAAAACTTTTCATTTCTGTTTACCGGGTCGGGAAATGATAATCATGCTAAGGAAAATACCCCTCCAAATAACGTGTTATTAGATTTCATACAATTTACAAATGTAAATCACACTCTCCATTCATTACCCTCATAATCCCAAAGGATTATCATTACCTTTCTTCTTAATGAAGAATTTTCCTGTTCCTCCCGGAAAAGTCTCACTTTTAGTACGTTAATAAAACTGCAACATTCATAGAATGGATGGATTTAAAAAAGTCATTCATTTTACTTTATTAAAATGGTCGCTTAATCGCTTGATATCCCTTCAAATTTCATTACATCCTTTTCGCTTAAGAAAGTTCTTGATTACGCATAACTGGTTTAAAAAGAGCGCACGTTGATCCGGTTATAAGAGATGAAAAATGCGTATTTCAATGAAAAGAACCTTATTATCGCAGTGTGTATTACTGGCACTTGCGTCCTTTGCTGCTCAGGCAGGCGAAACCCCAGCTACGGCTTGCCAGAACGGTGACACTACCCAGACCTGCGGCCTGGCAGAATATAAAGACGGCAGTTTCTATCAGGATCCAGGCACCACTGATGCCGTGATGGCGAATGAAACGGCAACCAATATCTATATGGATGGTCACCGCGAAGCAGGCGATACGCAGACCTTAACCGTTACAGGCACTGACATGTCCGGTCATTATATTCAGGGAAGCAATGGCGGCACCGTGAATATTAACGTCACCGACAATGCTAAAGTGGATATGATCGAAGTCGGTTCTGCATTCAAAACCACCAATACCACGATCAACGTCAATGACGCCACCCTGAACGGCCAGAACAGCGACGGAACCTATCAGCGCAATAAAGATTATATGATGGGCGCCGCCATCTACCTCGATCCGCTGGATGAGGGATACCACAATGTGGATATCAGCAACGGCAGCGCACTGCATGGCAGTATCATCAGCGCCGGCCAGGGCACCCAAACCATCGCCATGAGCGATAGCCTCATGGATAATGGCGGTATCTACGTCGGTAGCGACAAATCAGATACCTCCCTTACCCTGACCAACGCTACCGTGGATGCGACCAACAGCCAGGTGGCGCAAAATCTCGATACCCTTGTAGAAAATCTGAGCCAGTACAAACCTTTCCAGAATATCAACGTCGATGCCTTTAGCGACCTGGCCGTGGCCATGTACGGCACCACTCAGGATACGCTGGCGCTGAATAACAGCACCGTGACCGGCGATATCGGCATCATGAACGAAAAAGGCCAGACCAACCTGTCATTCACCAATAACAGCGTTGTGAACGGCAATGTGACGCTGAGCGGTAACTCCACCAATACCTTTCTGGTGGATAACAGCACCATTAATGGCGATCTGAATGCCAGCCAGAACAGCGGCGATACCACCATCACTTTGCAAAACGGTGCCAACGTTGACGGCAATATTACGACCGGCGCAGGCAATGACACCGTGGTGCTGGTGAATGATTCCCACGTCACCGGCAATGTCACCGGCGGGGACGGCGACGATACCCTGTCGATGGATGCGGGCAGCTCTATTTCCGGGCAAATTAATCAGTTTGAAACCGTGAATACCACCAGCGACAACAGCATCACCCTCGACACCATTAACGATTCAACCACCTGGAGTCTGCAAAACGGCTCCACCCTGACCGCCGCCACTACCGGTAGCAATGCCGAAGTGAGCATGAGCACCGACAGCCGGGTCAACTTCGGCACGATCACGGGCTCCCGTAATGCCGTGGTGGTCAATAACATCACCTCTTCGGCGATCAATCAGCAAAATATCGTGCTGGGGTCCTTTACTACGGCTACGGCAACCACCACACCACAAACGGCCGCCAATGCGACCTTCAGCAACGGTCAGCAGGAGGTGGAAAACCGCAGCGCTGCCTACAACTACAACAATGACCTGAGCATTGTGCCCGCAGATGCTGCGCCGCAGGGCCAGCTCACCGCCGATAGCAGCCAGGACTGGAATATTGTCTTCAGCAGTTCACGCGGCACATTGGCCAGCGATGTCCAGGGATTAGTCGCCGGGCTGGACGCGGCCGAACAGGCGGGCCATCAGGTCACCGATGACATCACCAGCCACATGGATCGCCTGCACTTTGCTGGCATGACGGGCGAGCAGCAGGAAGGGGCGCAGCTGTGGGGCGATTTCCTCTACCAGAACGGTAACTTCAGCAACGATGTGGATTACAAGAGCATCACTCAGGGCGCACAGGGTGGCGTTGACTGGACGGCGTACCTCGCGAACGGGGACAGTGTGACCGGCGGCGTGGCGCTGGCCTGGACCCGCAGCCGCGTTGAAGATACCGCCAGCGGCCCGGACAGCTTCAAGGACACCGTGTATGGTAACTACTACAGCCTGTACGGCGGCTGGCAGCAGGCGCTGAACGGTCGTCAGTGGGGACTGTTCGCCGACGGCAGCTTCAGCTATGGCGATATGCGCTATTCCCTCTCCGCCCATAACGTCACCGGCGACACCAGCGGAATGACCGAAGCGCTGCACGGCTCCACTGACGGTAGCCTGTATATGGCTCAGGCGCGTACCGGGGTGAACGTGCTGCTGCCGGGCGACACCTTACTGCAACCGTACGCCATCCTCGGCTGGGATCAGACCAAAGCGAACGGCTTCTCCGACCGGGAAGTGACCTTTGCTGACAGCCAGGTCTCTTCCTGGAACGGCGGCGCGGGTCTGCGTCTGACCACCACCCTGACCGATCTGAACAAAAACGTGCAGATCATGCCATGGCTGGATGTCCGCATGCAGAAAGAGTTCAGCGATGATACCGATATCCAGGCAGCGGATTATCACAACACCGAAGGTCATAACAACAGCATGGGAATGTTTGGTGCGGGCGTGAATGCCACTATCGCGCACAACTTCTCGGTAAATACCGGCATTTACTATGGCACAGGCGATGTCGATAACGACGCCAGTGTTCAGGCAGGTATGAGCTACAGCTTCTGATGACCACGCCTGTCCGGCAGCCCGAGGCTGCCGGACATTTTTGTTAACTCAAATATTTCTCAAACCATCCCAGGGTTCGTTTCCAGGCCAGCTCCGCAGCGGGCTCATCGTAACGCGGGGTAGAATCGTTGTGGAATCCGTGGTTTACGCCAGGATAGATCCAGGCCTCGTACACCTTGCCGTTAGATTTAAGCGCGGCTTCATAGGCAGGCCATCCCTCGTTAACGTTCTTGTCGAGTTCCGCATAGTGCAGCAGCAGGGGGGCTTTAATTTTGGCCACGTCTGCCGCGGGAGGCTGGCGGCCATAGAAAGGCACGGCGCAGGCCAGCTCCGGCCAGGCGACCGCTGCCGCGTTAGAGACACCCCCGCCGTAGCAGAAGCCGGTGATCCCCACCTTACCCGTGGCGTCCGGGTGTTTTTGCATAAATTCGACGGCGGCAAAGAAGTCGTTCATCAGCTTCGTCGGATCGACCTTCTGCTGCAGGATCTTCCCTTCCTCATCGTTGCCGGGATACCCACCCACCGAGCTTAAGCCGTCCGGTGCCAGTGCGATATAACCCGCCTTCGCCACCCGACGCGCCACATCCTCAATGTAAGGGTTAAGGCCGCGGTTTTCGTGCACCACGACCACCGCCGGCACTTTGCCGGTGGCTTTGGCCGGTTTCACCAGATAGCCGCGTACCTGTCCATGGCCGTCCGGCGAGGGATAGGTGATGTATTCGGGCAGAATGTCGGGATCGGTGAACTTTACCTGCTCAGCGAGGGCGTAATTGGGCTTGAGCATATTAAACAGCGCCAGCGCCGTGACGCCGCCGACCGCATAGCGGGCAGCCAGATTGAGGAACTCACGTTTGTTGATTTTGCCGTGAGCGTAATAATCGTAGTAGTCGAGCAATTCCTGAGGAAAGTCTTTGGCGGTCATACGCGTCATCGCATATCTCCATGAATTGTGAACGAACTAAGGATAGAATAGAAACGCTGTTTCGAAAATCAATCACTAAAAAGGAGACATCATGCCCTGGAACGCCTCACCGGACCGCTACGAGACCATGCAGTACCGTTACTGCGGGAAAAGTGGCCTGCGTCTGCCCGCCCTGTCACTGGGCCTGTGGCACAGCTTCGGCCACGTCCACGCCCTCGATTCCCAGCGCGCCCTGCTGCGAAAAGCCTTTGACTGCGGCATTACCCATTTTGATCTCGCCAATAACTATGGCCCACCGCCAGGCAGCGCGGAGGAAAATTTTGGCCGCCTGCTGCGCGATGATTTCGCGGCGTATCGTGATGAACTGATTATCTCCACCAAAGCGGGCTATGACATGTGGCCGGGGCCGTACGGTGCGGGCGGTTCGCGCAAGTATCTGCTCGCCAGCCTCGACCAGAGCCTGAAGCGGATGGGACTGGAGTACGTGGATATCTTCTACTCGCACCGGGTAGATGAAAACACGCCGATGGAAGAGACCGCCTCGGCGCTTGCGCAGGCGGTGCAGAGCGGGAAGGCGCTGTACGTGGGCATCTCCTCCTATTCGCCGGAACGCACCCAGAAGATGGCGGAACTGCTGCGCGAGTGGAAAATCCCTCTGCTTATCCATCAGCCCTCCTACAACCTGCTCAACCGCTGGGTGGATAAGAGCGGTTTACTGGATACGCTGGAAGCCAATGGCACCGGCTGTATCGCCTTTACCCCGCTGGCGCAGGGGCTGCTGACCGGGAAATACCTGAACGGCATTCCTGACGGCTCCCGCATGCAGCGTGAGGGCAAAAAGGTGCGTGGCCTGACCGAAAATATGCTGACCGAGGCTAACCTCAATAGCCTGCGCTTACTGAACGAAATGGCGCAGGCGCGCGGTCAAACCATGGCGCAGATGGCCCTGAGCTGGCTGCTGAAGGATGAGCGCGTCACCTCGGTACTGATTGGCGCAAGCCGGACGGAACAGCTGGAGGAGAACGTGCAGGCCCTGAATAACTTGCACTTTAGCGAGGATGAGTTGCAGCGGATTGACCAGCACGTGGCTGACGGGCAGTTGAATCTGTGGCAGGCGTCGTCAGATAAGTAGTTTTGCTTTATGGCATTCGAAGCAATGAATTCATCACATGGGATGAACGGGCTGACCCTGACGCCCTGATCCCGGCCCTCTCCCACAAGGGAGAGGGCACCGTCCGTGCCGCTTACTTGCGACTCAGCTTATCCAGATATCCCATCACAAACGCCGACAGCACAAACGTCAGGTGGATAATCACATACCACATCAGTTTGTTATCCGGGATATTTTTGGCGTCCATAAACACCCGTAGCAGGTGAATCGACGAGATTGCCACAATCGAGGCGGCCACTTTGTTTTTCAGCGACGAGGCGTCCATTTTGCCAAGCCAGCTCAGCTTCTCTTTGTCTGAGGCGATATCCAGCTGCGAGACAAAGTTTTCGTAGCCTGAGAACATCACCATCACCAGCAGGCCGCCCACCAGGGTCATATCCACCAGCGACAGCAGGAGCAAAATCAGGTCGGATTCTGCGACGCTGAAAATATGCGGCAGAACGTGAAAAATTTCCTGGAAAAATTTAATACAGAGCGCCACCAGCGCCAGCGAGAGGCCAAAATAGACCGGGGCTAACAGCCAGCGGGAGGCGTACATTGCGTTTTCAAAAAAGCGTTCCATAGAGTCCTGTCTGCAAACGAAACCAGCGTGCAGTATATCGCAACGCGACAAAGTGTTTGCAACAACAAAACAACAAAGACCCTACACTTGCTCAGGCTTAACCACAGGCCGTTGATATTCCGGCCAAACCAGCACCACCAGCGACGGATAAGCCTCAAGGCTGAATTCGCGGAAGCACTGGCGCAGGTTCATCACTTCCAGATCGGAATGAGAAACTTTCTCCCCATTCAGGCAACGCTTCTTGATATTGTCGTAATATTTATACACCGCCGAGTTAAGGTCACTGCAACGACGCTGCGCCTCAAACAGGTCAGGAATACTATTTATTTCCACCATATTCATTCGTTTTATTGTGGCATGGAGGAAATCAATATATTCATGATTAACACGCCAGTACCAGACCGGCGTAATCGCATTCATTAACACAGAAAAATGGTCTTCGCCCTCTTCTTTTGACATCCGTTCTGGCTGGGCAGGGGTGTGCGTGTTCTCTGCGTCGCTGCTTTTATTGAACTCGCGCATCAATAAAAGAACCACGGCAGTAAGCAATAACAAAGTAATGACAGTATAAAAAATGCTGTTCATATAGGCAGGCTCCATTTTTTTTGATTTTAAATTTGCCTCATGTTATTGTCAACGAATCTCACGCGCCAGACAACCCCACCCCGTTGAAATTAAAGGAAATATAAAATGTTGCCCGACAATCTGGTCCCGGCTAAGTTTCACATTTCCACCGTGGAACCGAAACCACCAGAAGCAGAAAGCAATGAAAATTTCACTAAGGGAAAAAGAACACTCGCTGATTACGCGCCTGATATATTAATTGGTGTTACCCGTACCGGTAACTCCCGCAATATGTTGCTCGAAGAGCACGACCGTCATATAAAGGATCGTTTATTCCGCGTCATTAAAATCGAGGTGTTTGCCCGCCTGCTCAATGACCTGCAAGCGGAAGGGGAAATAGACGCGCAAGCACTAAGTCAAATATTGTCGGAAAAAACCGATGAGATAAACGAAGCAGGTAATGACATCTGGCTCAATCTAATTACCTGTGAAAAAAACACGCCCATTTTTTATAAGCTAGAGGATGAATAACGTGAAGGATGTTGATAACAACAACGTTTATTTAGCTTTAGATGATAAAAAGAGCGATGAATTTATCTTAGAGCAAAACCTGGCTGCGCTGAAAGAGATTAAAAATGCTGAAATACAGCGCATTGCGAAACAGCTGCTCTCTATTCCAGCAGGCCTGGTGCGCCTGAAATGGCAGAACCGTCGTGAAATTTATCCTCTTCAGGTTAAAGAAGAGATCTACGGCGCGACAATAAACGTCATTATGCAGCAGCGCCCAGACCTGAAAGATAAAATTCTGGCCCGGCTGGAGACCAACTACCAGTATTTGCTGGCGCGTGAAACCGCCACGCTGCGCGTGACCCGTAAGCTGGCCGATGAAGGCTATCGCACCACCAGCGTGACCACCGTCGCCCTGGATGAAGAGGCGCTGGCCGCGAAATCCACCGTACCTGCACCGCAAAAGCCGTAACCCCCCCTTTCTACCGCCTCGCCTGTTGCTGTTGGTTTAAGGATTATCCTGAATAATCTGCACTTCCCGGTTGATTCTCCTAAGCTTAAAGACCGATCACCCACTCAAGGAGAACCTTAATGGCAAATTCCCAGAGCGAAATCCAGAACCCTACCACCCAGTACTACACCGGCGAATATCCGCAGCAGAAGCAGCCGGTACCCGGGGTGCAGAGCAAGATGGATCCGGTGCCGGATTGCGGTGAAAAGACCTATAAAGGCAGCGGCAGACTACAGGATCGTAAGGCGCTGGTGACAGGAGGCGACTCCGGCATTGGACGCGCTGCCGCCATCGCTTACGCGCGTGAAGGCGCAGACGTCGCTATTAACTATCTGCCCGCCGAAGAAGAGGATGCGCAGCAGGTTAAGCAGCTGATAGAAGAAGCCGGACGCAAAGCGGTGCTGATCCCCGGCGATCTAAGTGATGAAAAGTTTGCCCGTTCTCTGGTGCATAAAGCCCATCAGGAACTGGGTGGGCTGGACGTGCTGGCGCTGGTGGCCGGTAAGCAGGTAGCGGTCGAGAAGATTGCCGACCTGACGACGGAGCAGTTTCAACAGACCTACGCCGTGAACGTGTTCGCGCTGTTCTGGATCACCCAGGAGGCGTTGCCACTGCTGCCTGCCGGGGCGAGCATCATCACCACCTCGTCGATTCAGGCGTATCAGCCCAGCCCGCACCTGCTGGACTACGCGTCCACCAAAGCCGCTATCCTTAACTACAGCCGCGGGCTGGCGAAACAGGTAGCAGAGAGCGGCGTACGCGTTAACGTCGTGGCGCCGGGGCCTATCTGGACGGCGTTGCAAATTTCCGGCGGTCAGCCGCA
Organism: Leclercia sp. GLN_9; assembly: GCF_043105735.1. Lineage (NCBI taxonomy): Bacteria > Pseudomonadati > Pseudomonadota > Gammaproteobacteria > Enterobacterales > Enterobacteriaceae > Leclercia > Leclercia sp. GLN_9. The sequence continues at coordinate 30,012 of NZ_JBICLV010000009.1, forward strand.
GGAGAAAATCCCGCAGTTTGGTCAGCAGACACCGATGAAGCGTGCAGGGCAGCCTGCGGAGCTGGCGCCGGTGTATGTCTACCTGGCGAGCCAGGAATCAAGCTATGTGACGGCGGAAGTACACGGTGTGTGCGGCGGGGAACATCTGGGGTAGTTGTTATGCAGGGCCGGGTGACGTCAACTTACCCGGCCTGACTGCCCTGATCCTCTCCTCGTGGGAGAGGGAATAACCATAAAAAAAGGCAACTTACGTTGCCTTTTTGCTTTTATTTCGCTGCCGCTTTCTCTTCGCCTACCAGGCCAATCTTCAGGTAACCCGCCTGATGCAGCGTGTCCATTACCTTCATCATGGTTTCGTAGTCGACGGTCTTGTCGGCCCGGAAGAAGACGGTGGTGTCTTTCTTGCCGTTGGTCAGGGTATTCAGCGCCGGGATCACCGACTCATCCGTCACCGGATCATTCCCGAGGAACATGGATTTATCGGCTTTCACGGACAGATAAATCGGTTTTTCCGGGCGCGGCTGCGGCTGGCTGGAGGAGGCAGGCAGATTCACCTTCACGTCCACCGTCGCCAGGGGCGCTGCAACCATGAAGATAATCAGCAGAACCAGCATGACGTCGATAAACGGCGTCACGTTGATTTCGTGCATTTCGCCGTTATCGTCCAGGTTTTCATTAAGACGCATTGCCATGGCGAATCAACCTAAGTGTAATTTCTGAGCAGAACGGACCGGCTTCACTGAACTGGCGCTGAGGTCCAGATCGCGGCTTTGCAGCAGCAGAACCTGAGCGGCAACGTCGCCGAGGGTCGCTTTGTAGCTGCCGATCATACGGGCGAAGATGTTATAGATAACGACTGCCGGGATAGCGGCAACCAGACCAATCGCCGTCGCCAGCAGGGCTTCTGCGATGCCGGGCGCCACAACTGCGAGGTTGGTGGTTTGGGTCTGGGCGATGCCGATGAAGCTGTTCATGATGCCCCAGACCGTACCAAACAGACCGACGAATGGCGAAATGGCACCGATGGTCGCCAGGTAGCCGTTGCCACGCCCCATATGACGGCCAATGGCCGCAACGCGACGCTCAAGGCGGAAGCCGGTACGCTCTTTAATCCCTTCGTTGTCTTCGCTGCCTGCAGAGAGTTCAAGCTCGTTCTGGGCTTCGTTGATCAACTGGGTGGTCAGGCTTTTGGCCTGGAAGGAAGAGGTCATATCGCTCGCCTGATTCAGGCTGCGGGCCTCGGCCAGTTGCTGCTGCTCGCGCTTAAGACGACGCTTGTGCGAGATAAGCTCCACGCTCTTGCTAAAGAAAATAGCCCAGGTGACGACAGACGCCAGAATCAGACCGATCATCACAATCTTCACCACGATGTCGGCATGATGATACATACCCCAGACGGAGAGATCCGTCTGCATCAAATTATTACCCACTCGGTATCTCCAGGACACAAATCACAAAATCTGAGCATAATAATATCAAAACAGCATCGAATTGATAGTAGTTCTCATTAGTATTTACATAGTGCCGTAAATTCGTTTCATTTTCCTTGCGCTTACGCAGGAAAAATTTCCCGGAAACAAATTTTAAAAAATTTTCCGCTGTTCCCCCTACCCTTCTCGCGACCATTTTGACTTTCATGTTAGTGTGGACGTCCAGACGTATAAAAACAGGTTGCGCAGACATGAAAGAGAAGCATCTTGATACCACCCTTGTTCAGGCGGGACGCAGTAAGAAATACACCCTCGGTTCAGTGAATAGCGTCATTCAGCGCGCCTCGTCGCTGGTGTTTGATACCGTCGAGGCGAAAAAGCACGCCACCCGCAACCGGGCAAAGGGCGAGCTGTTTTACGGGCGTCGCGGCACGCTGACCCACTTCTCCTTACAGGACGCGATGTGCGAGCTGGAAGGCGGCGCAGGCTGTGCGCTTTTCCCGTGCGGCGCGGCGGCAGTGGCCAATACCATTCTGGCGTTTGTCGAACAGGGCGATCACATCCTGATGACCAACACCGCCTACGAGCCAAGCCAGGATTTCTGCACCAAAATCCTCAGCAAGCTGGGCGTCACCACCGGCTGGTTCGATCCGCAGATCGGCGCGAACATCGCCGAGCTCATCCAGCCTAATACCCGGATTGTGTTCCTCGAATCGCCGGGCTCCATCACCATGGAAGTGCATGATGTACCCTCCATTGTGCAGGCGGTACGCAGTAAAGCGCCGGACGCTATTATCATGATCGACAACACCTGGGCGGCGGGCGTGCTGTTTAAGGCGCTCGATTTTGGTATCGACATCTCTATCCAGGCGGCAACCAAATACCTGATTGGCCACTCGGACGGCATGATCGGCACGGCGGTTTCCAACGCCCGCTGCTGGGATCAGCTGCGTGAAAACGCCTATCTGATGGGGCAAATGGTGGATGCCGACACGGCCTACATGACCAGCCGCGGCCTGCGCACCCTGAGTGTCCGCCTGCGTCAGCATCATGAAAGCAGCCTGAAGGTTGCCCAGTGGCTGGCGCAGCATCCGCAGGTGGCGCGCGTTAACCATCCGGCGCTGCCGGGCAGTGTAGGTCATGCCTTCTGGCAACGTGACTTTACGGGCAGCAGCGGCTTGTTCTCGTTTGTGCTCAACAAGCGTCTGAGCAATGACGAGCTGGCAAACTACCTCGATAACTTCTCGCTGTTCAGCATGGCCTATTCATGGGGCGGCTTTGAGTCGCTGATCCTGCCGAACCAGCCAGAGCACATTGCCGAGCTGCGTCCCGGTGGCGAAGTGGACTTTACCGGCACCCTGATCCGTCTGCATATCGGCCTGGAAAACGTGGACGATTTGATTGCCGATTTAGAGGCCGGATTTGCACGCATCGAGTAACACACGGCCATAAATCGTCTCCGCAGACACTTTTCTCCACAATACTTACGGAAAAGTCTGATTTGTTGCGCCTGCGATCAAAGCCCGCAGGCGAAATAGGGAGTACAATAGCCTTATATATGCTGTTCCACAGGAAAGCCCATGGCTGTTATTCAAGATATTATCGCTGCACTCTGGCAACACGATTTTGCAGCACTGGCGGACCCGCACGTGGTTGGGATTGTTTATCTGGTGATGTTCGCCACGCTGTTTCTGGAAAATGGGTTACTGCCTGCCTCATTTTTACCGGGTGACAGTCTGCTGCTGCTGGCGGGAGCGCTAATCGGTAAAGGGGTGATGGACTTTGCCCCGACGATGGTGATCCTGACCTCTGCCGCCAGTCTGGGCTGCTGGCTCAGTTATTTGCAAGGCCGCTGGCTGGGCAATACCCGAGTGGTTAAAAGCTGGCTGGCGCAGTTGCCGCATAAATATCATCAGCGCGCGACCTGCATGTTCGATCGCCACGGCCTGCTGGCGCTGCTGGCGGGGCGTTTCCTGGCCTTTGTGCGCACTCTGCTGCCCACCATGGCGGGCATCTCCGGGCTGTCTAACCGTCGTTTCCAGTTCTTTAACTGGCTGAGCGCACTGCTGTGGGTTGGCGTAGTGACGACCTTCGGTTATGCGTTGAGCATGATCCCGTTCGTTAAACGCCACGAAGATCAGGTCATGACCTTCCTGATGATCCTGCCGCTGTTCCTGCTGGTGGCAGGGCTGGTGGGAACGATCGTGGTGGTGATCCGTAAGAAATACTGTAGCGCCTGACAGCGAACCTCTTCACCTCTGCCCTCTCTGTCAGAGAGGGTCAGGGTGATAACAATACCCCGCACCCTCACTACCCCTGCATCATCCGGATCCGCGCTGCATCTTCCCCTGGCGTGACGCCGAAATAGCGTTTGAACTCACGACTGAACTGCGACGCGCTTTCATAGCCCACCCGCAGCGCGGCTGCGCTGGCTTTCATGCCGTCGTGGATCATCATCATCCGTGCCTTGTGCAGGCGATAGCTCTTAAGATATTGCAGCGGCGAGGTGCTGGTCACCGATTTGAAGTTATGGTGGAAGGCCGACACGCTCATATTGGCCTCTGCCGCCAGCTGATCGACGCTCAGGTTTTCGGTGTACTGGCTCTCGATGCGCTTAAGCACCCGGCTGATCAGGCTGAAGTGGGTCTGACGGCTAACCAGCGCCAGCAACGCCCCGCCCCCCGGCCCGAGCAACACGTGGTAGAGGATCTCACGAATAATCTGTTTACCCAGAATGCGCGCATCCAGCGGACGCTCCATCACATCCAGCAGGCGCTCAATGGCGCAGAGGATCTCATCCGTCAGCGTGGCGGAGTTGATCCCGCTTGCCGCCATCGACGGGCGGAACAGATCGTCTTCGCCAATATCCATGAGCAGCTCCTGGAGTTGCAGGATATCCACATTTAAACGCACCCCTGCCAGCGGCACGGCTTCTGTCGCGAAGGTTTCACATTCAAAGGGTAAAGGTACTGTCAGAAGCAGGTATTCGCTTGGGTCATAGCGGAATACGCGCTCGTTGATATAGCCAATTTTATGCCCGGAAAAGAGAAAAATGATACCTGGCTGGTACATCACTGGCGTGCGGGTGCCGGGTTGGGTGCCGTACAGCAGGCGCACGTCGGGCAGCAGCGTGCTCAGAGTATTTGCATTATCTTTCAGTCTGTTAATTTGCGCCGTTAGTTGCAAGCAGGTTTGATCGCGGTTCATCTTTGCTCATTCCGGGTAGGGTTTCCGACGTTTGCAGTGTGCGCGGTTTTTCGCAGTTTCTCCAGCACCCTGTAGAAATGGGCAAGACAACGGCAGGAATGTGCATTGAGAGGAGCCTGCGCGCTCGCCACAATGGGCACCATCAGGCAGCCCTCCGTGCCGCCGGTTTTTTTCACCCACCTAAGGGAACGAACAATGAACAATTTTAATCTGCATACCCCGACCCGCATTCTGTTTGGTAAAGATGCTATCGCCGATCTGCGCGGACAGATCCCGGCGGATGCCCGCGTGCTGATCACCTATGGCGGCGGCAGCGTGAAGAAGAACGGCGTGCTGGATCAGGTCTACAGCGCCCTGCAAGGTCTGGACGTGCGTGAGTTTGGCGGTATCGAACCGAACCCGTCTTACGAAACCCTGATGAACGCCGTGAAAATCGCCCGCGACGAGAAGATCACCTTCCTGCTGGCAGTGGGTGGCGGCTCAGTGCTGGACGGCACCAAATTTATCGCCGCAGCGGCACATTACGATGAAGGCATCGACCCGTGGCACATCCTGCAGACTGGCGGCAGCGACATCAAAAGCGCCATTCCGATGGGTTCTGTGCTGACCCTGCCCGCCACCGGCTCCGAGTCCAACAAAGGTGCGGTGATTTCCCGTAAAACCACCGGCGACAAGCAGGCCTTTATGAACGAGCACGTGCAGCCGGTCTTTGCGGTGCTGGATCCGGTTTACACCTACACCCTGCCGCCGCGCCAGGTGGCGAACGGCGTGGTGGATGCCTTTGTTCATACCGTTGAGCAGTACGTGACTTACCCGGTGAACGCCAAAATTCAGGACCGCTTCGCCGAAGGCATTCTGCTGACCCTGATCGAAGACGGCCCGGTGGCGCTGAAAGAGCCAGAAAACTACGAGGTGCGTGCCAACGTAATGTGGGCCGCGACTCAGGCACTGAACGGCCTGATTGGTGCTGGCGTGCCGCAGGACTGGGCGACCCACATGCTGGGCCACGAGCTGACGGCGATGCACGGTCTCGATCATGCCCAGACCCTGGCGGTCGTGCTGCCCGCGCTGTGGAATGAAAAACGCGACACCAAACGCGGCAAACTGCTGCAGTACGCTGAGCGCGTCTGGGGTATTACCGCCGGTTCGGAAGAGGAGCGCATCGATGCTGCCATCGCCGCCACCCGTAACTTCTTCGAGCAGATGGGCGTGCCAACACGTCTCTCCGGTTATGGCCTGGATGGCAGCTCTATCCCTGCTCTGCTGGCGAAACTGGAAGAACACGGCATGACCCAAATCGGTGAGCATCACGACATTACCCTCGAGGTGAGCCGCCGTATTTACGAGGCCGCTCGCTAAGTGATTTTTCACCCTTACCTTTCGTTTTTCGGCATTTAGGCCAGGCTTAATGCACATACGCCACCAGGGGAAGTACCTCTGGTGGATGTCCCATGAAGGAGGAAAAATGGCAAACCAAACCGTAATCAAGCTTCAGGACGGCAACGTAATGCCCCAGTTGGGGTTAGGGTTATGGAAAGCCGGTAACGACGAGGTCGTCTCCGCCATTCATAAAGCACTGGAAGTCGGCTATCGCTCTATTGATACCGCAGCCGCCTATAAAAATGAGGACGGCGTGGGCAAAGCGCTGGCCAGCGCCGGTGTGTCACGCGATGAGTTATTTATCACCACCAAACTGTGGAATGATGACCAGAAGCGTCCCGCGGAGGCACTCCAGGAGAGCCTGGACAAGCTGCAACTCGATTTCGTGGATCTGTATCTGATGCACTGGCCGGTGCCGGCGATCGATCACTATGTCGAGGCCTGGAAAGGGATGATTGACCTGCAAAAAGCCGGGCTGGTGAAGAGTATCGGGGTCTGTAATTTCCAGGTCCACCATTTGCAGCGCCTGATTGATGAGACGGGTGTTGCCCCGGTCATCAACCAGATCGAACTGCACCCGTTGCTGCAGCAGCGCCAGCTGCACTCATGGAATGCGACCCACAAAATTCAGACCGAATCCTGGAGCCCATTGGCGCAAGGTGGCGAAGGGGTCTTCGATCAGAAAATTATCCGCGATCTGGCGGATAAGTACGGCAAAACCCCGGCACAGATTGTCATTCGCTGGCATCTGGACTGCGGCCTGGTGGTGATCCCGAAATCCGTGACGCCGGCGCGTATCGCGGAGAACTTCGCGGTGTGGGATTTCCGTCTGGATAAAGACGAGCTGGGTGAGATTGCGAAGCTGGATAAAGGCAAGCGTTTAGGGCCGGATCCCGATCAGTTTGGCGGGTAATGCCTCAAACGAGCCCGGTCTTCCGCCGGGCTCGTTTTAATCTATAAGCCAGACTGACATCTCGCCTTTCCGGGCAGGTCAGGCAATGTGCAAATGACGTTATACGCTTTGCCTTCAAGTTCATGTGGTCCACCGGGACCGCCACCTAATTCTGCTTCATATTCCTTTCCGTTGGCACTCATCTGGAGCGAGGTGTGATACATCCAGTCCATCGGACCTATCGGCAGAAAAAAGATCCACTCATGCTGGCCCTGAAAACCAAAACGACCCTTGTCGTCAGAAAGCGTCTGCTCACTCTCTAACGTTATTTTAGCGCCCGGCACTGGCTTACCTGTGCGGTCGATTAGACGTCCTTCCACCTCTGGCTGTGTCTGGCGGTGCATTATGCAACTGCTTAACGTCAGAGCAATCAACATCGCCCCTGCTATCTTCCCTGGTTTCATTTTGGGTCTCCTTCCCTTGTGCTGCTATCTGAATTCCCCAGTCAGGAAGACAAAAAAAGCCGGGTAGCGGCTTCGCCTTACCCGGCCTTAGTATCGTTATGTAGGCCCGGTAAGCGCAGCGCCACTGGGCATTTTTACCGTTTAACCGATCTTACGTTTTACACCCTTCTTCGCAGTCGCCCCGGCGTTCGAACGTTGATGCACAATCGGCGTATGCTTGGTCAGAGCCGGACGGGTGTTGCGGTTCTGGCGACGCGCTTCGCGCATTTCATCCAGCGTAGGCGCAGGCACCAGGCAGTCGCGACGTGAGCCGATCAGGTGCTTTTTCCCCATCTCTTCCAGCGCCTGGCGGATCAGCGGCCAGTTAGCCGGATCGTGATAACGCAGCAGGGCTTTATGCAGACGACGCTGTTTGTCACCTTTCGGGATCACCACATCTTCACTCTTATAACCAATCTTGCCCAGCGGGTTCTTGCCGGTGTAATACATGGTGGTCGAGTTCGCCAGCGGTGACGGGTAGAAGTTCTGCACCTGATCCAGACGGAAGCGACGCTGCTTCAGCCACAGCGCCAGGTTCACCATATCCTCATCACGCGTACCCGGGTGGGCAGAGATAAAGTATGGGATCAGGTACTGCTCTTTCCCGGCCTGTTTTGAGTAGGTATCGAACAGCTCTTTAAAGCGGTCATAGCTACCCATCCCCGGCTTCATCATCTTCGACAGCGGGCCTTCTTCGGTATGCTCAGGGGCAATCTTCAGATAACCGCCCACGTGGTGGGTGGCCAGCTCTTTGATGTAGCGCGGATCTTCCACGGCGATGTCGTAGCGCACCCCGGAAGCGATCAGGATCTTCTTGATGCCTTTCAGGTCGCGGGCGCGACGGTAGAGGTTGATCGTCGGCTCGTGGTTGGTGTCCATGTGCTCGCAAATGCTCGGATAGACACAGGACAGGCGACGGCAGGTCTGCTCCGCACGCGGTGACTTACAGCGCAGCATATACATGTTGGCCGTCGGGCCACCCAGATCGGAGATCACGCCGGTAAAGCCCGGTACGGTGTCGCGAATGGCTTCGATCTCGTTGACAATCGACTCTTCGGAACGGCTCTGGATAATGCGGCCTTCGTGCTCGGTAATGGAGCAGAAGGAGCAACCGCCGAAGCAGCCGCGCATGATGTTGATCGAGAAGCGGATCATCTCGTAGGCCGGAATGCGGCTGGTACCGTATGCCGGGTGCGGTACACGCTTGTACGGCAGAGCAAAGACGCTGTCCATCTCTTCGGTAGAGAGCGGGATCGCCGGCGGGTTGAGCCAGATATAACGCTCGCCGTGTTTTTGCATCAGCGCACGGGCACAGCCCGGGTTGGTTTCATGGTGCAGAATACGGGAGGCGTGAGCGTAGAGCACTTTGTCCGCTTTAACTTTCTCGAAGGACGGCAGCAGCACGTAGGTCTTTTCCCACGGCTTTGGACGCGGAGGCTGAACGGTGATGGCTTTCGCTTCGGCTTTCTTCGGCTCAACAGGCTTGTTATCCGCACACGGCAGATCTTCGCCGTACGGGTGCGGGATCGGGTCGATTTTGCCTGGCATATCGATGATACGGGAATCTACCCCGCTCCAGCCCGGCAGAGCCTCTTTCACCATGATCGCGGTGTTACGCACGTCGCGGATGTTACCTACCGGCTCGCCCTGCGACAGACGGTGCGCCACTTCTACCAGCGGACGTTCGCCGTTGCCGAAGATCAGCATGTCGGCTTTGGAATCCACCAGCACCGAACGGCGCACGGTATCAGACCAGTAGTCATAATGCGCGGTACGGCGCAGGCTCGCTTCGATACCGCCCAGGATGACCGGCACGTCTTTCCATGCTTCTTTGCATCGTTGGGTGTAGACGAGCGTCGCGCGGTCCGGGCGTTTACCCGCCACGTTATCGGGGGTGTAGGCGTCGTCGTGACGCAGTTTGCGGTCGGCAGTGTAGCGGTTGATCATCGAGTCCATGTTGCCCGCGGTGACGCCAAAGAACAGGTTTGGTTTACCGAGGCGCATAAAGTCCTCTTTGCTGTTCCAGTCCGGCTGGGCAATGATCCCGACGCGGAAGCCCTGGGCTTCAAGCATGCGACCACAGATCGCCATGCCAAAGCTCGGGTGATCGACGTAGGCGTCGCCGGTCACCAGAATAATGTCGCAGCTGTCCCAGCCAAGTTGGTCCATCTCTTCACGAGACATCGGCAGGAAGGGTGCCGGTCCAAAGCAGGCCGCCCAGTACTGGGGCCAGGAGAAGAGGTCACGATCCGGCTGGATCAGGGAAATGGCGCTCATAATGCTTCCGAAGAAAAAATAGACAAAAGGAGCGGGATTATACGCTGGATCATTGGGGGAATTGAAGGAGTATTGTGCGGGGTGTTATCCCCTCACCCCGGCCCTCTCCCCAGAGGAGTGAGGATGAAAGCGTGCACCGGGCTGTTCCCTCTCCCCAGAGGAGCGAGGGTGAAAGCGTGCGCCGATCGGTCCCCTCTCCCCTTTGGGGAGAGGGTTAGGGTGAGGGGAAAAATTTACGGCGCTGGATTGATTAACATTTGCCCAACCGAACCGCGATCCATCATCTCCAGCGTCTGGCTGTGGAACAGGAACGGGAAGTGTGGCCAGGAGGGCTGACCGTAATAGACCAGCAGTTCAACCTGCCCGTCGACCCAAACGGTATCTTTCCAGCCCCTGTCTTCCGGGAACGGCATGGCGCCGTTGACGTTACGCACCAGGAATTTCACCCCTTCGATATGGAACGACTGCGGCATGTCGGCACGGACCGTCCAGCGTTCCCAGGTGCCCTGTTGAGCGGTGATATCAATGCGGTTCACATCCCACAACTGGCCGTTAATGCCCGGATCGTCACCAAGGCTGATATCCCGGCTGCGCACCGGCGTCCCGCTCAGCACGTCTTCCGGCAGCAGGCGCATCGGCAGGGTGTCGGTCACCAGCGGCAGAAGGCCGGTTGGACGCAGGGTCAACACCAGGGTCGAGATCAGAATGCTCGACGGTTCAAAGAAGCCGCGCAGACGGTCAACGATGCTCGCCGCCTCGCCACAGGTGATCGACACTTCGTCGCCGTTGGTCATATCCACCAGGATTTCGCGGCGCTCGCCCGGCGCCAGCGCCAGCTGTTTAACCGGCACCGGGGCCGGTAAGAACCCCTGATCCCCGGCAATCACGTGCAGCGCCCGGCCATCACTCATCTGCAATTGATAGCGCCGCGAGTTGGAAGCATTCAGCAGACGCAGGCGCACCCAGCCGCGGGATACCTCGACATAGGGACTTTGCGCGCCGTTCACCATCAGCGTATCACCGACAAAACCGCCGCTGCCCGGCTCGCTGTACTCCGGCGTACCGAAGTTATCCAGCCGCTTATCCTGAATAATGATTGGGAAGTCATCGACCCCGTAGTGATTCGGGATCGGCAGGGATTTGCTGATCTCATCCTCCACCAGCCACATCCCCGCCAGACCGGTATAGACCTGCTGCGCGGTGCGGTTTGGGGTGTTAGCGTGATACCAGAGGGTCGCCGCGTTCTGGCGAACGGGCAAGACCGGCGCCCAGTCAGCGCTGGGGGACATCATGCGCGGCGCACCGCCCAGCAGCGGGCCTGGCACCTGCAAACCGCTGATGGTCATGGCGACGTTCTCTGCCAGGCGGTTGCTGTAGATCAGTTTGACGTCATCCCCGCTCCAGACGCGAACGGTCGGACCAAGGTAACGCCCGTTAACGCCCCAGACGTTCGCCCGCGTCCCCTGGGTGAACGACCAGTGGGTACGCTGCAACGTCAGGAACAGCGGCTGACCGCGGCGGGATTCGAGTAACGGCGGGATGGGCAGCGGTTGCTGCTGCCCGGCGGCGTTTGCCCTCAGCGGAACCGCACCTGCACAAAGGGCGATACCCGATGCCTGAATAAACTGACGGCGACTGAGTGACATATTAGCTCCATGTATAAACGTACTAACAACGCGGGAAGTCGTTTTCCCTGCAAACCGGCTTAAACCCTGCCAGCGGCTTCGCGTTCTGCGACTTCTTTATCGAGTTCGGCGATTTTATTCAGCATTAATTCGCGGCAATGGGCCGCCAGCTCACGCACCTGGTCTTTGCCATATTTACTGACATCGACCGGCGGCAGCATCTCGACGATAACCAGGCCGTTATGCAGGCGGTTCAGGTTAATCTTATTCGATGTGTTGGAAACACACACCGGAATAATCGGTACACCTGCCGCAATTGCGGCGTGAAACGCGCCAGTTTTAAACGGCAGCAGGCCGCGACCGCGGCTACGGGTCCCTTCCGGGAACATCCAGATGGAGATTCTGCGTTTTTTGAAGTGGTTTACCACCTCAGCAATGGTGCCGTGCGCTTTGGCGCGGTTGTTACGGTCGATCAGCAGGTTGCCGGTCAGCCAGTAGAGCAGGCCAAAGAACGGCACCCACAGCAGGCTTTTTTTGCCCACGGTGACGGTAGGTGGCTGAACGATTTTTGCCGCGGTCACCATATCGTAGTTGTTCTGATGGTTGCCGATATAGATAGCGTTGCCATGTTTCTCTGCCCCTTCCGGCAGACGCGTTTCGACTTTCAGGCCAAACAGCGGCCCCAGACGGGCAAACATGTGGCCAAAAGTGGCAACATGCTTTGGATTACGCGGGCTGAACAGGCAGTAAATACAGCCGAAGATACAGACCAGAATGCAGTAAATAACGGCAAGAATAGAACGAACAATTAATAGCATAGCGACCTCAAAAACCCCTGACAGTTGACGATTATACTGCAACTATAAGCGGTTAACTGCTTTGATTTTATACCCGTCATACTTATGTGCAGGACAAAACGATTAACTGTTTTGTCCTGCATCTCGCATTGTTTAGGGGTGTATAACGGATGTTTTTTTACGGCTCCCCCTCCTGAACGAAGGGGGAAGCGCGGTTACGCTTCGTTGTCGTCCGCGGTCGCCCGCTGCGGAGAGTCGATCTCCACGCGGTCAATGCGTTGCAGGCCGCGCATCAACGACCCTTTACGTCCACGTTCGCCCACCACTTTCTGTAGCTCTTCCGGGCGCAGTTTGATTTTGCGTTTACCCACGTGAATGGTCAGGGTGCTCTGCGGCGGCAGGATAAAGAGGTGCGCCAGGCTATCTGCGCCTGAGGCCGCTTCTGCCGCCGAGATGTTGATGATCTTATTGCCCTTACCTTTCGACAGCTGCGGCAGGTCGCTGAGCGGGAACATTAACATCCGGCCAGCAGCGGAGATCGCCAGCAGCATATCGCTCTCGTTCTCAATCACCAGCGGAGCCATCACCCGGGCGTTATCCGGCAGGCTAATCAACGCCTTGCCCGCACGGTTACGCGAGATCAGATCGTTAAAGGTACAGATAAAGCCGTAGCCCGCATCGGAGGCCAGCAGCAGCTTCTGCTCCTCGCCTTCCATCAGCATATGCTCAATGGTCGCACCCGGCGGCAGCGTCAGCTTGCCGGTCAGCGGCTCGCCCTGCCCGCGCGCCGACGGCAGCGTGATCGGATCGATGGCGTAGCTGCGCCCGGTAGTGTCGATAAAGGCCACCGGCTGGTTGCTCTTACCCTTCACCGCGGCTTTGAAGCTGTCGCCCGCTTTGTAACTCAGGCCCGGCGCGTCGATATCGTGCCCCTTGGCGCTACGAACCCAGCCGCTTTGAGACAGCACGATGGTCACCGGCTCAGACGGCTGCATGTCATGCTCGCTCATCGCTTTCGCTTCTTCGCGCTCGTGCAGCGGAGAGCGACGGTCGTCGCCAAACGCGTCGGCGTCGGCCTGCAGCTCTTTTTTCAGCAGGGTATTCATCTTGCGCTCGGACGCCAGAATCGCCTGCAGCTGATCGCGCTCTTTTTCCAGCTCATTCTGCTCACCGCGGATTTTCATCTCTTCCAGTTTGGCGAGATGACGCAGCTTCAGTTCGAGGATGGCTTCCGCCTGGGTTTCGCTGATACCAAAGCGCGACATCAGCGCCGGCTTCGGCTCATCCTCAGTACGGATGATCTCGATCACTTCGTCGATATTCAGGAACGCCACCAGCAAACCTTCGAGGATATGCAGGCGCTTAAGCACTTTCTCCAGGCGATGGTTCAGACGACGGCGCACGGTATCGCGGCGGAACGTCAGCCATTCAGAGAGGATCTCCAGCAGGTTTTTCACCGCCGGACGACCGTCCAGCCCGATCATGTTCAGGTTGATACGGTAGCTTTTTTCCAGATCGGTGGTGGCGAACAGGTGGTTCATCACCGGCTCCATGTCCACGCGGTTGGAGCGCGGCACGATCACCAGACGGGTCGGGTTTTCGTGGTCGGATTCGTCGCGCAGGTCGTCCACCATTGGCAGCTTTTTATTGCGCATCTGGGCGGCGATCTGTTCCAGCACTTTCGCGCCGGAGACCTGGTGTGGCAGCGCAGTGATCACTACCGCGCCGTCCTCTTTTGTCCACACCGCACGCATGCGCACGGAGCCGCGACCGTTCTGGTAGATTTTGCGGATCTCCGCGCGGGAGGTGATGATCTCCGCTTCGGTCGGATAGTCCGGCCCCTGGACGATATCCAGCAGCTCGTCCAGCGTGGTTTTCGGCTGCTCAATCAGGGTGATCGCCGCTTTCGCCACTTCACGCAGGTTGTGCGGCGGGATATCCGTCGCCATCCCCACGGCAATACCGGTGGTGCCGTTCAGCAGAATGTTCGGCAGACGGGCAGGCAACATCTTCGGCTCCTGCATCGTGCCGTCGAAGTTCGGTACCCACTCCACGGTGCCCTGGCCCAGCTCGCTGAGCAGCAGTTCGGCATATTTAGAGAGACGGGATTCGGTGTAACGCATCGCCGCGAACGACTTCGGATCGTCCGGCGCACCCCAGTTACCCTGGCCGTCCACCAGTGGATAGCGGTACGAGAACGGCTGGGCCATCAGCACCATCGCTTCATAACAGGCGCTGTCGCCGTGCGGATGGTATTTACCCAGCACGTCACCCACGGTACGGGCGGATTTTTTAAACTTGGCGCTGGCATTCAGACCCAGCTCAGACATCGCATAAACGATGCGGCGCTGAACGGGTTTCAGCCCATCACCGATAAACGGCAACGCCCTGTCCATGATGACGTACATGGAGTAGTTCAGGTAGGCGTTTTCCGTGAATTCATGTAGCGCGAGGCGCTCTGCCATATCGCTCATTAAATGGGATTCCTCAACTCAGAAACCAGTTGGTTTCAGGCAATATTGCCGCAGATACTACCTCATCTGGCGAGTCGAGTCACAGAGAAAAAGGGGCCGCACCGGCGGCCCCTTTGTGGGTTATTTATTCAGCTTGATAACCTGTTTCACGTCGATTTCGAAATCGTTCCACTCTTTGTCAACTTTACCCTGCAGCTCAACCTTATCCTGCGGGGTGACGGTCACGCCGTTCCAGCGCTTATTGTCGATCTCGACGTTCACCGTGCCGCTCTCATCGCGGAAGGTGTAGCGGTCGTCGGAGAGGCGCTCGGTGATGTTGCCGCGCAGTTTCACCCAGCTATCGTCCTTCAGATCCTTGACCTTTGCTGCGGTGGTGAGGTTGGCGTCGTTATCGACAAAACCGCCCTGCTGAGTTTGCGTCTGGGTTGCCGTTGCCGACGGGCCGTTAAACCCGCCCTGAGCCGCAAAAACCGGCGCAGTGGTGATCATCATGATGGCAGCAATAGCAGCGTATTTTTTCATCTTAACTCTCCCTTTAATGTCGTTTCGCAATCCATTAAACAGGGTAAACCTTAACAACTTCTTAAGCGGAAAATTTAAATTTTTTTACTGTACAGCGGAGCGTGACAGAGGGTTTACTGGCCTTATCAGGGAGGGAACATGCGCATTTTACTGGTAGAAGACGACAAGCTGATTGGCGACGGCATTAAGGCCGGACTGACGAAACTGGGCTTTAGCCTGGACTGGTTCACCGAAGGTGAAACCGGCAGAGCGGCGCTCTACAGCGCCCCCTATGACGCCGTGGTGCTCGATCTGACCCTGCCCGGCATTGACGGGCTGCAAATCCTGCGCGAATGGCGAGAACAGGGCCGCAGCGAGCCGGTGTTGATCCTGACCGCACGGGATGCGCTCAACCAGCGCGTCGAGGGGTTGCGTCTGGGTGCCGACGATTATCTCTGTAAACCCTTTGCGCTTATCGAAGTGGCCGCCCGCCTTGAGGCGCTGGTACGTCGCAGCCACGGGCAGGCGCGCAGCGAACTGCGCCACGGCGGCGTGACGCTCGATCCCAGCCGACTGGTGGCCAGCCTCAATGGCGAAACCCTGGTGCTCAAGCCCAAAGAGTTCGCCCTGCTGGAGCTGTTAATGCGCAACGCAGGCCGCGTGCTGCCGCGCAAACTGATCGAAGAGAAGCTCTATACCTGGGACGACGAGGTCTCCAGCAACGCCGTGGAGGTCCACGTTCACCATCTGCGCCGCAAGCTCGGCAGCGATTTTATCCGCACCGTACACGGCATCGGTTATACCCTGGGTGATGCATGAAACTGACCCAACGCCTGAGCCTCAAGCTGCGGTTGACGCTGCTGTTCCTCGCCCTGTCGCTAACCGCCTGGTTTGCCGCCAGCCTTGTCGCCTGGCAGCAGACCCGCGATACGCTCGATAAGCTGTTCGACACCCAGCAGATGCTGTTTGCCAAACGGCTGCTGACCATGGATCTGGACGAGATCCGCGCCCCGGAACGGATGCGCGAGGTGCCAAAGAAAGCGAAACATGGGCGCCTGGACGACGATGCGCTGGCCTTCGCCATCTACACTCCCGACGGCAGGATGGTGCTGAATGACGGTGAAAACGGGCGCGACATCCCGTATCACTATCGCCGGGATGGGTTTGATAACGGCCAACTCAACGACGATAACGATGAATGGCGATTCTTATGGCTCACCGCGCCGGACGGCAAATACCGGGTCGTGGTCGGCCAGGAGCATGAGTACCGCCAGGAGATGGCGCTGGATGTGGTCAGATCGCAGTTTACCCCCTGGCTGGTGGCGCTGCCGATCATGCTGCTGGTGTTGATTGTCTTGTTAAGCCGTGAGCTCAGGCCGCTGAAAAAGCTGAGCCAAACCCTGCGCGCCCGTACTCCCGACGCCACCGACCGGCTGGCAACCCAGGGCGTACCCATTGAAGTGCGCCCGGTGGTTGACGCGCTCAATCAGCTTTTTGCCCGCACGCAGGCGATGATGGCCCGCGAACGCCGCTTCACCTCGGATGCCGCCCACGAGCTGCGCAGCCCGCTCACCGCCCTGAAAGTGCAGACCGAAGTGGCGCAACTGTCGCTGGACGATCCGCAGGCGCAGGCGAAAGCCCTGACCCAACTGCACGCTGGCATCGACCGGGCCTCGCGGCTGGTTGAACAGCTCCTGACGTTGTCGCGCCTGGATTCGCTGGAGAGCCTGGACGATGTTGAGCCCCTTAACATGGCCGATTTACTGCAGTCGGTGGTGATGGACAGTTATCATCCGGCGCAGCAGGCCGGGATCGAGATCCGCCTGAACATCCTCGACCCACAGGTCACCCGCACCGGGCAGCAGCTTCTCCTGAGCCTGCTGGTGCGTAACTTGCTGGATAACGCCGTACGCTACAGCCCGCGGGGTAGCCGGGTGGAAGTCACGCTCGACACCCACAGCGTTATCGTGCGTGACAACGGCCCGGGTATTGCCCCTGATGCCCTGACGCGGATCGGGGAGCGTTTTTATCGTCCGCCCGGCCAGGATCAGACCGGCAGCGGCCTGGGTCTGTCGATTGTGAAGCGCATCGCCGCCCTGCACCGGATGACGGTCACGCTGGGCAATGGGCAGGACGGTGGATTTGAAGCCAGAATCAGCTGGTAGGCATTATTGCTTTTTCAGCAAAAGACTTTGCACATTTTGCTAATTTCACCGCACCGCTGTCGCGCGTAGAATGGCCCTCAGACTCGCTACTCTGAGGACAACTTAATGAGCAATATTCTGATTATCAACGGTGCGAAAAAATTCGCCCACTCCAATGGCCAACTGAATGACACCCTGACCGAGGTCGCGGATGGTTTCCTGCGCGACGCCGGGCATGATGTTAAGGTGGTGCGCACCGACGGTGAGTACGATATCCAGGCCGAAGTGCAGAACTTCCTCTGGGCTGACGTCGTTATCTGGCAGATGCCTGGCTGGTGGATGGGCGCACCATGGACCGTGAAAAAGTACATGGACGATGTCTTTACCGAAGGCCACGGCGCGCTCTATGCCAGCGATGGCCGTACCCGCTCTGATGCGTCGAAGAAATACGGCTCCGGCGGCCTGATTCAGGGAAAAAAATACATGCTCTCCCTGACCTGGAATGCCCCGATGGAAGCCTTCACCGAAGAAGATCAGTTCTTCCACGGCGTGGGCGTTGACGGTGTTTATCTGCCGTTCCACAAGGCCAATCAGTTCCTGGGGATGGAAGCGCTGCCGACCTTTATCACCAACGACGTAATCAAAATGCCGGATGTGCCACGCTATATCGCAGAATATCGCAAGCATCTCGCGGAAATTTTTGCTTAACTGGTGGCATGTTATCAGGAGAAATGACCATGCTTACCGTTATTGCTGAAATTCGCACCCGTCCTGGACAACATCACCGTCAGGCGGTGCTGGATCAGTTCGCAAAAATTATCCCGACCGTTTTAGAAGAGGCAGGCTGCCACGGCTACGCGCCGATGGTGGACACCGCCGCAGGCGTCAGCTTCCAGACCACAGCCCCGGACTCGATTGTGATGGTTGAACTGTGGGAAACCGTGGCCCACCTCGAAGCCCACCTGCAGACCCCACACATGAAAGCGTGGAGCGAGGCGGTGAAGGGAGATGTTCTGGAAACTCATATCCGTATTCTGGAAAACGGGGTCTAACCTCCCCGTATCGCCGGGCGGCGCTGCGTTTGCCCGGCCTGGGTTTTGCTGGTCCGGTAAGCGAAGCGCTACCGGGTAAAACGGCACCACATCGAAAGCCTGGTTGCGTAACGCTACCGGGCTTTTTTTATTACCTTGAGACTCACCTGCTATGCTTATTCCTGATTTCATTGTTATCTGGAGGAAGGAATGGGAATTTTTAACTTCGTTAAAGAAGCAGGTGAAAAGCTGTGGGACAACCTGACCGATCACAAAGGTCAAAGCGATAAAGTCTCTGAGCATCTTAAAAAACTCAACATCCCGGGTGCCGATAAGGTGCAGGTCAACGTCAACGACGGTAAGGCCGTAGTGACAGGCGACGGGCTCACCCAGGAGCAGAAAGAAAAAATTCAGGTCGCAGTGGGGAACATTGCGGGCGTCAGCGAGGTAGAAAACACCATCACCGCAACCGACACCCAGCATGAGGCCACCTACTACACGGTAAAATCGGGCGATACCTTAAGCGCCATCTCCAAAACCGTGTATGGCGATGCGTCGAAATACAACAAAATCTTTGAAGCCAACCGACCTATGCTCTCCAGCCCCGATAAAATTTATCCAGGGCAGACGCTGCGTATTCCTGAAGCCTGAAACGTAACGTCAATTTAGCGTCACATCGAGGGAAAAGGATGAAGATAGCCTGTCTGGGCTGGGGTTCATTGATATGGAAAAGCGGCCCACTCCCCGTCGCCGGGGAGTGGCAAACCGACGGTCCGTCGCTGCCCGTGGAATTTTCCCGGGTCAGCGATGGCGGTGAACTGGCGACGGCCATCTGTATGAACGCACCCGCCGTGCCGGTGCTCTGGGCGTGGCTCGACACGGAAACGCTGAGCGTTGCCTGTCAGGCTTTGCGCGAACGCGAGGGGATCCCTGAGGAACGCTGTGACGGCATTGGCTCGTTGTTGATTGCTGGCCGCCCTACCGGTTTGCTCTCAGAATGGGCGGTGGAGAGAGGCATCGAGGCGGTGATCTGGACCGGGCTGCCGCCACGAAGCGCCTCGCTGGAGGGACGCGTCCCCACCGTAGACGAAGCCATTGTCTATCTGGACAGCCTGAGCGGTGAGGCCCGTCAGCACGCGCGGGACTATATTGACCAGGTGCCGGAACAAATCGACACCCCCTACCGGCGGGTCATCAAAGATGTGCTGGGGTGGTGATATCCTCACCCCAGCCGTTTTTTACCAGTACAATTTCCAGCTCTGGGTAAAGCGCACCAGGGCTTCAACGTAGAAGTAATCCCCCCAACTGGCGCACTCATCCACCCCTTTGTTGCTGGCGAGGTGATAGACCGAGTGCTTCAACAGGCCGTTGCCCTTCTCCTCTTTGCCCATCAGATAGTGCTTCGTCAGGGAGGACATAATCCCTTTCGCCCATGCCAGATAGCGCTCGCGGTCCGGGTCGGTCACCGGCAGATGCTTCACCAACTCCAGCAGACCACACACCGCAATCGCCGCCGATGACGAATCGCGCAAAGCATCCGTGCCCACAAGGGCCAGATCCCAGTGACAGACGTAATCCTCCGGCAGGCGATTGAGGAAGTAGTTCGCCAGCCGTTTCGACAGGGCGATCATCGTCGCGTCGCCGGTATAGATGTAGCTCAGCAGGAAGCCGTAGATCCCCCACGCCTGGCCGCGCGACCAGCAGGAGTCATCCGCATAGCCCTGCTGGGTATTGCCGTAGCGCGGCGCGCCAGTAACTACGTCCATATAGTAGGTGTGGAAGGTCGAGGCGTCTTCGCGGATAAGGTAGGTTGCCGCCTGCATGACATGCGCTCTGGCGGCCTCGGCAAAGCGCGGATCGCCGGTCTGCTCGGTCGCCCAGTAGAGCAGCGGCAGGTTCATGTTGCAGTCGATGATCATCCGCCCGGCCTGTTCCGGGTCGGCCAGATCGCCCCAGGCCTGGATAATCTTCGCTTTTTCGTGGAAGCGTTCCAGCAGCGCTTCGGCGGCCAGCAGCGAGAAACCGCGCGCCTCGCGACTGCCGGTCAACCGCCAGTCTGCCACGCAGGAGAGCGTGTAGAGGAAGCCGAGATCGTGGGTGTTGGTGTCGCTGCGCCCGGCGATGCGCAGGCCAAACGAGCGGGTATGTTTCTCGGCCATGGCGCGGAATTTCTCCTCGCCGCTCATCTCCCACGCCAGCCAAAGCTGCCCGGTCCAGAAGCTGGTGGTCCACTCGACGTTCTCCGTCAGCGGGTAGTACCCCTCCTTGCAGGTTTCTGCCGGGAATTTGTCGCCGAACTCCGTTAAATGACGGCTAATCAGGTCGAGGACGTGGCTGCGCGCCGAGCTTAGCTCATCGCTGAACGCGCGTTCATCCACGGGCGCGGGAATATCGGCCAGACGTTCCTCGGTGATATGACTTAACATAATTCGATTCCTTCTTTGACGGCGTAAATTAGTGGTGCTCTGCAACGTTCAGCGTTTTAGCGCCGCGCCATTTGCTCTGGCAGGCGGATAACGTAAACGCAGAAATAAGGGTAAAGGTCAGCGCCGTGGCGCCCATGATGATATAGGTCTGCTCAAAGCCGATGCGGTCATACATATAACCGGCGGGGGACGACACCACGACGTTGCCGACGTAGAGCATCGCCTGATAGCCCAGCAGATACATGGTGGCGTTTACGCGCTTATCGAAATGCTCGGCAATATATTTGAATACCGACACCAGCAGGAGGCAGATTTCCAGGCCGTACAGCGGCTTAAGAACCGAAATTAACAAATGGGAGTCGCACATCCCGGAAATAATCAGCCGCGCCCCGACAATCAGACCGACGATCAATAATCCACGCTTCGCGCCGATAAAGTTCACGAACAGCGGGATCACCATATACATCACGAACTCCATGCCCGACTGCACGGTGCCGAGATAACCAAATACCGCGTTGCCCTGGTGAACATCATCGAAGAAGGTAACGAAATAGCGGGAGAACTGCTGTTCGGCGATAAACATCATCCACGCCACGCCCGCCACATACAGGCAGAACGCCCAGAACTTGCGGCTGCGCAGTAAGGCATAGACATCGGCTGGCGCGATTTTCTCTTTGGTCAGCACCTCACCGGCATGCTCGGAGTTAGTGTTCACCTTCAGGCTCAGCAGGACGATGAGCATAATCACCGACGCCACGCTGCCCATAATAAAGTTGTACGCTGGCGAGAGGTTAAACAGCAGACCGGAAAACGAGGAGGCCACCGCCCAGCCGAGCGATCCCCACATGCGGATCTGCCCAAATTCCATGCCATTCAGACGGCTGAAACGGTCGGAATAGGATTCGCACGCCGCCACGCCCGCATACCAGGCGAAGCTTAAATAGAGCGCGCCGATAATAATCCCCAGCATGGTGTTAGACACTAACAGCGGCTGATAGACGTAAATAAAGAACGGCGCCATCAGGGCAGACATCGCCACCACAAAATAGAGCAGGTATTTGCTCATGCCGATCTTATCCAGAATATAGCCGTAGATCGGTTTGAGAATAACGGAGAAGATGCCGTTCACCGCAAATACGGTGCCGATCACCGACCCGCTGAGATTGGCTTTTTGTCCGAGCCAGATTGCCAGCAGACCAATACTTGCCGACCAGGTAAAGAAATAGAGAAAGATAAAACTGCTGATTTTGTAATATTCAGTTTTGTTATTCATACCATCCTCGCCGATATCCAGGGTAAGGGCTTTATAAAATGAACGACAGCTGACGTTCGCTTCCAGGCACGCGAATGACGACCTGGTTATTGTTAATGTCCAGTTGAGGGGGTTCCGCCCTGTTTTTATTGTTAACGGAGGCGGTCGCCGCACAGCAGAGCCAGCTCTCGCCCTGTGGAACTGTGGTGGCGAGCACCGGAATGGCGGCGCAGTCGGCAAACATGACGCTGCTGTTTGGCGGCGTTACTACGCAGTCCGGCTGGCGGGTAACGGCAGGTGAGAGATCGACAATGGCGCTGCTGCCGTTAGCTGCACTCAGATAACTGCCCCGTTCGCTCAGCTGCGGTTCGGTTTTCATCACCGCAAATCCACCTTCAACCGTTTGCAACGTGCGGGCGCTGTTGATGCGGTGCAGACGCAGATGCCACTCACCAAAGGGCACCAGCCAGCTCTCGATATGGACGTCATGCCACGGCGACCAGCGCGAAAAGATGTAATTCTCATCGATGCGGACCGCTTCGCACTCGCGACGTCCGCGGAAGTAGTTATCGCCGTCGGCCAGCAGCAGCATGGAATCACAGGCGGCATGCTTAAGGCCGAAACGCCCGCGCTCAATGGTGAAACCGAAGCGGCTGGAGTAGGCAAATTTGGTGTACTTCGCCTCGGTGTTGACGTAGTTGTTCAGCTCCAGCTGCCCGGCGGTGAGCAGGGTGACATGATCGGTGTGGATCAGGATCTGCTGGGCATGGGGAATGACGCGCGTTTCAGCAAGCGTGGGCAGCGGCTGCTCGTCGGCCTGCCAGAACGGATGGCTCTCCGGCAGGGCCAGGCTCAGATAGGTTTTCAGCGCCCAGTAGGGCGAACCAGGGGAGTTATAATCTTCGCACATCGCCAGGTTCGGGTAGGCAAAGCCGAGGGTCAGGATCCCATCGCGATCGGTAATCGGCTGCTGCTGCCACCACCGCAAATGACGGAGGATAATCCCCTTCACGATGCCCGGCGTGAACACTTCCAGCCCGGAGAAGGCCACTGCGCTCCAGAAGGCGACCATCGCGAAGCGGTAGGTCAGGCTGCGGCCAAAGGGCACCGAGGCGCCGTCGGGGGCAGACATATAAATAAAGTCTTCGGCAAACAGGGCGGATCGCTGACGCAGCACCTCTGACCGCGCCTCATCGCCGCTCAGAGTGGCGTAGATCAGGCCGTAGAAGTGAAACGCCATTGAGATGTAGTAATCCTTTGGCCGCCCCGGGCCGTCGGAGTACCAGCCATCGCCCAGATAATAGGCATCCATCATCGCAAAGCGGCGATCGATGGCCTGCTGGTCATAAGGCAGTCCGGCACGCTTGAAGCCGAGCTGTACCATGATGGCGAAGTAGTTCCAGTTGCTGTCCGGCATCGTCGCGTCGGTGATTTGGTTCAGCCAGGCGTGCAGGTTCATCAGTTCACGTTCGCTAAACCGTTCGGTAAGGTTCTCCTGCAACAGCGCCAGCCCCAGACCATAGGCCGCCATCTCCACCAGACGCTGATCGTAAGGCCCCGCCTCGCCCCAGTAACCTGCGCTGTGCGGGTCGGTGCCCTGTTTAATGGCGGCGATGTATTTGTCGCTGTACGGTGTGCTGTCGCCAGCGGCCATCAGCGGAAACAGCCCCCACAATACGCGGGACAGCCCCTCCATCTGCGCAACATCCGTGGCGTAGTGCGCGCTGGTGTCGCCCAGCGAAAAGCGAGAACGGCCCGCCGGGAACTGCGTGTCTACCGCCGCAAGCAGGGTGTTCAGTGCCGCCACCAGATCCTGGCGGGATGACAACGGATTTGATTTTTCTTGGTTTGCCGCGCACATAGGTCCATCCTCGTAATCAACTGCGGCAAAGAATAGTTAATCAGCAAGGTGCAGAAATGTTAGCCGGGTCACAGGAGTGAGAGATGAATAAACCCGCAGTTAAGGAAATTTAAAAAGGTGGTTTATAAAGTGACAAGGAAAGGGAAAAGTTGAGTTTTATTGCACTATGCGTGAGACACCCACAGCGGAACATCTGGAGCTTATCGCCCTTAACGACACTATCGTGTCGTTCAGTCGTTTGTTCGCCAACACCGTGCGCTATCATCACTGGCACCAGTGTCTGGAAATTCTCTATGTCGAAGAAGGCTTTGGCGTGGCGATTGTCGATAACCGCCACTACACCATGCGCCCGGGGCGGCTGTTTTTCTTTCCGCCCTTTACCCTGCATAAGGTGATGGTGGATCCGCAGGCCGAAGCCAACTACCGCCGCACCATTATTCATCTCGACCAGCATGCGGTTCTGAAGGCGCTGCGTGATTTTCCGCAGACCCAGCAGCGGCTACAGAAGCTGTCGCAACGCGGGGGAGAAGCCTGGGTGGCGGATATGGCGCACTGCCACAGCCATCTCGATCATCTCTTCAGTTGTTACCCGCCGCCGATGAACAGCGAGCGGATCGCCAGCCTGCTGATCGGCCTGTTTGCCATGCTGCCGCATGACGATGAAGGCCAGCCCGGCAACAGCCGCGGCATCGCCAGCCAGGTGATGTTCTGGCTTGATGAGCATTATCAGCAAAAATTCAGCCTTGATGCGCTGGCAGAAGAGCTGGGGAAATCCCGCAGCTATGTGTCGCGGAAATTCCACGCCGAAACGGGGGAGAAGATCCACGATTACCTGAATACGTTACGCCTGCGTAAGGCCTGCGAGAGTCTGCTGCACTCTGATGCCAGCGTGCGGGATATCGCCGCGCGGGTGGGGTTTTCTGATGTGACCTATTTTATCAGCGCTTTTAAAAAGGGCATCGGAGAGACGCCCCTGCAATACCGGAAGAATCACGGTGTGGCCTGAGCGCCTCGCCCCGGCTCTGCCCTGCGGGCAGAGGATGCAAACATTAAAAAAGGCAACCTGGGTTGCCTTTTTGCTTTTACCTTGCCAGAGAGGATCAGCCTTCGATATCCGCGAGGTCGCCCTTCTCCTGCAGCCAGTTGCGACGATCTTCCGAGCGCTTCTTGGCCAGCAGCATGTCCATCACCGCGTTGGTCTGCTGCTCATCTTCATCGCTGATGGTCAACTGCACCAGACGGCGGGTGTTGGGATCGAGGGTGGTTTCACGCAGCTGTAACGGGTTCATCTCGCCCAGCCCTTTAAAGCGCTGCACGTTCGGTTTGCCCTTCTTACGCTTGAGCTGCTCCAGCACGCCCGCTTTCTCTTCTTCCGTCAGGGCGTAATAGACCTCTTTACCGAGATCGATACGGTACAGCGGCGGCAGCGCGACGTGGACGTGACCGTTTTTCACCAGCGTTCTGAAGTGCTTCACAAACAGCGCACACAGCAGGGTAGCGATGTGCAGACCATCGGAGTCCGCATCCGCAAGGATACAAATCTTGCCGTAACGCAGCTGGCTCAAATCCTCGCTATCAGGATCAATCCCGATTGCCACGGAGATGTCGTGCACCTCCTGCGACGCCAGCACCTCATCGGAAGAGACTTCCCAGGTGTTAAGGATCTTACCCTTCAGCGGCATGATCGCCTGATATTCACGATCGCGCGCCTGTTTGGCTGACCCGCCTGCGGAATCCCCTTCCACCAGGAACAGTTCGGTACGGTTCAGATCCTGCGCGGTGCAGTCCGCCAGCTTGCCCGGCAGCGCTGGGCCGCTGGTGAGCTTTTTACGCACCACTTTCTTCGCCGCACGCAGACGCCGCTGGGCGCTGGAGATGGCCATTTCGGCCAGCATTTCCGCTGCCTGCACGTTCTGGTTCAGCCACAGGCTGAAGGCATCTTTCACCACGCCCGAAACGAACGCCGCGCACTGGCGCGAGGAGAGACGCTCTTTGGTCTGCCCGGCAAACTGCGGATCCTGCATTTTGACCGACAGCACATAGGCGCAGCGCTCCCAGATATCTTCTGCTGACAGCTTCACGCCGCGCGGCAGGATATTGCGGTATTCACAAAACTCACGCATCGCGTCCAGCAGGCCCTGGCGCAGGCCATTAACGTGCGTTCCGCCCTGCATGGTCGGGATCAGGTTCACGTAGCTTTCGGTCAGCAGCTCGCCGCCTTCCGGCAGCCACAGCAGCGCCCAGTCTACCGCTTCCGTATCACCGGAAAAGTTACCGATAAACGGTTTTTCGGGCAGGGTGGGCAAACCGTTTACCGCTTCGGCCAGGTAGTCATTCAGGCCATCCTGATAACACCAGCGCTGCTCGCTGTTGTTAACCTCGTCCTTGAAGGTGATCTCCACCCCAGGACAGAGAACCGCCTTCGCTTTCAGAATGTGCGTTAAGCGCGAGACGGAGAAACGTGGGCTATCAAAAAAGCTTTCGTCCGGCCAGAAGTGGACGCTGGTACCGGTATTGCGCTTGCCGCATGTACCGATCACCTGCAAATCCTGCACTTTATCGCCATTTTCAAAGGCGATGTTGTAGACCTGGCCGTCGCGGCGCACGGTGACTTCAACGCGTTTTGACAGGGCGTTGACCACGGAGATACCTACCCCGTGCAGGCCACCGGAGAACTGGTAATTTTTGTTGGAGAACTTGCCGCCCGCATGCAGGCGACAGAGGATCAGCTCAACCGCCGGAACACCCTCTTCCGGGTGGATATCCACCGGCATGCCGCGACCGTCGTCGATGACTTCCAGCGACTGGTCGGCGTGCAGAATAACGTCGACGCGTTTGGCATGACCCGCCAGCGCTTCGTCGACGCTGTTATCAATTACTTCCTGGCCCAGATGGTTTGGGCGCGTGGTATCGGTGTACATCCCCGGACGGCGGCGAACCGGCTCAAGCCCGGTGAGTACCTCAATGGCATCAGCGTTATAGGTTTGCGTCATGATTTAAACTAGCAATTCGCAGCGATTGTCAGAGGCTGTGCAGACCAAGAAAATCGACAATCTGGGTGAAATGATCCTCAAAGCCCGTGAAGGCATGATTACCGCCCTCTTCTATAGTCTGGCGGCAGGAGGCGTAATACGCCACCGCCTGGCGGTAATCCAGTACTTCATCACCCGTCTGTTGCAGCAGCCAGATAAGATCTGGCGCTTCCAGCGGATCAATCTGCATAACTTTGAGGTCGTAAATATGGCGTGACTCTAGCACATATTGCTGTCCGGTGTAGGGGTTCTCGTTGTGACCTAAATAGCCCACCAGCAGCTCAAAAGGCCGCACCGCCGGGTTGACCACCACCGCTGGCACCATAAAGCACTGGGACAGCCAGGTGGCGTAGTAGCCGCCGAGGGAAGATCCCACCACACCGAAGGGTTCGCCGCCGTGCTCCATGACAATCGCTTCCAGCATTTCGGCAGCCTCGGCCGGGTATGGCGGCAGTTGCGGGACGATCATCTGGATGTGCGGATGATGCACCTCCAGCCACTGTCGAAACAGCGTCGCTTTTGCGGAGCGCGGGGAACTGTTGAACCCGTGCAGATAGAGGAGCGCAGACATCAGTAGCCTTCTGACGCCGTATCCGGGCGGAACTGCGTGCCTTGCAGGCGGCAGACTTCGGTCGTTACCGAGCCGTCGGCATGCAGGTCCAGCCAGCGCCAGCCAGGAGCAATGGTGTCCAGGGTAAAGTTCGCGCAGTGCGGTTTGAACTGTACGCAGGTGGACGGCGTAGCCAGCAGGCGACGGCCGTTCCAGTCGAGATCCAGCTCCTGGTGAATATGGCCGCAGAGTAAATGTTTAACCCGCGGGAATTTTTCCAGCACCTGATCCAGGGCAGCAGAGTTGCGCAGGCTGTGCTGATCGAGCCAGCTGCATCCTGCCGGCAGGGGATGATGGTGCAGTAAAAGCAGGGTATGGCGATCAGGCTCTGCCTCGAGCCGGGCTTCAAGCCACTCCAGCTGAAAGTCGCTCAGCTCGCCGTGCGGCACGCCGAAAACCTGGCTGTCGAGGAGCAGGATTTGCCAGCTGTCACCCGAGTGAACCCGCTTCGCAGGCGAAATTCCCGCATCCTGCAGCGCGCTGTACATTGAAGGCTGAAAATCGTGATTACCGGGTAACCAGACGCAGGGCGCGTTAAAGCTCGCGATACCTTCAGCAAAATGCTGATAAGCCGCGGAGGTTTGATCTTGTGCCAAATCGCCCGTGGCGACAATCAGATCGCATTGGCGATTCTGAGCATGAATGGCTTCCAGAACAGCCTGATAACTCTCCCAGGTATTTACACCTAACAGGGTTTCATGCTTATTGGCAAACAGGTGAGTATCAGTAATTTGCAATACCCTGACTGGCGCCCCACCAGCAACAGTCAGGTTCAACAGGCTTTCCAAATGGTGTCCTTAGGTAGGTTTACGACGCTAACAAACCGGAATCGCCATCGCTCCATGTGCTAAACAGTATCTTAACCAATCGGCCAGAAACTGATTAATTTGATGCTTTTCGTCACGTTGATGCAACTTTTTATTTGGGTAATCATACCGCGCTTTGAAGCGGAAGATCTGCTGACTTGAACACACTTCAGCGACCATCGCGTCATGATAAAGCCGCACCGTCATTGACGGGAGGCTCCAGTAGCTGATGGACGGCGCGGTTTGCTCAATTTCCACCAGTGTGGTGTAACGGGTTGATTCAACAATGGTTAACCGATACTGCGCGTTGCTCACCTGATAGCTCACTGTTTCACCGACCGCATCGTTACGCGGCAGTAGTCGGCGCAATTGTGCGAAATTGGTCTCGCACAGGCGCATCATTTCAGGGAAGTCAGGTGTATAACGCTTCATTTTTTCCACTCGTTTCGTAAGTCCTGATAATGCAGCTGGAGCCATTGCAAAGCGATGACAGAAGCCGCGTTGTCGATTTTCCCCTCCTCTACCCATTGATAAGCCTGCTCCCGACTTACCACATGAACACGAATATCTTCGTTTTCATCAACCAGACCGTGAATCCCTTGTGCGATCGTGGCGTCCACTTCGCCAACCAAAACGGAAAGGCGCTCGCTGGTGCCCCCAGGGCTTGCCAGATAGCTGGTAATCGGTTTTGTGCGACCGACATTAAGCCCGGCCTCTTCCATCGCTTCGCGGCGGGCGACATCGTCCGGCGTCTCGCCCTCTTCCACCATTCCGGCCACCATCTCCAGCAGCCACGGGCTTTCGCTGGTATCCAGCGCGGCAATGCGAATCTGCTCTATCAGTACCACTTCGTCACGCACTGGGTCAAAGGGTAGCAAGACTGCAGCATGCCCGCGCTCAAAAATTTCGCGTCTCACTTCGCCACTCATTTCGCCGTTAAACAGACGATGGCGAAAACGGTATAATTCCAGTGAAAAAAATCCGCTGTAGAGCGTTTCTCGTGCAATAATTTCTACATCGTTTTTTGTGAAAGTCACTGGCAAATTTTCTGGTTTATCCATTTTTGCATCCTGGTATAAATGGTGGCGTTAGGGTGAAATTCAATTCTGCTCAACTGCGGTTTCTACTACAGTATGGTAAATTGGTGCAAGTTACTGCCGCATGGCACGGAACGCCAACCTTTTGCAGTGGCGAAGTCTGCTAGAATCGGTAGATATTTTTAATTAGATCAGCGCTAACTAAGCTTCACAACAAGGAAAGCAAATGAAGAAATTGCTCCCCATCCTCATCGGCCTGAGCCTGACGGGTTTCAGCGCGGTGAGTCAGGCAGAGGACCTGATTCAAGTTTATAAGCAGGCACGTCTGAGCAACCCGGAACTGCGTAAGTCCGCTGCCGATCGTGATGCTGCCTTTGAAAAGATCAATGAAGTACGTAGCCCTTTATTACCACAGCTGGGTTTAGGTGCAGACTATAGCTATAACAACGGTTACCGTGATGCTAACGGCGTTGACTCTAATGTCACCAGCGGTTCACTCCAGTTAACCCAGACGCTGTTCGATATGTCTAAATGGCGTAACCTGAGCCTGCAGGAGAAATCTGCCGGTATCCAGGATGTCACCTTCCAGACCGACCAGCAGACGTTGATCCTCAACACCGCAACGGCCTACTTCCGCGTGCTGAGCGCAATCGATACGCTCTCCTACACAGAAGCACAGAAACAAGCTATCTATCGTCAGCTCGATCAGACCACCCAGCGTTTCAACGTGGGCCTGGTTGCCATCACCGACGTGCAGAACGCCCGTTCACAATATGACAGCGTGCTGGCGAACGAAGTTACCGCGCGTAACGACCTGGATAACGCCGTTGAACAGCTGCGTCAGGTCACCGGTAACTACTACCCGCAACTGGCATCGTTGAACGTGGATCGCTTCAAAGCTGAAAAGCCAAAGGCGGTGAATGCCCTGCTGAAAGAAGCTGAAAACCGTAACCTGAGCCTGTTGCAGGCCCGTCTGAACCAGGATCTGGCTCGCGAGCAGATCCGCCTGGCACAGGATGGTCATCTGCCAACCCTGAGCCTGAACGCCTCAAGCAGCCTCTCTAACACCAGCTACAGCGGTTCCAGAACCAGCGGAGCCGCCGCCGGTCAGTACAGCGATAGCGATGTTGGCCAGAACAAAATCGGCCTGAGCTTCTCTCTGCCGATCTATCAGGGCGGCCAGGTCAATTCACAGGTGAAACAGGCGCAGTACAACTTCGTGGGTGCCAGCGAGCAGCTTGAAAGCGCGCACCGCAGCGTTGTGCAGACCGTACGCTCCTCGTTTAACAACGTGAACGCCTCTGTCAGCAGCATTAACGCTTACAAACAGGCTGTTGTCTCTGCCCAAAGCTCACTGGATGCGTCGGAAGCCGGTTATTCCGTAGGTACCCGTACCATTGTTGACGTGCTGGACGCGACCACCACGCTGTACAACGCCAAACAGCAGCTCTCCAACGCCCGTTACAACTACCTGATTAACCAGCTGAATATCAAATCAGCGCTGGGTACGTTGAACGAGCAGGATCTGGTGGCGCTGAATGCCGCGCTGGGTAAACCGATCTCCACGACGCCAGAAGCCGTGGCACCAGAAAACCCACAGCAGGACGCCTCTGCTGACGGTTATAACGGCAATACCCTGACGCAAGCTTCGGCGCTCACCCCTGCCCGTAACTGATGCGAATACCCGGCCTGGGTTCTCCAGGTCGGGTTTATAAACGAGCAGCCCGACAAAAAAACGTAAGCCAACGTAAATATCCCCCTGTTTCGCCTCCGTCGCTTCAATTTCCACCACTCATCCTCTATTCTGAGCGTTATTTGCTGTGTTTTACCACTGGGTCCTGGAAGACAATTATGAAACGGACAAAATCCATTAATCACGCCTCGTTCCGCAAAAGCTGGAACGCGCGTCATTTCACCCCTGTCGCCCTGGCGCTGAGCGCCGCGTTTATGCTGGCAGGCTGTGAAAAAACCGACGAAACGGTTTCCCTCTATCAGAATGCCGATGACTGTGCGGCTGCTACCGGCAAAAGCGCGGAGTGTACAGCCTCGTACAACAACGCTCTGAAGGAAGCGGAACGTACCGCGCCGAAATACGCCAGCCGTGAAGACTGCGTGGCAGAGTTCGGTGAAGGCCAGTGCCAGCAGGCTCCGGCCCCGGCGCAGGCTGGCACCGCGCCAGCAGAAAACCAGGCGCAGGCACAGTCCAGCGGCAGCTTCTGGATGCCACTGATGGCGGGCTACATGATGGGCCGCCTGATGAGCGGCGGCGCGGGCTATCAACAGCAGCCGCTGTTCAGCTCGAAGAACCCGGCCAGCCCGGCTTACGGCCAGTACACCGATGCCAGCGGTAAAGGTTATGGCGCAGCCCAGCCGGGCCGCACCATGAACGTACCTAAGACCGCGATGGCGCCAAAACCGGCCACCACCAGCACCGTGACCCGCGGCGGCTTTGGTGATTCTGTTGCCAAACAGAACACCATGCAGCGTAGCGCGACCGGCACTTCATCACGCTCTATGGGCGGCTGATAATGGAACGAGTCAGTATTGTTGAGCGCCCGGACTGGCGCGAAAAAGCCACCGAATACGGTTTCAACTTTCACACCATGTACGGCGAGCCGTACTGGTGTGAAGATGCCTATTACAAACTGACCCTCGCCCAGGTTGAAAAGCTGGAAGCGGTGACGGCAGAACTGCATCAGATGTGCCTTAAGGTGGTGGAGAAAGTCATTGCCAGCGATGAGCTGCTGACCAAATTCCGCATTCCGAAGCACACCTGGAGCTTTGTACGTCAGTCATGGCAGACGCATCAGCCGTCGCTCTATTCGCGCCTCGATCTGGCGTGGGATGGCACCGGCGAGCCGAAGATGCTCGAGAACAACGCCGATACGCCAACCTCGCTGTACGAAGCGGCCTTCTTCCAGTGGATCTGGCTTGAAGATCAGCTGAACGCCGGCCATCTGCCAGAAGGCAGCGATCAGTTCAACAGCCTGCAGGAAAAGCTGATTGAACGTTTCGCTGAACTGCGCGAGCAGCACGGTTTTAGCCTGCTGCATTTTGCCTGCTGTCGTGACACGGTCGAAGATCGCGGCACGGTGCAGTATTTGCAGGATTGCGCAGCCGAAGCCGAGGTTGCCAGCGAGTTCCTCTATATCGAAAATATCGGGCTGGGCGAAAAAGGTCAGTTCACCGACACCCAGGATCAGGTTATCAGTAATCTGTTTAAGCTCTACCCCTGGGAATACATGCTGCGCGAAGTGTTCTCCACCAAGCTGGAAGATGCGGGTGTGCGTTGGCTGGAACCGGCATGGAAAAGCATCATCTCCAACAAGGCCCTGCTGCCGATGCTATGGGAGATGTTCCCTGACCATCCGAACCTGCTGCCAGCGTACTTCGCGGAAGATGACTATCCGCCGATGGATAAGTATGTCAAAAAGCCGATTTTCTCCCGCGAAGGTGCCAACGTGTCGATTATCGAAAACGGTAACACCGTGGAAGCGGTAGAAGGCCCGTATGGCGAAGAAGGAATGATCGTCCAGAAGTTCTATCAACTGCCGAAGTATGGCGACAGCTATATGCTGATTGGCAGCTGGCTGATCAACGATCAACCAGCCGGGATCGGTATTCGCGAAGATCGGGCGCTGATCACCCAGGATCTGTCACGCTTCTATCCGCATATTTTTGTGGAATAAGCCATGGTGCCGGGTAGCGACTTCGCCTGCCCGGCCTACCAGTCTGGGTTTGTGCGGCCTGATGCCTTTACCTCACCCCTCTCCCACACGGAGAAGGGGCATGTCTTCACCCCACCTGCACCGACAACATACTCAAACTGCCCATCTCGATGCCATCCACCGGCGTGGTAACTGGCTCCTGACCATCCCACGCGCCCAGGATATACAGCAGCGGCAGGAAGTGTTCCGCCGTTGGGTTCGAGAGCGAGCCGCCTTCGTGTGCCAGATAGTTGACCAGAGGATGTTCCTCTGCGGGCCCCTGCCAGGTCAGGTTCATCTTCACGAAATCATTGAACACCGTCGCCCACGGATAGGGCTTGCTTTCCCCGTGCCAGCGCGCTGTACGCAGGTTATGTACCACGTTGCCACTGGCAACCAGCATGATGCCCTCATCGCGCAGAGAGGCGAGCTTACGGCCCATTTCCAGATGCCACGCCGCCGGTTTGGTGCTGTCGATGCTAAGTTGCACCATCGGGATGTCGGCATCCGGGTACATCTTAATCAACACGCCCCAGGAGCCATGGTCAAAGCCCCATGCCTCTTTATCCAGGGTGACAGGGACAGGCGCCAGCAGATCCACCAGCTGCTGCGCCAGTGCTGGCGAGCCGGGTGCCGGGTAGTGCGTATCGTACAGCGCCTGCGGGAAACCGCCGAAATCGTGGATCGTTTTCGGGGTTTCCATTGCGGTAACGCCGGTGCCACGGGTAAACCAGTGTGCGGATACCACCACGATAGCTCTCGGACGCGGCAACGTCTCTCCCAGATGACGCCAGGCGCGAGTATAGACGTTATCTTCCAGCACGTTCATGGGGCTACCATGACCCAAAAACAGCGCTGGCATACGAGGAGAAGTCATGATGATATCCTTACATAAGGTGTCGATTTGATAGCTTTACCTTATCCGTTATCTGGCTAAGATGAACTCAGATAACCATGATGAAGATCATCAGGAAATTTGAATGTAAGGGATCTGTAAAGGCTTCTGTACCCACTCGCATTGTGCGCATTTAGCCTTTAATATGAATGAGAATCATTATCATAAGGAGAGGTGAATGTCAGTTCCCCTGATTCTGACTATTCTTGCAGGCGCCGCTACATTTATCGGTGCGATGCTTGGCGTACTGGGCCAGAAGCCCTCTAACCGGGTGCTGGCCTTTTCCCTCGGCTTTGCGGCCGGCATCATGCTGCTCATCTCCCTGATGGAGATGTTGCCCGCCGCCCTCGGGACGGAAGGGATGTCGCCCGTACTTGGCTACGGAATGTTTGTGTTTGGCCTGCTGGGCTACTTTGCGCTGGACAGAATGTTACCCCATGCGCATCCGCAGGATCTGATGCAAAAAGGGAGTCAGCCGCTACCCGGAAACCTCAGACGCACCGCGCTGCTGTTGACCCTGGGGATCAGCCTGCATAACTTCCCGGAAGGTGTTGCCACCTACGTGACTGCCAGCAACAATCTGGAGTTAGGTTTTGGTATTGCGCTGGCAGTGGCGCTGCACAATATCCCGGAAGGTCTGGCGGTGGCTGGCCCGGTCTATGCGGCCACCGGATCCAAACGTAAGGCGGTATTCTGGGCGGGCATTTCCGGTATGGCGGAGATCCTCGGCGGGGTGCTGGCGTGGTTGATTCTTGGCAGTCTGATTTCACCGGTGGTGATGGCAGCGATTATGGCGGCAGTGGCCGGGATTATGGTGGCGCTGTCGGTTGATGAGCTCATGCCGCTTGCCAAAGAGATCGACCCCAATAACAACCCGAGCTATGGCGTATTATGCGGTATGTCGGTGATGGGGTTGAGCCTGGTCTTATTACAGTCTGCCGGTATCGGTTGATTGATTGCGCTCCGCTTGTCAGGGGAGCGCAATTTTTATTATCTGCACAAAGTCAACCATCACCACTCTCTATATTAGGGTAAGAAATCGGACTTCTTGCCGTCCATAAATTCATATAAAAAATATTAATGGCAATTATTATCTGCGAAATAATTAATGCTTCATTTACTTAAAAAGATTCAAAGTTTAAGTATTAATCACAATTCTCGATACGCATTTCTGGAATAAAAAAATACCCTCGAGCGAAATCATCACCAGATAATATTCATTAATAATTACTACAAATCCCCTATAGCAACGCTGTCGGGATTATTGATATTGCGGCTGATATATTTTGCCCGCTCCAATGTTTAAAAAGTGTTGCAATGTGAATTGCCGCCGTTATTGCATCATCATTTTCATATAAAGGATTATCTCTCTATGTTTAACAAGACTACCCTTGCAGTCGCAATGACCGCATTACTTTCTGGTCTGACATTTACGGCTTCTGCAGCGGATAACCAGGGCTCAGGTAAAATTACCTTCACTGGCGAAGTAATCAGTTCACCCTGCTCTATCAAACCCGGTGACGAAAATCAGACGATTGAATTAGGTGAAGTTGCCGACAGCGTACTGAATAGCGGTAAAAATGCTCTCCCTGTAGATGTTAATATCCACCTTCAGGACTGTGTTCTTTCGCAAACGACCGGGCAAAGCACCACCACCATCAACAAAGTGATGGTCACCTTTACCTCCGCAAGCACTGATAGCGGTGATACCAGCCTGATGAAAAACACCCTGGATGGCAATATCGGTGGCGCAACAGGTGTTGGCGTTCGCTTACTGGATAGCGGCAGTAATAAAGTGACTTTAGGTCAGACAATTGATGTGCCATTCCCAACCGCAAATGCCTATCAGGAGCTGAACTTTAAGGCCCGTATGGAGCCAATTCCTGGCAAAACGGCTACACCAGGTAATGTTCAGGCTCAGGTGAATTATATTCTCGCATACCAGTAATCCCTTTCTTATCGCCTTTAATAATAGCCGATGAAGGATTCATCGGCTATTACGTATTCTTTTACTAAAGCGAAACGGATTATGCTCAGCCATTCAGCACTTCAATTCAATAAACTCCCTGCCCTGATAAGACATTCGCTGAGTGCGACGCTTTATTCAGTAATGCTCGTGCTGCCCGTTTCAGCGGTTGAATTCAACACTGATATGATTGATGTTGAAGATCGTAGCAATATTGATATTTCCCAGTTTGGAAAGAAGGGGTATATCACCCCTGGTCACTATCTTGTTCGCATCCAGGTGAATAAGAATATCCTGCCTCAACCCGCGACGATGGAATGGATTGCAACAGATAATGAAAGCGGTTCGTTGGTGTGCGTAAATGCAAAACAATTAACCCTTTTTGGACTGAATACGGACTTTATTTCTCAGCTCCCGTATTTACCGGGGGGCAAGTGCCTTGACCTCTCTACCCGGCCAGAACTGGTATTTACCTTAAACAAGGGAACGATGGTGCTTTCTGTGACCGTTCCTCAGGCATGGATGAAATATCAGGCTCAAAACTGGACGCCCCCCGAATTCTGGGACGACGGCATTGCTGGCGTTTTGCTCAATTACAATCTCTATGCCAGCCAGTATGATCCGAAAGAGGGCGACGCAAGCCAGAATATCAGTGCCTATGGCACGCTCGGGTTCAACCTGGGCGCATGGCGTTTACGTTCAGATTATCAATACAATCAAAACTTCCGTAACGGTGAGTCGATGGGTAGCGACAGCAGTCTGGCGCGAACCTATCTCTATCGCCCTGTGCCTTCCCTGTCGTCAAAAATAACGATGGGGCAATATGATTTACGTTCCGATCTCTTCGATACTTTCCACTTTACCGGTGCATCGCTGGAAAGTGACGAGAGTATGCTACCGCCAGATTTGCAGGGTTACGCTCCGCAGATTACCGGCATCGCGCAAACCAATGCGAAAGTGACCATCTCTCAGTCTGGCCGGGTGCTTTATCAAACAACCGTCGCGCCGGGTCCTTTTACCATTTCAGATCTGGGTGAAACGTACCAGGGGCAGTTAGATGTGGTGGTGGAAGAAGAAGATGGCCGCAAAACGACCTTTCAGGTCGGTTCAGCCTCAATTCCCTTCCTGACCCGAAAAGGCCAGGTACGCTATAAAACGTCCATCGGTAAGCCCACCGCAACGGATCATAACGATATCAATAATCCACTTTTCTGGACTGGCGAACTCTCCTGGGGTTGGTTAAGTAATGTGTCACTGTATGGCGGTGCCATGCTGACGGCAGATGACTATCAGGCCATGACCACCGGGTTAGGTTTCAATCTGCATTCCTTCGGTTCGTTATCCTTTGATGTGACAGGGGCCGAGGCGACACTGCGTCAGAAAAAAAATGACCCACAGCGCGGTCTCAGCTATCGCGCAAACTACGCGAAGCGCTTTGAGGAAACCGGCAGCCAAATCACGTTTGCGGGCTATCGTTTCTCGGATAAGGAGTACGTCTCGATGAGCGAATACCTCGCCTCACGGGATGGCAACACCTCCATGACAAACGAAAAAGAGAGCTATGTCATCTCGTTCAACCAGTATCTTGATTCTGCTGCGCTGAACACCTATCTCAACGTTACGCGCAACACCTACTGGGATAACAGCAGCAACACCAACTACTCCTTCTCGCTGAGCCGTAATTTCGATATCGGAACGCTCAGAGGTTTATCTGCTTCCCTGGCGTTGAGCCGCGTGCACTGGGATGACAGCGACGAAAATCAGATCTATTTCTCGTTCACCCTCCCGCTGGAGCAGAGTCGTAACATCATGTACAGCTACCAGCGTTCAGGCGGTGACAGTGCGTCTCATATGGCCTCTTACTATGACTCCTCCGATCGTAACAATACCTGGAATATGTCGGCATCGACCACGGAAGAGGACTTACGCCAGGGTGAACCTTCCCTGCGCGGCGGCTACCAGCATTATTCGCCTTATGGGCGTCTGAACCTGTCCGGCAGCGCTCAGCCCAATCAGTATCGTTCTCTCAGCGCAGGCTGGAACGGCTCACTCACCGCCACGCGTCACGGTATGGCGCTGCATGACTACAGCCCGGCAGATAACGCACGCATGATGATCGACGCCAATGGCGTCGCAGGGGTTGAAGTCAACAGTTCGCGAACCCGCACTAACGCATTTGGTATTGCGGTGGCACCGTCGCTGAATAACTACATCACCTCCACCCTTCGCGTGAACAGCAACAACCTGCCTGATGGGGTAGATATCGAAAACTCCGTCATTCGCACCACGCTGACGGAAGGGGCCATCGGTTACAGCAAACTCAACGCCACCACCGGATACCAAATCGTCGGCATTGTTCGACAGGATAACGGGCAGTATCCACCGCTGGGCGTCAGCATCGTCGATAAAGCCTCCGGCAAAGAGGTCGGGCTGGTTGCCGAAGAGGGGTTCGTGTACCTCAGTGGGATTCAGGAAAACAGTACGTTACGCCTGAACTGGTCAGATAAAACCTGCGAAATCACGCCGCCGAACCAAAGTAACCTCAGCGGTAAAGCCATCTTATTACCCTGTAATACAGTGCATTAATTCAGGAAGAACGCCATGAATCTCTCTTTCATTTCAAAGGGAATTGTCTGTCTGTTGAGCCTCGGCAGTGTCGCGCATGCTACCGTTTCACCCGACAGGACCCGTATCATTTTCAACGCCTCTGCAAAGAGTGTATCGGTCAAACTGACGAACCAGAGTAAAACCGATCCCTATCTGGCTCAGTCATGGATAGAAGATAAAACCGGTAAGAAAACGCGCGAGTTTATTTCCCCTCTTCCCCCTTTGTTGCGTCTCGAGCCTGACGAACAGGCGCAGGTACGCCTGATGGCACAGCAAAGTCTTTTACAGCTTCCCACCGATCGGGAGACCTTGTTCTATTACAACATGCGTGAGATCCCGCCCCGGGCTGAACAGAAGAATGTCATGCAAATTGCCATGCAAAGTCGCCTGAAGCTGTTCTGGCGACCAAAAGCCATTGAGCTAAAAGAGGGCCAGTACGTTCCACTGGATAAAGTGGTCATATCCCGCACCGCCAGCGATCTGGTTTTAAAAAATAACAGCCCTTACTACATTACCGTGGGGTATATCGGCATCAATGGCAAAACCTTATTGCCGGGTGCGGAGAGCCTGATGGTTGAACCTTTCGGCCAGGCCAACCAGAAACTGGCGAATCTGCCGGCAGAATTTCACATCGGTTATATCAGCGACTATGGCGGGCTGGAAATGTTCAAAGTGAGCTGTAACGCGGTGCAGACCACATGCCAGAGCAAACCGGTGAAAAAAGGATGATGATGAAGAGGATCTTTTTCGCAGCGATCGCCATTTTTTGTCTGTTTTCAACGCCCGCCTGGGCTTTGGAGTGCTACAAAAGTACACACGGGGGAGCAAGCATGGTCACTACCACGCTTCCTTCATTTAGCGTTCCTGCAAACGCCCCTGCCGGACAAAAAATCTGGGAAAGCGGTGATTTACTGGTGACGGTTTACTGCGACAATGCCACTCGTTCCCATGACTTATCCGTTGAACAGGATCCCTGGAGCGAACATGTGTACGCCTATATCCTGGACAGTTTTCACAACACGGATAGCCTGGTGGTGAGTAATCCTTATCTGGCCTTTGGTGTTACCTATAATGGCGTCGATTACGATACACCTGATTTCAAAATTGATACTGGCGCCTGCCTCGATAGAAAAGACGATTATGATGGGAGTTACGGCCAACCCGAGTGCAACGGTACAGTCCTTCAGGAAAATGTCACCTTCACGGTACGCTTTCGTCTCTACGTCAAACTGAAAGCGGTGCCAGCAGAGCGATTTGAATATACTCTTCCTGCCGTGACCGTACTCACCTTTGATGGTGATGGCGGGATAAATGTCATAGCGGGTGCTCACAATTTACACTACAACATTGACGGGTTTTCTAATATCCATTTTCTGAACTGTGGTGTGAATATTCGAATCTTTCCCGATAACCAGATTGTGAACTTTGGTCGATTTACGGAAAGTGCGATAGACGAAAAAGCCATTTCATCACCGTTCAGCATATCGACTATCAAAGATGCGACAGCGGGTTGCACGGAACAATTTGATGTAACGACCAGCTTTTACACCACCGATACCCTGTATGACGACACGCATCTGGATATGGGAAATGGCCTGCTCATGCGCCTCATTGATAAAACGCAGGGCGACGTGACTTATAACCAGTATCTGCCGTTTGCCACGTATTCCCCTGATGGCCAGGAAACGACGCTGACTCACGATTACACGGCTGAATTAAGCCGGAAGCCAGGCACCCCTCTTACGATGGGGCCATTCAGCAAAGATATTATCGTCAAAATTAATTATCAGTGATTGCGTGACGTAAAAAAGCCGGGCATTGCCCGGCTTTTTTCATTTCAGCGCCAATCAGCTGGCTTTACGCTCATGCGCCTGACGGTATGCCACCAGATCTTCGATAGTGACCACAGCCATGTTGTGCTTACCGGCGAATTCGATGCACTCTGGCGCGCGCGCCATAGAGCCATCATCGTTGGTCAGTTCACACAGGACACCCGCAGGCTTGAAGCCTGCCAGCGTCACCAGATCGATGGTCGCTTCAGTGTGGCCACCGCGGGTCAGTACGCCGCCCGGCTGCGCGCGCAGCGGGAAAACGTGGCCCGGACGGTTCAGATCGGAAGGTTTTGCGCCATCTGCAATAGCGGCACGCACGGTGGTCACGCGGTCAGCGGCAGACACGCCGGTGGTCACGCCGCTGGCGGCTTCGATGGTGACGGTAAAACCGGTTCCGTAGGCGCTGGTGTTGTTTTCTACCATCATCGGCAGTTCCAGCTGTTTACGGCGATCTTCGGTGATGCACAGGCAAACGATGCCACTGCCGTGACGGATGGTCAGCGCCATCTGCTCAACGGTCATGGTTTCGGCGGCGAAAATCATATCGCCTTCGTTTTCACGATCTTCATCGTCAAGCACCATCACGCCGCGGCCTTCACGAAGCGCAGCAATAGCATGTTCTACACGTTCAGCAGAGGTGCCAAAAGAGGAAAGGAGCGTCTGATTCATGGTAAAAAAACCTCATTAAAATTATGGTTACCAGAATCAGGGCAGTCTTAGGAGCGCCGGTATACGGCAAAAAAATAACGTGAGCGGGCCTTACCCGACTGGTTCGTTACTCTCTCCCATCCGGACTTTAACCGTCGGCCCCGGAATTACACCGGATCTGCTGACCTTTAGGTTTGCACCCAAAGCGCTCGCGGGCTTTCAACGTACGTTGATTTACCGCCGGTGGGGAATTTCGCCCCGCCCTGAGAATAAGCGGAATAACTATAACGCTAATGATTATGTTCGGCAACGCATAAGCATCACACAATTCTGGTTAAAGGATCGCGGTTACGCGCTACAATGGTCATTAACACCTTTTCTTTAAGGGAACTACGATGATCGACCCAAAAAAAATTGAACAACTTGCCCGTCAGGTCCATGAATCAATGCCGAAAGGCGTGCGTGAATTTGGTGACGACGTTGAAAAGAAAATCCGCCAGGTGTTGCAGTCGCAGCTGATGCGTCTGGATCTGGTAAGCCGTGAAGAGTTTGACGTGCAGACGCAAGTGCTGCTGCGTACTCGCGAGAAAATCGCCCTGCTGGAGCAGCGTCTGACCGAACTGGAAAACCGCGGCACTGCTGAAGAAGTGCGACCCGCCCCGGCCATTCCACCCGTCAACGACGTGGAATAATATTTCGCGGCGCCACGCTTGCGCGGGCCTGTGAAGTGAATGCAAAACGGCAACCTGGGTTGCCGTTTTTACTGTTTGCGCCCTCTCCCGTGGAAGAGGGTTGTGGTGAGGGCATCCGCCCGCACGAACTATTGACTGTCTTTCTGGATCTTCTTGATGATGTTGGTGGTTGAACACCCGTCCTCAAAGTTGAGCACCATCACTTCTCCACCGTTGGCCCAGACCTCTTCGCTACCGGCGATTTGCTCAGGCTTATAGTCCCCGCCCTTCACCAGCAGATCCGGCAGGATCCCGGCAATCAGGCGCTGCGGCGTGTCTTCCTCGAACGAAACTACCCAGTCCACCGCTTCCAGCGCGCCGAGCACAATCATTCGTTGCTCCAGCGGGTTCACCGGGCGGGTTTCGCCTTTCAGGCGTTTGGTGGAGGCATCACTGTTAACCGCCACAATCAGGCGATCGCCCAGCTTGCGCGCGTTCGCCAGATAGGAGACATGGCCCGCGTGCAGAATGTCGAACACGCCGTTGGTCATCACCACTTTCTCGCCACGCTTACGCGCGGCAGCGACCGCTACTTTCAGCTCATCTTCACTCATCACGCCAAAACCGGTTTCGGCCCGGCCACGCACCGCGTTTTCCAGCTCGATCGGTGAAACGGTAGACGTACCGAGTTTACCCACTACCACACCTGCGGCGGCATTGGCAAAGTAGCACGCCTCTTCCAGCGTATTC
This sequence comes from Leclercia sp. GLN_9, assembly GCF_043105735.1. Taxonomy (NCBI): domain Bacteria; kingdom Pseudomonadati; phylum Pseudomonadota; class Gammaproteobacteria; order Enterobacterales; family Enterobacteriaceae; genus Leclercia; species Leclercia sp. GLN_9. The sequence goes on from NZ_JBICLV010000009.1 coordinate 72,373, forward strand.
CCCGCGGCAAGGGTAGCCGCCAACACGCCGATGACCGTATCGCCGGCACCGGTGACGTCATACACTTCCTGCGCCTGGGTTGGCATATGCAGCGGTGCTTTGCCCGGCTGCAGCAGGGTCATCCCCTGCTCGGAGCGGGTAACCAGCAGCGCGGAGAAGTCAAAGTCGGCAATGATCTTCATGCCGCGTTCAACGATCTCATCTTCGGTTTTGCATTTTCCGGCCACCGCTTCGAACTCGGACAGGTTCGGCGTAAGCAGCGTCGCCCCGCGATAGCGTTCGAAATCGGTGCCTTTCGGGTCGATCAGCACCGGCACACCAGCGTTGCGAGCCAGCTTAATCATCTGCTGAACGCTGGCCAGCGCCCCTTTGGCGTAGTCCGAGAGCACCAGCGCGCCGATGTTGCCCAGCGCCTGGTTGATGCGCTCGTGCAGCGGCTCAGGATCCACGCCTTCAAAGCCCTCTTCAAAGTCGAGGCGGATCAGCTGCTGGTTACGCGACAGCACGCGCAGCTTGGTGATGGTCGGGTGCGTCGGAACAGAAACAAAGTCACATTTGACGTTCACATCCGCCAGGGTCTTGCTCAGCGCACGCGCCGCGTCGTCGATGCCGGTCAGCCCCACCAGACGCGAATGCGCGCCGAGGGAAGCAATGTTCATCGCCACGTTTGCCGCGCCGCCAGGACGCTCTTCAATGGTATCCACCTTCACCACCGGGACCGGGGCTTCAGGGGAAATGCGGCTGGTTGGCCCATACCAGTAGCGATCCAACATCACATCGCCAACCACCATAACTCCAGCACGTTCAAACTCTGGCAGTGTTACTTTCATTCCTGACTCCAGAAAGATTCACAATTTGCGCGCGATAATATCACACTTGTTTTGTTACGCACGGTTCCACCAGCCACTTCTGCCAGCAGGCACGCACCAGCTCTCGCTCGGCGTTAAAACAGTCGAGCGGCAGATGGCCGGGCTGCTCCTGCAGGGCCAGATGGTGCAACTCATCGCGCAGCGTGGTGTAAGCACGGGTCAATGCCAGCGCCTCGTGTTCGTCCATAATGTCGTTTTGCGCCAGCAGCTCCAGAATGCGCACGTTATCCGACCAGCGGGTTAGCTTCGGCTTGCTGTGCGCATCACGCAGCACCAGATATTGCGTAATAAATTCAATGTCGGTGATGCCGCCCTCGTCGGCCTTGATATCAAAGCGATCGCGGTGTTTATTCCCCAGATGGGCGCGCATCTTCTCGCGCATCTCCCGAACTTCGGTTTGCAGCGTCGCGCCCTCGCGCGTGGCGGTGAGCACGTCGCGACGAATGGAATCGAACTGCGCTTTCAGCTGCGGATCGCCATACACCACGCGGGCGCGCACCAGCGCCTGATGCTCCCAGGTCCACGCCTCGTTCTGCTGATAATCCGCGAAAGCGTCGGTGGAGGTGACTAACATGCCCGCCGCCCCGGACGGACGCAGGCGGGCATCCACTTCATACAAAATGCCGGACGACGTGCGCGTGCTGAACAGGTGCATAATGCGCTGGGCGAGGCGCAGGTAGAACTGACGGCCATCTATTTCACGCTCGCCGTCGGTCATTACGTCTACCGGGCAGTCGTGAAGGAAAATCAGATCCAGATCGGAGCTGTAGCCCAGCTCCCAGCCCCCTAGTTTGCCGTAACCTACGACCGCAAAACCGCGTCCTTCGCGATCGGCCAGGTGCTTCGGCTGGCCGTAACGCGCCACCATCTGCACCCACGCCTGATGGACAACGGCATCGATGATCGCTTCTGCCAGCCAGGTTAAGTGATCGCTCACTTTCATCACCGGCAGCGTTCCGGCAATGTCTGCCGCCGCTACGCGCAGCATCTGCGCCTGCTTAAACTGGCGCAGCGCCTCCAGCTGTTGCTCTTCGTCCTCTTCCGGTACGCGCAGCAGATACTGACGCAGCTCATCCCGGTAGGCATCGGTCGCCGTCGGCTGGTAAAGGGTGTTGGGATCGAGCAGCTCGTCCAGCAGCAACGGATAACGCGCCAGCTTGCTGGCAATCATCGGCGAGGCGGCGCAGAGGGAAATCAGATGTTTGAGCGCGCCGGGGAACTCACTGAGCAACTCAAGATAGGTGGTACGGGTGATGATCCCGCTCAGCAGCGGGGTCAGACGCGACAGGGGTACCGGGGCATCGGCGCGGGAGCAGACGTTGCTGAGCAGATGCGGCATCAGGTGATCCAGCACCTGGCGGCCGCGCGGGCCAATGGCGCGCTTGTTCAGCTCAAGGCGGAAATCGGCAATCAGCGCCACTACCCGATGGCGATCGTCATCGCTGAGGTGGGTCAGCACCGGGGTGGTGTCGTCTTCCTGTAACGCATCCTGCCACAGCTCGCGCCAGTGCTCGGACAGCTCATCGTCCGGCGATTCGCTCTCATCGTCGCCAATCAGATCGTTAAAAATGCGGCGCACCGCCGCCATGTGGGCATCCAGCGCGTCGGTCAGCGTCTGCCAGTTTTCCACACGCATCCCCCAGGCGAGACGGGCGCGATTAAGCTCATCCCCCGGCAGGGTCTGGGTTTGTTCGTCATTAATGCTCTGCAGCAGGTTTTCCAGCCGCCGCAAGAAGAGATAGGCCTCGCGCAGGATCCGGTCATCGCCTGCCGGCAGCAGGTTCAGTTGGGCGATGGCGGCCAGGGTTGGCAGCAGGGAGCGGGACTGCAGCGAGGGTTCGCGTCCGCCGCGAATCAGCTGGAACACCTGGACGATAAACTCGATCTCGCGAATACCGCCTGCCCCCAGCTTGATATTGTCTTTCAGGCCGCGACGACGCACTTCCCGGGCAATCATCCCTTTCATGTTACGTAGCGACTGGATGACGCTGAAATCAATATAGCGACGGAACACGAACGGCCGCAGCATGGCGCGCAGCTCGTTGGCATACACATCGTCGTTATCGCCCATGATCCGCGCCTTGACCATCGCGTAGCGTTCCCAGTCGCGCCCCTGCTCCTGGTAGTAATCTTCCAGCGCGGCAAAGCTCAGAACCAATGGGCCGCTGTCACCGAACGGGCGCAGGCGCATATCCACGCGATAGACGAAACCATCCTGGGTGGGTTGATCCAGCGCTTTAATCAGCCGCTGTCCCAGCCGGGTGAAGAACTGGGCATTATCCAGCTCGCGGCGTCCCCCGCGGGTGGCCCCTTTCTCCGGCCAGGCGAAGATCAGGTCGATGTCCGAGGAAAAATTGAGTTCGCCGCCGCCCAGTTTGCCCATGCCTAAAATCATCAGCGGCTGCGGGGTGCCATCTTCACTGCACGGGGTGCCCCACTCGCGACAGCAGGCGTCGTACAGCCAGTCGCGGGCGGCGACAATCAGCGTCTCCGCAAGGTGACTTAATTGCTGCAAGGTGCTCTCTTCACTCACCAGCATCAGCGCCTGCGCCCAGGCGATGCGTACCATCACCCGGCGGCGGAACTGGCGCAGCGTGCGCATCAGTGCCGCTTCATCGCTGATATCCACCAGCGCGTCCTGGAGCCACTGCGCATAGTGCTGCCACTCGTCGGCCTGGGGTGGCGAAGCCTCAAGCTCTGCCAGCCAGTCAGGGTGCGCGGTGACGCTCTCCTGCACAAAGTCGCTGAAGGTCAGCACCTGCCGGGCCTGCTCGCTTAATGACGAGGCGGGTAATGCTTCCGGCAGACGCTCACATACCGTCTGCCACTGCTGCTGTAAGGGTGAAGAAAGCGGCATCATGGGGGTTCCTTGCCTGCGTTAACGTTTTCCGCTGTGCAGCCAGAATGGCTCCTGCGAAATGGCTTCGTTGCGGAAATGCTCAATTTCAATGTGCTGACGGGTCTTAATGGCATACAGCAACCCTTGCCAGTTCTCCAGCCATGCGCGGGCCTGCGGGCCGTCATAGGCTCCTGACAGCAGAAGAATGCTGTCGATGTTACGCGCCAGACGAATCAGCTGATCGCCATACTGATCCCCCAGCGGATGGCCGAAGATGGTTTTCAGTTCAGCGGCGTGGCGGGACAAGTGGACATCCGCAAAACGCTTAAAGGAGTCGTCAATTTTGCCCTGTGCCTTCGCATCAAGGAAGGTGCGCCAGCCGCGGGTAACCAGAAACTCGGTCAGGGTCAGTTTTGCTGTCGCGGTTTGCGGGCTGTAGATCGCCGTCTCGGCAGACACCTCAGAGGCCATCAGGGCTTCGACCTGGGTCAGCAGATCGCGTAAGTGGGCGCTTGCTTTACGCGGCACGATGCCGCCAAACAGGGTGAGGCTGTGACGCACCAGCGCCATCGCTGCCAGCACCTCGGCTTTCGCCCCCTTCACGCCGCGGGCCCATAGCTCCTCGTGGTATTGCCACTGGCTCAGCGCCAGCTCCAGCGAGGCTTCAAAGCCCTGCTCGACCGAAGATTTCGGCGCGATGCGCATAATCTCGGTCGGTCTCAGCAGACGCGGCTCGTTGCCCTGGGCCAGATGATAGCCGCGGGCGGCTTTACTCAGGCTGCCCTGACGCAGGCCGCTCTGGGTAACCAGCTTACGGGCCAGCTTCAGCACGTCTTCGGCGTGGCCTTCCAGCAGCTCCAGTTCCAGCTCGCAGATCGGCTCCTGAAACTCACCGGCTTTCACCTCGCCCAGGTCGAGGGCGATTTCGATTCGGCTTTTACCTTCATTTACCAGCCACTTTTCACGCGCGAAATCGGTACTGAACAGCGGCTTAACGCGCTCTGCCAGCCCGTCAGGCAAGGTGCCTTCTGGCCAAACTTCCGTCGGGAACCGCTCCAGCTCCAGCTCAGGCTGGTTGATATCAATATTGTATTCCGGGCGCTGATGCAGGCCGCCTACCACGCGCCCACCGATTTTCATGGTCATCTCGTAACGCCCGTCAACGCCACGGATGCGCAGGCCACGGTCATGACGGCGCAGCCACAGGTCCTGCGTTTCGTAATAGATGTTTTGCAGTTGCACCGGCGCATGATGCTCACCGGTCAGCTGATGCAGATGAGTTCGCAGCGCATCAACACTGCCGCTTTCAACGATAAACTTTAATTCGATTTCCTGAGCCATGGCCTTGTTCTTTTGATTGCAACATTGCGGGGTAAATTACGGCGAACTTACTCGCCACATTTTTGTCAGTAGATAGTATTTTGCGCCAGATTGCCACGCAATGGGCAATTTGACGGGCGTAAAGTTTGCTACAGTGGCCGTCAAAGCCCAGAGGAATCCGAATGCTGACGAATCCTTTGCGCCTGAAGACTGTAACCACTAATATCGTTCCACTTTTTATGAAAATAACGACTGACTGATGCTTAAATTACGCCTGATCGGACTGACATTACTTGCCTTTAGCGCCGCGACAGTAGTCCACGCTGAAGAGAAACGCTACGTTTCTGACGAACTGAATACCTGGGTACGCAGCGGTCCGGGTGACAATTATCGCCTCGTGGGCACGATTAATGCCGGCGAGGAAGTGGTGCTGTTACAGAGCAACGCGGAATCCAACTATGGCCAGGTCCGCGACAGCAGCGGCCGTACCGCCTGGATCCCCCTGAAAGAGCTTAGCACCGACCCGAGCCTGCGCACCCGCGTGCCGGATCTGGAAAACCAGGTCAAAACCCTGACCGATAAGCTGACCAATATCGACGCCACCTGGAACCAGCGCACCGCTGAAATGCAGCAGAAAGTGGCGCAGAGCGACGGAGTGATCAACGGTCTCAAAGATGAGAACCAGAAGCTGAAAAACGAGCTGATCGTCGCCCAGAAGAAGGTAAGCGCGGCCAATCTGCAGCTGGATGACAAACAACGCACCATCATCATGCAGTGGTTTATGTATGGCGGCGGCGTGCTGGGGATGGGTCTGCTGCTGGGTCTGGTGCTGCCGCATCTGGTGCCGAGCCGTAAACGTAAAGACCGTTGGATGAACTAAGTCGCCATCTCTGCCACACTTACGTATTATTTTGCCAATATTTGATACGGGAGAGTGTGGCGTGAAGATTTATCTGGTCGGTGGTGCGGTTCGTGATGCGTTGTTAGGTCTGCCGGTCAAAGATAAAGACTGGGTGGTGGTGGGCGCCACCCCCCAGGCAATGCTTGACGCGGGTTACCAGCAGGTAGGCCGCGATTTTCCTGTGTTCCTGCACCCGCAAAGCCGCCAGGAGTATGCTCTGGCGCGTACCGAACGCAAATCCGGCGTCGGCTATACCGGTTTTATCTGCCATGCCGATCCTGACGTTACCCTCGAAGACGATTTGCAGCGCCGCGATCTGACCATTAACGCTCTCGCGCAAGATGAACAAGGCCATATCGTCGATGCTTACGGCGGTAAACAGGATCTGCAAAACCGCATCCTGCGCCATGTGTCCCCGGCTTTTTCTGAAGATCCGCTACGCGTGCTGCGCGTGGCGCGCTTTGCTGCCCGCTATGCCCATCTGAACTTCCGCATCGCTGACGAAACCATGGCGCTGATGACGTCCATGACCGACGCGGGCGAGCTGGAGCACCTCACGCCGGAGCGCGTGTGGAAAGAGACCGAGAATGCACTCACCACCCGCAATCCACAGGTTTACTTCCAGGTGCTACGCGACTGCGGGGCGCTGAAGGTGCTGTTCCCGGAAGTGGACGCGCTGTTTGGCGTGCCCGCCCCGGCGAAGTGGCACCCGGAAATCGATACTGGCATCCATACCCTGATGACCTTAAGCATGGCGGCGATGCTTAGCCCGGAAGTGGACGTGCGCTTCGCCACCCTCTGTCACGACCTCGGCAAAGGCTTAACGCCCCCTGAACTGTGGCCGCGCCATCACGGCCACGGACCGGCGGGCGTCAGACTGGTTGAAAAGGTCTGTCAGCGCATGCGGGTGCCGAACGAGATCCGCGATCTGGCGAAGCTGGTCGCCGAGTTTCATGACCTGATCCACACGTTCCCGATCCTTAAACCGGCCACCATCGTCAAGCTGTTCGACAACATCGACGCCTGGCGCAAGCCGCAGCGCGTGGAACAGATCGCCCTGACCAGCGAAGCCGACGTGCGCGGGCGCACCGGGTTTGAAGCCAGCGATTACCCGCAGGGGCGACTGCTGCGTGAAGCCTGGGAGGTGGCAAAAGCGGTGCCGACAAAGGCGGTGGTCGAGGCCGGATTTAAAGGAGCAGAGATTCGGGAAGAGTTAACCAAACGACGGATTCAGGCGGTAGCCGACTGGAAAGAACAGCGTTGCCCCCAGCCAAAAGACTGAGGGCAACCCGTCAGAAGAAGACCACGTAGACCGCGGCCGCCACGATAAAGCGATAGATGGCGAACGGGATAAACGAGATGCGCTTGATCAGCTGCAGGAAGGTTTTGATAGCCACCAGCGCCACGATAAAGGCGGTGATAAAGCCCACGGCAAACATCGGGATGTCGCCCGCGGTCAGGAAGTGGTAGCTCTTGTAGAGATCGAGCGCGGTCGCACCCATCATCATCGGCACTGCCAGCAGGAACGAGAACTCAGAGGCCGCATAGCGGCTTACGCCCATCAGCATCCCACCTGAAATGGTCGCCCCGGAGCGGGAGAAGCCCGGCCACAGCGCCAGACACTGGAAGCAGCCAATCATAAACGCCTGACGGTAGGTCATATCGTCCAGACCTGGCGCGCGCGGCTCTTTCGGCTTTAGCAGTTCGGCGGCAATCAGCAGAACGCCACCAACCACCAGCGCGTACATGACGTTTATCGGGTTAAACAGTGATTTGATGGTGTCGTGCAACACCAGCCCCAGCACCACCGCCGGGATCATCCCGAGCAGAATGTGCAGCAGGGTCAACCGCCCTTTGCCGGATCCTTCATGCGGCGGGTGGCCAAAGTGAATGCCAATCAGCCCGAACAGACGGCGCCAGAACATCACCACCACCGCCAGAATGGATCCTAACTGGATCACCACCTCAAAGGTTTTCGCCGTTTCGCCCTCAAACCCCAGCAGATGGCCCACAATAATCATGTGGCCCGTACTGGAAACCGGCAAAAACTCTGTCAATCCTTCGACCACACCCAGTATTGCTGCCACCAGCAGGGAGTGCATATCGCTCATCAATAAACCCCTAAAAAGACAGAAAAAAACGGGTTACCCAAGGGGTAACCACAGAAGGAACAGCTGTAAGACTGATTTAACAGGAAATGGTTTAACTATTATACCGTTAAATGTTTTCTTTCAGATTTTTGCTACGCTCAATGATGACGCCCACATTCGCCGCCCGCGCCACCGCGCCCGGCTTGTTGACCTTGATGCGCACCCAGGGGGAATTAAAGCGGCTGAGCAGCAGTTCTGCCACCTCTTCCGCCACGCGCTCCACCAACGCAAAACGCTGGCCTTCCACGTGGCTGATGACCGCTTCACTGACGTCGGCATAGCTCAGACAGTCGTTCACATCATCGCTTTTCGCTGCGGCGACATTATCCCAGCCCATTTCGATATCGAACACTAACTTCTGTTCGATGGTCTGTTCCCAGTCATACACCCCGATAGTGGTGATTACCGAAAGTTGCTCTATAAATACTATATCCATCACGACCTGCCTGGTTTTTGGCTAAACCGGATACCACTCCCGGCGAATTATGCGTATTATCCACAGATGCTAAGTACAAAACGATATTTTCAAAACGGAACAGCGTTATGAGTGCAATCGCGCCTGGAATGATCCTCCTTGCTTACCTTTGCGGCTCAATTTCCAGCGCCATTCTGGTCTGCCGTATCGCTGGCTTACCCGATCCACGTGAGAACGGATCCGGGAATCCGGGGGCGACCAATGTACTACGAATTGGCGGCAAAGGAGCAGCCGTAGCGGTTCTGATTTTTGACGTCCTGAAAGGCATGCTTCCCGTCTGGGGTGCGTATGCACTGGGCGTTACGCCGTTCTGGCTGGGGCTGATTGCTATCGCTGCCTGTCTGGGCCACATCTGGCCGGTATTCTTTGGTTTCAAAGGCGGTAAAGGCGTGGCCACCGCATTTGGTGCCATCGCCCCCATTGGCTGGGATTTGACCGGCGTAATGGCCGGCACCTGGCTGCTCAGCGTGTTGCTCAGCGGCTACTCCTCTCTTGGCGCTATCGTCAGCGCGCTGGTTGCCCCGTTTTATGTCTGGTGGTTCAAACCGCAGTTCACCTTCCCGGTGTCGATGCTCTCCTGCCTGATTCTGCTGCGTCATCATGACAACATCCAGCGCCTGTGGCGTCGTCAGGAGACCAAGATCTGGGCCAGGCTGAAGAGAAAAAAGAAAGAGCCGCAGTAAAGCCCCTTGCGCCTCAACCCCTTAGTTATGCCTTATAACCAAATGTGATTTAGATCGTTTTCTTGCTGTGAGTACTCTTTTTGTTCGTACAGCCAACACAACATAAGAAAATGACAGAGATCACTGATTCAACTTCGCTTGCAACGGCAGGAAAAGCTCCCGACGGGGAGATCAAATGGGTCCGTAACGCAGCGGATGTCACCCAAATGGTCAATGAAGGTTCACAGGGCCGGGCCAATGCCCGCATCGTCATCGGCATTGCGCTGGGCGGTATCTTTCTGGATGCCTACGACCTGGGGGCGCTGGCGTTCGGCATCAAAGACATTACCCGCGAATTTAACCTTACGCCTGCCGGTACCGGCATGGTGGCCTCGGCGATCACGTTCGGCGCCATTGTCGGGGCGCTGATTGGCGGCTACCTGACGGATAAAATCGGTCGTTACCGGGTCTTTATGGCCGACATGGTCTTCTTTGTGGTCGCGGCTATCGCCTGTGCGTTTGCCCCAAACGAGTACGTGCTGGCTGGGGCGCGCTTTGTCATGGGGCTGGGGGTGGGGATCGATCTTCCTGTGGCGATGGCCTTCTTAAGCGAGTTCGCCAGGCTGAAAGGCCCCGGCAACAAAGCCGCCAGCGTCGCGATGTGGTGTCCCACCTGGTATGCCGCCATCAGCATCTCTTATCTGCTGGTGCTCTTCTTTTATGCCGTGCTGCCAGAAACGCACAGCGACTGGCTGTGGCGGATTATCCTCGGCTTCGGGGCGATCCCCGCGCTGGTGATTATCGCGATCCGCAGCAAGTATATGAGCGAGTCACCGGTATGGGCGGCGAATCAGGGTAACCTGAAAGAGGCTGCATCCATTCTGCGCAAGGCTTACAACATTAATGCCCACGTGCCGCAGGAGGCGCTCAACCAGCCCGCGCCGGTGGTGAATAAAGCCAGCTGGAGTAACTACCTGAATCTGTTCCGCGGGGTCTATCTGCGCCGCACTATGCTGGCCACGCTACTGTCGATCGTGTCGTCCTTCGCCTATAACGCGGTGGCCTTTGGCCTGCCGGTGATTATTTCCAGCTTCTTTGTGCAGTCGATGCTGACCACCATTCTGATCTCGCTGGCCCTGAACTTGCTGTTCGCGTTTGTCGGTGGTCTGCTGGCGGTGCGGCTGGTTCCGCGCTTTGGCGCATGGCGGATGTCGCTGGCGGGTTATGCCTGTCAGCTGACCGCCCTGCTGGGGCTGGCGATTATTGGTCGCCCGGAAGGCGTTGCGGAAGGGGTTACGGCAGTGGCAATGCTGGCGCTGTTCCTGTTCGGCCAGGGCTTTGGGCCGGGGGCACATACCATGGCGTTTGCTTCGCTCAGCTACCCGACCTCGCTGCGCGGTGTCGGCGTGGGGCTGAACCAGACGCTGATGCGCAGCAGCTCGACGCTGTCGCTGTTTATGTTCCCGCTGCTGGTGGCCTCAATGGATACCGCTGTTTTCTGGGTCATCGCCCTTGCGCCGCTGATTGGGTTGGTTTCGCTGCTGGCGATCCGCTGGGAGCCATCCGGGTATGATATTGATGCTGAGGATTATCGGTAGGTTACCCTTTTAAATCGGGAAGTATTTTATTTTAAATTAACTGTTTGTTTTAAGGTAATTTGTCTTTTAAAGGAGTGGAATCGTTCCGTTCACTTTCACTCCTCTGCTTTATGTGTAATCCGCTGCGGTGAACGTGTTAAGGGGGCTGCCGCCGCCCCCTTAACAATCCCGGCTCCCGGCAAAGAAAATCGTCGCTTCGCGATGCCTTCGGCTTATTCCCTTCGGCTATCGGGTCGGGCGTGATCCTACATCCCTGTAGGTCACGCCCTCTTGGCGCATCCCTGCGCCTCGCCCCGGCCTGCGGTCAACGCCTCAGCGATTTTCAGCCGGACTTTCGCTCCCTCAACCTTCTCTGCGGTTTGAATGTGGCACGGGTGTTGAGTCCCCGCTGAAACCGGCGAACCGGAGACCGGATGACAAGGGCTGGACGCCAGGGATGGCGGCCAGAGGCGAATCGAGACAGGATGTCGAGTTGAGCCGACCGCAGGCAGCCGGTCGGGAGGTGAGCGTAGTGCGAAGCACCGATTTCGTCGCGGGGCCGCGGGGATTGCAAAGGGGGCGGCGGCAAGCCCCCTTTGCACGTTCACCGCAGCGGGGTGTACATAAACCAGAAGAGTCATAGTGAACGGAACCCTTCCACCATTCTCCCAAAATTATTCAACACAGTTAGCAAACAGCCCCCCATCCATAAGTGACTCATATGACAGCCTTCATTTCCGCCAGGGCATACTAAAAAACACCCCGATGGCGAGCAGATGGATGAAGCATGTCAGCAACTCAGATGGTGGATAAAACAGTCAAAGGCTGGCAGGCATCGCTTGCTTTGCAGTTTTGTCACACCCCTGAAAAAACCCTCCTTCACTCTGCCCGTCATGTTGGGCCGCTCACCGTACAACGCCCGTTTTATCCCGAAGAGGAAACCTGCCACCTCTACCTGCTCCACCCGCCGGGTGGCATTGTCGGCGGGGATGAACTGACGATCGACGTCCATCTTGCAGCCGGCAGCCACGCGCTCATCACCATGCCCGGCGCCAGCAAGTTCTATCGCAGCAACGGCGCGCTGGCGCGGCTCGATCAGCACTTCACCCTGGACGAGCACACGATTCTGGAGTGGCTACCGCAGGACACCATTTTCTTTCCGGGTGCCAATGCCGCGCTGCGCTCGGTGTTCCATTTGCAGCGCAGCAGTACCCTGCTGGCCTGGGAGCTGTTTTGCCTCGGCCGCCCGGTGATCAACGAAACCTTTAGCCATGGGCACATTGAGAGTCGCCTGGAGGTCTGGATCGAGGGCGAGCCGCTGCTGATCGAGCGCCAGCACCTGGCCGATGGCGATCTCACGCCCGTGGCGGAACACCCGTGGATCGGCACCCTGCTGTTTTACCCGGCAACCGAACCGCTGCTGGATGCAGCCCGCGAGGCACTGGCCCCGCTGGAGCACTTCGCGGGGGCCACCCTCACCGACGGCTTGCTGTCGATCCGTTTTCTGGCCCATGACAACCTGATTTGCCAGCAGGCAATGCGCGAGATCTGGCAGCGCCTGCGCCCGCAACTCACCGCCAAAGCTCCCTGCTCGCCCCGAATCTGGCACACCTGAGAGACGCACGATGGAACTGACCCCCAGAGAAAAAGACAAGCTATTGCTGTTTACCGCCGCGCTGGTGGCCGAGCGCCGTCTCGCCCGCGGTGTGAAGCTCAATTACCCGGAATCGGTGGCCCTGATCAGCGCCTTCATTATGGAAGGCGCACGTGACGGGCAGACAGTGGCGGAGCTGATGGAAGCCGGTCGCCACGTCCTGAACCGCAGCCAGGTGATGGAGGGCGTGCCGGAGATGATCCCGGATATTCAGGTGGAGGCCACCTTCCCGGACGGCTCCAAGCTGGTCACCGTTCACAATCCGATCCTGTAAGGGGGCACAATATGATCCCAGGCGAATATCAAATCCAACCCGGACAGATCGTGATTAATGCCGGGCGCAACACCCTGACCACGATCGTCGAGAATCATGGGGATCGTCCGATCCAGGTCGGATCCCATTACCATTTTTACGAAGTAAACCCGGCGCTGAAGTTCGATCGTGAACCCACCAAAGGCTACCGGCTGAACATTGCCGCCGGTACCGCCGTGCGCTTTGAACCCGGACAGAAACGCGCCGTGACGCTGGTACAGGTAGCGGGCGCCCAACGGATTGTCGGTTTTCGCGGCGAGGTGATGGGCGAGGTGAACAATGTCTGAGATCTCGCGTCAGGCCTATGCCGACATGTTTGGCCCCACCACTGGCGATAAAGTGCGGCTGGCCGATACCGACCTGTGGATCGAGGTGGAACAGGATCTGACGATCTACGGCGAAGAGGTCAAATTCGGCGGCGGCAAAGTGATCCGCGACGGCATGGGCCAGGGGCAGATGACCGCCCGGGACTGCGTGGATCTGGTTCTGACCAACGCCCTGATCGTCGATCACTGGGGGATCGTCAAAGCCGATATCGGCGTGAAGGACGGCAGGATCGTCGCCGTCGGTAAAGCCGGTAACCCGGATATTCAGCCCGGCGTGACCATCTCCATTGGCGCGGCCACCGAGGTGATTGCCGCCGAAGGCAAGATCGTCACCGCAGGCGGAGTGGATACCCACATTCACTGGATCTGCCCGCAGCAGGCCGAAGAGGCGCTGGTCTCCGGCGTGACCACCATGATTGGTGGCGGTACCGGTCCCGCCGCAGGCACCCACGCCACCACCTGCACGCCGGGGCCATGGTACATCGCACGCATGTTACAAGCCGCCGACACGCTGCCGGTCAATGTTGGTCTGCTGGGCAAAGGCAACGGTTCAAATCCCGATGCCCTGCGCGAACAGGTGGCCGCCGGGGCGATCGGGCTGAAGATTCATGAGGACTGGGGATCAACCCCTGCGACAATCGACTGCTCTCTGACGGTGGCGGATGAGATGGATATCCAAGTGGCGCTGCACAGCGACACCCTTAACGAGGCAGGGTTTGTCGAAGACACCCTGGCGGCCATTGCCGGGCGCACTATTCATACCTTCCACACCGAGGGGGCGGGCGGCGGCCATGCGCCGGATATTATCACCGCCTGTGCGCACCCCAACATTTTGCCCTCCTCCACTAACCCGACGCTGCCGTACACCATCAACACCATCGACGAGCATCTGGACATGCTGATGGTTTGCCACCATCTCGACCCGGATATTGCTGAGGACGTGGCCTTCGCCGAATCACGCATTCGCCGCGAGACCATCGCCGCCGAGGACGTGCTGCACGACATCGGTGCCTTCTCGCTCACCTCGTCGGATTCGCAGGCGATGGGCCGGGTAGGCGAAGTGATTATCCGCACCTGGCAAGTGGCGCATCGCATGAAGGTGCAGCGTGGCGCGCTGCCTGAAGAGCGTGGCGATAACGATAACCTTCGGGTGAAGCGCTATATCGCCAAGTACACCATTAACCCGGCATTGACCCACGGCATCGCCCACGAGGTCGGATCGATTGAGGCCGGGAAGCTGGCGGATCTGGTGGTCTGGTCCCCCGCCTTCTTTGGCGTCAAGCCCGCCACCATCGTTAAAGGCGGGATGATCGCCTGCGCGCCGATGGGCGACATTAATGCCTCGATCCCCACCCCGCAGCCGGTGCACTATCGGCCCATGTTTGGTGCGCTGGGCGCAGCCCGCCATGCCACCCGCCTGACGTTTCTCTCGCAGGCCGCCGCCGATAACGGCATCGCGCAGCAGTTGAACCTGCAGAGCGCCACCGCGGCGGTCAAAGGCTGCCGGACGGTGAAAAAGGCCGACATGATCCACAACGGCCTGCAGCCCAACATTACCGTCGATGCGCAAACCTATGAGGTGCGCATCGACGGGGAACTGATCACCAGCGCACCGGCAGAGATCCTGCCGATGGCGCAACGCTATTTCCTGTTCTGAGGAGGATTCATGATCACCTTAACCCAACGCCTCGACCATCCCCATCCCGTTACCGCGAGCGTGACGCTGCCGATTGATGTGCGGGTAAAAAGCCGCGCCCGCGTGGTTCTGGACGACGGGCGCGATGCGGGGCTGATATTGCCGCGCGGCTTGCTGCTGCGCGGCGGCGACCTGCTCACCAGTGAAGACGGGCGTGAGGTGGTGGAGGTAATTGCCGCCGCCGAGCCGCTGTCGGTGGTGCGCTGCGCCGATCCGTTCCTGCTGGCGCGCGCCTGCTATCACCTGGGCAACCGCCACGTGCCGCTGCAAATTCTGCCCGGCGAGCTGCGCTATCACCACGATCATGTGCTGGATGAGATGCTGCACCTGTTCGACCTGGAGGTGACCTTCGCCAGGCTGCCCTTTGAACCCGAAGCGGGCGCGTACGCCAGCGAAGGGCATTCGCATTCACATTCGCACTCTCACGCTCATTCACATTAAGGATCCCTCATGCGTAAGTTCTTACCCCTGCTGCTGCTGGCATTTTCGCTGCCCGCGCTGGCCCATCCCGGTCACGGTGCTGACAGTTTTCAGGCAGGCTTTTTCCATCCCCTGACCGGTCTTGACCATCTGCTGATGCTCACCGGGGCGGGCGTTCTTGCCGCGTTGAGTGGCCGCCAGCTGCTGATGCCCTTTGCCACCCTCGGCATGATGTTAACCGGTGCTATCGCGGGTAGCCTGCTGGGCGGTTTTGGCGGGATGGAGATGCTGATCATCGCCTCGCTGGCGGTATGCGGCGTGATGATGTTCAAAACTGAAAACCGCCTGCTGCTGGCCGTTCCGGCGCTGGCGATGTTCCACGGCTGGGCACACGGCGTTGAGATGGCAGGCCACAGCTTCTGGCTGTTCACCAGCGGCTTTATGCTCGCCAGCGCTGCCGTGCTGTGCGTCAGCTTTGCTGCGGGTAGGCTGCTGCGCCGTCATGATGGGCTGCGTAAAATCTTTGGCGGTGGGCTGATCGCCTCTGCCCTGCTGGCGCTGATGAGCTGATGGAACCCTCCCGCCAGCTGCGTCTGATGCAGCTTGCCAGCAGCAGCCTGCCGGTGGGGTCGTTTACCTGGTCGCAGGGGCTGGAGTGGGCAACGGAAGCAGGCTGGGTCACCACCCCGGAGGCGTTCAAAGCCTGGCAGTGTCAGCAGATGGAGCAGAGCTTTTTCTGCGTCGATCTGCCGCTGTTTTCACGTCTGTATCACGCCTGCGAGCAGCAGGATATCGCTGCGGCCTCACGCTGGACGGCGTACCTGCTCGCCTGCCGTGAAACCCGCGAGCTGCGCGAAGAGGAGCGCAACCGCGGCGCGGCGTTTACCCGTCTGATTAAAAGCTGGGAGACGGACTGCCCGCCCGACTGGCTGCCGCTGTTTTCGCAAAGCCAGCTGTGCGGCATGGCCTGGCTCGGCGTGCGCTGGGGCATTCACCTGCGCGAGATGGCGTTAAGCCTCGGCTACAGCTGGATTGAGAGCGCGGTAATGGCGGGCGTTAAGCTCGTGCCCTTTGGCCAGCAGGCGGCCCAGCTGTTGATCATCGACCTCTGCGATTATTTTGCCGGCGGGCTGGAGCAGGCGCTTTTGCGCCGCGATGACCAGTTGGGGGCGGCCACGCCGCTCTCTGCCATCGCCTCGGCGCGTCACGAAACCCAATATTCACGGTTATTCCGTTCCTGAGGAGTCTCTATGTCTGAGTACAAACATCCCCTGCGCGTGGGCGTCGGCGGCCCGGTGGGTTCGGGTAAAACCGCGCTGCTGGAAGCGTTATGTAAAGCGATGCGCGACCAGTATCAGCTGGCCGTGGTGACCAACGATATCTACACCAAAGAAGATCAGCGCATCCTCACCGAAGCGGGCGCCCTGGAGCCGGAGCGCATTGTCGGCGTGGAAACGGGCGGCTGCCCGCATACCGCGATCCGCGAAGATGCCTCAATGAACCTGGCGGCGGTGGAAGCGCTGAGTGAAAAATTTGGCAATCTGGATCTGATCTTTGTCGAGAGTGGCGGGGATAACCTGAGCGCCACCTTCAGCCCGGAGCTGGCGGATCTGACGATCTATGTGATCGACGTGGCGGAAGGGGAAAAGATCCCGCGTAAGGGCGGGCCGGGGATCACCAAATCTGATTTTCTGGTGATCAACAAAACCGATCTGGCCCCCTATGTCGGCGCTTCGCTGGCGGTGATGGAGAGCGACACCAACCGTATGCGTGGCGAACGGCCATGGACGTTTACCAACCTGAAAGCGGGCAACGGTCTGGCGACGATTATTGCCTTCCTGGAAGAGAAGGGAATGCTGAAGATGTAAACAAGCCTGGCGCAATGCCAGGCGGTTGCGCTGAGTTACCGCGGCGCCCTGCTCATCAGGTGCCGCCGGAGATCGCCCCGGTATGACGGATGTAAAGATCCAATGTATAGCCCGGTAATGTGCCGTCCAAATAATTCGACTGCCAGGTCTTCTCCCCGGGATCAACGTCATTGGCGGCACGTTAATATGAAATATGTCAAATCCCTGTGGCGGATAAAAATATTGCTTCCCGTGCAATCCAGCCGAAGTCGCGCCATATAAAATCGCCTTCTGCGCAAATAATTAATACCGCTTAAGGAAAATCCAATGACAATGAAAATGGTGATCGCGGATGAGTACACCGTGATTCGCCGGGGTGTCCGCGCCATGATCAGCAACAACGCCTCTCTGACGCTCTCTTTTTGTGGGGAAGCGGACTCGGTCGGCGAGCTTCTGGCGTTGCTGGCACGCGACCCCCCCGACATTTTGTTGCTGGGCTATACGCTGCGGGATCCGCAAAACGGCATGGAGGGGCTGGCGCTGGTTAAGTGGTTAACCCGCCATTATCCGGCGCTGCAGGTGATGATGCTCTCGCCCGACACCAATCCGCTGATGATCCGCCTCGCACTGGAAGCAGGGGCGAAAGCCTGGCTCAGCCGCCACAGCGATGAAAAAATCCTCAGTCAGGCGCTACAGTCGGTGATCGATGGCGAAGTGTACGTCGAGCGCACCCTGATGAATGCCCTCTTTAAAGGCGGGAAAATGATGAACGAGACGCTGTCCGTCCGGGAGACCGATGTGCTGCGCTTGATTTGTCGGGGGCTGAGCCTGACGGATATCTCGCGGCGTATGCATTTGAGCATTAAAACCGTGAGCGCCCATAAAATGCGGGCCATGGAAAAGTTGGGGGTGAAGAACAGCTGCCAGCTCTATTGTCTGTTAGCGAAAACCCGGATGTTTGATATGGCGCTTTAACATCCGGGTTTCTTCCATCAGGCGGCCGGCAGTTCAGCCAGTGGCCAGCGTGGACGTACAGAGACGCTCAGATCCGCCATGGCATCGGGCTTCAGGCGCACCATCCCGGCATAGGCGATCATCGCCCCGTTATCGGTACAAAATTCCGGGCGGGCATAGAACACTTCACCGCGACGCTTTTGCATCATCTCTGCCAGCTTCGCGCGCAGGGTACGGTTGGCGCTAACGCCACCCGCCATCACCAGACGCTTAAAGCCCGTCTGATCCAGCGCGCGCTTGCACTTGATCATCAGGGTATCCACCACCGCATCTTCAAAAGCACGGGCGATATCCGCGCGAGTCTGGTCGTCGTCGGCATTATTACGGATGGTATTCGCCGCAAAGGTTTTCAGCCCGGAGAAGCTGAAATCCAGACCCGGACGATCGGTCATCGGACGCGGGAAAACGAAGCGCCCTTCCGTCCCCTGCGACGCCATTTTCGACAGCATTGGGCCGCCCGGGTAATCAAGCCCCAGCAGCTTGGCGGTTTTATCGAAAGCTTCGCCCGCCGCATCGTCAATGGATTCGCCCAGCAGTTCATATTGACCAATGCCGGTGACGCTGATCAGCTGGGTATGGCCGCCGGAAACCAGCAGCGCCACGAACGGAAATTCCGGTGGATTCTCTTCCAGCATCGGTGCCAGCAGATGCCCTTCCATATGGTGAACCGGGATTGCCGGTACATCCCATGCGAATGCCAGCGAACGGCCAATAGTGGCACCGACCAGCAGCGCGCCGACCAGCCCGGGACCGGCCGTATAGGCCACGGCATCGATATCCTTAGCCGTTAAGCCCGCCTCTTTCAGCGCCGCCTGAATCAATGGCACCGTTTTACGCACATGGTCGCGGGAGGCCAGCTCCGGCACCACGCCGCCGTAGTCAGCGTGTAATTTCACCTGACTATACAGTTGGTTGGCGACCAGCCCTTTTTCATCGTCGTAAATCGCGATGCCGGTTTCATCGCAGGACGTTTCAATACCCAGTACACGCATGACTTGTTTTACCTCACTCAGATATCGCGCAGTGTAGAGCCTGGGCGGGTTGATGTAAAACTTTCCTCACCCCTGGAGTTCTCTTCGTGTATACTCCTCACCCTTATAAAAGTCCCTTTCAAAAACGGCCGCGGTGCTTTACAAAGCAGCAGCAATTGCAGTAAAATTCCGCACCATTTTGAAATAAGCTGGCGTTGATGCCAGCGGCAAACCGAATTTATAAAGGTGAGAGTTACATGCCGGTAATTAAAGTACGTGAAAACGAGCCGTTCGACGTAGCACTGCGTCGCTTCAAGCGTTCATGCGAGAAAGCAGGTGTTCTGGCTGAAGTTCGTCGTCGTGAGTTCTATGAAAAACCAACGACTGAACGTAAGCGCGCTAAAGCTTCTGCTGTGAAACGTCACGCGAAGAAACTGGCTCGCGAAAACGCACGCCGTACTCGTCTGTACTAATCTTTTGAGGACGCACGTCCTCAATTGTCAGACAGAGTAGTAGTCGTAAGGCCGTGCTTCCGGAAGGAATGCGCGGCTTGTTTTCGTTTATGAATCAGAATTTACACAAAATCATTCACACTGTATCAGTTGAAGGATGAAGTGTAATCACGGGGCCTATGGCTGGACGAATCCCACGCGTTTTCATCAATGATCTGCTTGCCAGAACCGACATCGTCGATCTCATCGACGCGCGGGTAAAGCTGAAGAAGCAGGGCAAGAACTACCATGCGTGCTGTCCATTCCATAACGAAAAAACCCCCTCTTTCACCGTAAACGGTGAAAAACAGTTCTACCACTGCTTCGGCTGTGGCGCGCACGGCAACGCCGTCGACTTTTTGATGAACTACGACAAGCTCGAGTTCGTTGAAACCGTCGAAGAGCTGGCAGCCATGCACAACCTTGAAGTGCCGTATGAAGCAGGCAGTGGGCCAAGTCAGATAGAGCGTCATCAACGACAAACGCTGTATCAGCTGATGGACGGCCTGAACGCATTTTACCAACAGTCTCTCAAGCAACCTGCCGCTGAGCCTGCGCGTCAATATCTGAACAAGCGCGGACTGAGCGACGATGTTATTGCGCGTTTCGCTATTGGTTACGCCCCTCCCGGCTGGGATAACGTGTTAAAGCGTTTTGGCGGCAATAGCGAAGATCGTAAATCCCTCATCGACGCGGGCATGCTGGTCACTAATGACAAGGGACGTAGCTATGACCGCTTCCGCGAACGGGTGATGTTCCCCATTCGCGACAAGCGTGGCCGGGTTATTGGTTTTGGTGGCCGCGTGCTGGGCGATGCCCTGCCGAAATACCTCAACTCCCCGGAAACCGATATTTTCCATAAGGGCCGCCAGCTGTATGGCCTGTATGAAGCCCAGCAGGATAACGCTGAACCGCAGCGCCTGTTGGTGGTCGAAGGCTATATGGATGTGGTGGCGCTGGCGCAGTTCGACATTAACTATGCCGTTGCGTCTTTGGGTACCTCTACCACCGCCGACCATATTCAGCTGCTGTTCCGGGTGACCAACACCGTGGTCTGCTGCTACGACGGCGACCGGGCCGGACGCGAAGCCGCCTGGCGCGCGCTCGAGACAGCGCTGCCTTATATGACCGACGGACGCCAGTTACGCTTTATGTTTCTGCCCGACGGCGAAGACCCCGATACGCTGGTGCGTAAAGAGGGCAAAGCGGCATTTGAAGCGCGGATGGAGCAGGCTCAGCCGCTCTCCACGTTTCTGTTTAACAGCCTGATGCCGCAGGTGGATTTGAGTACCCCGGATGGTCGCGCTCAGCTGAGCACCCTGGCCTTACCGCTGATTACTCAAGTGCCCGGCGAAACGTTGCGCATCTATCTGCGTCAGGAACTGGGTAAGAAACTCGGCATCCTGGATGACAGTCAGCTTGAACGTTTAATGCCAAAGCAGGCGGATGGCGGAGCAGCTCGCCCCGCGCCTCAGCTAAAACGCACAACCATGCGTATACTGATAGGACTGCTGGTACAGAACCCGGAACTGGCGCCAAAAGTGCCATCCCTGGCGGGTCTGGATCAGGAAAAGCTGCCTGGACTTGGCTTATTTGCAGAACTGGTCAACACTTGTCTTTCTCAGCCAGGTCTGACCACCGGGCAACTTTTAGAGCACTATCGCGGAACAAAAGCGTCCGCAACCCTTGAAAAACTGTCGATGTGGGACGATATAGCAGATAAAGATATCGCTGAAGAGACCTTCACCGACTCGCTCAACCATATGTTTGATTCGATGCTTGAGCTACGTCTTTCCGAATTGATCGCGCGCTCGCGAACCCACGGGTTAACGCCAGCCGAACGCGAAGAGGTGCGTGTGATTACTGAAGCACGTGCCCGAAAATGAATTTAACGGCTTAAGTGCCGAATACCGTTCGGGTAGATCCCGACAGCCGCACTGAGAGGCAGCGGCAAAAATACAAGTACGCCCTCGCTTTAAAGGTTGGCAGCCGTATCGCCGACACCAATCAAACGAATAAGTGTGGATACCGTCTTATGGAGCAAAACCCGCAGTCACAGCTGAAACTTCTTGTCCAACGTGGTAAGGAGCAAGGCTATCTGACCTATGCCGAGGTCAATGACCATCTGCCGGAAGATATCGTCGACTCCGATCAGATCGAAGACATCATCCAAATGATCAATGACATGGGTATTCAGGTGATGGAAGAAGCCCCTGATGCCGATGATCTGTTGCTTGCTGAAAACTCAAACAACACCGACGAAGATGCAGAAGAAGCTGCTGCACAGGTTCTGTCGAGCGTTGAGTCTGAAATCGGCCGCACGACAGACCCGGTGCGCATGTACATGCGTGAAATGGGTACCGTT
This sequence comes from Leclercia sp. GLN_9, assembly GCF_043105735.1. Taxonomy (NCBI): domain Bacteria; kingdom Pseudomonadati; phylum Pseudomonadota; class Gammaproteobacteria; order Enterobacterales; family Enterobacteriaceae; genus Leclercia; species Leclercia sp. GLN_9. The sequence continues at coordinate 94,263 of NZ_JBICLV010000009.1, forward strand.
GAACTGTTGACCCGCGAAGGCGAAATTGACATCGCTAAACGTATCGAAGACGGGATCAACCAGGTTCAGTGCTCTGTTGCCGAGTACCCTGAAGCCATCACCTATCTGCTCGAGCAGTACGATCGTGTGGAAGCAGAAGAAGCACGTCTGTCCGATCTGATCACCGGCTTTGTCGATCCGAACGCGGAAGAAGACATGGCGCCTACGGCGACGCACGTCGGCTCTGAACTGTCTCAGGAAGAGATGGACGATGACGAAGACGAAGACGAAGAAGAGAGCGACGACGACAGCAGCGACGATGATAACAGCATCGACCCTGAACTGGCGCGCGAGAAGTTCGCTGAACTGCGTACGCAGTATGAAGTGACCCGCGACACCATTAAAGCCAAAGGCCGTAGCCATGCTGCCGCTCAGGAAGAGATCCTGAAGCTTTCTGAAGTGTTCAAACAGTTCCGCCTGGTGCCAAAACAGTTCGATTACCTGGTTAACAGCATGCGCGTCATGATGGACCGCGTCCGTACCCAGGAACGCATCATCATGAAGATGTGCGTTGAACAGTGCAAAATGCCGAAGAAGAACTTCATCACCCTGTTCACCGGCAACGAAACCAGCGAAACCTGGTTCAACGCGGCTATCGCGATGAACAAACCGTGGTCTGAAAAACTGCGTGATGTGGCTGAAGACGTACACCGTGGTCTGCAGAAGCTGCAACAGATTGAAGAAGAGACCGGCCTGACTATCGAGCAGGTAAAAGACATTAACCGTCGTATGTCCATCGGTGAAGCGAAAGCCCGCCGTGCGAAAAAAGAGATGGTTGAAGCGAACTTGCGTCTGGTTATCTCTATCGCCAAGAAATACACCAACCGCGGCCTGCAGTTCCTGGATCTGATTCAGGAAGGTAACATCGGTCTGATGAAAGCGGTTGATAAGTTCGAATACCGTCGTGGTTACAAGTTCTCCACCTACGCAACCTGGTGGATCCGTCAGGCTATCACCCGTTCTATCGCGGATCAGGCGCGCACCATCCGTATTCCGGTGCATATGATTGAGACCATTAACAAGCTCAACCGTATTTCTCGCCAGATGCTGCAGGAGATGGGCCGCGAGCCGACGCCAGAAGAGCTGGCCGAGCGCATGCTGATGCCGGAAGACAAGATCCGCAAAGTGCTGAAGATCGCCAAAGAGCCAATCTCCATGGAAACGCCAATCGGCGACGATGAAGATTCGCATCTGGGTGATTTCATCGAGGATACCACCCTCGAGCTGCCGCTGGACTCTGCGACCACCGAAAGCCTGCGTGCCGCCACGCACGACGTACTGGCTGGCCTGACCGCCCGTGAAGCGAAAGTCCTGCGTATGCGTTTCGGTATCGATATGAACACCGACCACACGCTGGAAGAAGTGGGTAAACAGTTCGACGTGACCCGCGAACGTATCCGTCAGATCGAAGCGAAGGCGCTGCGTAAACTGCGCCACCCGAGCCGCTCTGAAGTGCTGCGTAGCTTCCTGGACGACTAATCGTCCTGAACGTAAAAAAGCTCCCTTCGGGGAGCTTTTTTGTTTCTTCTTCCCATGGAAATGGAAGAGATTCGTTCTTTCCCTATGAGAGAGGACTCGTCTTTCCCCCTCCCGCCCGTGGAAGAGGATTCGTCTTTCCCCCTCTCCCCATAGAAGAGAACTCGTCTTTCCGCCGCTTCCCGTGGAAGGGGGCTCGTTTTTCTCCCTCGACCTGTGGGAGAGGGTCGGGGTGAGGGTATCAGGCCGCAGAAGGCTTCACAGCCCCCGTGTCACCAGCGCCTGATCCAGCTCCCGATACGCCTCTACCAGCTTATCCAGCGTCGCCCTGTTCAGCCCGCTCGGATTGGGCAGCACCCATACCTGCGTCACGCCGATGGTAATCTTCTGCTTTCCCCACTGCACCCCACGCTGGCTGAACGCCTGCTCGTAAGCCTGCTTGCCCAGAATCGCCAGCGCCGCAGGCTGGTAGTCCTCAATCTTCTTAATCAACTCGCGCCCGCCGCTGCGCAGCTCATGCAGATTCACCTCGCTCGCCTGCACCGTGGGCCGTTCCACCAGCATGGTGATGCCACAGCGCGTATCCAGCAGCTGTTGCTCCTCTTCCGGCTTCAGCAGCTTGTCGGTAAACCCCGCCTGATAGATCACCTTCCAGAAGCGATTTCCCGGATGGGCAAAGTGAAAACCGGTGTGGGCAGAGGACTTGCCCGGGTTAATACCGCAGAACACCACCCGCAGTCCTGGTGCAAGTATGTCGTTGATCATGATTACTCCTGTTTAATGGTTCATGCTCTAAGTATAAAAGATTGAAAATGCATTGTTTATAAAAACAGCAGGCAGGTGGGTATGGCTGGATTGCAGCGAGGAGTTACTTTATAATCCTCCGCCACGGCCCCTTAGCTCAGTGGTTAGAGCAGGCGACTCATAATCGCTTGGTCGCTGGTTCAAGTCCAGCAGGGGCCACCAAATTTCAAGGGCTTAGACAGGTAACTGGCTAAGCCCTTTTCGTTTGAGTTGATGTGTGAACATGCCGTTCTATCTCCTCATCAGCAAACCATAAACATTCTTTTTCTCTCGCCGACTCACCACTGTTCCTGGCTTTTTAAACGCTTATCGCCTCTTTAAGACATTATAAATACATATAAAAATCAAATTACCTGGCTGTAATTATTATAGAAATCTATCAAGGTAACTGCTGAGATAAAAAAATTACATTCCGTAAAAATATATCATCGTATTGCCTGGTTAACTCCCTGATTAAATAGAAGCCAAAGCACCGAGAATGTGCATAGGAATGGCATGCCCTACTGCTTATTTCTGGTTTGATAATAAAGCCAGAAATGGTGGTCCGTGAGATTACAAACACAAAAACCAGAGCCCAAAAATGGATAAAGCAAGGTATTGATTATGCGATACAGCACGGTTCTTAAAACCCTACACCGTACTCTGACTCTTGTTCTGCTTCTGCTGGTGGTATGTTTCGCCATCTACCAGTATATGCTCGGCAAGCCTTACGACGATCGCTTGTACGCATCAAAACAACTGAATGAAAACACCTGGCTTTATGTCACGCAATATCAGGGAGGAAACGCGACCGTATCTGATGTCTTTCGTTATTACTTATCGGGAGAGCTTTCAGGCGATCCCCTTAAAGCCGTGAGTGAAATGAAACCCTTTTTAACGGCAGATACAGGTACAGCCCTCGTGACAAAAATTGGGCGGCTGGTTACGGTTCACGTGAAAGGTAAGATCTACAACTTTACTAACTCAGTAATGTATACATCAAAGGATACAGCTGTATTTCCGGTCATAGAACTGTATGCCAGCGGGGAGTGGCAGCGCTGACAGGGTCAGGAACCGGAACTCAACGGCAACCGGCCAGCCTTTCGGCTGCTCCGCCAGCGCCACCATAATCTTATCGGGGCGCTGGCAGGACACCAGAAAGTGAATCTGGGTCACCTTGTACTGGATCGGGTTCCTGCGCCCGGCTGCAGTTTCTTCTGCAACGCGCTGACTCTACGCCCTGCTCTCCCCCACAGAAAGCAAAAAGCGCCACCGCAATTCAGTCTTGCGAGGCGCTTTCCAGAATCCCGACTACGGCAGGATAAAAACTATTTTGCCAGCGACACCAGCATCTTCAGACTCGCAGAATAATAATCCTCCTGCGCCGTAATCTGCGGCTCGCCTGCCGGGAGTTGCCCCATCGCCAAATCACGCACCGCCAGCAGGCCGCCTTCCATCATATAAGGCGCCGGATCGTTGGTGGTGATGTTCACCCACGCAGGTGTCTGGTTACGGGCAAAACGTCCCCAGTAGGCGGTATAAGGTGCCATTAACGGGCTGGTCGGCTGATACCACTTCACATACAGCGGCACGCGGATCGCATCGTAGCTAAAGCGTGCAGGCCACTCTTTCGCCGGGGTCACGTGCCCGTCGGCATACAAAGAAACCCAGTCCGCCGGCAGTTGGGTATTGCCAAAGCGCATTTTCACCAGCAGCTTCTGCCCGTCATTAATCAGGTCACGCCATACCGTCAGATGACTGCGCTTCGCGAAATCTTCCCATGCCGGAAAGATAAAATAGGACGGGTTAAGGTTCACGTAGCTGTTGAGGTTAAAGCCTTTCGCCCCCGGCAGCATCACGCGGTAACCGGCAAAGCTGATGACGTTGCGGGCCAGCAGCGATTTGGTGATTGCGTCCGAGGCGGTCAGATAATTGTTGTCATTCCACTGGGTTCCCGCCTTTAACAGCGCCCAGGCGATAAAGGTATCGCCGTCGGTGGCATTGTTTTTATCCATAATCGGATCGGCGGCCACCGGGTTGAAGCGCCAGTAAAACAGCCCCGTCTGTGGGTTTTGCAGGTTCTTTTTCGTCCAGTTCCAGATTTTGTCAAAACCGGCGCGATCGTTATTGCGCACCGCCATCATCATGGCGAAGCCCTGCCCCTCAGTGTGGCTCACACTGTTGTTGCCGGTATCAATGATGCGACCATCCGCCATCAAAAATCGCGCTTTGTAGCTGTCCCAGGCGCTGCCTGCCAGAGCCTGATAACTCATCAACAGCCCCAGCACCAGAATCAGGGTTTTACTTCGCTGCCACATGGCCGATCCTTATTGATTATTTTGATATCTGAAATGGATAACCGTAGCCGAGGGGGATGCCTCCCGCCACAGTGATACGTGTGATTTTCCGCCCTGCTCGCGCAGCCAGCGGGCGTACAGCCCCTCCAGCACCGCACTGAAAGCGTGGTTCCACGCCATCTGCTTTGACTCTTCTGGCGGAATCGGTAACGCGGTATGCGCGATGCGGATCGCCGTCTCGCTGGCATCAATATCAATATAGCCCCAGTTAAAGGCTGCGAGCCGGGCATTGATCTGCGCTTCAAGCTCCCCTACCGTGTGGGCCAGCGCCAGCGGGAAACGCTCGCCCAGCGAGTCGCCCATCTGCACGAGGAACGAGCGGCTCTGCGCTTCGCCGACGTTCGCTACCATACTCTCAATCATCACGTGGATCAGCGAAAACCAACCGGACTGCGTCTGTTGATGCTGGTAATACTGCAAAAGCTGTTGGTCATTCATCACTTATTCCCCAGAAGATAACGGAAGTAGAGGCTCGCGGTACTTTCGTTGTAATCACCAAAGGTGTCATACCCCACCTGCCCGCCGATGGTCATGTCTTTATTCAGTTTGTAATCCGTTGACGCGCGCAGGGTATATCCCAGGCCGTTCTCGCTGCTGCCTTTGTAATGGTCCTCTTTGGCGAACCCACGGGCCACGTAATCTTCCAGCTGGTTCTGCATGGCCTTATCCGTCGGGAAGTACGGGCTCTCATCCTGCGAATAGGACTGATACCCCACCGACGCCCCTAAGCCCAGCTTCCAGTTGTCGAACTTCTGGGTGTAATCCACCGGGAAGGAGACGCTGATATAGTCTTGCGGGCTGAAATAGCCCCCCTGACCGTAGCTGAAGTAGCTCAGGTTTTTGTCGAAGTTCATGTAGTTCATGTTGATGCCGGCTTTTAACTCGCGATCGGCAGCATAGAACGGACGGAAATAGACCCCCGCCGAGCCGTTGACGCTGGTGTTGCTCGGCACGTTTTCCCCGATGTAGTCATACACGCCAAATCCGGCGTAGAAGCCCGCATCGGTATTGTCGTAGCTCAGCTGAGCGCTACCGCCGTTTTTGGTGACCTGGCCCCACTTCTTGCCGCTGTATTTGTCTTCCACCCCGACATACGACAGCAGGCTGTCCACCACCGCGCGACGCTCGCCGGTCAGTATCAGCTTGAGGTAATCCGTCAGCTGCGGCGACCACTGTACGCCGCCCACCAGGGTGTTCAGATCCTGGCCCAGCGGCGTGGAGCCGACATCAATTTTGTACTGCTCGCCAGTGAGCGCCATCGCCACTTCAACGCCCTGCGCACTTTGCGAGCCTTGTGACGGCACCTTGATTTTGTCGATGTTCGGCAGCTCAGGCGGCGTGGTGGTGGAGGCGTTATACAGCTCCTCGGCCACGACGCCCTGAATCAGCGCCCCGGTACCAAACCGACGGCTGGATTCATCGGACGAGGTTCCGGCATCGAGGCTGATCGGCGTCACGTTAACATCCAGACGCGAATCGCCAAACGGCACGGTGGACCACTGCAGCGGCGCCTTGATCTCGGTGAGCTTGCTCAGCCCCTCTTCGCCGTCACGCGCGCGAAGGGAGGTGGATCCCCGCGCCCAGGTGGCGGTTTTATCGACCAGCATCTCCATCATGTTATCCACCTGACGCAGCGTGCCCGCCTGAGCGGTCTCTACCGGCAGATCGGTACGCATAGTGCCCGGTGGGGCGGTCTCTGGATTACGCGCCAGCTGCGCCACCTGCCACGGCATGGCCTGGCCGTAGAGCGACGGCGACGCCTCGCCCGTACTGGAGGTGCCGACAAACGGGTTGTCGGCCAGGGCCAGACCACCCAGCATCGGTGCCGTTTCGCCGTTGTTGTTTTGCAGGCCAAGCAGCTTGCCGCGCGCGGTGCGCAGATAGCTCATCGCCTGCTGGTGGTTGCCTTCGGCCTCGGAGACACGGGCCAGCAGCAGCAACCGTTCCGGGGTGCTGTCGTTGGTCAGCCCGGCGGTCAGCTGCTTCGCTTTATCCACGTTGTTGCTGGCCAGCGCCACATCGATTGCCCCGGCGCGCGCATCCTGCTGCGGCGTGTCGCGGGTCATCAGGTAGTCATAGACCACCCCGGCCTCTTTGTTCATCTTGCCGGACTGATAAACGCGGGCCATGGCAAACATCAGATCGGTATTCTGCGGATCGTTTTGCATGGCGCGGATCAGCTTGTCATAGGCCGCCGCGTAGTTGCCCTGCACGCGCAGACGGTCGGCTTCGTTGATCACGTAGCCATTGCGAATGCTCGCCAGTTGGGTCGGGGTGCTGCGCGACTGCAGTTCCGGGTTGGCAAGCCAGGCCTGGGCTTCGCTGCCCAGTCCGGCCTGGTTCAGGACCGCAACCTGATCGGCATAATCCCCGGCGTTACCCTGCACGCCGTGGCGCATGTTGTCGTGCACCACGCTCACCGCGGTGGTGACATCGCCGCTCTGGGCCAGCATTCGCGCCAGCTTGCCGGCATCCGCCGGGCTTTGTGGAGGACGCGCCGCCAGGGCTTTCAGGGTGTTAGCCGCCGCGGTCCGGTCGCCCTGCGCCAGATAGCGCTCCGCAACGTCCATCTGCAGGTTGTAATTCACCCGCTGCGACAGCTCACGCATATCGCCGTTCTGGCTGGAGGCCGGAATGCGCGACAGCAGCGTTTGCGACTGCTGCCAGGCGTTATTTTCGCTGGCGAACAGAGCAGCAGCATAGAGTTCACTGTTGCTGGCGTTCGGGCGGAACGCTGGCATCATCACGTTGGCCGCCTCTGCGCTGCGCCCCTGCTTCTGCAGCAGACGGGCTAAATCCAGGCGCAGCCAGGGATCGGACGGATAGCGGGCCGTACCCTGCTGTAACAGGGCGATGGCACGCTGCGGATCGCCGTTGGCCGCCGCCTGCTGCGCCTGACGACGCAGCGGATCGGTCGGGTTACCGCCAGAGACACGCGGCTGCAGCCTCGCCTGCAGGCTGGCGGGCAGGGTCTGCAACATCGCCTGGGCTTCGGCGGTTTTGTTCTGCTCGCGCAGGACGTAATAGAGGTTTTCCCGCGCCGAGCCGTTATTCGGTTGCTCGTTCAGCAGGCCGCGCAGCGTCTGTTCTGCCGCGGTGTAGTCTTTGTTATGTCGCTGGACGTCGGCCCGGAACAGCTTCGCCGCTGCCCCTTGCTCGCCGCTGCGCTGGGTCAGGGGTGCGCTCAGAGCCAACGCCTGGCTGACGTTGCCTTGCTTGTAGGCCGCCTGCGCCTGCGCCAGCTGGCCGTAGAATTCGGCGTCCTGCGCCTGCTGCTTGCGCTCCTCAGAGGCCGTTCCTCCCAGGCTGGCCGCGCGGTTCAGGTACTGTGCGCCCGCGGCGTAGTCGCCCTTGCGTAAGGCCACATAACCCATCCCGGCCAGGGCATCGGCATCTTCCGGGTTAGCCTTCAGCACCTGCTCAAACTGGCTGCGGGCGGTATCGGTATTGCCGCTGTTCAGCGCCACATAGCCTTCACCTTTAGCCGCGCCGCCGATGCTCTTGCGGTAGTAATCCTGCACCGCGGTATCGTTCGGATGGCGCTGGAGGTAGGTCTGGTAATAGGCTTCGTCGCCCGCCTGCGGCCCCAGCCACAGCAGGGCCTGACGCAGGGATTTATCCGCGTCCTGACTGCCGCTCGCCAGATCCTGCAGGATGTTCATCCCCTCGCGACGGGTGCTTTCCTGATAGGTCAGCACTTTGCCCAGCGCGATTTTGACGTTGTTATCCTGCGGATACTGAACGCGCAGCTGGCGCAGCTCGCTCACCGCCTGCGGATAGAGGGATTTATCCCCCGCCATGGTGAGATAGTATTCCGGGGCCAGGCTCGGCGGCGGCTGGTTGCCGGTAAACAGGCTCTGCCAGGTGGCCAGCGCGGCGGGAACATTGCCGCTGCGCGCCTGCTGACGGGCCAGCTCCAGCTGACCGCGCGGCACCTGCTGCATCTGTTTGGCGTTATCCAGCGCCTGTAAATTCGCATCCTGCGGCGAGACCGCCGTTAAGCGCTCGCGCCACTGGGCCGCCCCTTTGATGTCGCCAGCCTGCTGCGACCAGAGCGCCATCAGGTACAACGCCTGGGTGTTGTTGGCATCCACCATCAGCACTTTTTTCAGCGATTCCATCGCCAGATTGTCGTGAGACTTTTCGTGCCAGTAGTTGGCCTGATCAAATAACGCTTTCAGCGCCGGGTTATTGGCCGACTGCGCGGCATCCGCCGCCTGGGCACCCTGGATGCCCCCGATCGCCAGCCCGCTGAACAGGCAAATTACAGGCAGATGTCCGGCGGTTTTGTTTTTATTTTGCATAGTGTTACCACCCTTACTCACGATCTGAATCCTGTGGGTTAAGACGTTTGTACGCGCGTTTTTTCAGTAACGAGTAGAGGCTCAGGCCAATAATCGTCGCGAACAGCAGTCCAAAAATCGCCAGCATGGCGGAGTGCTGCGTGGCATACCACACCACCATCATGTACCAGGGCATCTGGCCGCTCGGGAACTGCGGGCCAACGCGGAAGCTGCGCACGCCGTTCTCATCGGTGATGATCGCGGTATCGCCGCGGATCCCGGCGTTGATGCGGGCGGAGTTAAGATCGGTATGCAGACGCGAAAGCTGAGCGTCGTCGCTGCCGATCGCCATCACCACCAGGCGTTCCGGGTTCCACTGGGAGCGGAAGCTGACAAAACCGCGCCAGGATTCGTTCGACGAGAAGTAGCGGTCGGCATCGACGCCTGACGCATTCCAGTCGCCCTCCAGCAGACGCTGCGCTTTTTCCCACAGTTTGGGTTCGCGCACGCCAAAGGTGTGCTCGTTGCTGACGAACGGCGACTGGGCCAGCAGGGCGCGGTTAAAGGCGGTTTGATCCAGCGAGGAGACCGCCAGCACGTCGCTTTGGCTCAGGCGCAGCAGGTTCGCCCCACCGGACGGCAGGCCAAACATCACGCGGTTGTTGTTCAGCGCGGTGCCGGTGGCGTTCCCGGAACGGGCAGAGAGATCCAGCAGCGTGCTGATCTCGCTTTCGCTCGGGTTCTCCGGCAGCAGCAGCACCGTCTGCGAGAAGTCTGCCAGACGGGTGAACGGGAACGAGGCGCCGACGAAATAAGAGAGATTCGGCAGCAACGTAAAGTGGCGCGTTTTGCTCAGGTCGATGCTTGAGTCTTCGTCGATACGGCTCTTGATGTTGTTATTGAGCAGCACGCTGCACGGCGCGGCCTCTTTGGTCTGGATGTTGAAATAGAGCTGCAGCTGGTTGTCGCCGTAAATCAGGTACGGCTCCAGCGGCACCTCGACATTCTCCTGACGCGCATCACCGCCGAGCTTATGCCACAGGGATTCGAGCAGCCCCTGTTTGTTGACCGGCAGGTTGCGCAGGAACGCGCCGTTGAAGGTCATCGACAGGTACGAACGCTGCTCGTCAATCCAGCTTTCAGTCGGGAAGCGATAGCCCACTTTCAGCGGAATGGTGTCGCCATCCCACATAAACAGATCGGGCGCGGCACGGAATGCCAGGGTCAGCGGTTCGTGCCAGATGCCGGTTACCGTCAGGCTTTGATCCTTACGCATCAGCTCGCTCAGCAGCACCGGACGATCGGTCGAGATCCAGCGCGGGGCATCATAAGGTTTGCTGACCGGGATATTCTGCGCTTCAACCGGCAGGCTGGTGGTCTGGGCGGTGAACTGCCCGCGGGTCAGACGCCACGCGGCGCTTTTCAGTTGCTGTTCGTTATTGCCCACCACCAGCAGCAGCTTGTAGATCGGGTTGGCCGGGTTATCGACGACCTGCAGCGTAGCCCCGTTCGAGGCTGGCAGGGTTAACCCGCCGATGGACTCGCCCGGTTTACCAAACAGGATGCCGTTTTTCTCGGGAAGCTGGTCATGTAACGCATCGAAGGCGATGCCGCGATAATCCGCTTCGATACCCAGCCAGGAGGCGATCAGCGCCGCGGCGCCTACCTGCTCCGGCAGAGTTTTGGCCGGGAACGCGAAGGTCAGCGTGGTCGGCGTCATCTGCATTTCATCAAGGAACGGGCGCGGGAAATGGCTCAGATCCGCAGCAATGTTCAACTGCTGCGCCTCCAGATCCAGCCGCGTGTTCGGCATGATGGTGACCTGATAGCTGTCGGACAGATCGCGCTGGCACAGCAGCGCATCGCCGTCGTTGATTTTAAAGCTGATGTTGTTGCGTGATACCACCATCGCCGCCGGAACATCCAGCTGATAGCTTGAGACATTGCTGTCGGCGGAGCCGAGCGGCACCGTCCCCAGCGGCTGGCCGTTGAGCATCAGCTGCAGGGTGGTGTTGCGGGCCGCCATCGCCGGGGAGACCTTCAGGTTCAACTCCAGCTGCGCGTTGGTGATCACCTGGTCTGCCGAGAGGGTAAAATCGATCCCGCCCTGCAACTGGCCGCCGCTCAACACCACGCCGTTCGGCTGCCCCATCTGGGCAACGGTGATGCTGCTGGTGGTGCCGGGGGTGATACCCGTCGGGGCCGCTGGCGCGGCCTCGGGTACTGGCGCGGCCTCAGGTGCTGGCGTCGTTTCCGCGACCGGCGGAGTCTGGAACGCGGGCAGCGTGTCGGGAGCCGGCAACGTGGCCGGGGCCGCGTCGGCCGCAGCAGGCGCTGCATCAGCAGCAGGCACCGTATCCGCAGCGGGCTGCGATGCGTCCGTCACCGGCGGCGGGAGATCCACCGGCAGCAACGATTCCACGGTGGTCTGTTCTTCCGCCGTCACTGGCTGCACCAGCACGCCAAACATCAGCAGCATCTGCAGTGCTTTACGGGTCATCCCTTTCATACAGCAGTATCCTCGTTGGCTTTATTCGCGCGGCGTGCGTTCTCATGGCGATGACGACGCTTTTCACGACGGTCTTTCCAGGTCAGCCAGAACAGATCGAATACGCTGCGAACAATGATAAACAACGAGCGGAACGGGTTGTCCTGCGGTTTTGGCGGGTTGATCCATGCATCGGCACGGGCCAGTACCACGCGCACCAGTTCGCGACGGCGGTCCAGCGGGATTTCGTCAAACATCAGGCGAATGTATTGCTCATCGTACGCAATCACGCTTACCGGAATACTGATGGCCCCGGACTGTAGCTGCAGCTCAATCTCTTCGATTTCATCGGTCTTGTGACGCTCGTCCACCACCGCAATACGGCAGCCGCCCATGGATAAATCCAGGGTATGGCTGCGCGAGGAGATCCCGCTGGCGTAGTGGATCACCACCGGCACGTTGGCATCAATACGGATGGTTTTACGCGTCTGGCGCGTCTCCCGCGCCACGGCAATGGCGGCCAGCAGGAAGATCAGGCTGTAGACACCCCAGCCGACGTTAAGGGCGATAACCATCGGGTCCACCCCGAAGTAGTCATGACCCACGGCACGCACAATACCGGCAATCACACCTGCTGCCAGCAACACGGCAATGATCAGATGCGGACGAACGATACTGAAATCGAAATAGCCCACGTCCAGCAGCGCGCCTTTATCGGTTACGTTGAACTTGCCGCGTTTCGGGAAGATCAAGGTAATTACCGTCGGCAACACCAGGTGGAAGGCCAGCACCAGGTCGTAGATCTCCCCCCAGAAGCTGTAGCGGAAACGCCCGTTGACCCGCGAGTTCACATAAATACAGAGGAACAGGTGCGGCAACATATAGGCGAAAATCAGGCTCGCCGAGGAGTGAATAATGTTCAGGTTGAACAGCAGATAAGCCAGCGGCGCAGTCAGGAACGCCACGCGCGGCAGCGCAAACTGGAACGAGAGCATGGCGTTCAGATAGCAAAGACGCTGCTGCCACTTCAGGCCACGGCCAAACAGAGGGTTATCGACACGCAAAATCTGCGTCATGCCGCGCGCCCAGCGGGTACGCTGAATGACGTGTACCACCAGACGCTCGGTGGCCAGCCCTGCCGCCAGCGGGATATTGAGATAGGCCGACTTCCAACCCAGACGCTGCATCTTCAGCGCGGTGTGGGCATCTTCGGTTACGGTTTCTACCGCAAAGCCGCCAATCTCTTCTAACGCGCTGCGACGGATTACCGCACAAGAGCCGCAGAAGAAGGTGGCATTCCAGTTATCATTTCCGCGCTGGATCTGCCCGTAGAACAGCTGGCCTTCGTTAGGAATATCGCGGCCCGCAGAGAGGTTACGTTCGAACGGATCGGGCGAGTAGAAGTAGTGCGGGGTCTGCATCAGCGCCAGTTTCGGATCTTGCAGGAAGGCCCCCACCGTCGCCTGCAGGAAGATACGTGTCGCCACGTGGTCGCAGTCAAAGACGCAGATCAGCTCGCCTTTGGTAAGCTTCATGGCGTGGTTGAGGTTACCCGCTTTGGCGTGGGAGTTGTCGTTACGCGTGATGTACCCTACCCCGACGTTGGCAGCAAACACCGCGAACTCGTTGCGCTTACCGTCATCGAGCAGGTAAATCTTGAGCTTGTCTGCCGGGTAGTCCAGGCACTGCGCGGCCAGCACGGTATCGCGCACCACGTCCAGACTTTCGTTGTAGGACGGGATATAGATATCCACCGTCGGCCACAGCGACATATCCTCGGGCAGCGGCACAATCTTGCGCTCAAGAGGAAACAGGTTTTGCAGATAACTCAGAATAATGACTATCCAGATGTAGAGTTCGGCAAGAAATAACCCGATCCCTAGTATGGCCTCTATTTCGGAATTAAAGTGCAGCGTCTGCGTGGCACGGAACCAGATATATCGGGTGGACATTAATACCGCCACCACCATCATTATTACTGATACCCGATGATGTTTGCTAAAGCTCAAAAGCAGCAGCGCCCCAATGCTGATTAAGCCGAAGATATACTGCTTCTGGCTATCCATTGGGGTGATAATAATTAATACGGCGATGGGTGCTAAGACCAATAGCAGTAGATAAAACAGCGCCTTTTTCATAGGACGTCCTGAAATTGTCGTCAGAAACCGGAGGTTCTCAGATTGGCGTGCACGGCACCGTCCCCTACCTGGATACCCAAAATACCTGCGATACGCTTACTCACCAGCTCGATATCAAACGCCGCCGCTGAGGTGGCACTGAAATCCAGTATCGATTGCTGTGAGGCATTGGCCTCAGGCACGCTTTCATCCCGGTTGATCACACCAAGCAGGCGGTCACCGAGGCGTTGCTGTAAGAAGGCAGTGACGTCACGGCTGATATGCCGCCGGTTGTCACTCTGGTTCACCAGGAAATAGTATCCGGCCTTGTTATTTGGCGGTTCGCCGCCGGTCAGCCGGTGGTTTTCAATGTGGGGCAGCAGGGACAGTGAAGCCGTGTCGGCAAGCAGGGTCACCAGATGCATATCGGCCAGCGGGGAGATCGCCTTCAGCGCCGGGTTCGGCCCTGGAGGGAAATCGGCCAGGATGATAAGCCCCGGATAGTTCAGCAGGGAGCTTAAGCCTCGCGCCAGGAAATTGCTGTCACTGGTGAGGTTATGCTCAAAGATCAGGCGCTGCTCTTCCGTCACTTCGCCATAGGGCAGGACGAACATATTGCTGCCCGCCGTCAACACCGACTGGCTCCAGTCTGCCGACTCATTGGCACGCGCAACGTAGCCGCGCCCGTCAGACAATGGCACGCCAAAATGCAGACGCAGTGCGTTCTGCACATCGAAGTCAATGGCCAGCACTTTATTGCCGGAACGTGCCAGAGCATAAGCGAGGTTGGCCGTGACCGTGGTTTTCCCTACTCCGCCTTTTGGCGAGCAAATACACACTAACGGCATGAAGCGATTTTCTCCAGGAGCGGTTGTAACGGAAGATCTTTCACCGGATGGCTGGCGCGCCCGGATGTTTTGGTCGCGAACAGCTGATCAAAGCGCACCGGCTCCGCCGGTTTCGGCGGGATCACTGCTTCAGCAGGCGCTTGCGCTGGTGCTGACGCATGCAGCGGGGCCACTGCTTGAGCAGGTGCTGGTGCTGACGCATGCAGCGGGGCCACTGCTTGAGCAGGTGCTGGTGCTGGCGCGAGCGCAGGTGCGGGATGGAATGCGGAAGGTGCCGCCGCAACAGGCGTCTCTTTCACGCTCGCGTGGGGCGTCGCCTCCGGGTGCAGCTGTTCAAACAGAGAAGGGGCCGCCGGATGACGCTGCGTCTGCGCCGCGTTCTCTGCCTTGTCATGACTCAGGCTCTGCAGGATAGACGGGGCTGAACCGACAGGCTCTGCCGCAGGCGTCTTCGTCAGGCTGGCAAAAGCAGCATCCAGTTCGCCGGGTTTCACAGCCTGCGGCACGGGCACCGCAACGCTGCCAGCCTTAGCCAGCGCCGCATCACTGTCCACACCTGCGAGCTGGTTGATAATCGCCCAGCCGCTGTTCGACGCCTGTTTGTTTTGCGCCGACAGGTCCTTGAAGTTAATGTCACCCGTGCGCGTTTTATCCTTAAAACGCTGCAAATCATCATAATTTTTCATGGTATTACTCGTGATTCACAAGTCAGTATTTTTGTTTCCTGCATGACTTTGCCAGGGACAACAGTGTTGTGGGAGTAAGAACACGCAAAAGGAGTGAGTGGTTACTAACCATCATCCCCCTTTCCCCCTCTCGCCTTAGCTGACGCTAATATTTGTTTACTGAATATTCTAATGCATATTACGTAGAGCTAATACTATCTACAAGCTTATCGACAGATAACGCAATTTCTCCACTTTTCGCCATTAGCCACCTACAACTTAGACATAAAATTTCATTTTATGTTACTTAAGCGAAATATTTGACCACAAAAGATAATTCAGAATCGTTAAAATACCGTTGAGTAACTATAAGCAGGGTTTATGAAAAACTGCGAAAAGTAGTAGTTCAGGGGGGCGGAGGCGTGACGCTACTGCAACAGGTTCAGAAGCGTTTTCGTCAGATGAGCAGCATCGTGTTTATAGTCGGAGTCCCACTGCGCTTTCCAGTTAACAGGGCACCCGTCCTCTTCCCACTGGGATAAAGCCAGAGCATTAAGGATTTCCAGCTCGAACCAGACCTGCTGATATTCTGCTTTGTGGTTATCACCTTCAAATAACGTGTCTGACTGAGTAAGAACTTCCGCATAACTCACGAACCGGGCAAAGGCCGTTATGTTTTCCAGGGCATGAGCGGCGTATTCACGAACAGTTGTTGTTTTAGATGAGATCATATTTAACTCTTCGGGGACGTTATTAAGCTCCGCCGGACCCGACGCCCGAGACGCGGTTGCTCCCCAGTTTCCATTTTCTCCAGAGTGGTTATTCAAATATATGAGGTCATCGCCTCCTCAGATACATAATTAACGCATTCCCCCGTCGCGCCATTCATCAGACATGTGTATTATTCCCTGTTGTTTTCCTGACAACTATCCTTAACTCAAATACTTAAGCGCAAAAGCGAAAAGCATCATGAGCACACCGATCAAACGGCTGGAAATCATTAAAAATGCCATTGAACTGGAAGATGACGACATCATCGAGAGTCAGCTGGCACGGTTAAAAAGCGAAGCCTTTGACGATGAGCTGCTGGCGATCGTCGTGGCGCTTGAGCAAAAAAACTACACCCGGGCGATGGCGGCCATTACTGCATGGCTGCAAAGCCAGCGTGCCGTCACCCCCTGGCGCGATCCACAGCTGGCCGCCAGCAAGCTGGAGCTGAAAGCGCTGGAAGAGCGCCTGCGCGATCTCATCGATCGCCGTAACGCCCGCGTTCAGCAGCTGGATGAATTCAACGACCTTTATCTCACCCGTCTTGGCCCGCTGATGAGCCAGATCCTCGCCCTGCGCAAAACCCTGGCGGAGCTGAATCTGCGCCGCCAGCAGGCAGAGGCGCGCCGTCGGGAAGCGGACTATCGCCGCTGTCAGCAGTATGTCGCCCAGGCGGTGGAGGTGCTGACCACCCTGACCCGACACTGGCGCGATCTGCCCGCCGACTCGGTGCAGGCCGCCACGGCGCGCAAGCACCTGCAGCAGCAAAGCAACCTGATTGCCAACCTGCTGGCCGAAGCCCAGGAGCTGGAAACGGGCCTGACCCGCGAAGAGGAGCCTGCCCGCCAGGCGCGGGACGAGGCCAACGACGAGTACGAAAAATACCGCGAGCAGCAGCATGAAGCAGAGATCCGCCTGCGCAAGGGCAAAGACCTCTCCGAAGAAGATCAGAACGAGTTAAAACGGCTCTGGCGCCAGGCGAGCAAGCTCTGTCACCCGGATCTGGTGGCTGACGATCTGAAGGAAGAGGCGAACGCCATGATGGTGCAGTTGAACCAGGCGAAGCAGCGTGGCGACGTGAAAGCGATTCGCTCGCTGGTGGCCCGTCTGCATCAGGGGCTGGAGCCGATGATGGCCAGCGACAGGCTAAACGATCTGACGCGAATTCGCAAAAAGATGGCCCAGGTTCGGGAACAGATCGACACCCTGGTGAGCGAGCTGGCGGAGCTGGAAAAAGAGGAGTCCTGGCTGCTGGTCTCCTCGCTGAGCAATATGGAAGCCTACTTTGCCCAGCAGGAGAAGGCCCTGCACGAGGTGCGCGCCTCGCTCGAACATCAGGTCAGCGAAGCGCAGCTCGACGACGTGGCCTGATTATTTGGCGTGCCAGTAAGCGCTGGCACGCACCAGCTTCTGATCGATGGCGTCGGTTTCAAACAGGCGACTCAGGTTTTTCACCGCCTTCCCTTCCCCGGTCAGCCAGATGAAGTAATCCTCCGCCGGCACGCTGAGCGTTGCCAGATGATCTGCCACCGCCTGCTCGTTATGTCCCACCACCCAGGTGATGTTGAACTCGCTTAAATGCGCCAGGTAGTCCTGACAGGCGGCATCGCCCACGGTGACCACGGCATGCACCTCCGGGCGCACCGGCAGCGCGCGCAGGGCCTCCAGACGGCGGCGCAGCGCGGGCATACCCGACTCATCGCAGACGTACAGCTGCCAGGCGTAATCTTCCGGCACCACCAGCGAACCGCGCGGGCCGCCGATGGAGAGCGTATCGCCCGGCTTTGCGTCCACAGCCCAGTTGCTGGCTACCCCACCGTCGTGAATAAAGAAATCGAGTACCAGCTCATGGCGGGCCGCGTCATACAGCGGGGTGTAATCCCGCGCCTGCGGACGCACGCCGTCACCCCAGTCCACGCCCTCATCCGTGACCACCGGTGGAACAAAGGTTGATCCCTTTTCCGGGAAAAAGACTTTGGTATGGTCGTCGAAGCCGCGGGAGCTGAAGCCCTCCAGCGCCTCGCCGCCTAACACGATACGCTGAAAACCGGCACTCACGCGCTCAACGCGAAGCACGTTTAGCTCGCGAAAGCGCAGGTCGTTACGGACACGTTGGGGGTAGCGGGGAGTTGTCATAATTTGCCTTCGTGAAAGTGAAAACGATATATCTAAAATGAAAGTCAAATGATAATGATTGCTATTAAACCGGATTGCAAGAATTTTTTTGATATAGTCTGCGATTGCGCACTCCGGGGATAAAAACAAAATTTAAAGCGTTAAATATCAATAAATTAAATAAACAACCCCTGTCAGCATTGCTACTTAACGAATTTTAGATATAAATTAGATATATCAAAATTACGGAGAAAGACGATGCGACACTCTCATGGCAGCGACAACCACCCTCACGCGCACCGCGGACGGGGCGGCGAACACCATCACGGCGGCGGACGCCGTCAGCGGTTCTTTGGTCACGGCGAATTACGGCTGGTGATCCTCGATATCCTGACCCGCAACGCCAGCCACGGTTATGAGCTGATAAAGGCGATTGAGACCCTGACTCAGGGCAACTACACCCCCAGCCCGGGCGTGATCTATCCGACGCTCGATTTTTTGCAGGATCAGCAATTCATCACCCTCACGGAAGAGGAGAACGGGCGTAAAAAGATTGAGATAACCCTTGCCGGGCAGCAGTGGCTGGATGAAAACCTGGAGCATCTGGAGCACATTCAGGAGCGCGTTAAAGCGCGCTGCGTGGGGTTCCAGCTGCGTAAAAACCCGCAGATGAAGCGGGCGCTGGATAACTTCAAGGCCGTGCTGGATTTGAAGGTGAATCAGGAAGAGACCAGCGACGCGCAGATCAAACAGATTATCGGCGTGATCGACCGCGCGGCGCTGGAAATTTCCCAGATGGATTAAGCGGTGGCTTCTGCGCGAACGCGGAACACTTTCACCAGATCTTTCAGGTTCAGCGCCTGCTCGTTCAGGGATGAGGCCGCCGCAACAGACTCTTCCACCAGGGCGGAGTTCTGTTGGGTGGTGGCGTCAATCAGGCCAATCGCACTGTTGATCTGCGAGATCCCTTCCGTCTGTTCATGGCTTGCCTGGCGGATCTCGCGCAGGATGACATCCATCTCCTCGACGTTACCCACCATGCCATTAATCAGTCCGCTGGCTTTTTCCACCAGCGCCATCCCGTCCTGGGTCTGGCTGGTGGAGCTTTCAATCAGCTGGCGGATTTCACTGGCAGAGGTGGCGCTCTTCTGGGCCAGCTGGCGAACTTCACCGGCCACGACCGCAAAACCACGACCATGTTCACCCGCACGAGCCGCCTCTACCGCCGCATTCAGCGCCAGAATATTGGTCTGGAAGGCAATGGAGTCGATCAGGTTGATGATGTCGGACATCCGGTTGGAGGTTTCGTTAATCAGGCGCATTTTGCTGGTCACCTGCTTCATCATCTCGCCGTTATTTTTAACCACTTTGGCCGCATCCGCAGAGAGGCTGGTGGCTTCACCGGTGTGCGAGGCGGTATTTTTCACCGTCGCGGTGATCTGCTCCATCGACGCTGCTGTCTGTTCCACGGAGCTGGCCTGCTCTTCCGTTCGTGCAGCCAGATCCTGGTTACCCGCCACAATCTGCGCCGCCGCGGTTGAGATATTTTCCGAGCCGAACTGCACCTGCTGCACAATCTCCAGCAGACGGTTTTTCATCTCCATCAGCGCAGTGAGCAGCTGACCGGTTTCGTCTTTACCGTGTGACGCGATGCTGCCGGTGAGATCGCCATCAGCAATGGACTGGGCAATATTGACCGCCTGGCCCAGCGGACGGGTAATCGAGCGCACGATAAACCACCCCATCAGGCTGCCTACCGCCACGCTGAACAGGGTGATCAGGATCAGCAGCAGGCGGTTGCTTCTGAAATCGCCGTTCACCTCCACGCCTGCGCGCTGCATCTCTTTGTCCTGAATGGCAATCAGCTCCTGCACTTTTGCCTTGTAGGCCTGCTGCAGGCTGAGGGTGTTGGTCATCATCTCCTGAATCGCCCCCGCCCGATCGTTGTTCTGCACCGCCTGCAGGATGCGATAGCGGGAATCGAGATATTGCTGGCGTACCCCGCTGATATCGGACAATACCTGCTGGGACGCTTTATCCTGCAAGGCCTTGTTTAGATCGCCGAGGATCAGGGTGATACGCTCGCTGATCGTCTTCAGCTTCTGTTCTGACTGCTCCCGGTACTTGCCCTGGTCATCCAGCAACATGAGCTGTTGGGTGCCAATAAATTCCTGGAAGTTTTCAATTAACTGGTTCGCTTTTACCGTTGTTGGATAATCGCTGGTGATAATGGATTGCATCCCGTTATTCGCCCGGTTAAGGCTCAACAGAGATAAACTCGCGCTTATCCCCATCAGGACAATAAAGAACCCAAACGCCAGAAATAATTTCGTGCCGATCTTTACGTCATGCAAGAACATATTTACTCCATCGATGTGATTATTTCTCAGACGATCAGCGTTATCGGTAACTTTAGGGCTAACTTTATGAGTTTGATCGCTTTTTTCTTTCGTGAAAGAAACTATGGATAGGCGCAGACTATTAATTTCTGCTCATCGATCGTTATATAACCCTCTGAAGCGGTATTTTTGACGTCTCATTGGGGAAAACTAACGCAGGCGGGGATAATTACCAGATCTGTTTTTTTAATTATTTAATATTAAATTAACACTCAGCCATATAAATAATTACAAATTAACAAATAAAAAAGCCGCTCACTCCGGCGGGAGCAAACGGCTTTTCTGGAACGTTACTGACTCAGTGAAGCACGGTAACGGCATCTTCCAGACGTTTCGCCCGGTGTTTCACCATCGCAGAGACCTGGGCGCTCGTTTCAACCAGCGCTGCGTTTTTCTGGGTAATAGAGTCCAGCTCGGCCACGGCGCGGGTCAGCTCCGACAGCCCGGAGGCCTGCTCCGACGTCGAGTGGCTGATCTCGGCGATCAGCCGGGTGACGTTCTGTACCTTCTCCACGATATCGTCCATCGTGCGTCCGGCGGCATGTACCTGCTCGGAACCCGACATCACTTTGCTGGCGCTGGCGTCGATGAGCTTGCGGATATCGTTGGCGGCACTGGCGCTGCGGCTGGCCAGATGGCGCACTTCCCCGGCGACCACGGCAAAGCCTTTCCCCTGCTCGCCCGCTCTGGCCGCTTCCACGGCCGCATTCAGCGCCAGGATGTTAGTCTGGAAAGCGATGTCGTTAATCAGCTTGGTGATAGAGCCGATACGCTGGGTGCTGTCGGCAATTTCGTCCATGGTGTTCACCACGGTTTGCATCGCGTGCCCGCCCTGGGTGGCCGCATCGCTGGCGGCAATGGAGAGCTTATCGGCATCGACGGCGGTACGGGTGTTGTTCTGCACCGTCATTGCCAGCTGATTCATCGTCTCAACGGTCTGCTTCACGTTCGATACCGTCTGGTGGGTACGATCGTTAAGGTCATCATTCCCCTTCGCCAGCTGGTCGCTGCCGTCACGCACATTAATGACCTGGCTGGAGACATCATTGATCAGCCAGCGGCACATCAGCCCGAGTTGCCCGACGGCGCGCAGGGTCAGCCCCAGCTCGTCGCTGCGGTTAAGATGTTCAACGCTATTACGCTCGCCGGTCGCCACCTTCAGCGCCTGACGGGCGACGTTTTCGACCGGACGCACAATCTGCTGCTCAAACAGCAGGGTTCCCAGCAGCATGACCAACGCGCTGACGCCCAGCGCCGTCCAGCTCGCGCCGGTGGCGAACAGCGCGCCTGCGAGCACCAGGAAGAGCGCGGCCATCACGCTACGTACCCGCCAGCGCAGCGGCATCGCGGGCAGCTTGCCGGTCCAGCCTTTCGCTACTACCAGCCCTTTATGCACCCGTTTTTTGCTGCGCCCTTCGTTGAGTGCCTTATAGAGAGGTTCGACGGCGGCAATCTCGTCCGGGGTGGCTTTCACGCGGATGGACATATAGCCGGTGGTCTGGCCGTTGCGCACCATCGGCACCGCGTTCGCGCGCACCCAGTAATGATCGCCATTTTTCCGCAGGTTTTTCACGATGCCGCTCCAGGGTTCGCCCTGTTGCAGGGTGTACCACATATCGGCGAAGGCGGCTTTTGGCATGTCAGGGTGGCGAACGAGGTTGTGCGGCTGGCCCACCAGTTCATCCAGAGAGTAACCACTCACCTGGACAAAGGTGTCATTGGCCTGGGTAATGTAGCTGTGCAGATCGGTGGTGGACATGAGTGTGGTGTCATCTTTCAGTGGGTACTCACACTGTGTGACAAATTGTTGAGGCGACATAGGCATCCCTTGCAGGTTACTTGAATGTTATTTTTTTGACTTAACGTTTTTTCGGCGTTAATGGTTTTATCTTTAGTTGTTAAACATGCCTCAGATCGCAAAACGCAACTAAACCGCATTTTTTGTGTGTTTCCCTAATGTATTGATATTAAATGGTTTCGCTGTGAAACTACTCCCAAAGGAGGATCGTCCACTCCGCCTGTCCGACGCCCTTTCGCACTAAAACAGGGCGAATGCACTACAAAAGCGCATTCTGATATGGCAAAAATCCGTCGCGTTGTCGCTGAAACCCCGTTTCGCATGATTAAATATTGTGTAACATTATTTTAACCTGGCGTTTATCCCGATTTTTGCCCCCTCACCGGATGTGGCGCAAAGCCTGCAATACTTAATCCAGTATCATGTGATACGCCATTCCCGGGAGCACATCTTGAACAGGTTACCCTCCAGCGCATCGGCTCTTGCCTGTACCGCGCACGCACTGAATCTCATTGAGAAGCGAACGCTTGATCATGAGGAGATGAAACAACTTAACCGCGAGGTGATTGATTACTTCAAAGAACATGTGAATCCCGGGTTTTTGGAATACAGAAAATCTGTAACAGCAGGCGGGGATTACGGAGCCGTAGAGTGGCAGGCGGGAAGTCTTAATACGCTTGTCGACACTCAGGGACAAGAGTTTGTAGATTGCCTGGGTGGATTTGGTATTTTCAACGTGGGGCACCGTAATCCAGTAGTGGTTTCCGCCGTACAAAATCAGCTTGCAAAACAACCCCTTCATAGCCAGGAACTGCTGGATCCCCTGCGGGCGATGCTGGCAAAAACGCTGGCGGCACTGACGCCGGGTAAACTCAAATACAGTTTCTTCTGTAACAGCGGCACGGAATCGGTAGAAGCGGCGATCAAACTCGCCAAAGCCTACCAGTCGCCGCGCGGGAAATTCACGTTTATTGCCACCAGCGGCGCCTTCCACGGCAAGTCGTTAGGTGCGCTCTCTGCAACGGCAAAATCTGCCTTCCGTAAACCCTTTATGCCGCTGCTGCCGGGCTTCCGTCACGTGCCGTTCGGCGACATCAACGCCATGCGCTCCGCGCTTTCTGAATGCCGTAAAACCGGCGACGACGTGGCGGCGGTGATCCTCGAGCCTATCCAGGGCGAAGGGGGGGTGATCCTGCCGCCAGCGGGCTACCTGCCCGCGGTGCGTCAGCTGTGCGATGAGTTTGGCGCGCTGCTGATTCTGGATGAAGTGCAGACCGGCATGGGGCGTACCGGCAAGATGTTTGCCTGCGAGCACGAGAACGTGCAACCGGACATCCTCTGTCTGGCCAAAGCGCTGGGTGGCGGCGTGATGCCAATCGGCGCCACGGTCGCCACCGAAGAGGTGTTCTCGGTGCTGTTCGACAATCCTTTCCTGCACACCACCACCTTTGGCGGCAACCCGCTGGCCTGCGCCGCGGCGCTGGCGACCATTAACGTGCTGCTGGAGGAGAACCTGCCCGCCCAGGCGGAGCAGAAAGGCGACATGCTGTTGGATGGCTTCCGCCAGCTGGGACGTGAATACCCGGACCTGGTGCAGGACGCGCGCGGCAAAGGGATGCTGATGGCGATTGAGTTTGTCGATAACGAAACCGGCTACAGCTTCGCGAGTGAGATGTTCCGCCAGCGGGTCCTGGTGGCAGGCACGCTCAACAACTCGAAGACCATTCGCATTGAACCGCCGCTGACGCTGACCATTGAGCAGTGTGAGCTGGTGCTGAAAGCGGCCCGTCAGGCGCTGGCCGCCTTGCGGGTGAGTGTGGCAGAAGCATAAGAGACGCCGGGCGGCGCTGCGCTTGCCCGGCCTTCTGTTCCCAATGCGACTGTCGGCCCGGTAAGCGAAGCGCTACCGGGCATTTTTTTACCGGTGAAACTCCGCCACGGTCATGGTGAATCGCACCACGCTTTCCCCCTGGTTTGCATAGCTGTGCGCCGCGTCAGTTTTTGCCACTGCCGACGCCCCTGCAACCACCTGGGTTACGCTTTCCTCTATCTTCAGCGTTAATACCCCTGCTTCCACATGGAGCAGCTCAAAGGTGCCTGCGGGATGGCCGGGCGAGCTGAAGCTTTCGCCCGGCTGCATCTCCCAGCGCCAGAGTTCGATCATATCCGGGCCAGCCGTACCCGCCAGTAGCCGGGCGCTGCCGCCCTTCTCACCCTGCCAGAGCACCGGGATCGCTGCTTCCTCGATAATATGTACCTGCGGCTCGCTGGCGACATTGACGATATCGGCCACCGACACGCCGAGCGCCGCCGCCAGCTTGCAGAGGATCGCAATGCTGGGGTTGGCGGCCCCTTTTTCGATCTCTACCAGCATCCCCTTGCTGACGCTGGCCCGGCGCGACAGCTCATCCAGCGACAGCTTTTTCTCTTTCCGCCAGTTGCGGATACGGTTCGCCACCGCCAGGCTTACCCGGGCGACGTCTGCGCCCTGTTCGGTCATTATATTGACTTTATCGGTCACTGGTCATTACCATGGTATAAAACAGTCGATACAGGATTATTTATGTCCCTCCTCACGCCGTCAATAGATCCCCGTCTGGCCGGGATCGCGCCGGGGTTCCGCGCGCTGAGCATCGTGGTCGAAGCCGCGCCCGTTACCGCACCCGATGTGGCCTCTGCCGCGTTAGCCCAGGCCTGCCAGCAGATGTTGAACGATGATTTTCCCTGGGCGGAGGCCCATCTCGCTGCCTGGGATGCGGCATTCAAAGCCTTTGGTGCGAAACCGAAACGCACTCCCTGCTCCGCCAGCGCCCTGCGCAAGCGGGTCCTGAAAGAGGGCACGCTGCCTTCACTCGATCCGGTGGTGGATATCTACAATGCAGTCAGCATCCGCTACGCCATTCCGGTGGGCGGAGAGAATCTTGCCGCCTACACCGGCGCACCGCGCCTGACGCTGGCCGACGGTAGCGAGCCTTTTGACACCGTCAAAGAGGGGCAGCCGGACGTGGAGTATCCCGATGCGGGTGAGGTTATCTGGCGCGATGACGTGGGGGTGACCTGCCGACGCTGGAACTGGCGACAGGGGGTACGCACCCGGCTGGACAGCCAGGCGCAGACCATGTGGTTTATTCTTGAAAGCCTGCCCGCAATGCCGTTAGCGGCGCTGGAAGCGGCCGGGGATGAGCTGGTCAGTCATCTGCAGCGCCTGATGCCGGGGGCAACAGCGCGGGTTCAGCTGCTGGAACTGGCCTGAAAAATGCCGGGCGGCGCAGCGCTTGCCCGGCCTGGGTGATTTGCAGGGGTCTGTAGGCCCGGTAAGCATAGCGCCACCGGGCACCAGGCCGCACAATCCCTACTCTGGCATCAACCCGACAAAACAGCGTTTTTTACGCGGCTCAGACATCAGATCTTCAAGCTTCTCCACGCACGCCTTGTAATGCGGGGTCTGCTTATGCGCCAGCACCGCCTCTTCATCTTTGTAAGCTTCGTAGATAAAGAACCGGGTTTTTACCCGCGGATCCTGAAGCACGTCGAAACGCAGGTTGCCCGGCTCCCGGATCGCCCCTTCATGGTTGGCACGAAACACCTCCAGAAACTCGTCCACCCGATCCGGTTTAATGTTGATCTCCACTAACGTCACGTTCATTGTGTTTCTCCCTGTTTTTCCTCCTGCCAGAACTGATACGCCTCGCGGGCGCTCATCTTCTCGTGTACCACCTTCTTCACCGCCTTCAGCATCGCCAGCGGGGCACTGGACTGGAAGATATTGCGCCCCATGTCCACGCCTGACGCCCCCTGGTCGATGGCGCGGAAACACATCTCCAGCGCCTCGTGTTCCGGCAGTTTTTTGCCCCCGGCGATAACAATCGGCACCGGACAGCTGGCAGTCACTTTTTCGAAGCCCTCTTCCACAAAATAGGTTTTGACGAACTGCGCCCCCATCTCGGCGGCGATGCGGCTGGCAAGCGAAAAGTAGCGCGCATCCCGGGCCATCTCTTTACCGACCCCGGTCACCGCCAGGGTTGGGATGCCGTAGCGGTTGCCCGCATCCACCAGCTTGATGATGTTGTTGATCGACTGGTGCTCATATTCGCTGCCGATATAGACCTGCGCCGCCACCGCGCAGACGTTCAGGCGCAGGGCATCCTCCATCGCCACCGCCACGCACTCGTTGGAAAGCTCCCCGAGCATCGAGTTGCCACCCGAAGCACGCAGTACCACCGGCTTGTTGGTCGCGGGCGGCACGGTGCTACGCAGAATGCCGCGGGTACACATCAGCACGTCGGTTTCGGCAAACAGCGGCGCAATGGAGAGATCGATGCGTTCCAGCCCGGTGGTCGGCCCCTGAAAGTAGCCATGATCGAAAGCCAGCATGACCGTGCGATTGCTGGCGGGGTTGAAGATGCGCGCCAGCCGCGACTGCATCCCCCAGTCCAGCGCCCCACAGCCCTTCAGCGTAAAGGGCACATTCTGCTGCGGTCGGTCGAGGCCAAAGTTCTTACCCTCTTTGATGTCGTCTAAATCAGCCATGTTCCCCCCTGTCAGAAATCGTAGTTATTGATGTTCTCTTTGGTGAACACCACCCGCTCCGGCAGCAGCACAATGCCATTGCCTTTCGCTTCATACTGATAGCCCTGCACGCTGTTTGGCTCGACCTTCAGGGCACCGATATCTTTGACCTCCACGCTGTCACCCACGTTAAGATCGCCTTTTTTCAGCAAACGATCGGCGACATTGACCGCAATTTTGCCCTGTTGCACCACGTCCCACAGGCCGAAGGCTTTCACCGTGCCGCGCTCTACGTACGGGCGCATCACGTTAGGCGTACTGAAACCAACAATCGCCACCCCTTCGCGCTTCAGGTTCTCGGCGGCCTGGGCTGCCGCTGGCAGGGCGTTGGCGTCCGGGGCGATGATCGCATCCAGATCCGGGTAGGCTTTTAAGATCCCTTCGGCGGTCTGCAAGGATTTGGTGGCATCGTTATAGCCAAACTGGGTGGTGACGATCTGCCACTGAGGATGATCTTTGGCGATTTTGGCTTTCGCCTCTTTCACCCACTGGTTCTGGTCGGTCACGGTCGGGCTGGAGTAGAAGAACGCCACTTTGGCGGCCGGTTTGGTCACCTGCTTCGAGGCCATATCCACCAGCAGGCCGCCAAGCTGTTCCGGGGTGCCCTGGTTGATGTAGATGCTGCGGCACTCTGGTTTGGTGTCGGAGTCCCAGGTCAGCACTTTGACCCCGCGCTGCATGGCGCGTTTCAGGGCCGGACAGAGGCCGTCGGGGGAGACCGCCGAAACAATAATGGCGTTATAGCCCTGGTTGACGAAGTTATTGATCAGTTGCACCTGCCCGGAGACGCTCGGCTCGGTCGGGCCATCGTAGGTGACGTCGGTTCCCAGCTCTTTACCCGCCTCTTTCGCGCCGTTACCGCCGCTGGTAAAGAAGCCGACCCCCACCAGTTTCGGGATAAACGCGATGCGATCCGCCGCCTGCGCCGTCGCCACGCTTAACGCCACGGCCAGCACTATCAGTTTTATTTTCATCTTACGCTCCGGGTATTTTTTGTGAGAAGAGAACGCACCCATTCACGGTGCAAACTCAGCGAACGCCCCATGACCACCACAACCAGCAGCGCCCCTGACAGCGCGCTCGACACCTGGTTGGGAATGCCGACCATCTGTAACCCCTGCTGTAAGTACCCCACCAGCAACGCCGCCAGTGCCGTACCCACAACCGAACCTGAACCGCCATAGATATTCGCCCCGCCGAGCACCGCGGCGGTAAGCGCGGGCATCAGCAGGTCGCGCCCTAAATCAGAACGCGCCGAGCCGAAATAGGAGACCATCACCAGGGCGGCGATGGCCGAGGCCACGCCCACCAGGCCATACAGCGCATAGGGCATGCCGTTGACCGATAACGCGGCATAGCGCGCCGCGCGCGGGTTTTGTCCAATCAGAAACAGGTGGCGGCCAAAACGCCCGCGATGGACGATCAGCCAGAAGAAGAAAGTGATCACCGCGAACAGCACCAGGGGGATCGGCAGCCCCAGCAGCGTCAGATTGGCAAAGGCGGTGAAGCTCTCCGGGAAGCCGCCAATCCCTTCGTAGCCGGTTGCTCCTGCCATTCCCGAGAGCAGCAGCGCCCCGCCGCCGTACAGGTACAGCGTGCCGAGGGTGATCACCAGCGGGCTGATGCCGGTGTAGTGGATCAGCGCCGCGTTGAACAGGCCACACAGCAGCCCGAGCAGCAATGTGAGCGGGATCGCCGCCGCCATCGGCACGCCGGACTGCATCATCACCCCCAACGCGATGGCGCACAGGCCGATGGTGGAGCCGAGCGAGATATCAATCCCACCGCTGATGATCACCAACGTCAGCGGCAGCGCCACAATGCCGATGCAGATAAAGTCGCTGGTGCTGAACAGCAGCATATTGATGTCGAGCATCCGCGGATTGAGGGTGCCAAACAGCAGGATCTCCAGCACCAGTAACAGCAGCAGCGCCCACTCCCAGTTAAGCTTCATCTACGCCACCTCTTTGTTGCGTTTGCGAAACGGGGTGACGTGCTTCCCCCCTTTGTTGCCCGGCTGGAAGCGGCTGTACTTCAGCGCCCGCTGATGACGAGCCAGCGCCTGGCGTAACCGTCCGTCGAGCACCAGCACCCCCAGCAGCACTAATCCGGCGATAAAGTCGTTCCACCAGGCCGGGAGGCGGAACAGCACCAGCACGGTGTCGATTTGGGTCAGGAAGAAAGCGCCCAGCAGCGCGCCGATTAACGTGCCCGTACCGCCGAGCAGAGAAATACCCCCGAGCACGCAGGCGGCGATGGCCTTCATCTCCAGCCCGCTGCCGGTCTGATTGGGTACAAAGCCAATCTGCGCGGCAAACACAATCCCGGCGCAGGCCGCCAGCACGCCGTTGAGGGTAAAGGCCGCCATTCGGGTACGGTTGACCGCCACGCCTAACTGGCGGGCCGCTGCGAGGTTATCCCCGACGGCGTAAAAATCGCGGCCAAAGGCGGTGCGCGACAGGGTCCACGCGCCGAGAGCGGCAATGACCAGTACCACAATGCCGAGCGGCGATATACCAAGAGCAACCGGCTCCGACAGAGATTTCAGGCTCGACGGCAACCCTTCTATCCACTTCCCGCCCGTCCACAACAGCATCGCCCCACGCCATAGCCCCAGCGTGCCGAGGGTGGCGACAATCGCCGGAATGCGCAGCCCCACCACCAGCAGGCCGTTGAAGGCACCCGCCACCGCCCCGATAGCCAGCGCAAACAAAATGGCCACCGGCAGGCCGTAGCCGTTATTTAGCGCCACACCAACGGCTATGGCGCACAGCCCAACGATGGAGCCGACCGACACGTCGATGTTACGGGTCAGCATTACCAGCCCGGCGCCGAGCGCCAGCAGGATCAGGATTTGCGCGCTGGCAAAGATCATCCCCAGCGTCTGCAAACTGAGATAGGCCGGGTTAAGGGCCACCAGCACCACAAACAGGGCCAGGATCGCCAGCAATGCACTCAGTTCGCGGTTTTTGAGCAGTGTTTTCATGCCTGTCCTCCGAAGGCCAGGGCCATCATCCGGTCAAGAGTGACGGCGTGGCGCGGCAGTTCTCCGCTGAGCACCCCCTGATGCATGACCAGCACCCGATCCGCCAGACCCGGGAACTCATCCATGTCGCTGGAGATCATCAGCACCGCCACGTTTTGCGCCGCCACGCTTTTGATGAGCTGGTAGATATCGGCCCGGGCCGAGACATCCACCCCGCGGGTCGGTTCATCGACGATCAGCAGCAGCGGATTGGCCTCCAGACAGCGCGCCAGCAGCACCTTCTGCTGATTGCCGCCCGACAAGGTGCGCACCGTCTGATCCGGGCCGTTGAGTTTGATCCCCAGCGCGCGGTGATAACGCTCCACGACTGCGGCCTCGCGTTTACGCTGCTGCCAGAGCGAGGGTTCGTTCAGCGCCACCGTGTTCCAGCGTACCGGCGCATCAAGGAACAGGCCGGACACCTGCCTGTCCTCCGGCAGATAGACCAGCCCTTTCTCCAGCCGGGTGCTTACCGGATCGGTGTCGATCTGCTGGTTTTCGAGCCAGATCTTCCCTCCACGCGGCGGGCGCAGGCCGTACAGCGTTTCGGCAAACTCGGTGCGCCCGGATCCCACCAGCCCGGCCAGGCCGACGATCTCCCCGGCGTAGATCTCAAGGCTGAGATCGATAAACCCTTCTCCGGTAAGGCTCTCCACCCGCAGCACCGGGAAATCCTGGGCCTGGGTGCGGCGATTGCCCGGCAGCGCCAGCCACAATTTTTGCGTATCGCTCAGGCCCTGATCGCGGCTGACCGGAGTCATCGCGGCGATCAGCGCGTTGTCATCAAACTGCGCGGTTTCGCCACTCAGCACGATGGCCCCGTCGCGCATCACCGAGACGTGGCTGGCGAGCTGGCGGATTTCTGGCAGTTTGTGGGAGATAAAGACGATGCCAACCCCCGTGGCCTGTAAGGCGCGGATCTGGCGAAACAGGCGCTCCGTTTCACCCGGGGTCAGCGAGGCGGTCGGTTCATCGAGGATCAGGATTTTCGCCTCGCGCATCAGCCCCCGCAGGATCTCCACCATCTGCTGATCCGCCACCTCCAGCGTGCTGGCAGCGGCCTCTAAATTGAGCTGGCACTGGAGCTGTTCCAGCTTATCGGCAAGGCGCTGGCCGGTGGCCTGCCCGCGTGGTAAACGGAAAAGGATGTTTTCCCGCACGCTGAGATTCGGAAACAGCATCGGCTCCTGCGGCACCAGATAGATGCCCAGCTGGTGCGCCTGCCCCGGCTTGAGGCGAGCAAAAGGCTGCCCGGCGATAGCAAGTTCACCGCGGTCGGGGGTTTCGACGCCGGCGACGATCTTCATCAGGGTCGATTTCCCCGCGCCGTTGCCGCCCATCAGGGCGTGCACCTGTCCTGCAAGCAGAGTGAAATCAATGTTTTTCAATACAGGAACGCCGGAAAACTGTTTCTGGATCCCGCGCGCCTCGATAAGTGCTGTCATTATCGCTCCGCCATTGAACAAATGATTTTTGAAATTAATAATGTTCAAAAGCGTAGACGGTGAACTATATTTACAACCGTGCAGGGATCACAGTTTTACGGATGGGATCCCGATAATGCTGAAACATTCCTGAATATCCGTTTTGCCGCGTGGCTCACAGATTCAACCTGCGGCGAGGCGAACATATGATCTAAATTTTGATAAGAGTTCAAATATGGGCGAGAAACGCGTTGCCGAAGAGGGACGATTTGCCGGACTGGCACTGACGGAAGAGGAACTGGTCGCGCGCGTGGCGTGGTGCTACTACCACGACGGCCTGACGCAGAACGATATCGGCGAACGGCTGGGATTACCGCGGCTCAAGATTTCGCGGCTGCTGGAAAAGGGCCGACAGTCCGGGGTGATCCGCGTGCAGATCAACTCCCGCTACGAAGGCTGTCTGGCGCTGGAGACCGAGCTTCAGCAGCGCTTCGGCCTGCGGCTTGCCCGCGTGCTGCCAGCCCTGAACACCCCGCCGATGAGCGTGCGCTTAGGCATTGGCGCCGCGCAGTCGTTAATGGGCGTACTGGAACCCGGTCAGTTGCTGGCGGTGGGATTTGGTGAAACCACCATGAGCTGCATTCAGCACTTAAGCGGTTTTATCAGCTCTCAGCAGGTGCGGCTGGTAACGCTTTCCGGCGGCGTCGGGCCTTACATGACCGGTATTGGCCAGCTGGATGCCGCCTGCAGTATCAGCATGATCCCCGCCCCGCTGCGGGTGTCATCGCCGGAAGTGGCTGGCATTTTAAAGCGGGAAACCAGCGTGCGGGATGTGATCCTCGCTGCCACCGCCGCCGACGTGGCCGTGGTCGGGATTGGCGCGGTGAACCAGCGCCGGGACGCCACCATACTGCGATCCGGCTATATCAGCGAAGGCGAACAGCTGATGTTTGCCCGTAAAGGGGCGGTGGGCGACATCCTGGGTTATTTCCTCAATGCCGACGGCGAGCGGATTGATGAGCTGGAGATCCACCGGGAATTACTGGGCGTCACCCTCGATGAACTGGCACAACTGCCCGTCATTGTCGGCGTCGCCGGAGGAGAAGAGAAAGCCGATGCGATTTATGCCGCACTGAACGGTCGCCGTATCAATGGCCTGGTGACGGAAGAGACGACAGCCCGCGCGGTGCTGGCTCTGGCGAAATAAGAGCCGCCCTGCGCCTGACACGAGGCAAGCTCATGAGTTACCTTTTAGCGTTAGATGCAGGGACAGGCAGCGTTCGCGCCGTGATTTTCGACTTATCCGGCAACCAGATTGCCGTTGGCCAGGCGGAGTGGAAACACCTGAGCGTGGAGAACGTCCCCGGCTCGATGGAGTTTGACCTCGACACCAACTGGCGGCTGGCCTGCCAGTGCATTCACCAGGCGCTCGATCGGGCGCAGCTGAGCGCGGCGGATATCCAGTCTGTCGCCTGCTGCTCAATGCGCGAAGGCATCGTCCTGTATGACCGCAACGGCGAGGCGATCTGGGCCTGCGCCAACGTTGATGCCCGCGCCAGCCGTGAAGTGGCCGAGCTGAAAGAGATCCACGACTTCCGTTTTGAGTCCGAAGTGTATGACGTGTCCGGCCAGACCCTGGCCCTGAGCGCCATGCCGCGCCTGCTGTGGCTGGCGCACCATCGCCCGGATATCTACCGCAAAGCGGCAACCATCACCATGATCAGCGACTGGCTGGCGGCGAAACTGTCGGGCGAGCTGGCCGTCGATCCTTCTAATGCTGGCACCACCGGCATGTTAGATCTGTTTTCCCGCGACTGGCGTCCGGCGCTGCTGGATATGGCCGGGTTGCGGGCTGACATCCTCTCCCCTGTTAAAGAGACCGGTACTGTGCTGGGGGCCATCACCAAAGCGGCCGCCCAGCAGAGCGGCCTGCGCGAAGGCACGCCCGTCGTGATGGGTGGCGGCGATGTGCAACTCGGTTGCCTCGGACTGGGGGTGGTCCGCGCCGGACAAACCGCGGTGCTGGGCGGGACCTTCTGGCAGCAGGTCGTCAACCTGCCGCGGGTGCGTACCGATCCGCAGATGAACATCCGCGTGAACCCGCACGTTATCCCTGGCATGGCTCAGGCGGAGTCGATCAGCTTCTTCACGGGATTAACGATGCGCTGGTTCCGCGACGCCTTTTGCGCCGAAGAGAAACTGATCGCCGAGCGGATGGGGATGGACACTTATGCGCTGATGGAAGAGATGGCCAGCCGCGTTCCGGCAGGCTCCCACGGCGTTATGCCGATCTTCTCTGACGCGATGCACTTTAAGCAGTGGTATCACGCCGCGCCGTCGTTTATTAACCTCTCCATCGACCCGGAAAAGTGCAATAAAGCCACCCTGTTCCGCGCCCTGGAAGAGAATGCGGCCATCGTCTCGGCGTGCAATCTGGCGCAGATCTCGCAGTTTTCCGGCGTCAATTTTGACAGCCTGGTGTTTGCTGGCGGCGGTGCGAAAGGGGCGCTGTGGAGCCAGATTTTAAGCGACGTCACCGGCCTGCCGGTGCGGGTGCCGGAGGTGAAAGAAGCCACCGCGCTGGGATGCGCCATTGCCGCCGGAACCGGTGCCGGGCTGTATGCCGACATGGCCGCGACGGGCGAGAAGCTGGTGAAGTGGAGCCGGGAGTTCACCCCGAATCCGGCGCACCGGGAGCTGTACGACGGCATGATGCAGAAATGGCAGGCGGTGTATGCCGACCAGCTCGGGCTGGTGGACAGCGGGCTGACGACATCGATGTGGCAGGCACCGGGGCTGGTGCGGGCATCCCCCTCACCCTAACCCTCTCCCCATAGGGGAGAGGGAACTGTCCCCTGCGGTTTTTCCCACTCGCCTCATTAGGGAGAGGGAGCTGCCTGGGGCGGTCTTTCCCCCTCACCCTAACCCTCTCCCCATAGGGGAGAGGGAACTGTCCCCTGCGG